>JADBKE010000001.1 GCA_014896535.1 Candidatus Fermentithermobacillaceae bacterium
TCTTCCTCAAAGTCTCGAGACAGGCAAAGGTGCGTAACCGAAAGAGCCAGATCGAGAACAGGATGAGATGGCCGTGAACGGAATAGCCCCCGACAAGAACGATCTCACCGCTTCTTCGTCCGCCCGCGGAGATAAAGCACGGCGCCGTTCCTCCCACTCTACCCGCGCGGAGGCTGGCTTCAAGGCAGGGAAACCGCAAGAGGTCCGGCTGGCTAAAGGAAAGCGTCTTTCCGGTTAAATCCAGCGGCGGAGTAAGACTTTACCCCGGGCCGGGTAATTGAGCGCGTACGATACGGGGAGAGGCGCATATCCGGCGAGGACATGAGAGCTTTAACGCTCCCATCCTTGAAAACCACCATGGAATGGACGATAGCTTCGCGATGAACGAGCACGGAAATCCGGTCGTAATCAATTCCGAACAAATAATGAGCTTCGATCACTTCCAGCGCTTTGTTGAAGAACGTGGCCGAGTCCACGGTTATCTTCGGCCCCATCCGCCACGTCGGGTGCCGGAGAGCTTCCGCCGGTCCGACCATGGCCATCTCTTCGAGACTCTTATCCCAGAAAGGTCCTCCCGAGGCGGTCAGAATTATGCCTGATACGCGTCTCTCTATCCTCGCCCGCCAGACACTGGAAGATGGCGTTATGCTCAGAATCCACGGGAATGAGCTTGGCCCCCGTCCTTTGCATCGTCCTCTCGATGAGATCACCGGCGGAGACCAACGACTCTTTTCCCGCAAAAGCCACGGTCTTGCCGGCTTGAACGGCGGCAAGCAAAGAACGCAAACCCTCAAAGCCGGGTATTGCGTGAACCACGATGTCCGCTTCCTCCAGCGCCGCCAGTTCGGACACTCCTTCATGACCCTGCAAGACCTGTACACCCGAGCATCCGCGTTCGGAAAGGGCCCGCGCCAAGCACTTCGAAGCTTCCGCATTGACCATCGCCACAAAACGCGGCCGGTGCCGTACAACGGCGTCCAGGAGCTCTTCCCATCTCGAATTCGCAGCAAGTCCAACTACGGAAAAGCCGCTCTGGCCCTCGAGCACCTCGAGACACTGCCGCCCGATGGACCCGGTAGCACCGAGGATCACGACTTTCCTCAAAAAAGCCCCCTCCTCCATCACGAGTTCACTTCTCCCGCGGAATCGCTCCGGACTTCCACAAACCTTTTACGAAGATGGCCACGAGAGGACCATACGCCAGCCCGATCGTGCCGAAAACCTTGTAACCCACGTAAAGGGAGATCAGCGTCTCCAGAGGGTGAAGCCCCAACTCTCTTCCGACCAGGTGGGTCTGGGCGATTTGCCTGAACACCGAAACGCCGCCGTACAGGCCCAGAAGGCCGACGGCCCTGGCGGGGCTCCCCCAGGTAAACTCATACACCACCCACGGCACGTACACAACCCCGGGACCGACGACGGGAAGCAAGTCGAGGAGGGCAATGAGTATACCGAGGACCACGGCATATCTCGCCCCCAGGAGGCTGAGTCCCGCCACGTTCACGAGCACGCTGAGGAGTATCAGAACCGTCTGGACTCTTACGAAGCCGGCGACTCCTCGCAAGATGTCCAGTTCGACGTTCTTCACGGTTTCAAAGAGACCTGCCGGGACCAGGTCACGCAAAAACCGGCTGATGTGAGCCCGGTCGCGGATGATGAAATAGGTGCTGAGAAGCGTGAAAATGGCGGAAACCGTCATCCCGGGGAGAGCTTTGATTACCACGCCGGCGCCGCTCACCGCCTTCGCCAGAACCTCGTAAACGCGGTTCCACTGGTCTTGAAGTATGGCCTGCAGAGGTCGGGGAAGCCGTCCTGACACTTCTCCAGCGTAGCTCAAAACGCGCTCGGCGAGCTCCTGGATGTACGCATAGTACTGGGGAAAATATTGATAAAGGTCGGCTATTTCACCAAACAGCCTCGTAAGACCCAGGGAAACCAGGTAGGAGAAAACCACCAGAACCGCGATGATGGTGAGGAGCGCGCTCCAGGAGCGTTTGAGCCGCAAGCGGAAAACGAAGAACGAAACTATCGGCTCGAGGAGAAATGCGAGAAAGACACCCAACGCAAAGGGCATCACATAAGGGAGGACGAAGCGCAAGAAAAGGTATATGACTAGAAACAGCAGTACCATGTGGGAGATCGTGCGCGTGCTCAACGGGAACACCCCTAGACCGATCTACGCTGGGTCACGGAATCCGTCCCAGGATGAGGATACGGTAAAGCAAGTGCAAGAATAAACCCGTCGCGCCGCTGAACAAGAGACTGTCAAACCTATCCAAGACACCTCCGTGACCGGGGATGATCTTACCCGAATCCTTAACCCCGGCAAAGCGCTTGAGAGCTGACTCCACCAGGTCGCCGAGCTCCGCCGCGACTCCCAGCAGCGCCCCGGCCATGAGGGCGAATACCGGATCCATCTTCCAAAACCGCGATAAACCATACGCCGCCAGGGAGGCGGCTATCACTCCCGATATCGCGCCTTCCCAGGTCTTACCCGGACTTATCCCCGGAGCTATTCGGCGCCTGCCTGCAAGCGACCCCACGAAATAAGCGACGACATCCGTGGCCCACGTGGCCCCCAGAACCAGAAAGGCCCACTCCCGGCCTCCGGACGCCCCCCGAAGAACACCCAGAAGCGCAGCAAATGCTCCTAGGTACACCAGCCCGGCGAGCCCTCCTACGGCCGAAGCGAAACCGCCGCGCCACAGCCCCAGAACCAGAAGGATCATGGCTGCCCCCACCAGGGCCACGGTGATAGCCCACGGCCGGGCACTACTTGACGCGGCCACGATGGCCGCGAGGAACGGAAATGCCACATGTATCTCCACATCTTTTTTTCTCAGCATCTCCCGGTATTCCAGCCCGCCGAGAAACGCAAGCGTAGCCAGAAGAAAATAGAACGCCGCTCCGCCCAAATAAAAGGCGGCAACCACTACGGGAACGAACACAACCGCGGACAACACTCGTTCCCTCAGCACGGCCCCGCTCCCCCCGTATGAATACCCGGTCCTGTCCGGCCGGTCAGGCTGTGACCCCGCCAAACCGCCGGCGCCGCCCGGCGTAATCCACAACCGCCTTGTAAAGGTGAACCGGACGAAAGTCCGGCCAGAGGACTTCGGTGAAGTAAAGTTCGGAGTAGGCCCCTTGCCACAGCAGAAAGTTGGAAAGCCGCATCTCGCCCGACGTCCTGATGATGAGATCCGGATCGGGTTGCCCCGCGGTGTAAAGACGCGCTGCGAACTCGGCTTCGGACAACTTGTCCAGGTCGATTTGGCCAGCGGCGAAGGATTTGGCTATATCCTTGGCTGCTCTCAGGATCTCCTGGCGACCCCCATAGTTCAGAGCCACGTTGACGGTAAGGTTTGTGCCGGAAGACGTCTGCGTTTCCAGTTCCCGGATGGCCGCTCTGACCGCCCCGGGCAACTCATCCACCTGACCTATAGCTCGAAGCTTAACCCCTCGTTCCGTCAGTTCCCTCCGGTCCTCCTTAGCGTACTGGACAAGCAGGTCGAACAGGAAATGCACCTCTTCGGAGGGGCGTTTCCAGTTTTCCGTGGAAAAAGCGTAGAAAGTAGCGTAAGGCACACCGAGATCGATCAGCGCCGGGATCAGGGCCCGCAAGCTCTCCACGCCTGCCCGGTGCCCCTCGGTGCGCGGAAGCCCCCGTCTTTGGGCCCAGCGCCCATTTCCGTCCATTATAAAGCCGATATGGCGGGGAACGCTCCCCGCCCGAGCCCGCTCCAGCCAGACACGTTCCTCGCCCTCGGGTAAGTTTCGGGAGTCAATCGACCCTTCCGTCACACTTCCATGACCTCTTTCTCTTTGGCCTCGAGCATCTCGTCGATGAGCTCTATATACTTATCCGTCAGCTTTTGGACTTTATCCTGAGCCCGCTTGGATTCGTCCTCGGATATTTCGCCGTCCTTCTCGCTCTTCTTGATCTCGTCGTTGATCTCCCTGCGTATGTTTCGTACGGCGACCCTTTGCGTCTCCGCCATTTTCCTAAGCTGCTTGACGATCTCCTGCCGCCTCTCGCCGGAGGGTGCCGGAATGGTCACGCGTACGACGTTCCCGTCGGAAACGGGCGGTGCCCCCAGGTCCGCCTTCAAGATGGCTTTTTCGATGGCGCCCAGCATCTTCTTGTCCCACGGTTGAACCACGAGCGTCCTGGGCGGCGCCACGCCGATGGTAGCCACCTGGTTCAGGGGAGTGGGGATTCCGTAGTAATCCACCATCACCTTCTCAAGCAAAGCCGGGCTGGCGCGTCCGGCTCTCACGCCTGCAAAGTCCTTCTTGAGGGTCTCGATGATTTTCTTCATGCGCTCCTCGGCTCGCCGCATAACGCCGGCTTCGTCCATGGCTAATCCCTCCCGACGTATGTGCCGATCTCCTCTCCCATGACCGCGCGTTCGATGTTCCCGTAGATGTCGATATCGAACACGATCATGGGTATGCGATTATCCATGCAAAGCGTAGTGGCCGTAGCGTCCATAACTTTGAGCTGTTTCTGAATCAAATCCATGTAATCGAGCCTGGTGAATCTCCTCGCATCCGGGTTGACGTTGGGGTCCGAGTCGTACACCCCGTCCGTTCCCCGTTTAGCCATGAGGATGATGTCAGCGCCTATTTCCGCTGCCCTCAATGCAGCGGTAGTATCGGTCGAAAAGTACGGGTTGCCGGAACCGGCGCCAAAGATGACCACCCGGCCCATATCCAGGTGATGGATAGCTTTGCGCCGGATGTACGGCTCGGCAACCTCCCTCATCTCGATGGAGGTCATCAATCTGGTCTCAAGGCCGAGCTTTTCCAGCCTTTCTTGAAGAGCCATGCAGTTGATAACCGTGGCCAGCATCCCCATGTAGTCGGAGACGGCCCGGTCCATCCCGTAAGCTTCGCCTTTCGCTCCACGCCAGAAGTTCCCGCCTCCGACAACCATGGAAACCTGGACTTTCTTATCGTGAACGTCCTTTACTTGCCTGGCTATGCTGTCGAGTACGTTAAAATCGATGCCAAACCCCGACGGTCCCGCCAGGGCTTCTCCGGATATCTTCAGTACTATCCTGCGGTACTTCGGTTTCCTCTCTTCCATCGCCGTCAATCCCTCTACTCACCCAGTTCGAACCTGCAGAACCTCTTAACGACGATGTTTTCTCCTAATAGGGCTATCTTCTCCGCAATGACTTCCGATACCTTTCTGGAATCATCCTTAATGAAAGGCTGGTCCAGAAGACACACAGCGGAGAAGAACTTGGCAAGCCTTCCCTCGACGA
Source organism: Candidatus Fermentithermobacillaceae bacterium (assembly GCA_014896535.1). Classification (GTDB taxonomy): domain Bacteria; phylum Bacillota; class Sulfobacillia; order Fermentithermobacillales; family DUSS01; genus DUSS01. The sequence goes on from JADBKE010000001.1 coordinate 5,271, forward strand.
TCTTGTCCACTATGTTTGCGGGCTTCCCTTCTTGCAGAGCGCGCTCCCTCTCGATCGCCCGCTCCCGTTCGAGGACGTCCTCGGGAACCTCGTCCCTGGAGATGTACCGCGGATTAGCCCACGCGATGTGCATCGCGATATCCTTTGCCAGCTCCAGGAACTGGTCGGTCCTGGCTACGAAGTCCGTTTCACAGTTCAGTTCTACCAGGACACCCACACGGCGGTTGTGATGAATGTACGACTCGACCACTCCCTCTTCTGCCGGGCGTCCTGCCTTCTTTTCGGCAGTAGCCAGCCCCTTCTTGCGGAGGTACTCCACAGCTTTATCCATGTCTCCCCCTGTTTCTTCCAGGGCTTTTTTGCAATCCATCACTCCCGAACCCGTCCGTGTCCTGAGCTCCTTTATCATCGCTGGCGTTATTTCGGCCATGCTTTCTACGCCTCCTCGACTACCTGGACTCCCTGCTTGCCTTCGAGAACCGCATCGGCCATCTTCGAAGTTATGAGCTTAACCGACCGGATGGCATCGTCGTTTCCCGGAATGACGATGTCCACGTCATCAGGGTCGCAGTTAGTATCGACGATCCCTATGACAGGAATTCCCAAGCGCTTTCCTTCCAGCGCAGCGATCCTCTCTTTTCTGGGATCTACGATGAATAATGCGCTCGGAAGCTCGGTCATCCCTTTTATGCCACCGAAATACTTCTCGAGCTTTTCCTTCTCCCGTCTGAGTTTATTGATCTCCTTCTTGGGCAACCGCTCGATATAGCCGGTCTGCTCCCATTCTTCGAGCTCCTGAAGCCGCTCTATTCTTTTCTTGATGGTCACGAAGTTAGTGAGGGTCCCGCCAAGCCACCGCTGGTTTACGTAAAACTCCCCGCACCTCTTGGCCTCTTCCTCCACCGCTTCCTGAGCTTGTTTCTTTGTCCCCACGAATATGATTCGACCACCGTTGAGAGCTACGTTCCGAACGAAATCGTACGCTTCTTCAATGGCTTCCACGGTCTTCTGCAGGTCTATGATGTAGATTCCGTTTCTCTCGATGAAGATGTACGGCTTCATCTTGGGGTTCCAGCGGCGGGTCTGGTGTCCGAAGTGTACTCCGGCTTCCAAGAGCTGCTTCATGGAAACGATAGACAAAAATCCAACACCTCCTGTGGTTTTGCCGCCGCCGCCATCATCCGCCTCCGGTTCCCCGAAGGGCACCTCCGGAAACGTCCAGCGGCGTGAGTATTTGTGGGCTTTTCAGCCCCAGGTAGTATATCCCTAGGAACCTCTGATGTCCAGCATCTTCCCTTTATACGGGTGCTCGGATTTCTCTTCCGGTTTTTCTGAAATCCTTTTCCGGCTCCTGCCCCTTCTTTCCCCGGCGTAGGCTTCCCCCGTTCCGCCGCTGTCTCCCTCGATTCGAGACCCGACGGTTTTCGGGGTATCGGGAACGTGCTCCATTTTCTGAGCCATCTCGCTGGAGAACGCCTGCGATACCACCTGGCCCTGCAACTCCTGGGCCCTTCCCTGCACCTCAACCACGCGGGCGATATCCGCCGATCTCGGCAACGGAGTCAGTGCGTCAATGGGTTTCAGAAGGCGCCACCCCCATCCTCACAAAGCGGGTCTCCTCGTGGAACTCGATCGGCTCGGTCCCCATCACCACAACAGCTCCCGGCAGAACCAGATCTGCCGAAAGAAAACCCTTGCCGGCCTTGAACTCTTCCTTCATCGCCGCGATCCTCTGCAACAGACCCTTTCTCTTTTCATCGAGCCTTGCCAGGTAACGCTTTAGCCTCAGCGTATCCACGGACCCGCCCTTAGCTTTGGGGCTCATCATTCTCGTGACTTCATCGATCTCTTTCTCCACAGCTTTCAAGTCCCGCTCCGCCGAATCGTAGATCCGGCGTTCCCTGGGGCTCACGCCAAGCTCCACAACGGTTTTAGCGCCTATCGGCGCGCCGAGAACGGGTACGATCACCCCAACGCCTGCCCTGGACAGACCTCCCACCAGCCGTCCGCCCGGTTGCGTGATGATTATCTCCCCTTCTGCCTCCACCCGGCTGTGGAGGATGGCCTGGCTCACTATGACGTTTCTCCGCGACCAAACAACCGAGTTCTCGATGAACTTAGCTATTACGTCCCTTCCGGCCTCTATGGGGGTTCCCGGGCAGTTTATGCCACCCTTAACTACGAGGTCTTCGGTGCACGAAACCGCTCCCGCACAGGTGCCTTCAACTTTGACCGTTCCCCACGCCGAAACCCGGTAGCCTCGGGAAATGTTCCCTGTGATCACGACGTCCCCGGGGAAGTTTATCTCCCCGGTTTCCACACCTACGTCCCCATCTATGACGACGCGCCTGAGGACGCCGGGGATCCCGTTCTCCACGTAGGGCACACCGGCAGTCCGGGCCAGAATCTTTGACCTGTCCTCGGACATCTCCACATTTTCACCGATACCCGCCAGCGCGGGCCTGTGGGGTTCGTCTGTCTCCCGCAGGAAACCCAAGACCGAACCGGGGCTGCAGAACCCCCTGGCCAGAAGACCTGACCACGCATCCTTGAAACCGGGACCGACTTTGTAGGTGTCAGGAGGCTTCCCGAGGGAAGCTCCTGCGAAACCCGGGACGAACACTACTCGCCGCTCCTGGCTCAATCCAAAGACCCCCCGGTGCTAACCCGACGCGAGGTGCGCTCTGAGGCGCATGATAGCCTTGGTATGTATCTGCGAAATCCTGGAAGGAGAAACCCCGAGGACCTGAGCGATTTCCTTCACGGTCAAACCCTCGTAATAGTAAAGCGTGACGACAATCCTCTCCCGTTCCGGCAGGTTTTGTATGGCCCGGGCGAGCTCCTCCTTTTTCGACGCCCACTCCGCCTCATCCAAGGGATTGGCCGCTTTTTCGTCCCTCACATCCGGCGTCCCGGGCCCGGTTGGCTCATCGGCGCTCGCCCAGATGTCTTCCATGGAAAGGACAGAACTTCCTGCGAGGGCGTTAATCTTCGAGTAAAACTCGTCCATCGTCCACCCGAGCTCGGCTGCTATCTCTTCGTCCGTGGCGCTTCTCCCGAGCCTGTTTTCCAAATCCCTCATGGCTTTCTCCACCAGTTTGGATTGGTGTCTGAGCGAAGCGGGAACCCAATCCATGGCTCTCAGCCCGTCTATCATGGCGCCTCTTATCCGGGCTATTGCGTAAGTTTCGAAGCGGACGCCCCTCCACGGGTCGAACCGCTCTATGGCATCGATGAGGCCACAAGCTCCGTAGCCGACGAGATCGTCCTCCTCAACGCGTCGGGCAAGGTGGATCGCCATCCTGCCGGCCACGTACTTGACCAGCGGGGCGTATCTGACGATCAGTTCATCCCTGGCGCGCTTGTCTCCGTTCAGCTTATAGGCGCGCCAGAGATCCTGGTCACTTCTGGAAACCTCCGCCACCCGGTTCCGTCTCCTCTCCGCATCCCGAACGCTTCGTTTGAACTTCGGCCTGCAATACGAATCGGGCGATCCTGTCCTGATCCTTTCTCGCGACCGAAACGAAGTGGAGGGCAAGGCATTCCCTTCCATCCTGACCGGAAGCTTTCCTTACCACCTTGCTCACCAGGAATACTTTTCCATCGGGCAGTCCCAGATCGACCTCACACATGGAACCTACCTCGAACGGAGCCGGATCACCCCGGACGACAACCATGAGGCACCCGCCGGCCGAGAGGTTATCGGTGTGCCCCTCTACTTTACACCCTTTCTCCAGGTGTACGACCCTTACGGGCACGAGGAGGTTGAACCGGAAGTCTCTGCGCTTCTCCTGCCCCTCACGTTTCAACCCTTACCACCTTCACTCCCTCTATGCGCGCCGACTGGTCGAGCTCCTCATAAGCCAGGCACACCACGTCCGGGACCACCCTTGATGCGATCTGATAAACCTGACTCCTCACCGCCGACGAACTCAGGAACACCGGTCTTGAAACCCTCGTCTGGAGTTCCCTTCCGGCCTCCACCATCGCCTTCATGATCGCCGTCAATCTCTCCGGAGGCAGGGCCACGTAGGAACTACCGTCGACCCTCCTGGTCGCCTCCAGGATTTCCTTCTCCAGGTCCGGGTCGATCGTAGCTACCGGATACGGGTCGCGGCCCGAAAGCCATTTGCGGGTGATGAGCCTGGACAGTCCTTGCCTCACCTTCGCGGTCACGTATTCCACATCCCGCGAAACCCTGGCCGCATCTCCCATGGTCTCGACTATGGATACTAGGTCCTTTATGGGTATTCCTTCCCTCAAAAGATTCTGAAGAACTCTTTGCACTTCCCCCACGCTCAACAGGTTTGGAACCAATTCATCCACGGCTACCGCGTCTTCTGTCTTCACGAGATCGAGAAGCCGTTGAGTCTCCTGCCGGGTCAGGAGGTCTGCGGCATGTCTTTTCATGGTTTCGCTGAAGTGCGTCGCGATTACGGCGGAGGGCTCTATGACCGTATACCCTTTGAGCTCCGCTTCCTCCCTGGCGTCCCTGGGAATCCACACGGCGGGTAACCCAAACGTGGGGTCCTGACCTTTTATACCCGGTATCTCATCTTGGGCTGTTCCGAAAGCCATCGCCATGAGTCTGTCCGCATAAACCTCACCCCTGGCGACTTCGGCGCCCCGCAAGTTGATCACGTAAGTGTTGGGTCCGAGCTCACCGAAATTATCCCTCACCCTGACCATGGGTATCAGGATACCGAGTTCCGATGCGATCTGTCTCCTTACCATAACGATCCTGTCCATCAGGTCGCCGCCCTGGGAGGGGTCGGCCAAGGGGAGGAGCCCTATGCCGAACTCTATCTCAAGGGGATCGACCTTTATGAGGGCCCTGGCCGCTTCGGGACTCTTGGTTTCCTCGAGCTTCCTCTGGGACTCCGCTTCCCTGAGGGTAGCCTCCTGCCTCATCTTGGCTCGTTCCACCGAAGACGATAAGAGGAGCCACACACCGCCGAGGCACAGGAGAGGAACGGTGGGCAAGCCCGGCACGAGGGCTAATCCGATCAACGCGAACCCGGTTATCCTCAGAGCGCGGGGGTCCGATGTGATTTGCCTAGTCACGTCGACGCCCAGGTTCTCCTGAGAGGCGCTTCTGGTCACGATTATTCCGGTGGCGACGGAGGTCACCAGGGCCGGCAGTTGCGCCACGAGACCGTCTCCCACCGTCAGGAGAGCGAACCGATGCCAGGCCTCTTGCACGGTCAGGCCGTGCTGGAGGACGCCGACGGCGAATCCTCCCACCAGGTTTATCACCGTGATGATGAGCCCGGCCACGGCGTCTCCTTTGACGAACTTGACTGCGCCGTCCATAGCGCCGTAAAAGTCAGCTTCCCTCTGAACCTCGTCCCTTCTCCGCCTGGCCTCCTCTTCCGTGATCACCCCGGCGTTGAGGTCCGCATCTATGGACATTTGCTTGCCGGGCATGCCGTCCAAAGTAAACCTGGCGGCGACTTCGGCTACCCGTTCGGCGCCCTTCGTTATGACCACGAACTGGATGATTACGAGAATGAGGAACACGACTATTCCTACAACCTCATTGCCTCCCACCACGAAGCGACCAAAAGCTTCGATGATGCGCCCCGCGTGGGCCTTCAGCAGTATCAAACGGGTAGATGACACATTCAGGGCCAGCCTGTACAGGGTCATCACCAGGAGTAGCGACGGGAATACCGAGAAATCCAGGGGCTCCTTGATGTACATGGTGAGAAGCAAGATCGCGATGGAAAGGCTGAAGTTCAGGGCCAGGAGGAGGTCCAGGACATACCAGGGCAAGGGGATCACCATGATGGCCACGACGAGCACTATGAGGATGGATGTAACCCCTTCCAGTCTCTTCAACTCCAGTCCCTCCCCGTGTCGCGAAAGCCTGGCACACTATGCCAGCTTCCGGCCACGCTTCCTGTATACGTACGCCAGGACCTCGGCGACGGCCTGGTAGAGCTCGGGTGGAACCTCTTCTCCGACGTCGGCGGCCCGGTAGAGCGCCTGAGCAAGGGGAGGATTCTCCACGACTTCCACTCCTGACTTCAGTGCCAGGTCGCGTATACGCAGGGCCAGATGATCAAGCCCTTTGGCCACGATCTCCGGCGCCCTCATGGTCTTCTCATCGTATTTCAGGGCCACCGCATAGTGAGTCGGGTTGGTCACGACCACATCGGCCTCCGGCACTCTCTTCATCATGCGCCGCCGGGCTATGGCGCGCTGCCTGGCCCGGATGGCCGATTTGACTTCCGGTTTCCCTTCAGTTTCCTTGAGTTCCTCTCTCAGCTCCCTCGGAGTCATCATGAGGCTCCGCTCGTTTTCCCACCACTGATATGCGAAGTCAAACGCGCCCACCAGAACCAGCAACGCCGAACAGGTTAGCAGGACGTCCTTTACCGCATCTACAGCCAACATCACCGAATCCCGGACGTCCCGAACAACCAGCGCCCCGAGCTGGCCCCAGAGGCCTGACAAGACTTTCCAAGCACAAAACGATACCAGCGCGACTTTCACCACAGAGCGCAGAGAAGCCTCCAGCCCTCGCCTGGAAAAGAGCCTCCTGATTCCGGCCAGCGGATCTATCCTTTCGAGGTCAGGCATCACGAGGGATAAACGGAAGTTGACCCCGACCTGCACCGCCGCCACCAGAGTCCCCGTCACGAGGGCGGCCAGGGCCACAGGCACCGTTGCGACGAAAGCCGTTACGAAAGTTTCCCGCAGGCACCACAGCGCCCACGAGACCCCGGGTTCGGCCGGCACATCCATGGAAAAGAAGGAACTCGTCTTCGCCGCCACGTACCTCGATATCGGCCCTCCGGCAAACACAAGAGAGACCACCCCGGCAAGAAGAGCCACGGCTTTCGTCAGTTCCTGGCTGGACGGAATCTGACCCCTTTCCCTCGCCTGCTGTCGACGCCTTTGCGTCGGCGGCTCTCGCTTTTCCTCGGCGAAAACTTGAAGATTGACGTACAGCAGGTCGGCGGCGGTCACCGGGCGAACACCCCCAGGAGCAGGTCTAGGAGCCTGGACATTTCCAGGACGACCTGCTGGCCGAAGGCCCCGTAGAAAGCCACGGATACGGCCAGGATTCCCAGCCCTATGAGGATCTTTATGGGTACTCCCACCACAAACACGTTCATCTGGGGAACCCCGTGAGAAATGACGCCCAAGGCGACATCCGTCACCAACATGGAGACCCACACCGGGGCCGACAACCCCAGAGCGATCCACAGCATCTCCCGGGCGCCCGCGAGCGCTGCGTGAGCCCATTCCACGGGAACGAAAGCCCCGCCGGCCGGAATCAGCTCGAAGGACCGCCGGAGCGCCCTCAAGAACAGGTGGTGACCATCGAGTTCGAGAAAAACGAGGAGGACGAGAAGGTATTGCAGCGTCCCCAGCAGGGGCGCGGGCTGACCGTAGTGGGGGTCTACCACGTTGGCAATGCCGAATCCGATCTCCACGTCGGCAATGTGCCCCGCCATCTCAATGGCCGCCAGCACAAGGGTGCCCATGAATCCGATCACGATGCCAAACAACACTTCACCAAAAGCGGCCACCGCAAGTCCGGGGAGACCTTCGGGAACCGGAGCCCTGGGAACCACGTTCCACAAGAAGAACGCCGTCACAAGGCTCACCGTCACCTTGATGGTCCACGGCACATACCTGGTGCCTAGGACGGGCGCGGTAACCAGAACACCGCCCGTCCTCAGGGCGATCCACAGAAACGGCATAACCAGGGCTATGTACGACTCCACGTCCGGGCGTCCCCCCTTCCGGCGGCCCTCCTCCCGCAGACCTTCATCCTATCCCCGGAATCCTGGCGAACACTCTGGCCGCAAATTCCACAACCATCCGCAACATCCACCCTCCGAAGACGAGGATGGCAATGAGGACGGCTACGATCTTGGGGACAAAAGTCAAGGTCTGCTCGTGTATCTGCGTTGTGGCTTGCAAGAAGGAGATGACGAGCCCCACCAGTACCGATACGGAAAGCATGGGAGCCGACACCAGCAAGGTTAGGAAGAGAGCTTCCCGCCCGAGTTTCAGCAATTCTTCCACGGCCATAACGTCATACCTCCAACTCTACTTGAAACTTTTCATGAGCGATTGGGCCAGAAGCCCCCAACCATCGACGAGCACGAACAGGAGAATCTTAAATGGCAACGAGATCAAGACCGGAGGGAGCATGAGCATCCCCATGGACATCAGGGTAGAAGCCACTATCATGTCGATCACGAGGAACGGAAGAAACAGCATAAACCCTATTTCGAAGGCGGTTTTCAGTTCGGAGATGACAAATGCGGGGGCGACCACGAATATGGACAGGTCCTCGGGTCCTGCCGGAGGATTTCCTCCCTGCATCTCCAGGAACAGCGCCAGATCCTTCTGCCTCGTCTGCCTCAACATGAAATCCCGGACGGGCACCACGCCCCGGTGCCACGCCTCCGTTGCGTCGATCTCGCCGCGAACGTAAGGCTGAATGGCCACTTGGTTCACCTGATTCCACACGGGAGCCATGATCAAAAAAGTCATGAGGAGGGCAAGTCCGATGAGTATTTGATTCGCCGGGGTCTGCTGGGTTCCCAACCCTGCCCTGAGGAAAGAGAACACCACGATTATCCTGGTAAACGAAGTGGTGAGTATCAGGATAGCGGGCGCCAGCGAAAGTACAGTCAGAACGGCAAGAATGCCCAGAGCCGACAGGAGACCGCCGCCCCCTCCTTCTCCCCCGATCCTTATCTCAATGTTGGGAATGGGAAGCGGAGGAGCCCCGCCGGGCTGGCACGCACCGCTGCGGGGAAAGGTTGTAACCAGGAGGATCACCGCAGAGGCAAGAAATAAAGTTCCTTTTCCCTTGAGTCGCCTCCAGGAAGACCCAAGTTCCCTGCGGAGGGTGTCGAAAAAGGACGCACCGGGAACGCCCCTGTCGCTTTGCACATCCGAACCGCCCGGGGAAGTCTCTTGTTCCGGGTTCCCAGAAGCAGGTTCTTCCACAGCATTCCCGTCCGCTTCACACGCTTCGTCTGAGCAACGGCCAAGACACGTGATCGAGTGATCCGTAACCCCGAGCAAAAGGCGTATTTGACCGAATCTGACCAGGCAGAGGAACCTCGTACCGCCCAGGCTGAGCGTTTCGAGGATGGCGAGTTCTTTAGCACCTCTTGTCCGGGGTCTCGAGCGTCCCGAGAGCCGCACCGTCACGTATGCTGCAGCGGAAAGAATCGCCAAGAAAATGAGGATTTTGATCCACTCTAAGGTCATGGAATACGAGCTCATCTCTAACCGCCGTCTCCGGCGGGTCCCCCCTTTGTCAGCTCGTCTCCGGATGTCAAGTCAATTTCTTGCCGGTTACCGGCTGCGTTCTTTTCTTGGCTTTGCAGTGCCCGAAACTATTTCCTGAATTCTCACGCCGAAGTTCTCGTCGAGGACAACTACCTCCCCCTTTGCAATCAGCTTTCCGTTAACCAAGACGTCCACCGGGTCCCCGGCGAGTTTCTCGAGTTCGATGACGGACCCGACGGTCAGGTTCAGGATGTCTCTCACGTAACACCGGGCCTTTCCCAGCTCCACCGTGACGGAGAGGGGCACGTCCAACAGGAGGTCCAGCCCTCCGATGGTAGTTTGAGAGGCGCCAGGCTCAGGGGTGAACTCCTCAAATACTGCGGGTCGAATCACCGGTCCGGCCGATTCTTCCCTGGGTTTATTGGCCTCGGAAGTTCTACCGGGGTCTCCGGGGTCATTTCCCCCCGACAGCAGGCTGGATATCAGCTTGTCCGCCTCTTCGTACACCGAAGAAGGAAGGTCCGGCTGTTCAGGAACGGGCGCGTCTCGTCTTCCGGAAACCTCCTCCGGCCGGGAAGCGAGCGCCTCGCTCTGCTCTTCCAGCACCTCATTATCCGTTTCGCCGAGACCGGTCTCGGGTTTAGCGACAATTCCGGACTCGTCAGCGGGCTTCAGCTTCTCGTTCCCTTCTGAGTTACCTCTTTCCATCATGGTCACCCACCTCCTTTGGCGCGCCTATTCGCTCCACGATTTTCACCGCAAGGTGATTTTTGACCCGTCCCACCTTTGCTCTGAACCTTGGCTCTCCCAGGATGTAAACGACAGCTTCTTTACCCGGAACGGTGTCAAGTTCGATAACGTCTCCAGGTTCTAGCGACAGCACTTCCTTCACCGTCAGGAGGGCCTCCCCAAGCCGTATAGAAAGGGGGATCTCTACGTCCTTGAAAGCTTCGAGCGCCTGGCCGGAATCACCGGACAACTCCTCCGTCTGGTATCTGGCGAACCATTGCCGCTGCGAAATCTTGGGCAGGATGGGTTCCAGCGTCACATAAGGCGTCACGAACTCCAGCGTTCCGCTCTCTCCCCCGAAGCTCAATTGGACGGACACGGACAGAACTATCTCGTTGGGGGCCATCGCCTGCTGTATGAAGAGGGGGTTGGTTTCGATGGCCGATACGCTTATGGAGTACTTTCCGATGCCGAGGTCCTCGACGACCTGCGCGAAGAGGTCGAACATGGCACCGGCGACTTTTCGAAAGATAGTCATTTCGATGTCGGTGAGCTGTCTGGCCCTGATTCCGAGCTTTCCTTCTCCACCCAGGAGCCTGTCCACCATGGCTATGGCCATTTCCGGACCCATGCTCATGAGCACGGTGGAAGGGAGAGGCTTCCACTGCGCGGCGACCACACAGCAAGGGTCGGAAAGCCCGGATGAAAACTCCCCGTATGTGATCTGGTCCACCAGACTCACGGTGGTGTGCACAGCTTTGCGGAAAAAGGTGGACAAGAAAGCCGTAAGCTGGCGGGAAAAGTTGTCGTATATGAGCTGCATCCCCCGAAGATGGTCGCGGGAAAACTTGTCGGGCCGCCTGAAGTCGTACACCCGCAACCTGGGCTTGGCTACGTAGGCACCCCCGGCTGCCTCGGGTTTGGGCATCAGGCTCTTTATGAGCTCTTCGATCTCTTTCTGCGATAGAGCGCTCACACTATCCCCCCTGTTCTACCGGGTTTCCCCCTGTGTTTGCCCGGTCTTGCCGCCTTCCGTCCAAGGCCCACCCCGTTCTGCCAGGACCCGCAGGGAGCCCTCCCTTCACGTCGGACCTACCCGGGCCTCCTCCTGGTCACTGAATGAGAAATTCCGAAAAATATACATTCTTTACAAGTCCGGCAAGCTTTTTATTAAGCCGTTCAACGAGGTCGGCCTGGAGATTCCTGAGACCGTCTTCGCCTACCAGTTCGTCGTAGGTCTTAGCCCTCAGAAGCGCATAAATGTCCGTCTTTATCTCAGCAGCTCTCTGCGAGACCAGGTTGGCTTTGCTACCGTCGTAAAGCTCAAGTTCAATTTGCACCCTTATGAATCTGCCGGGGTCTTTGAGGTTCGTTACCATCAGGCCCAAGTTGTACATCCCGGGAACTGGTTCCGGACTGCGCGGGGCCGGCAGTCCTAGAAAGGGAAATCCGTACACCCTGGAAGCAACGGCATACCCAGCAACCGCCAGAGCCAGCAGCACGACCGCCACCAACAAACCCTGACCTTTCATCATCTCTTACCTCCCGTCGTCTACTTCCCGGTCTTCGCTTTTGGCACCTGACCTGCCAGCGACGGCCTCAAGAGCACCACGTCCACCCGCCTGTTCAGACGCCTTCCCTCTTCCGTATCGTTCGGGGCGATCGGGCGATATTCCCCGTACCCGACCGCCTCCAGCCGCTCCGGCGAAATTCCGTGCTTTTCGATGAAGTATCTCACCACCGTCGTGGCTCGGGCGGTGGAAAGTTCCCAGTTGGATGCGAACTGCGGGGTATGGATGGGTAAATTGCAGGTGTGACCTTCCACGCGAACGGGGTTAGAGGTGGTCCTCAACAGTTGAGCTACCTCGTCCAGAATTTGCCTGGCGTCCGGCCTCAGGTCCGCCTTGCCCAAGTCAAACAGCACCGTGTCGGCAAACCTGATTATGATGCCGCGCTCATCCATTGCGAGAGTGACCTTGTTACCCACTCCCGATTTTTCTAACTCCTTCTGAAAGCGCCCCAGATCCACCTCCATTTGTCTCATTTCCATCTCCATGATGCGCTGCTGGAGGTCTTGAATATCGAGGGCCCCTGCGGGTTCCCCGGGTGCGGGTACCACGGCGCCGGGCATTATGCCCAGAGCGCCCTGCAAAGATCCGAGCGCCATCTGGAACTTCTGGGCATTCAGAACCGACATGGCGAACAGAAGCACGAAGAAGCACAGGAGAAGCGTCGTCATGTCCGCGTAGGTAACGAGCCAGGGTTGCAGGTTTTCCTCTTCATCATTATTTTCTACCCTGAGGTGCCGGCTCACCGCCCATCACCTCCCCCATGCCCGAAGGGCTTCTCCGAATCTCCTGGAGTTCGCCACGTTTTCTGGGCGACACGAAAGACATGAGTTTCTCCTGAACGATCCTGGGGTTATCTCCGGCCTGGATGGAAAGGACACCTTCAATTATGATTTCTTTGATCAGGACTTCTTCCTCACTGGCCTGTTTCAGTTTCTTGGCAATGGGCAAAAAACACAGGTTCGCCAGCACCGAGCCGTAGAACGTGGTCACGAGCGCGGTTGCCATGCCTGGACCGATTTGTTCGGGCTTGTCCAGCACGGTAAGCATCTGGATGAGACCGATGAGCGTCCCCAGCATTCCGAAGGCCGGGGCGAAGGCTCCCATCGTTTCAAACAATCTTTGCCCCACCTTGTGCCTGGACGAGAGAAAGGCGAGTTCCGTCTCGAGGATGCTCTTGACCAGCTCCTGGGTGGTGCCGTCTACCACGAGTCTGATACCTTTTTGCATGAACGGGTCTTCCAGCCTGTCCGCCTCGGCATCAAGGGCCAGGAGGCCCTCCCTCCTCGCTTTTTCGGCAAAAGAGACCAGAGTAGCGATGGTCTCCTTGACGTCTGCTTGTTTTCTGACCAATGCGTTCTTCGCCACTTTCATCACATCGAGGAACGTGGAAAGGGAAAAGCTCATCAGAGTCGCGGCAAGCGTGCCTCCCACCGTGATGGCGACGGAAGGCGGATCCCAGAAAACCCGCAGATTCCCGCCTTGCAGCAGCGCCCACCCCAGAAGGATCACACCGGCCAGTATCCCCGCTACAGTGGCTCTATCCAATTGGCCCACCTTCTCTCCGGTCTTTCGTCCGGGCCGGGGACCTCAGACCGCCGGCCCGGACCGTACCCCTAAGACTACCTCTTCAAATTCACGAGCTCCTGGAGCATCTCGTCGGACACCGTGATGATCCTCGAGTTGGCCTGGAAGCCCCTCTGGGTGATGATCATCTGGGTGAACTCCTCGGCCAGGTCCACGTTGGACATCTCGAGGGCGCTGGGGGCTATCCTGCCCCGTCCGCCGGTGTCCGGCGCGCCTATCTTAGCCTTGCCCGAGTTGTTCGACTCGACGAACAGGTTCTTCCCAACTTTCTGAAGGCCTCCGGGGTTGTCGAAGTCGGCCAGGGCGATCTGGCCCAAGATCCGGGACCTCCCGTTGGAGTAGAACCCGGAAATCACGCCGTTGGTATCGAAAGCGAAAGACTCGAGCGTACCCGTGCTCGAGCCGTCTACCTCGCTGGGCTCAGCCGTGGTCGGGCCGGCAACCTGGGTCAACCCGTTGAAGTCGAAGGTGAGGGTCATCGTCGCAGCTCCGGGGGGAGTGAAAGGATTGAGCGTCGCAATACCGCCGCCGGAGACGGCCCCGCTGGTGTCAAACTGTATGGTTCCGGACCCGATGTTCTGAGAGGGCGGCTGGTCCCAGTCGCACGACCACTGCCATTCATTGGGGTTGGCCGTCTTCGTGAAGGTCACGAGGAGATTCTGAACCCTCCCCAGCGAGTCGTACACCGGAACGGCGATGGTCCTGGAAGTCCCGGCTGGAGCTTCGGCGTCGAGGTTCTTGGACCATACCACGGTGGTCGTGGCGGAGGCCGGCATCATTTCGCCTACCTTGATCGTGATCGAAGTGAGGTTACCCGCGCCTCTGTCCGGCGGCAGGACTCCGTTCACCGCAGCCCATCCCAGCACCTTTCTTCCTTCCGAGTCCACCAGGGTCCCCCAGGCGTCCCTGTCGAAGTTACCAGCTCGGGTGTAGACGATGCGTTCCCCATCCTTCACGACGAAGAATCCGTTTCCTTCGATGGCGAGATCGGTGCTCTTCCCCGTGGGCTGGAGGTTACCTGGAGTGTGAATCGTGTCGATGGAAGCGAGGTTCACGCCCAAGCCGACCTGAAGGGGATTCGACCCGCCTCTGCCCGTTGCACCGGCCGTAGGAGCCGTGGCACCCCTCAGGGTCTGGGCGAATATCTCCTGGAACGTGACCCGGCTCGCTTTAAAAGCCGTGGTGTTTACGTTGGCGATGTTGTTGCCTATCACATCCATGCGCGTCTGGTGACTCCTGAGACCAGAAACCGCGCTGAAAAGCGACCGCATCATGGTCGTTTTGCACCCCTTTCTGGTTGTCCGGGTTCCGGCGCGTCCTCAGCCGGTCAGACGCGCTCGAGCCTCCCCGAAAAGGGGTCCAGCTCATTCGGAAACCCTATTTTTGCACAATGACCGCGCTGTCTATGGAAGTGAACACGTTCTCCTTAAGGCGCTCCTCCGGAATGACCGTGATCACGGTCCTCGACTGGGGAGCTACCACGAACGCCAGGCCCGGCATTAGCACCAGCGTCGACCTGGCGCCTTTGGCCTCGGCTTTGGCGCACGCTCTTTCCAGCTCCTGGATTTGGTCGGGCCGGATCTGCCGCTCGGCCCCGGCGAGCCTCTCCGCGGCGTGCTTGGAGAACTTCAGCGAACCGGTCTCCAGGGTTTTCTCCAGGACGTTCCGGAAAGAACCGGGCGCCGCCTCAGAAGACGAGGGCTGCGGCTTGCGGACTTGAACAGAGGCCGTCCGCTCCAACGCCTGGGAGATTAGCAAAGCCGGGTCAATTCGTTCCGCCATCCGCCTTACCCCCGATCCAAGTGACCTTATTCAGAGGAATCCTGGATCCCCCGGACACCAAGTAAACTGACCCGTTCTCCAGGCCGACGCTTTCCACGATTCCCCGGAACTCGCCGTCAGCCAAGACCGCCTTGAACTCGCAACCAAGGAGGTTCGACGCCGCCAGCAATAGCGAAGCACTCCCCTGGGCCGTGAGGAGTTCGACCGCCTTGTCCACGGTCTCCCTGAGAGAAACCGTCTCCTTCACCTGAGTAAACTGGGCAAGCTGAGTGAAGAGCTCCCGGTCCTTCATGGGATCCATCGGATCCTGGTACCTGAGCTCGGTCAGCAGCAGGGTCATGAACTGGTCCTGCAAGCTGTCGAGGACCGTGCGGGAAGAGATGGTCCCCACCGGCGTGTTCGTCAGGGCGCCAGTCGCACTAACCATCCTTCGCCTCCTCCCTTCTCCGTCCGCCTCCAACGGGCGGATCTCTAAACGAGATAGTCCACCAGTCCCCATCTCTGGGCTTGTAGAACAACCGCCGGGTCAGCTTGTGCCGCCGGCCGGGATACCCTGAGAGAACTGCCTGTGACCCGGTCCCGCCCCTTGGCCGGATCCCCCCCGGCGGAGCACCATCCCGACTCCACCGTGAATCCGGTGAGGTTGAGCCCCTTCCCCGACATGGCGTCGTAAAGCTCGTATCTGGTTTCCCAAAGAACCTCCCGGACGCGGGCATCCGCGGAAAGGAAACGGACATTGAGGTCGCTTCCCCTCGAGGTCAGGAGCACCGTAAGTTTTCCGAGTTCGGGCTCGACTATCTGCATCTCCAAGGCTTTCAGCCGGGCACCTTCGCCGGATGGCGGCGATGTGGTGCTGTCGGCATGCTTGAGAGAAGGCTCCGACGCCACTCTGGCGGGAACGGCAGAAGCCTTATCCACGGGAAATTCCGGCCCCGTCCTGGTGATGCCGGATTCCGTCACCAGCACCTGCGGCGTCCCACGGCTCTTCTCCCTCTCCCCCGAGAGCTTAGCTTCTCCACCTTCGCCGGTCTTCGCTCCGTTTTCATCGCCCACCGGCGTGGCCCCCGGAATACTGGCGTACCCTCGCTCCTCCGTTGTGGCAGGAATTCGAACGCCCTGGGCGGGATCCGCCGCGTCGCACATTGCGGTAGCCGGAACCTTCTGGCCGGGGTCGTCGCGCAACTCGAGTACCTGGCCCAGAGCACCTGTGGCCGGAAACCCACTTCCGCCGACGGGAATTTCCCTGATCCTGACAGCTCCGGCCCAACCTTGGACAGGTGCTTCCGGCCCGATCGACCCTGCCGACTCGTCCACGTTCGGGAGACCAACCTTGTCCGCGGCGAGCGGAGCTTTCCCCGCCGTTCTATCGCCCGCAACGAGCAACCGCGCTGGCGTCAACGCCCCGGAACCGGAAGTGGCGGACGCGCACGAAAGCTCTCCAGCCGTTTTAGCTTCGGACACGGTCGCCGGCCGTGGTATATCAACCACAGAACCACAGCCCGGTCTAGCGGCCTCGGAACGAGCTACCCCCGTCTTTGAGTGGGCGAGCTCCCAGGATCGAGACTCCCCCGGCGAACCGGGCAAAACCTCTTCCGGCCGGGAACGCCAGGGAAGGCGCGCTATCTCCGGCGGGTTTCCGTCAGCGGCTGCCCCGGAAACCGCCCCAGTAGAGGAAGCGAGCGTTCCGAAAACTTCCTCGGGGAGGTTCTCCGCGGCACCAGCGGCCGCACCGGGCAGGGCCACCGGACCCGCCGGTCTGACCCCTAAAAGGGCCATCACCAGCGCCTGAAACGAAACGGGAAGGTCGTCGGAGGGACGGCCCGGCACCAAGTCCGCCCCCGACCCGGGGAGGGACGCGTCGGGCTTCGCCTTCAGGCCCTGGCCGGCTGCAACGGTAATCGCTAATCCGTTCGTCTTCGTCACCTCCCTTCTTTCCAAGATTCATGTCTACTCGCGCGGTCCTCCCCGGCGAGGGAGAACCTCTCGCGTCTGACATGTCCCAAAAGACCGATTTCATCGAGGGTTTTCGAGTACTCCCACCAATAGGCGTCCATATATGCCTCAAATCTGCGTTTTCTCAGTCTCAGCATGACCTCGTGCTCGGTGATGCGCTTCAAGGCTTCCTCCCTGGCGGCCTCGAGCCTGGCTTCGGCTTGTCTGACCAGTTCCCGGCATCTTCCAAGCTCTTCTTCGGCCCTGGTTCGGTACCTAAACGCACAGGTCACGAGAACCGTATCCACGATTCCCCGCGTCATGCCGGCGATTTCCTTTCGGACGCGCTCTTCCTCGGATATCGCGCGCCGAAGCTCACCTTCCGCCCGCACCTTCTCCCCCAGAGCCAGCCCCAGCTTTTCCTCGGCTATGCGCCTTCTGAGCTCCCGCACGTCAGCTACTTTCTGGAGGTTGAACGAAAATCTCTTCATGAAGTCCTCCATCGATCTAATCGACATTTTCCGTTTCGAAGATAGCTTTCAGGTCTAAAACAGCCTCTTCCATCGAATAAGACTCGTATATTCCCTGCCTGAGGAAAGCATTGATCCTGTCGATATATTTCAAAGCTTCGTCTATTTTGGGGTTCGAACCGCGGACGTAAGCTCCGATGTTGATGAGATCCTCGGATTTCCTGTACGTTGCCAGAATGCTCCGGACCCTTTGGGCAAGCGCCATCTGCTCGGGCGACACTATGTCCGGCATCAACCTGGAAACGGACGCCAGTACGTCGATGGCGGGATAATGCCCCTGTTCGGCAAGCTCCCTGGACAGAACGATGTGACCGTCGAGAATGCCCCTGACGGCGTCGGCCACGGGCTCGTCCATATCGTCTCCCTCGACAAGCACCGTGTAGAAACCGGTGATGGAACCCTTTTTGGTCTTCCCGGCCCGCTCCAGCAGCCTCGGAAGGTTTGCGAAAACGGAAGGAGTGTATCCTCTGGTCGTCGGAGGCTCCCCGATCGCCAACCCCACTTCTCTCATGGCCATGCACCATCTCGTCACCGAATCCATCATGAGGACCACCGAAAGGCCCTGTTCCCGGAAGTATTCGGCTATGGCCGTCGCCACCCACGCCGCCCTTATCCTGACCAGCGCCCCCTGGTCCGACGTGGCCACCACCACGCAAGACCTCTCCAGACCCTTCGGACCCAGGTCCTTTTCCAGGAAATCCTTCACCTCCCGCCCTCTTTCCCCGACCAGGGCGATCACGCTCACGTCGGCACCGGTGTTTCTCGCGATCATGCCCATGAGGGTGGACTTGCCCACTCCCGAACCGGAGAATATGCCGATCCTCTGGCCCTCGCCACACGTGAGCACCGCGTCTATGCAGCGTATCCCGGAGCTCACCGGTTTCCTGATCCTCTCTCTTTCCATGGCCCTCGGCGGAGGAGCCACCGCCGGGTAGGTGGCCTCCACAGGCCACATCGGTTTCCCGTCTATGGGTCTGCCGAGGCCGTCAATAACCCGCCCCAGCATTTTCCGCCCGACCCGTACCTGAAGCTCTTTCCCCGTGGCCTCCACGAGAGCTCCGGGGGATATGCCGTCCATTCCGTCGAGGGGCATTAGGAGGACTTTTCCTTCCCGAAATCCAACCACCTCGGCGAGGACGGGGTTCTGCGCTCGCGGGAAAATCCTGCACAATTCACCCAGTCTTGCCCTGGGACCCGAAGCTTCTATGGTGAGACCTATGACGTCGGTTACGGTACCCCTGAAGGAAAGCGTTCGCGCACCGCGAATGGTCTCCAGGAGACTTTCCTCAAGAATGAGGCTCTTTACCGGCTCCGACACCCTCCCCCACCTCCTCCCCTGCTGCCAGCGCCTTTTGTCTGAGCTCGGCGATGGCCCGGGCGATATTGGTGATCTGAGTTTCGATCCTCGCATCGACCAGCCCGTGAGGGGATTTCACTACCACGCCGTCGGGAGGGATCTCATCGTCGCCGATCACCTCGAAACTTTTGGCAGAAAACTCCGCGACAAGTTCGTCTTTGGAACCATCCAACAGCGCGACGAGGGACGGATTGACCCTCAGGGAAAACTCCCTTTCGTCCTTGAGAGCCTTCAGGCCTTGCCTGGCCATGTCCAGGATGGTTTCGGGGTTTTCCCGAAGCTCCCTTCCCAGGACCTTGCGACTTATCTCGAGGCACAGCGCCAGGATCCTGGGTTCGAGTTCCTTCAACATGGCGGGTAAGCTGGACCTGGCATCCTCCAACGCTTCTCTGGCCTGCACGAGAAGACTTTCTCCTTCCGCCGCAGCGTCTTCCAGACCCTCTTTGTACCCGGCCTCGTAACCTTCCCGGCGCGCCCGTTGGAAGACTTCCTCCCGTTCTCTCGCCGCGCTTTCCAGGATGTTCTGGGCTTCTCTCCGGGCGCTTTCGATGATGTCACTGGCAGCTCTTTTTGCGTCGTCGAGTACCGCCCGGGCTTGCTGCGAAGCTTCTTCCAGGTCCGCCGCGGCCGAGGTGTGCACCTGTTTTTCGACCGCACCGATCAGGTCTGGCAGCGCTTGTTCCCTGGGGAACCCCGAAAAGCCGCCCCGGGGCGAAGCGGGCATCGGCTCGATGGGGACGAGAAACCCCGCCCGCGCATCCCTTTTCAGGCGCAGAACCCTAGACAATTATCTCCTCCCCTCCCCTCCCTCTTCCGAGGATGATTTCGCCTTGCTCTTCCAGCCGCCGGATGAGGGACACTATCCTTTGCTGAGCTTCGTCCACATCTCGCAGACGCACGGGTCCGAGATACGCGATGTTTTCCTTGAGCATCTCGACAGCGCGAGAAGACATGTTCCTGAAGATCTTGGCTTTGACTTCCTCTGAAGCGTTTTTCAGGGCCAGAGGCAAGTCGCGCTGCAGATCAACTTCTCTGAGGAACCTCTGGACCGACCTGTCGTCCAGGTAAACGATGTCCTCGAACAGGAACATGCGTCGTTTGATTTCGTCGGCCAGCTCGGGGTTGTCCATTTCCAGCGAGTTCAATATGGTCTTTTCGGTTTGCCGGTCTACCTGATTCAAGATATCCACGATGGTCTGGATTCCTCCGGCCTGAGCGTAATCCCGCCCTCCCACCGCGGATACGATCCGCCGCTCCAGGACTCGCTCGACCTCTTTCACCAGATCGGGGATGGTTCGATCCATCGTGGCGATGCGTTTCGCCACATCTACCTGAACTTCCGGCTCTAGCGCGGACAAGACCTGCGCCGCCTGGGCCGGGTTCATGTAACTCAAGACCAGGGCTATGGTCTGGGGCGACTCCCCTGACAGGAAGTTCACGAGCTGGCTCGGATCGGCTCTGCGAGTGAAGTCAAAGGGCCTTACCTCCAGCGACGCCGTGAGCCGCGCCAACACGTCCGACGCTTTTTGCGGTCCCAAGGCCTTTTCCAGCACTACCTTGGCGTACTCGATCCCGCCTTCATCCAGGTATTCCTGGGCTATGCACATTTCGTAGAACTCTTGCAGCACCTGATCCCGCACATCCTGGCTCACGCGGCGAGTGGCCGCGATCTCCAGGGTCAGCGCGTCGATGTCCGCTTCTCTAAGATGTTTCAGCACGGCGGCGGACAGGTCCGGGCCGAGCGATATGAGGAGTATCGCAGCTTTTTCCCTGCCCTTGAGGGGCCCTCTTCGCTCAAGCATCATCGCTCATCCTCCGCAAGCCACGTTCTCAATATCCGGGCCACGAGCTCGGGATTGGTCCTGGCCAGCCTCTCCACGCCCTCCCGCGCCCTCTGCAACGCCATCATTTCCGGAGTCGCGCCCGGAGCCGCTTCCGTCGGCGCTCCGACGTGAGCCACGGCCTCTTCACCCTCCTCTTCCTTCTCTCTGGCGAGCCTACGCCTCCTCAGGAGAAGCAGGATGACCGTGCCGACCACAAGCGCGGCCGCTACCGCAGCCCCATACATGACGTACTCCCTTCTCTGCCAGACCGGGACCGGGGCAGGCGCCTGCTCGAAAGGACTCGGATTGAACGGCATGTTTATGACGGATATCTGGTCCTGCTTCGCAGGGTCGAGCCCCAGCGCCGTCGTGACGGTTTGTATGATAGAGTTGCGAAAATCTTCATCCATTTCCGCCCTGTTCACGACTACGGCTACCGAGAGTCGCTTGACCGTACCGGGCGCGATCGTGGTGGCCTCCTTTACTTCGCTCACCTCGTAGTTGTGGATGATCTCCGTTCTCTCGTACTGCGATTCCTGTGCGCCGGGCGTAACATAAGAAGGAACGTCGAGTCCGCCAGCGGGTCCGCCGGCGGGGGTCCCGGTGCCCTGGAAGGTTTCGCGTATCTCCTGAGTGCTCCTCAAGATGGGTTCCCGGCTGTAAGTCACGGTTTCGCGCTTGACCAGGTCCAGGTTGAGCTCGGCCCTCACCTGGCAAACCACGTTACCCGGTCCCAGAATAGGGCCGAGTAAATTGGTCAACCTCTTTTCGAGATTTCGCTCGAACTGGTAGGTGATCTCCAGCGAATCCAGGGAAGAGAACCCTTCTTCCAGGGCTCCTTCGGAGATATCCTGGGAGAGAAGTCTCCCGGTGGAGTCCACCACCGTGACGTTTTCCGGAGAAAGACCTCGAACCGAGCTGGATACCAGCTTGATGATGGCCTTCACCTGAGCCTTCGTGAGTTCCTCCATGGGACGGAGCTTCAGCAAGACGGCGGCCGTCGCCGGCTTTTGTTGCGTGACGAAAACGGAGGGCTCGGGAAGAACGATATGGACCCTGGCGTCTTCCACTGGGTCCATCGACTTGATAGTCCTGACGATTTCTCCCTGAAGCGCTCTCGTGTATTGAACCTGCCGCTCGAAATCGGTAGACCACAACTGATTGGCCGAGATGGATTCGAAGCCCACCACGCCCGATGACGGAAGCCCCATGGACGCAAAGGTCAGTCGCAATCGGTAAACCGAATCTTTAGGAACCTTTATGACTCTGCCGCCCGCCTCGAGCTTGTATGGCACACCCTCTTTCTCCAATTCTTTGACGATAGCTCCTGCGTCCTGAGGGCTCAAATCGGACCAGAGGACGTCGTACTCCGTTCCGCGCGAGCCGAAGATGGCGACGAGCAGCAGGGAGATAAAGATCAGCGCAGTCACGCCGACGATAACCATCCGCTGAACCCTGGAAAGCTTCCCCGAAATCTCTCTTATGCTTTCCAAAAGCCGCCTCGCCTGCGCCATCCGTATCACCGCCCCCCCTCACGGTCCGGCCACCCCGGACTAGATGGGCATCCTCATGATTTCCTGGTAAGCTTCGATTGCCTTGTTACGGATGGCTATTATCAGGTCGAGCGCGAGAGAAGCTTTTTCCGCAGCGAGAACCGCGCTGTGCATGTCCTTGGCCGTACCCGTCACGAGCTCGATGTTGCTTTTCAAGAGATCTTTATCCAGCTGCTCCAGCGAAGACACGGCCCTCCTCAAGGCGTCTTGGAAGCTCTCGGCGGATGCCGCGGATGCGCCTGCGGAGCGAGGAGGTGTGAGAGGAAGAGTTCCCAACGCTCGAGTTGGACCAACCGGCCTTATATACATTCCAAAGCCCCCCTGTTGTTGCCGGAAAGCAGTGCTGACGCACTAAACTCTGAGCATTTCCAAGGCCCGGGTAGCCATCGCTTTGGCCGCTTCGATGGCCGTGACGTTGGCTTCATAAGCCCTGGTAGCCGCCATCATATCGACCATTTCCGTAACCACGTTCACGTTGGGAAAGGTGACGTATCCATCCTCGTCGGCGTCGGGATGACCGGGCATGTACACCCTCCGGGGCGGCGTCGGGTCCCGCGCTACCGAAACCACTTCAACGCCTACGGGGGAACCGTCGCCCGGAAGCGCGCCCCACTTGAGGGCGAGGAGTTCACGGAAAGAGTACCTCGGGTTTCTGGGGGCGACGATGGCCACCTTGCGAACGTACGGTCCTCCTTCGGGAGTCCTCGTGGTTTCGGCGTTGGCCAAGTTCGACGCGATGAGGTCCAGCCGCAGTCTCTGGGCCGTCAGCCCGGAGGCACTGGCTTCGATGGCCGAAAATAACCTCACCCCTATCTCCTCCCCTCGGTGATGGCTCTTCTCAGCATGCTCATGTGCTCGCCAAGCTGCCGGAGGACGGCGGTGTAGTAGAGCGCGTTTGCCGATACTTCGGCCATTTCTCTGTCAACGTCGACGTTGTTTCCATCCGGGGTAAGGCTGGAAGAATCCCTTGTGACATACAGAGGCCTGTGTCCGGATGAGGAAATGTGTCGCGGATGGGTGGTGCTCACAGTGATCCCCGGCCTGAGAGCGGACTGAAGGTAGGACTGGAAGTCTATGTCCTGCCTCTTGAAACCGGGTGTGTCGGCGTTGGCCAGATTGGAAGCGAGGAACTCGTGCCTCGTCCAAGACGCGTCAAGAGCCCTTGCCAGCAAAGATGCAATCGACTCCACGTGTCATCCCCCCTGGACGACAAAAGCCCCCCGCGTTACCGCAGGAGGCCAAATAAATAACCCCGTTCTTCGGCAGCCCGGCTGTCATGGCCTTACGGCTTTAGACCCGCAGCTTTGCGTCCCCGCCTTTCGACGGGTTTGCCTTTATCGGTAACGCGGTATATATTTCCTTGGCAAGTCCGTCCATTCGACATGAAGCTACCAAATTCCTTCTTCTCATGACAAGCGATCGAAAAAAGTAACGGGAAAATTAAATGACCGGGACCCGCGTCTGGGAGGATCCCGGCCTTCGGCTAGCGGATTTTAAATCGCCTACATCTTCGCGCCGCGGTCTAAGAGCTCAACTTACCTGAGCTTGCGAAGTTCTTCCAGGAGAAGCGGATTCAACACACGGATATAGGTACCCTTCATCCCCAGGGACCTGGATTCGATAACTCCGGCGGATTCGAACTTTCTCAAGGCGTTCACGATAACCGACCTCGTTATGCCCACCCGATCCGCCACCTTCGAAGCCACCAGGAATCCTTCTTCGCCCTTTAACTCGGCGAAAACGTGCTTTACCGCGTTGAGCTCTGAGAAGGAGAGGGTTCCCAGAGCAACCTGGACGGCAGCGCGCTGCCGTGCCTCCTCTTCCCTGGCCTGTCCGGCGTATCTGAGCATCTCCAAAGCCACGATCGCCGCGGCGTGTTCCGCTAAAACCAGATCTTCTTCGCTAAAGCGCCCCTGGGTTCTGGCCAAAACCAGGGTGCCCAAACGCTGCCCGCCGCCCACCACTGGCACCACAGTGGTGACCTTCGACCGGTAGATGCACGGAGTTCCATCTTTAAAGACGCATATCCCTCTGGACTCTTCGATGTTGGCGGCGGTCTCCCCGTACCGCAGAAGATTCTGATTGTAAGCTTGGGGGAATTCTTTGTTTGTCAGGAGCTCGTCTTTTACTACCCGGCAATCGAAATCATCCTTGAGGGCATACCCGAGGACTCGCCCTTCCCCGTCCAAGAGATAAACGTTGGATTCGAGGACATCCATGAGAACCCTGGTGATTTCGGAGAAATCGACCTCCCGCGCTGTGTGTGCCAGCATTCTATTGACATACCTTGTTTTATCCAAAAGAGTCTTCAAACCATTTCTCTCCTTTCCCTCCGCCAGCCCCGTGGTGCGCCTCAGAGGATGTATCTGGATACGTCGGCGCTCTTGACGAGGTCATAAAGCTTTTCCCTTACGTACTTGGAATCGACGATCACCTTCTTCTCGGACATCGCCGGCGCCTCAAAGAGCACATCTTCCAGAAGCTTCTCCATGACCGTGTGAAGCCGCCTGGCACCGATGTTTTCGGTCTCCTGATTTACCCTGTAAGCCATGTCGGCCAGTTCTCTGATGCCGTCTTCGGTGAACTCGAGGTCCACCCCATCCGTCTGGAGAAGGGCTTTGTACTGCCGGGTAAGCGCGTTTTCGGGCTCCACGAGAATCCTCACGAAATCGTCCCGAGTCAAAGCATCGAGCTCCACCCGGATCGGAAAGCGCCCTTGCAGTTCGGGAATGAGGTCAGAAGGTTTTGATACGTGAAAAGCACCGGCTCCGATGAACAAAATGTGGTCCGTCTTCACCGGGCCGTATTTCGTCACCACCGTGGTACCCTCGACTATGGGCAGGAGGTCCCTCTGAACCCCCTCTCTGGAGACGTCGGGACCAAAGCCCTTTTCTCTTCCGGCGATTTTGTCCATTTCATCGATAAACACAATTCCCAGGTTTTCGGCCCTGGAGATAGCCTCCGCCGTGATAGCGTCCTGATCCAGGAGCTTCGAAGCCTCCTCCTGGGCCAGGATCCTCCTGGCCTCCTTCACCTTCACCCTTCGGCGTTTTTTCCTCTTGGGGAGTATACCCCCTAGGAGATCTTGCACGTTGAGCCCCATCTCCTGCATCCCGGAACCATCGAAAAATTCGATCACGGGAACCGAGGTGTCTTCCACCTCGATCTCCACGTATTCCTCTTCCAGCTCGCCAGCTTCGAGCTTCTCCCTAATTTCCCGCCTGTGAGCCTTCGCCGCGGAGAGCTTGTCTTCGAAATCGTAGTCCGGAACTTCATCCCGTTCTTCCTGCTGCGGGCCGAACAACAGCTCAAACGGGTTCCGCACGGGTCTCGGCCGCTTGGGAAGGGGCGCGAGAATGTCAACGAGCCTGTCCTGGGCCAGCGCCAGCGCTTTCGGCTCGACCTCGGCGAACTTCTCGTTCCTCACCATCCTGACGGAAGCTTCCACCAGGTCCCTTATGATCGAATCCACATCTCGCCCAACGTAACCCACTTCGGTGAACTTGGAAGCTTCAACCTTAACAAAGGGAGCATTAACGAGCTTGGCCAGGCGTCTGGCGATCTCGGTCTTTCCAACTCCCGTCGGACCTATCATGAGTATGTTCTTGGGGACGATCTCCTCCTGGAGTTCGGGCGCGACCCTCTGCCGGCGTATTCTGTTCCGGAGCGCAATGGCTACCGCCCTCTTGGCTCGTGCCTGCCCCACGATGTATTTATCGAGTTCTTCCACGATCTTTGCGGGGGTGAGCTCATCGAGATAACTCTTTGAGTCGGCCATAGCGGTTATATTTCCTCCACGGTTATGTTGTCATTGGTATATATGCATATCTCAGCAGCCAGCTTCAAGGCTTCCCGGGCGATAGCAGGTCCGTCCAGGTCCGTGTGACGCAAGAGAGCCCTTGCGGCTGCCAGCGCGTACGGCCCGCCCGATCCGATGGCCAGGACGGGTTCATCCGGTTCGATAACCTCGCCCGTACCCGAAACCAGCAAGATGTGCTCGGCGTCCATACAGAGCAGAACCGCCTGTAGCTGCCGGAGCACCCTGTCGGTCCTCCATTCTTTCGCCAGGTTCACCGCCGCCCGCATGAGATCGCCGCTGGATTCCTCCAGGTGCGAGCCGAGTTTGTCGAAGAGCGTGAAGGCGTCCCCCACGGAACCCGCAAACCCGCAAAGGACCCTGTCGCCGTAGAGTCTTCGGACCTTTCGGGCCGCAGCTTTGATCACCGTAGACGAAGAACCCGATTCCATCGTGACCTGACCGTCCCCGGCCATGGCCGACTTGCCTTTCGCCCTCACCGCCACTATGGTGGTGCCGTGAAAAATGGGCGCTCTGCAGTCACGAGATGAGTTCATCGTCACCGCCTCCGCTCGTTCGCTTCCCCTCGTCCTCTTTTCTTCTTCCCGACCGGGGATGAGCCTGGTCGTAAACCCTGCGAAGCCTCGCGGGTAAGACGTGCGTGTAAATCTGCGTTGTCCTGATGTTGGCGTGCCCGAGCATCTCCTGCACGGACCTCAAATCAGCTCCGTTCGCCAGGAGGTGCGTGGCGAAAGAATGCCGCAGGGTATGAGGAGAAGCATCTCTTTTCCCCAGTCCGGATTTGACCAGATAAGCTTCGAGGATCCGCCGGACGCTCCTGGTGGAAAGCCTGCCTCCCCACCTGTTGAGAAAGAGGGCGTTCGACTTCTTGCGGGCTTTGGAAAGAAGAACCGGCCGCCCTCGTTCCAGGTATTCCCCCAGCCAGGCTATGGCCTCCGACCCCAGGGGCACGATCCTCTGCTTGCCCCTCTTTCCGGTGACGTGGACGAAGCCCAGGGAGTAATCAACGTCTCCCAGGTTTAGACTGACAAGCTCAGACACGCGCAACCCCGCGCCGTAGAGAGTCTCCAAAAGCGCCCTGTCCCGGAGACCGAGCGGCGAGTCAGGACTCGGACTCTCCAACAGGGAGGAAACCGCAGCCTCCGAAAGAACCCTCGGCAAGGTGAACCTCGTTCTGCGGGGCGCGAGATCTTTCGCCGGATCCAGCTGAAGAATACCCCGTCTGACGAGAAACCGGGCGAACGACTTCACGGCCGATGCCTTCCTCGACACCGATGACTGGCTGAACCCGCGCCTGGATAAGCTCTGAACAAAGCCGCCGATCGCCCGGGCACTGACGGAACGGACCTCGAGGGGTAGTCCCGCTTCCTGGAGATACTCGACGAAATCCTTGAGATCCCGGGCGTAAGCGGTCCTCGTATGCAACGAGCCTGTCCTGGTAACCGCCAATTCCTCGAGGAACTTGTCTATCATTTCGTCCAGTTCCGTCAAAGCCTCTCGCCTCGTTTCCGTCAGGTTATCTTAGCACCCCCAGCCGTGCTGGGGCAAGGCGAAGTTCTCAATTTTCTACACTATTTGCCCTATCTTCCCTCGGGGCTTCCGAAGACGAGACGGAGCCTCCGCCTCCAGCCCTTTCCCGGTAATCGCAATCCTTCCGGGAACATCGAACCCCATTTCCGGGGCCTTCGACCAGGGGTTCGCCGCAGACCGGGCAGTTTCTCCCCACCGGCTTGGACCAGCTCAGGAAGTCACAAGCGGGGTAATTCACGCAAGAGAAGAACTCCCTGCCCTTTTTCGACCTTCGGCGGACCAGATCTCCACCGCATTTAGGACAGGGAACCCCGATCTTGTCCAGGAAGGGTTTGGTGTTCTTACATTCGGGATAACCGGAGCACGCTATGAACTTACCGAACCTTCCGGTCCTTATCACCATGGGCTTCCCGCAGACGTCGCAGTTGACCCCAGCCGGTTCCTCCGGGAGCTCCTGACGCCCTAAGGACTCCTCAGCTTTATCCACAAGGGCCTTAAAGGGCTCCCAGAATTCCCTTACCACGGCCTGCCAATGTCCTTCGCCTGCCTCGATCTTGTCGAGTTTTTCCTCCATCTCCTTGGTGAAATCCAGATCAAGGACGGAAGGGAAGTTCTCCACCAGGAGCTTATCGACCATACGTCCAAGCTCCGTGGGAACCAGTCTTTTCTTTTCTTTTCGCACATAGTTTCTCTCGAGAAGCACCGAAATCGTGGGGGCGTACGTCGACGGACGACCTATCCCCCTTTCTTCCATCGCCTTCACAAGGGAAGCTTCGGTGTACCTCGGCGGAGGCTCCGTAAAGTGCTGGGCGGGTAAAAGGTCCCTCAGGACCAGGACTTCTCCTTCTTTGAGCGGTGGTAGCGGGGGTGCGTCTTTTTCGGGGTCATCGGTTCCTTCCGTGTACACCCTGGTGAATCCGTCGAACTTGAGCCTCTGGCCCCCAGCTTTGAACAAATGCTTACCTGCTTCGATTTCCGCCGAAACCGTGTCGTATACGGCGGGGGCCATCTGACTCGCCACGAACCGCTTCCAAATGAGGGAGTACAACTTATACTGGTCCGGAGTCAGGTCTTCCTTTAACGACTCAGGTGTCCTCCAGACGTCCGTGGGCCTTATGGCCTCGTGAGCCCCCTGAACCCCAGGACCTTCTTTTGCCTGCCTTGTGGGCCCGATATACTCGCGGCCGAACTTCTCCGCGATGAGGGCTCTCGCCTGGGCGGAAGACGCCTCGGACACTCTCGTGGAGTCGGTCCTCATGTAGGTTATGAGACCGTGGGGACCTTCCTTCCCCAGGTTGACTCCCTCATAGAGAGCCTGAGCTATCGCCATGGTCCGCTTCACCGAAAAACCGAGGTGTCTTGAAGCTTCCTGCTGCAGAGTGGAGGTGGTGAATGGAAATGGAGCATACCTCCGCTTTTCCTTTTGCTCCACCGACTTCACGACGAAAGGCTTATCTTTCACGGCGGCGATGATCTCATCCGCCTCTTCCCGGGAACGAAGATCGACTTTTTTGCCCTCAGTTCCGTAGTACCTGGCGACGAACACCTCGCCCCCGGACTCGAGCTTTGCGTCCAGGGTCCAGTACTCCTCGGGCGTAAACTCCTCGATCTCCTTCTCCCTCTGGCAGACCAGGCGCAGCGCGGCCGATTGTACCCTCCCCGCCGATAAACCCTTTTTCACCTTGTGCCATAAAAGCGGGCTCAAGCTGTAGCCCACCAACCTGTCCAGAATTCTCCGGGCCTGCTGGGCGTCGACCAGATTCTGGTCGATGGGGCGGGGGTGCTTGAAGGCTTCGGTGACCGCTTCTTCCGTTATTTCGTGAAACGTGACCCGTCGCGCCTCGGAGGGCTCGATCCCGAGTATATGACAAAGGTGCCACGAGATGGCTTCTCCCTCCCGGTCGGGGTCGGTGGCGAGGTACACTTCTGGAGCGGTCTTGGCCATCTCTCTGAGCTTCTTGATTACCTCACCCTTGCCCCTGATGTTGATGTACCTGGGTTTGAAGCCGTCATCGACGTCCACGCCCATCTCGCTCTTGGGCAAATCGCGCACATGCCCCAGGGAGGCGGCCACCTCGTACTTTTTCTTCATAAACCTCTGGATCGTCCTGGCTTTCGCCGGCGACTCGACGATTATCAGGGGTTTTCCTTTGTCCGTATGGTTTCACCTCTCCAGAGGGATGTAGTTTAGCGGCGGACGAGTCGCCCGCCCGGCATCCGCTCGAGCAATCCCTTTATCTCCAGGGCCGATATGAGCGCGCACGACTTCCCCGGAGGGAACGGCGATCTCCTCAGAATCTCATCAGGGGAAAGGACGTCGTTTCCCACAATTCTGAGGATCTCCCCTTCCTCCAAGGTAACCGAAACACCCGAGTTCTCATTCTCTTTGCATTCGGGAACGTATTCCGTCTCACGCTTGAGAAAGCATAGCACATCTTTGGCGCACGTCACCAGTCCCGCCCCGTCCGCCAGGAGCATGTTGGTACCGGCTGCAGACGGATTGGAAACGCTTCCGGGCACCGCCATCACCGGGCGCCCCTGCCCGATGGCGCGCTCGACGGTGGAAAGCGCGCCTGACTTGAGACCCGCTTCGACCACGACCACACCCATGGCCAACCCGCTGATGATGCGGTTTCGTTCGAGAAAATGCCACCTGAGCGGTGGGGACCCCGGGGGGTATTCCGAAATGACCCAACCGCATCGCCGGATGTTCTCGTAAAGCCGCCTCTCGTCCCGCGGATAAACCACATCGAGACCCGAACCCAGCACGGCCCCGGTCCTGCCACCCGCCTGGATGGCACCGCGGTGAGCTTGGGAATCGATCCCCCTGGCAAGACCCGAAACCACCGTTATTCCTGCCGCGGCCAGGTCCCTTCCCATCCGTTCGGCCGTGACGAGCCCCGTCACGCTGGGAGTCCGCGTACCCACTACGGCCACGGCCAGGCGATCCCGGGGCAGGATTTCCCCCTTAACGTAAAGCACCAAAGGCGGGTCCGGAATCTGTCGTAGCCTTTCCGGGTACGAGGGATGGACAAGGCTCAACACGCCCATTCCCTTCTTTTCGGCCATGGCCAGCACTTCCCTGGCCTTCGGGATGTAATCCTTCCAGTGAAGCGAACAAGCTTTGACGAGACCGGGGGGCAGAGCGCCAAAACGCCCCACGGGACTTCCCAGGGCTTTGAGGGGATCTGGAAACTTCTCGAGGAATCTCTCATAAACGGAGGGTCTCATCCCCGGCATCAGCGTCAGGGCGACCCACAATACCAGATCATCCAAGGGCGTTACCACCTCAGGCCCGCCGGCGCCCCGAAGCCAATTCTAGCATAATAAGTTGCTAGTTGCCAGATGCCGTTGCCTGTCTAAACCATTTCATTGATTCCCACGTGTCGAGCGTTTCGTAACCGGCCCTCCACATTGCCACTCCCAGCAGGTTCTCTCGCAGCGCCACTTCCATCTTCCGGCGAAGACTCAGGCCGTCCTCGTAGTAAACCACATATGCGCCGTCGGATGCCTGATACTGGTAGTAGGGAACGGCGCCTTCGTCCCGGGAAACCTGTATCCCCGCGGCCGCGGCATTGGCCTGAGCCTTGTGGGCGGGCAGCGAACGACCCCTACCGCCCGAAACAGGCCACTCGTATCCGTAGCTCGGCACCCCCAGCAGGAGTTTCGCTCGAGGAATGCGCGAGAGGGCGTACGACGTCACGCCCGTGGTCCAGTCAAGAGCGGCCACGGGGCCGGGTTTTGAGGACGAATAGTGCTGGTCATAGGCCATGACCACCACGGCGTCGCACCACCGGCCTATTTCCGCGTAATCGAAAGCACCGGACCACTGGCTTGACGGGTTATCCCTGAGCGTGGCCGGCACCGAGACCGTAAGCAAAGCGGCCGGACCCAGGGTAATTGAAAGGTCCATTATGAAACGTCCGAGTTCCTCCCTGTGGGCCGGGTCCACGTTTTCCAGGTCGAGGTTGATGCCATCGTAGCCCAGGTCCATAAGTCCTTTAATCGAAGCCAGAGCCTGTTTTCGGGCGGAGCCGCCGGTCAGCACCGCCGACGCTATTGCCCTGTCGTGGGATGACCCGTTGGTGTTGGTAACCAGCGCCAGGATAGGAGCTTGCCTCTCCCTTTTACCAGCGAAACCAGGTCGGGATTGCCCGTTCCCCGAATGGCCCCCTCGCTTGTCAGCGAGAAGCCGCAGTCGATCACGACGTCTATGTAGTCAAGCCAGGTCCTGACGCTCTCCAGGGCCACGGTGTCATCGGCCTTGTACTTGGGAGCGAACACCCAGACCTGTCGGGTAGGACCCAGAGGCGAAACGAGCCTTTGGCCCGGGTAAATCACGGCGCTCGCAAGACCGTTGGCCTCCATGAGAGAACCCACGCTGGTCCCCATAGCCCTGGATATCGCCCACAGGGTATCGCCCTTTCTCACGACGTACCGGCTGATCTGAGACCGGAGGTCGCCGCCCTCCGCAGTCTCGAGAGCCTTCGCCAGGGCTTTTTTCGTGTCCGGGCCCACGATGCCGTCGGGGTAAAGGCCCGACTTCCTTTGAAAGTCTACCACCGCCGCCCGCGTTTTGCTCCCGAACCAACCGTCGGCGGGACCCGGCCGGAACCCCAAGAGAGCTAAAGCCTCCTGGAGAGCGAGGACGTCGCTTCCCCGGGCACCTTGCTTCAACACTCTCGTGCCGATCCGCGCCAGGAAATCGGAGTTCGCGTGCGCACCACCTGCGTTGATCAGAAATAACAAGCAGAACACCAGCACGGCCGCTACCGCGATCCGTGCGCGGCACGCCGCCCGCTTCTCGCTGCATTCTCGCCTTTTGGCGGCGTAAGTCCGATGCTTCGCCAACGACCTCACCCCCGGCGATTTTTCCGAAGCCACATTGCGAAGAGCTGCCGTCACGTCCGACGCGCACCTCTTCAGGAGATCCACGGCAAGACCAGCGCGTGAACCATAACCCAGTCTAACAGAGCTTTTCCTCAGATATCAATCGCGAGCTCGAGCAGGAATTTGAGCCCCGGAACGGACCTCGCCTTAATTCACGCGGGGAAACCAGGTCAGCCCGCTCGAAGGCCAAAATGCGCGGAGATGAAAAGTATAGAACGATGGAAACCATGGAAGGAATTTGATGGAACGTGAAGAATATATCTCGCTCGGGAGAGGGTGAGGGGGATGTCCGACGTTGTCAGAGGCGCCGTTGAGGCCTTCGGCGTTGTGCATTCGCTCAAAAACCACGTCTCGTCGTTGCGAGTCCTGATGGGATTGATAGAGCCGCGCCTTTCCGGCTCCGATTACGAGAAGTACCACCGCCTCATGAAACGGGAGCTCGAGGACATATCCCAGCTCATTCTGTGTATTCAGGACGGCCGCGACCCCGACCGGCAGCAGGTAAACCTGAAAGATCTTCTGAAGGACCTTCATTCTTTGATGGCGCCGAGGAGCCAGCTGGCTCGAGTTGACACCGAACTCGTATTACCCGAAGACCTGCCCGACATCCGCGGAAACCTGCTGTTCCTCGCGGAAGCCTTTCGAAACGTCTGGGAAAACGCCATAGAGGCATTGGAGCGAGGAGGAAAACTCAGGATCACCGCAGGGAAATCTCAGGACACCCGGGGACGCCCCGCTGTCGAAGTGACTTTCGAGGACAACGGGCCGGGCATTCCGCCGGCGATACTCTCCCATATCACAACCCCTTTCGTCACCACAAAACAACACGGAATGGGACTGGGCCTCTCCACCGCCAGGTCCATCGTGGAGAGACACGGGGGCGAGCTGGACATATCTTCGGGCCCGTGGGGAACGAGCGTAACCTTCCGACTTCCCGTGTGACTCCGTTTTCGCGGGCACGATGTGGGAAGAATATAGTCGGTGAGATAGGGGTGAGATTTCCCAATCCCTGGAGGAAGGTCTTGTCCATACTCTTTTCGGCGAGAGGCCGTTCGGAAAGGGTCCAGTTTTCCCTGGGGTCCAGACCGCTGAAGGGCGAGATGCCGCCCCAACCGCCCGTGAACAAGCGACCTAAGCGTCCCCTGTCCAACAAGCTGGACGACAATTTGAAGACGCTGAAAGAGATCTTCCACGTGCCGGATTCCTCCGACATCGTGGTCCGGGAGATGACCATGGCCGAACCTCACCAGCGAGTCGCGCTCATGTACGTGGAGGGTCTGGCGAGCTTTGACAAGCTCTACCACTCCGTGCTCGAGCCGATTTTGATCTTCTCGGAACTCCGCAAATCTCGGGAGAAAAGCCTCCTGGCGAGGCTGAAAGAATCTCTCCTGACCTCCGGGCAAGTCAGCGAGAGCAAGGACATAGACGACCTCGTCGAGCGCATAACCATGGGGGACACGGCCATCCTCATCGACGGGGAAAACATAGCTTTAGCCGTAGAGACCAAGGGCTGGGAACACCGGCAGGTCGAGCAAACTCTCACCGAACGCATCGTCCGAGGCCCTCAAACGGGCTTTTCGGAGGTGATCCGTTCCAACACCGCGCTGATAAGGACCGTGATTCACAGCCCCGACCTGGTAATGGAAAACGTAACGGTGGGAGAGCGTTCCCCGACCCAGGTCGTGCTCGCGTACATACGGGGACTCGCCAACGACAAAATCGTTCAGGAGCTCAAGCGCCGCCTGGGTTCTGTCAGCGTGGACACGGTACTGAGCTCGGGCGACCTCGAGAAACTCATCGAAGATGCTCCTTCTCTCATCCCCACCATTCTCAGCACCGAAAGACCCGACCGCGTGGCGAGCTTCCTCCTGGAAGGAGCCTGCGCAATTCTGGTAGCCGGGGACCCTTTTGCCCTCGTGTGCCCCGTGACTTTCTACGCGTTTCTCCATAGCCCGGAAGACGCTTACTTGAGGTGGCCTTACGGAAGCATACTCAGGTTGATCCGGACCTTCTCGTTTTTCGTGGCGCTTTACTTCCTGGGCGTGTACGTAGCCATCGTCCTGTACCACCCCGAAATGATCCCTACGGTGCTTACTATGGCGCTGGCTTCGGCCAGAGAGTTCATACCTCTCCCGATGGTGGTAGAGGTGTTCATAATGTATGTAGGCTTCGAACTCATTAGAGAAGCCGGTATACGCATTCCGTCACCCATCGGAACCACCATCGGAATTGTGGGAGCTCTCCTCATCGGCGAAGCGGCTGTGAGAGCTTCGGTGGTCAGTCCCATCATGGTGATCCTGATCGCCGTGACGGCTCTGGCATCACTCACCATACCCAGTCAGGAACTCCAAATGTCCCTGCGCCTCGGCACCCCCGTTTTCATTCTGGTGGGAGCGGCGTTCGGTCTTTACGGCATAGTGGCCCTCACCTTCATGCTCCTGTGCTACTTGATGTCTCTCCGGAGCATCGGGGTGCCTTTCTTCTCGCCGGTATCGCCCACGAGAGCGTCGGCTCCCGATGTCGTGTTGAGAGGGCCCACGTGGAAAATGAGCCTCCGGCCACCCTTCCTCCGCCCCAAAGATCTTCGCAGGCAGCCCCGGGTATCGAGGTTGTGGGATCGCGGCCAAACTTTAGAACGGGAGGCATCCGAAGAAGGCGATGTCCAGCAGGACTAACGCGCGGCGGGGAGGGGGTCACATGCATCAGATCACGGGATCCGACCTGGAGCAGCCGTGTTCACAGGCACGCCCCGACCGTCCGCCGCAATCTGCCCCAGACCGCTCGCCTTTACCCTACTCCCAGACGCCGTCCCTCGGGCACATCGACTCCAACCAGGTCGTCGTATTGCTTCTATACCTGACGGCCTCCACGGCATTCCTGGCTTTTCCGGCTCTGGTGATGACCAGGGCAGGAAGTGCTGGATGGCTTTCCATGGCCCTGTCGGCTGGATTGGGGTACATAGCCCTGTGGGGGTGGATTCGGTGGTCGGAAACCACGGCGAGCAAAGGATTCGTTCCCGCGCTCAGGGAGACTCTGGGGCGTTTTTTCGGCGACTTCGTTGGGTTCCTGGTTTTCTCGTATCTTCTCTCGTCCACGGGTCTCTTGGCCAGAGTATTCTCGGGCGGCACCATTATCGGTCTCCTTCCGGAGGTTCCCATTGAGATACTTCAGGGAACGCTGATCGTCGTATCTGCTTTTGGGGCGTGGTTGGGACTGGAGCCGGTGGCGAGAACCGGTGTGGTCCTCGCCCCCGTGGTAACGGTTTCGCTGAGCGTTGTCCTTCTCGCTTCGTATCGTCTGGTGGACTTCAGACACGTTTTCCCTCTTTGGGGTCTGGGTCCTCTGCCCGTATTGAAACAGGGTCTGCGGGGAGCGGGAATATTCGCAAACGTCAGCGCCCTGGTGATTCTCAAGGCATACATGCGGAATCCGCGACTTTTGAGAGCCGCGGGGATGTGGGGAATGTCTCTCGGTGCCTTTTTCATGGTAATCACTACGCTGGTCGTCGCAGCAGCTTTTCCCTACCCCGAAAGCACGAGACAGCTGTTCCCCCTGGGTGTCCTGGCCAGGTCCATCATGCTAGGCAAGTTTCTTCAGCGACTTGAGGCGCTGTTCAGTTTCTCATGGTTTTTTTCCATAGCCGTCAACCTGGCAATCGCTTACGTCCTGTCCCTTATCGTCTTTTCACAGCTTTCCGATAGCCAAACCGTTAGGCCTTACGTATTTCCCGTGTCATCTTTCACGTTCGGCCTGGGACTCCTCCCGCCCTCCCTCGTCCACGCGGTGAGTTGGCTCGACGCCATTTACAGCTGGGCTGGCAACTCGGTCCTCTGGCTGGGGTGGGCTCTGTACTTCATCTCACGGGTCAGATACGGAAACCGGTCGGGCCGAACCGGAACCGGCGGCGACACCGTCCGGCGTCGAGAAGGCAACGGTCCCGGAGATCGGGCCAACCGGTCCAAGGGCGTCGTCCCTGGTGGCGCAACAGGAGGCGATGGCTCGTGAGAAGCACAGCTTCTCAGGGAACGGCCCTCAGGGTGACCGTGGTCGGGCTCCTCGTCATATTCACCAGCGCGGCGGCGGGGGGATGCTACGGGATGCGCGAGCTCGAAGATTTGAGCCTCATCACGTTACTCGGGATCGACAAGGGAAAGACGGACCCGATCCTGGTGACGGCGGTCGTTGCCATACCCCGGCGGATAAGACCGAGTGCCGCAGGAGGTGGAGGGGGCGAAGGGAAACCCGTCGTGGTGGTATCCAGAGAGGGAAAGTCCATCGTCCACGCACTGCAACGAATAGACGAGTCACTGGCGCGGGACGTCACCACCATCGAGACTACATACGTGGTGCTGGGCGAGGAGCTGGCCAGGGAAGACGCCAGCTGCATTTTGGACGTATTCACGAGGAACCTGGAATTTCGCCACACTACGCTCATAGCGGTCTGCCAGGGGACAGCTCAAGATTTCCTGACACGTCTTTCTCCGGCCGTCGAAGCTGACCCCGCCACCTACCTCGTGGGCCTTACCACGGTGGCGTATAACGATCTCGGGGTCTCACCCTTGGTCACCGTACACGAATTCGTTTTGGCCGCCACGACTGTAGAATCGGAACCTTTCGTTCCGTACTTGGTCACAACCAGGAAAACTCAGGAAAAAGTGCCGCCGCCGCAGGGGGGAGAAAAGAAGCAGGGCGAGGAAGGCAGTGAAGCGGGCCAGGGCGGTGGTGGTCAGGAAGGGGAAGAGGTCGTAGCCGTCCGGGGAGGAGCTGTTTTCAGGGTTTCCGACGGGAAAATCAAGATGGTGGGAACCTTGGACCCGAGGGAGACCACGGCCGCCCTCATAATGAGGGGAGAGCTCCGGCGAGGAAACATCGAGATTTCCTTGCCTGGCGCGCCGGGAACACAGTCGATTATAAAGTTCCACCACATCTCCGCCCATCCCAGGGTGGAGAGAAACGGCCGGGAGATCCAGGTCACTTACAAGGTCAGGGTAACCGCTTCCCTCGATGAGGCACAGGGTCAGTCTCAGGAAGTATCCCCTCGATTCGCCAGTGCAATAGCAAGAACCTGCACCGAGGAGCTCCGGGCTCTTCTCGAAAGGACGATCGAGAAACTCAAATCTATGCGCTCCGACTCCGTCGATCTGGGCATGTCGGTCCACGCAAAGTTCGCAACGTGGAAAGAATGGGAGGAGTTCGACTGGCCTTCGCAGTTTCCCCAAACCCGCGTATCCTTCGACGTCAAAGTCTTCGTATTCACGACCGGGTTCACGTCAAGGCCGCCCGTGCCCAGGTAATTTCTCGTTGGCCGGACCGCAGCCGGACCGTCGCGTCCCGGCACGCGTCTTCCGAACCCCAAGCGGCGGCCCCCAGCAGGGAACCGGCAACTCCGTGCCGAAATCGGTAATGAAGCCCACCATGTCCAACGAGCATCGCACGACAAATCGATTCGAGTCCCTGTGCCGGGATGAGATGGAACTCCGGCGCAAGGGATACAGGTACATAGCAGGAGTGGACGAAGCGGGAAGGGGGCCTATGGCCGGTCCCGTGGTAGCCGCCGCGGTAGTCCTCCGGCCCGACGCTTTCATTCCCCTGCTCGACGACTCGAAAAAACTCGCACCCCGCGTTCGGGAAGCGCTTTTTCACGAGGTGCTGGAACAGGCGGTTGCGGTGGGAATAGGGATCAGATCTGCGCGCTTCGTGGACATGAAAGGAATCGCCGAGGCCACGTACGCGGCGATGAGACAAGCCGTGCTTGCGCTGGCAAGGCGCGGGCATCCTCCCGAACTCGTGCTGGTGGACGGAAACCGCCCCGTACCTGCTCTGCCGTTTCCGCAACAAACGCGGGTGAGGGGCGATTCTGCCGTCGCCTGCATAGCAGCGGCCTCGATCATAGCTAAGGTGATGCGCGACCGCATCATGGCTTCATATCAAGATCTTTACCCGGAATACGGTTTCAGCAAGCATAAGGGTTATTGCACCGCAGACCACCGCAAAAACCTGGAGAGATTGGGCCCGTGTCCTATCCACCGCCGGAGTTTCTCCCCGGTTCAACTAGCCGATGATGTTCTCGACGAGCTCCATCCTCTCGCCGTCGATGAGGACGGCATCGAGCCTCCAGGGTGTATCCATGGGGAGCCCTTTTGAGGCCATGTAAGCGGAAATTGAACCTCTCAGCCGGCAAAGTTTCTTCCCGGTGAGGGAAACGCCGGCCTGGACCAGCGCACCTTTTCTCCGGAACCTCACTTCCACGAAAACCAGGGTGTCTCCGTTCCAGCAAACAAGGTCGATTTCACCCATTCTCCACCGCCAGTTCTGCCCTACCACCCGGTAGCCTTTCCCCTCGAGGAATTCCCGGGCACGGTCCTCCCAGAAACGTCCGATCTCCTTGCGGGAACCCGTCGCCCACCCCTCCGTCCGGGCATTCTACAGTAGAAAGCAGTCTCTGTACGCCAGAGCTTCCGCCACATGCACTTCCTCCACTCGAGGCGAGTCGTCCAGATCGGCGATGGTGAGACTTACCTTCAGGATTTTGTGATAGGCTCTGGCGGAAAGACCCAGCTCGTCGAAGCCGCGATGCAGGACCTTCTTCGCCTCTTTTGAGAGGTTCACGTATCTGGACACGTCCTTCACCGGAATCTGCGAGTTGGTGAGAAAGCCCTCGCCCGAGAACCTCTCCATCTGTCGCCTCCTGGCTCGAGCCACCCTTTCTCTCACGGAGGCGCTGGTCTCCCCCGGAGGGCTCTCGAGATCCTTCAAACTTACCGGGGGCATCTCCACAAACACATCGAACCTGTCCAGAACAGGGCCGGACAAACGGGAGAGGTATGCACGCCGGGCTCGTTCGTGGCAGGTGCACTCAGCAGAAGGAAACTTCCCGCACGGGCAGGGGTTGGCTGCTCCCACGAGAAAACACCGGGCCGGAAAGACGACCCTCGCCTTGGACCTCACCACAATCGCGACCCCCTCTTCCAGCGGCTGCCTCAGAGCGTCCAGCGCCGCCCGGGAAAAGTGGGGCATCTCATCGAGAAACAGGACTCCCCTGTGGGCGAGAGTCACTTCCCCCGGTTTTGGAATGACTCCGCCTCCCACAAGGGCCTGGGGAGTAACGGTGTGATGCGGCGCTCTGAAGGGCCTGTGTCTTATCAGCCCGGCCTCGGGAGGAAGGATGTCGGCGACGCTGTGTATGGCCGTCACTTCGACGGACTCGTCCGGGCCGAGTTCCGGCATTATTCCGGGAATGGCCCGCGCCAGGAGGGTCTTTCCCGAGCCGGGGCTGCCAATCAGAAGAATGTTGTGGCCCCCGCTCACCGCCACCTCCAGAGCTCGCTTGGCAGTCTCCTGTCCCCGGATGTCGGCCAGGTCCACCGCCGCATTTTCGCCCTGCTCCTCTCGACCCTTTGTGCTTCCGGCGGGCGGCAGGTCGATCGCCCCCGAGAGAAAATGCACTACTTCTTCGAGATTGGACGCGGTCTTGACTTCGCCGTCCTCAAGCCACCCCACTTCCGCCCGATTGGCACGGGGCACCACTACCCGCCGGTGGCCGTTCCTGATGACCGAAAGGACCATGGGAAGAATGCCGGGAGTTCTCCTGATCTCTCCGTCCAGGGCGAGCTCCCCCAGGAGCACGTAGTCGGAACGCGGACCGTTCAAGGGCAAGCCTCCCGAAGCCCGGAGTATTCCCACGGCTATCGCCAGGTCAAGATGGGAACCCTCCTTGTGGATGCCAGCCGGTGCCAGGTTCACCACGATGCGTCTTGACGGCAGCTCGTAACCCGAGTTGCGGATAGCCGAGCGCACCCTGTGTTTGGCCTCCCTGACCGACGCATCGCCCAGCCCGATGATTTCGATGCACGGCAGCCCGCCGGCGATATCGACTTCCACCGACACCAGAATACCCTCGATTCCGAGCAGCGTTGCGCTGTATGCTCGCGCAAACACCGGATCACCTCTGGTTGTATACGGTACCGCCACCAGTATATGGGACCCACCCGAAATTGACAAGATGCGACCGGACGTGACTTTAGACAGCGAAACGTGCAAGCCCCAGACCGGCTCGGCCCGGCTCTGCCCCGCAGGGTCAAAGCCTAAGCCGGGAGCACAAGCCCACCTTCTCTTTGACTTCCCTCATCTTCGCCGAAGAAATCTCGTAAGCTCGCTCGGCCCCCTTCTTCAGGATGTCTTCGATTTCGCCGGAGCTCATGAGTTGCGAATATTTCTCCCTCACCGGACGAAGTTTCTCCGCGACGATTTCGGCCAGGTCCGACTTGAAGACGCCGTACCCTTTCCCTTCATACGCGTCGCGAACCTCTTCCAAACTCTTACCGGAGAAGAGCGAGTAAATGGTCATCAGGTTGG
Source organism: Candidatus Fermentithermobacillaceae bacterium (assembly GCA_014896535.1). GTDB lineage: Bacteria > Bacillota > Sulfobacillia > Fermentithermobacillales > DUSS01 > DUSS01. Next base: position 45,991 of record JADBKE010000001.1, read on the forward strand.
ATATGGCAGGTTTCTTTTCCGGGTCGTACACGACTTCCCTGCCGGAGTCGGTCACCGCTTTTTTGAACTTCCTCGCTATCTCCTCCGGTGGGTCGAGGACCTCGATCCGGCTGTCCGGGTCCTCGTCGGATTTGGACATCTTCCTCGAGGGGTTCGTCAGGGACATGATCCGGCCGCCCTGGGTCGGGATGAGCGGTTCAGGTACCTTGAAAGTAACGCCGAAGCGCTTGTTGAACCGTTCCGCCAGATCCCTCGTGAGTTCCACATGCTGCTTCTGGTCCTCCCCTACCGGCACCACATCGGTGTCGTATAACAGGATATCCGCGGCCATGAGCACGGGGTAGGTGAAAAGCCCGGCGGTCACCGATTTCTTTCCGCGAGCTTTATCCTTGAACTGGGTCATCCTGCCCAGCTCGCCGAACGTGGCAACACACTGAAGCACCCAGGCCAGTTCCGAGTGGCTCGGGTTATCAGACTGCACGAAGATACAGGCTTTCGCAGGATCGAGGCCCGCTGCGACAAACAGAGCGGCCGTAGCCACGGTGCGCTTGCGGAGTTCCACCGGGTCCTGCGGAACCGTGATGGCGTGAAGGTCCACAACCGAGTAAAAGCAGTCGTAGCCCTCCTGAAAAAGGGCAAACCGTCCGATGGCACCCAGATAGTTCCCGATGTGAAGCGATCCCGACGGCTGGACGCCGGAAAAAACCCTTTTCCGGATGGTTTTGTCCCCAAGTTCCGTTTGAGCGGAAGAAAGCACCATGACCATACTCTCCTTTCCTTCGCGGGTTGTAGTGGAAGGCAGATGCACAGAGGCGGGACCCGAGTGGCTGAAAACGAAAAACCGCCCCTCGACGGGACGGTGTTTCCGCGGTGCCACCCGGCTTCGCCCACGGCGCTCTCGACGCGGGTACCCCTTGTACAAAGGCTGCTTTGAAGCACCCCAGGAGATACCGTCTACCCTTTAACGGCGGAAGACACCGCCGGGCTTAACGGCGCCCCGCAATCCGGCGCTTTCGCCCGGAAGCTCCCCGGCCCATTCACCGGTACCACCTTACCGGCACTCACACCCTACGCCGGCTCGCTGCAAGGTCCCCCGGCTACTATTCCGGTTCATCGCCCGCCCGCAATATCGTCGATGTTTATCGGGCTCAGGATTCTCCCGTTGTAACGATTTTACACGACCCGCATCTTAAAAGGAACGGGGCTCTTGCCGACCGTACGGTGGGGACCGGGGGCGTGGCGTGACACCCGGAAGGCGAACGGAGCATCCGCCGACCCGGGGTCACCAGGTGCAGGACCCAGGGATGCACACCCGGGTCGCAGTTCCGAGGAATACTAGCAGAAAGCGGGCCCGGTTGAAATCGGGGCACGCGAGGAGGTTGGCGCATGCACATCGCCGGCGTAGTAGCCGCCCTGATCATCGGAGTTTATACGCTGGGTTTTGCCAGGGACCTCTGGGCCAAAGGGAACAAACGGGGCGCTATATGGGCCATTTTCCTCGCCCTGGCTTCGACCGCCGTCACTCTGTATTACTACTACCAACACGGATTTTACCCGTGATCGCAACGAGGCTTCTGCAAGCTCCGCAGGAGAATCTCAGATGCCAAAATAAAACTACCGGGTCCGTGGATAGACCCGGTACCAAGGAGTTGGGCCGCTGTCCAGGGGGGTAGACAGCCGGCCGTGCTTCTAAAGATATAATCGACAGAACCAGGGAATTTGAAGATCAGTCTAAAGACTTATTTTTGTGGGACCCTAGACTCATTGCGAACACCGCAGCCTGGGTCCTGCCCTGAACACCCAACTTTTTGAACATGCGGTACAGATGGTTCTTCACGGTCTTTTCCGTAATGAACAACGCTTGAGCGATTTCTTTGTTGGCCAGGCCCCGGGTGAGAAGGTCCAGGATCTCTTTTTCCCGTTCCGTGAGCCTTTGCGCGAGCTTCTGTTCTAGGCCGGGGTAGTGCTGCCCCTTGGGGAGCGCAACCGCCTCGGTTCCTCCGAGAAACGCCCGGGACACAAAGGCGTTACCCTGGGCAACGCATCTCACCACGTCGATTAGGATACCGTCGTCCGTCCCGGGTTGCACGAATCCCCGGACGCCGGTTTCCAGCGCCAGAATGAGATCATCTCTGGTAGACCGGGACAGGACCGCGACCAGCGCCGCGCCGGAATACTTCCTTTGAATTTCCAGCGCTTTTTCAACCCATCTGTCTCCAGATGAAGCGGCATCGAATACGACGACGTCGAACTTCCCCTCGACCGTTCCCTCTTCCTCAGACAGTGAGACGGTAGCTTCGCCCGTTTTTTCCAACAGGCTCTTAACACCCAGGCGCCAGACCGCCCCTCCGCCTACCAAGAGGACTCTCAGCATGTGCCTCCCCCATTTTACGATGAGCCCGCGCCGGGTCCGGGTACCGATTAGATCATCGAAATCTCCCGCCGGATTGTTGAGATGCTGCGTTCAGGGGCCATCCGGGAGGCGGACGTCAGGCCTGTGATGGCTGCGGGAAAATTCGAGGTTTAAAGTCGCAAGTGATACATTGATAGCTAAGGGCGACGGGAAACGGAGACTCGGTACCCGCCGCGATGGCTGGCGATAAGCCGGGGAAAACACCAAACGGGGAAGGACTGACCTTTGAGCGACTTTTCGATGGTGTCTCAACATGGACCGCTGCGGCTTCTCACCCCGTCATGCCGGGTGAAGAGCATATACGATATCGACTTCCAGTGGCTCAGAGCCAGGAACATTCAGGGCGTAATCAGCGACCTCGACAACACACTGGTTCCCTGGCGGGATTATTGCGTGGCCCGTGAGCTCAAAGATTGGTTTGGCAAGCTTCACAGGGAAGGGTTCCGAACGGTGATCTTAACCAACGCAAAACCCGCACCGACCATCGAAAAACTCGCTTCCGAACTGGAGACGAGTCTCATCGTGGGAGCCCGGAAACCCGCCGTCCGCTATTTTCGCCACGCCCTAGAACTCCTCGGAACGCAACCCCGTTTCACCTGCGTCATCGGCGACCAAATTTTCACAGACGTTCTCGGAGGAAACCTGGTCGGGTGTTATACGATCCTGGTGGACAGGATAGGAAACCGGGAATTCATAGGCACCAGGTTCATGCGCCTTCTCGAAAAGATCGTTCTTTCCCGCTTCGACGAGCGGTCAAGCTGCCCCCCGAACGACCCGTGAAGACCACTCCGGCGCTTAGTTTCCGAAAGCTCTGGCCAGTTTCTCGAGGGCTCTCTTTTCAATCCTGCTCACGTAGGATCTGGAAATCCCAAGGAGCTTCGCTATTTCCTTCTGCGTTTTGCGCCTACCCGAAAGCCCGTACCTGAGCCCGAGAACCAGTTTCTGCCTGTCATCTAGCACGGCAAAGCGCCTGACGATATCCCGGGCTTCCTCCCTGTCCGAAACTATCTCCGAAACGTCGGGCTCCTCATCTTTGACAACGTCGATGTAAGATACCTCGCCGTCTCCTCCGTCTGCGTTGACCGGGTCGAACAAGTACACCTTGTTCTTGAAAGGTTTGGAGGCTCGGAGGTGCATGAGGATTTCATTTTCTATGCACTTCGATGCGTAAGTGGCCAGCCTGGTACCTTTGTCCATTTCATATGTGTCGATGGCTTTGCACAATCCAATGGTCCCTATGGAAATCAGGTCTTCCACGTCCTGAGGAGGTGGGTCAAATTTCTTGACGATGTGCGCAACCAGTCTCAAGTTGTGTTCGATGAGGGTGTTTCTGGCGTTAAGGTCTCCTTTCCGGTACGCCTCGAGCTGTTGTCTTTCCTCCTCCTCGCTGAGGGGGTGGGGGAAGCGGTTGGCGGTGAAATAGCCGACCGCGTGCTCGAGCATCTTCAGGAGACCGGAGGCGAGTTCCGCGAGAACTCCCCACATCGTGCTTCCCTCCGTTTAAGGACAAAGTAGCCAGTCTAGAAGGGGAGAAACCGTTCTATCGTATGCGGCCCGACAGCGAAAGGTTCTTTTGTCCCCGTAGGGAAGCCGTAGGGTTGACCCGCCTTCAGGAGGAAACGTCCCGGCGGGATGACGAAAGTTGCTCTTCTAATCTCAGTATCACTATGGGAGTTCTCTGCTCCTGGTTGCCGGCGGGGTTCGAAGACATCACGTCCTCAAGCCACCTCTTGTCAAGACCACGGGAGTATCCCACCGCCCAGGCGATACCCGCGTCGTTTGCGTCGATCACCGCGGCACCGCACCCCAAAGCGCGGCTCAGCTTTTCACTGAACCGGAAGGAGTTTTCCGGCCCCATCACGCAGTAATAATCGTAAGGAGGAAGACTCCCCGGAACATCGTCTATGAGGGCGGAATCGGGCCCCGCAACCACGTAAAACCAGCCTTTCTTGCCGAAGAGTTTGCCAAGAGCTCCCGCTACCGCAGCTAAGAGAAGCCTCGGAGTACCGATTTCCTCGACGAGCAGTTGCATGGACAGGGGGTTCGCCATGGGAGCGGCGCCTGCGTAAGGAGGGTTCTTCTGGTCCACCAGCGCAGAAAAGAATCTCGCCAGGAATCCCGGCTTCCACGATCCTTCCATCAAGAACCTGCCTTCCATTACGCCCGTAACGCAAGACGAGACCGTGACGATGTCACCGGGAAGAACATCCGTTACTACCGAAGATACCGCTTGGACGGGATCGTCCACCTCGGTAAACAGCCTGGTCTTCACCGGGGTAACGGCTACTCCGGGCGGCACCGGCTTACCCCTTGTCGGGATGGGAGGAAGGTCCTCCCCGCCCTCAAAGCCCGATTCTTCCCAGGCTTTTCTCAGGTCTTTCGACCGAGGATAAGCCCTTATGCCCTCCTTCAGTACCTCTCTCGCTTCGGAGGTCCTACCCAGCCGGCGCAATATGTTGTACAGCGCCAGGAATTCCACGTCGTGAAAGTTGGAAGCCCTGGTCAACATGAATTCTTCGAGTATCTTCGCGGCTTCCTCGTAGCGGCCCTCTTTTTCCAGCAAGGGGTAGACTCTCTTGTATGCTATCTTTAGGGCTTTGCGGGAGTCGGGGGATTTCCTGGCTACGTCCAGCGCCTCATAATAAATGGCCCTGGCCGTGTCCTCATCGTTCATGAAAAAGTAATGGATATCGCCTAATAAAAACCTCACCCACGGGTTTTCCGGGTGAGCCTGCACGAGCATCCGAGCTACTTCGGCAGCTTCCCGGGCTCTACCGCCCCGGAGGAGCACGTTTATGAGGATCCTTCCCACGCGGATCGCAGGCCGGTACTCCAAATGTTTCCGGCATAACTCTTCGGCCTGTGCCAGGGCGCCCGAGGTCACGAGCTTTCTTGCGGCGACGGATACAATGTAATCGGGTGCCCCCGCTACCGCTACTTTTGACCACAGAAAACGGGACAGTTTTTTCCAACCCAAGAAATCGATGACCCATATGATGAGGTAAACAACGAGCATGCTCACGATCCCTTTCCAGATGGCTTCGGACGATCTCATCGTACCACAAGTAATACCTGCGCGGGATGGGTTTTCAGACCGGGTAACTCAGCGGGCGAGTATCTTCAGGGCGATCTCCCGAAACAGCGGAGCCGCCACCGCCGGACCTTCCCCTCCGTTTTCCGCAAAGACGCAGATGACATACTTGGGGGACACCAGGGGGCAGAACCCGACAAACCACGCATGGGGCAAACGGCCCTCCCCTGCTTCCGCAGTACCGGTTTTTCCCGCCGAGCCGAGCCTGGGAACCCAGGCCGGCTGCCCCGTTCCGGTGGTGGTGCCGAAAAGCAGAGATTTCCTCAACAGCTCCGAAGTCTCTCTGGACATGATGGTAGTGCCGCTGGAGCGCACTGGGCTTCGGGCGGGAGTTTGCGCCCCCGGGCTCCCCACTTTTGCCTCGAGGTCTTTCCCGCCGTTGGGTATGAGAAGAGTGGGACGCCCAAGTTCGCCGCTGATGATAGCCCGGAAAAACACGGCCATCTGAAGGGGCGTGACCCCCAGGTAGCCCTGGCCGATGGCCAGGTTGGCCACGTCACCTGCGAGCATCTCCCCCGCCTCTGGCAGGTATCCCGAGCTTTCCTCCGGAAGTTCGATCCCGGTAGGCTTTCCAAAGCCGGCTCTTTTGGAAAACTCAAGGAGCTTTTCCGGTCCCGTCTTCAGAGCGATCTCTATCAACGCACAGTTGCACGAATAGCCCAGAGCTTCTTCGAGCGTGATCTCGCCGTGAGCCCGGGTGCACCTTATCTCGCGATCGCCGACCTTTATCGAACCGTTACATTGGAACCGCTGGTGGGGCTCGACGGCGCCGCTCTCAAGGGCCGCGGCAACGATGACCGTCTTGTACACGGACCCGGGTATGAAGGCAGACACCGCTCTGTTAACGAAGGGGGCGTCCGGGAGTCCGATGCTGGCTTCCGGCTTATCCTGCCGGAAGTCGGGTCTTGACGCCATAGCCAGCACTTCGCCGGTGTCCACATCGAGGACCACTGCGGCACCCTTTGAAATTCCGGCGGCATCCATCGCCCTCTCAACGATCCGCTGGATGCACGCGTCGATGGTGGTGCGGACATCTTCAGGCGGTTGAAGACCCGGACCGATCCTCACCGACGAGCCGGGAAAGACGGAGCGGTCTCCGGCCAGTACGACACCGACCCACGACGCATCGCCGCCTTTGAGCGTTCCGTCAAGGTACCTTTCCAGCCCCAGCTGGCCCACGTTATCGGCGGAATCGAAGTACGCATTGCGCGGAACGTAGCCGACCACGTGGCGGGCTAAAGACTCCGGACCGTACCTTCGTTCTTCCGGGACCACGTACACCCCCTCGAGTCCGCCCCGGTTTAGCGCGATGAGAGCTTGTACAGTTTTGCTGCTGAGATCTCCAGCTATCCTTACCGGTACGCCGCCCGACCACCGATCGCCTTCGAGCAAAACCCGCTCTTTGCCAAGGACCTGCTCCAGAGCTTTTGCGACCTTTTCCCTATCGCTGCCAAACTCGGGAAACGCTACACAAGCTACCCCCCACTCGGGGTCGTGCAATGGCACGCCGTACCGGTCGAGGATGTTCCCCCGGGGTATCCCCGCGGAAACCCTCCCAAGACGCTGGCGGCGGGCGAGGACCAGAAGACTTCGCCCTCCCGCCTTGCCGAGGATTTGGTAGTTAAAACAGACGATGAGAAGGCAGAAAATCAGCACGCCGGCCGAAGTCCGGAGCACGGCGAGCCGGCCGGCGATCATCTCCGCTTCTTTCCGCTGGGATCGTTTGACCATCATTCCAACAGGTATTTTTCCCTCAGGCAGTGGTCCCGATGACCCGGCGGATGTGCTCCATCTCTCGTTTGAGCCCGCTCGCGAATTCCGCAAGGTACTGGACCCTGTCCACTTCGCTCTTGCCGAGCCATTCGTCAATCTGCTTGAGGAGAGCCTTCAGATGGTCCTCCATCTCGCCGGACTCGAACCTTCGACGCTCGAGTTCGGCCTGAAGGGCCTGCTTTTCCCGTTCGGTTTCCTCCATCCTGGCCCTAAGTTTTGCGCCCTCCTCGGCCAGCGTGGCGAACCGGGCAAGCCCCTTGACCAGGGGGAGAACATCCACTCCCGAAGCTCTGGACGCTCCGATGAACCGCTGGAGCGATTCGAGAAATTGCCCTTCGCTGGTCGCCGTATCTTGCTTCCGGCGGTCGCGGCGAACCGCCTTGGTCACCTCCTGGTCCGTCTTGGAATCCTTCTTACGCTGCATCTGGTAGTACTTCCACCGCGCGGTCAGCCAGGAGATGCCGTTCTCCTGAGCAAACGCTTTAAGCGCGTCCGTAATGCTCATACCCGCGTCGGTCCGCGCTTTCATGAATTCGGCGAGTTCCCGCTCTTTCCCATCTTTCCATCGTATTCTCTGCGTTTGCTTGGAAAGTGCTTGCATGTGTATGACTCCTTTCCTTTGAAGATCACTATTTATTTTCCCTATACTGGGAGGCTTATGCAATACGGGAGTGAATCCCGGGCGAAACCGATTCCGGAGTTAACTCAACCTTTCGTCCGTCTACGGGGGAGTCTGATTTCTCGCCCCAGTTCCTCCATCCCCCTCAACGGTGTTTATCCGGCCGGCGGAATGGTATTATTGGCAAGGTAGCTTGCGACGGAACAAGTCCTCGCCATATGGAGGGTAGCGATATGGAAAGCCAACGTAGAAGTCCGGATAATCGAAAGGACCTTCTTTCTCTGGGAATTCAGCGAATTTCCTGGGCAGAGAGCCGGATGCCGGTTTTGAGGAGGATAAGGGAAATCTGGGGTGCGAAAAAACCGCTTACGGGATTGAGAATAGGGGCATGCCTCCACGTGACAACCGAAACCGCCGCTTTAATGCTCACCCTCAAAGAAGGTGGGGCCAGCGTTGCGCTGTGCGCGTCCAATCCGCTGTCAACCCAGGACGACGTGGCATGTGCTCTCAACGAGGAGCTGGGTGTACCCACTTTCGCCAGGCGAGGGGAACCGGAGGACGAGTATTTCGCGAACATTGCGCGGGTTGCCGAAACGCGCCCTCACATCATCATGGATGACGGCGGAGACCTTACCGCGTTTGTACATACGCAAGCCCCTCCCGCGGTGCTCGGGAACATCCTGGGTGGAACCGAAGAGACCACCACCGGCGTCATCCGTTTACGGGCCATGGCCAGGGAATCCAGGCTGTCGTTTCCGGTCATCGCGGTCAACGACGCCAAAACCAAGAGCATGTTCGATAACAGGTACGGAACCGGACAATCGAGCCTGGACGGAATCATTAGGGCGACAAACAAGCTGCTCGCTGGCGCCTGCGTTGTGGTGGCCGGCTACGGCTGGTGTGGCAAAGGAGTGGCTCAAAGAGCCAGAGGACTCGGCGCACGGGTAATCGTCACCGAGGCGGATCCCATTCGAGCTCTGGAAGCGGTAATGGACGGATTCGAGGTGCTCACCATGAAAAAGGCGGCGCCTGTGGGCGAGATATTCGTCACCGTGACGGGAAACATCAATGTCATCACGAAAGAACACTTTCCGTTGTTGAAGGACGGAGCTATTCTGGCCAATGCCGGTCATTTCGATGTGGAAGTCGATGTCCGATCTCTGGACGAGACGGCTTTGTCCAAGCGGCAGGTCCGCCCCAATGTGACCGAGTACGTCTTCCCGTGGGGGAAAAGGGCGTACCTGGTGGCCGAAGGCAGGCTCGTGAATCTGGGCGCGGCCGAAGGGCATCCCGCGGAAGTCATGGATATGAGTTTTGCAAACCAGGCCCTGTCCGTGGAGTACCTGGTGAAGGAAAGGCCTGCTAAACCTGGGGTGTATCCCGTCCCGGAGGAGATCGACCGGCAGGTGGCCCGCTTGAAACTGGAAAGCATGGGGTACGAGACGGAAGAGCTCACGGACGAGCAGCGCAGGTACCTCCAGTCCTGGAAACTCTGAAGGCGCTGGGGGTATGCCCCGCCCGCCGGGGACGACTCGCCGCATCCCCGGGCCTAGCAGGGGACTTCCGTGGTCGCGGACGCATCTTTTGGAAGGTGAGCGATGGTTGAGGATCTCCATGTGGAGCGACAGCTTTTATCCCTACGTGTCCGGGGTGACCCGCTCCCTGGCCGAAACCAGGGAATCTCTCAAAGGCCTCGGGCACGAGGTGTTGATTTTCGCTCCCGGCTACCCGGGCGCTCTGCCCGAAGAAGACGTGTTCAGGTTCCCCTCGGTGCCCGCCCCGACCAACCCCGGATTCTATCTTGCTCTGCCTTTCGCTCCGGGACTCGGGCGGTATCTCAACCGGCGTCGTCCGGACGTGGTTCACATCCATTCGCCGTTTACTGCGGGAAGGATGGGAATCCGCGTCGCGAAAAAGCTCGACCTGCCGCTGGTTTTCACCTATCATACCATGTACGCCCTGTACACCCACTATTCGCCTGTCGCCGGGAATCTCCTGAAGAACACCGTGGCCTCCTACACGGTCGCCGTGGCAAACCGGGCCGACCTCGTGATAGCTCCTTCCACGGCTGTGAGGGAGTACCTTGCGGGCCTGGGTGTGAAAAAGCCGGTGGAGGTCCTTCCCAGCGGCATCAAACTTCAGGATTTTGCGGATCGAGACTCTGAGTACCTGCGCCGCAACGGCATCGTCCCTCCGGGCCGTCCGGTGGTGCTGACCGCAGGGAGGTTGGCAAGAGAGAAAAACCTGGACGTGCTTTTGGAGGCCTTTGCGGCTACGAAGGTCAAGGATGCCGTACTGGTGCTGGCCGGCGACGGGCCCATCCGCCGGAATCTGGAATCCAAAGCTCAAGCCCTGGGTATTCAGGACAGGGTGTTCTTCCTGGGAAAGGTGCCCCCGTCCGTCATGCCCGACGTTTACGCCTCGGGAGATGTTTTCCTTTTCACCTCGATGACGGAAACCCAGGGACTCGTCATCGCCGAAGCCAAGGCGGCAGGCCTGCCCGTAGTGGCCGTGGGCGCACTGGGCGTGACCGACGCGGTGAAACACGAAGAAGACGGGTTCCTCCTGCCCAACGACGTCCTTGCCATCGCATCGGCCCTCGACCTCTTGCTGTCGGACCCCGAACGACGACGGCGCATGTCATCCCGGGCTCGAGAGAACGCGAAGGCATTTTCGATGGACCGCATAGCTCGAGAACTTCTGGAGATTTACGAAAGGCTCGTTGCGGGTAGACCCCTATGAGCCTGCAGGATGCCCCAGGCCACGCGGTCCCCGGGACATTCCCCGCCGCTTTTCCCCTCTGACCGTCAGGACCAGGTCCGCCTCGCCGGTCCCGCTCCGTCAAGCTGGCCTTTCGACTCTTCCCTTCCTCCCCAGGGCTTCCGCGTAAACCTCCTGGTACTCTGCGGCTGACCGGTTCCAGGAGTAGTCCATCTGCATCGCGGAGGTCACCAGGTTATTCCATTCTTCTCGCCTGGAAAACACCTCCAGCGCGCGCTCGATAGCTCTTTTCAACGCACCCGCGTCGTACTCTTCAAACACAAAGCCGTTCCCGCTCCTCGACGCCGGGTCGTAATTCATTACCGTGTCGCTTAAGCCGCCGGTCTTCCTCACGACGGGAATGGAGCCGTACCGCATGGCGATGAGCTGGCCCAAACCGCATGGTTCGAATCTGGACGGCATCAAGAACAGGTCCGAGCCGGCGTAAATCCTCTGGGCCAGCACCCCGTTGAATCCTATGAAAACCCGGCATCTCGACGGGTGACGCCCCGAAAGACGGGTGAAGGCCGCCTCCAGGTCGGGCGCACCCGTTCCCAGCAGCACGAATTGGACCTCCCTTTCCGAGAGAAGCGAGTTCAGAGCTTCGAGGGCGATGTCAAGACCCTTCTGTTCTACAAGCCTGGTGACCATTCCCAGGAGAGGGGTGTCGCCCACGGGCAGTCCCACCTCTCTCTGAAGTGCGTACTTGTTTTGCCTTCTCGACTCGAGATCCCGCCAGGAGTAGTTCTTGAAGATCCTCTGGTCCGTCTCGGGATTGAACTCGTGGTAGTTGATGCCGTTGACTATCCCGTACAGGTCCTTGCTCCGCTTTCTCAGAATACCGTCCAGCCCCTCGCCCATCTGCGGTGTCTGAATTTCCCTGGCGTAAGTTGGGGAAACGGTGTTGATCACATCTGCGTAGACGATCCCGGCTTTCATGAAGCTGACCTGCCCGTAAAACTCCACTCCCTCCATGTGAAAGTGCTCCTTTCCGACCCCGAGGAGGTCGAGGACCCAGGGTGGGAAATTACCCTGGTACTTGAGATTGTGAATCGTGTACACCGTGGCGGTACGTCTCCAGGCCGGATTCTTTACAGCTCTTTCCTTGACCAGGAGGGGCAGAAAACCTGCCTGCCAGTCGTTGGCGTGGAGAATGTCCGGCACAAAACCGATGGCCTCACACATCTCAAGACAGGCTTTCTGAAAGAAGGAAAAGCGCTCGGCGTCATCGGGAAACCCGTAGTACCCCGGTCTGTCGAAGTAGCCGTAGTTGTCCACAAAATAACAGGGAATGAGCGTTACGTCGCCATTGGAATGGGCCTTGATGTAAGACCGCCTCAAAATGGCCGTCTCCTTGCGGCCCCCCATCTCGACGGGAAAGTCGGTGAGGGTTTCGAGATCGCCGATCCCCCTGTAGCGAGGCAAAACTACCCTCACATCGAGCCCGGCCAGCTTGAGAGCCTTGGGAAGCGACCCCGCCACGTCGGCGAGTCCTCCCGTCTTGGCGAAAGGGGCTACTTCGGATGACACCAGAAGAACGGTGGTTGCTATATCCGACAGCATCGCTCATCCCCCCATCACTCCCTGTCGGACCCGGTCTTCCCCTCTCCACTCGACCAACCTCCGAGCAACTCGGCAGCTACTTCGGGGGCCGTAGGGTTTATGAACACGCCGGTTCCCAACTCCAGCCCTGCCATGATGGTAAGCCGGGGAAAAACGTGAATATGCCAGTGGTATGCGGGAACTTGATGTTTTCGATCTGGGAGAGAATGCCAAACAATGTTATACGACAAGGATGGAAACAGCCTCTCGTACCTGGCAAAAAGGGCGGTCAGCGTCGTCGCCAGCGCCTCACACTCGTCGTCCGAGATCCTTCCAAAGCTCCCTTTATGCGTTCTGGGAATGATGAGGGTCTCGTAAGAGAATCTCGAAGCGAAGGGCGCGATGACTCTGAAAGCATCGCCTGCCATGACCACCCTCTCGTCTTTTTCCATTTCCCTCTCGGCGATGTCGCAGAGGAGGCATCTTCCCGTTTTCCTGGAGTATTCTCGAAAGCGGGCCTCTTCCTCCAGGAGCGACCTGGGTACGAACGGAAGACCCACCGCCTGAAAGTGGGGGTGAGAAAGGGACGCCCCTCCTTCTGGCCCCCAATTTCGAAAGAGATGCACGTAAGCTATTTCAGGCCTCATGGAAAGCGCCAGGTGACGTTCGCGCAGCATCCGGACAATGAGCCCTGCCGTGGCCGGGGAGTATGTCCCCAGGGTACCGTTGTGTGCCGGAGAATCGATGATTACCTCATGGGCACCTATCCCCGGGAGTTCCCAGTACATAGCCTCGCCCGGGCTTCCGGCGAACTCCGACAGGTCCTTCAGGCAATGCTTGAAAGCATCTTCCTCTTCCTCGCCCGATTCCTCCATGGGAATGAAGGCTGGGTACTTGTTGGGTACGACCCTCACTGACCAGCCCGGGCCGTCGCGTTCGCCACCCTCTCTGAACGCAGCTACCTCAGGCGGCGTCATGTTCTCGTTCCCGGGGCAGAAAGGGCAATTCTCGACCCTGGCTCTCCCCGGTTCCTCGTGTTTTTGAGCTCCGGGAAAATCCAGCGGCCTCTTGGAACGTTCCTGGGCTATGACGCAAAAGCTCCCCGAAAGCACGTCGTATCGTACCGTGGTCAAGTCCCAACTCCCTTTCTTCGATGGGTCCACGCGGCTTCACGCCGTTCCCTCATATTGTCCCTCCAAAGGGGAGTTTAACGCAGGCAACGTTTTCTTCCCGGATGCGTACCGGAGAAATGGAGCCACGCGTTGTGGCTCCGTCGCGGTGCCACAACGATACGGGCAGCCGTCCGAGCGTCCGCATCGGACACCCGTACCGGCTGCCCTCACAACCTTCTTGCGCCTTACTTCCAAGGGGTACCGTAACCCAAACGATTCCCGGGGATGCGGGCAGGACCTCTATCCTCTATTCGAACCCGACTCCGGCCTGTCTTGCCTCGCCCAGTCGGGCAGGTTCACTTGGTACGAACCGCCCTGCGCTCCGTACCACGTTCCGGCACCCTGACCGAAGCCGGTCCCGAACCCGCCCGTCGCGAACCCGCCGCCGTACTGGCCGCCGCCCCAGTACTGCCCCCCACGCTGGCCGAGGTCGGACTGCTGCCAGGCGCCTACTTCACCGGTCCCCTGAAATGTGCCGGCCCCGAATCCGGTACCACCGAACCCGGCCCAGGAGGGCTGGCCTCCCCACCGCGACCACTGAGCTACGCTGGACGGCCCCATGCCTCCCTGGCCCTCACCAGCTTCCGTTCCGGTCCACCGGCCAGCTTGCCAGGTTCCGCCCGGCATACCGCCCATATGCCAACCGGAGACCGCAGCGCCCGAGCGTCCCATGCCTCCCGCCTGCCAGCCCGGCATGTTTTGGGCCGGCCACTGAGTACCGCCGGTGTAACCTGCGCCGCCGAATCCGGTCCACGAGGGCTGACCTCCCCATCTGGACCATTGAGCTACACTGGAAGGCCCCATGCCTCCCTGACCCTCGCCGGCTTGCGTTCCGGTCCACCGGGCAGCTGGCCAAGCGCTGCCCTGGAAACCGCCGGTTTGCCAGCCGGTTCCGGCGCCTCCCCAACCGGCCGTACCCGTCCAGCCCGTGGGGTTACCGGCCTGCCATTGAGCCCCCACCTGCCAGCCACCGCCCGGAGTTTGCCACGCACCCTGGGTTTGCGGATTCATTCCGGCACTTACCCCGGTTTGCCATGTCTGGCCCTGATAGCCCGTTCCCTGACCCTGCTGCATGCTCATAGCCGGAATCTGACCTCCCGTGTCTTGTGTAATCGCGGCAACCGTGGTGCGAGATCGCTCCGCGACGTTCCTAAGTTCGGTCAAATCGGTGCTGTCTGCCGGCTTAACCGGATACCAACCCTTGGAATTAAGATAGTCGAAGACCTGACGCGCCTCGGCCTGGGTATCGCTGTATACCTGCTGGAGCACAGACCTGAGTTCGGGGTTCTGCGACTCGAGGATGGCGGGCGCGTAGTAATAATTGGCCAGGTATTTATGGCCCGTCAGGATATCCTCGGCGATCTCCCTGTCCGAGAACTGCCTGGCCATCTGAGACACCTCTCATACCTCCTTCTCAATGGTCGTCGTTTTCAAATCCCCTTTCCCCCTGGAAACTAGCGGACGTGACTGGCCAGGAGGTCCACATGGCGCCTGCACGTTGAAAGGAGATTGTCTACAATCTGACGGAGTCCCGGGTCCTGTATCTGGTCCCGGTAGTTAGCCAGCTTCTTGCACATGAGAGTTTCACCTTTTAGACACTCACCTAGATACCAGGCTTCCGTTTGGCTCAGGGGCAATCTGCATCACCTCCTCCCGGTCGTACCTATGATTCCTCTCCGGTCGGCAGCGTATTCTCCCTTGCCGCGCACCGGGGTATCGGGCTGTTGCGCATCCTTTGGAAATCGTATGGTCGAGCCAAGCGGCATCCGCGCGCTCAGCGCGCTCAGAAGGCGTCACCGCGAAGAGCAACGAAGCCGGTCAGGATGTAACGGCGCCCGAAGGACTCTCGATTACTCTCAGGATTATCTCTTCTCTCCCGGTCTGGGCATTGATGTAAACCAGGTAGGTGTCCTGGTCCTTCTGAACCCTGAACTCCCAGGCCAGTATCTCCTGGCCGGGGGATCTCGGAGCTACTACAAGCCGGGGAGGCCCCACCTGCTTCAAAGAAGGGTCGAGTACCTTCGCCGCCTCTTCCGGGGTGTATACGGTCGTCGCCGGGAAATCCCGGGTTATGTGATTCGTGAGATACGCCGTCTGGTCGAACGCAACGATCCTTCCGGTATCCAGAGCTACCTCTACCTTCACCGTGTCCGGGTAGAGCACCACTTTGCGTCCGTCAAGGGTCGCAGCGGGGGCGTACGCCAGAACCACCCTGGAGGAAGCGGGAGTTCCCTTACGCCAACCGGTCTCGACCATGTCTCCAAACCCTTTAGATGTCAGGAAACTCTTGGCTTGCTCCCTCGCTGCATCCAGGGTCAACCGGGGAGTCCCGGGAAGCCGGGAATCCTGAACCCACAGTACACGTCCGCCCGACCTTGAGACAGCTGCGGTGACCTCACTTCCGTCCCGCCGTTTACCCGTAACCATATAGCAGGGGATCGCGCCGTCGATCCTCTCCACCCTCACGCTCTCCCATGTATCGTCCGCGGGTATGAAAGAAAGTCCCAGCTCCTTGGCTCGTTCCTGGGTGATTTCCTGCCCCGCAAAGGCCGGGGCAAGGGGCCTCTGTTTCAGGTTTTGCTCGGAGAACGGGCCGTCGTAGGTAGGTGAGGGTACGCTTTGCAGGAGATCATCGATCTCGGAAAAACCCCGGAACAGCGGGTCGTCAGGAGGACTGGCTCCGAAGCGTACCAGCGAAAGGGGGGCCCCGAACCCGAAGCCCGTGACCGCCACCCTGCTGCCGGTATCCGCGAGCATCGTCGCAAGGTCCTTTACGCTCCCTTCCAACCGGTTCAGTTCCGCCCATTCGTCCGGGGTCACCATGTCGCCTCTGGCGATTTTCTGCGACAACACCAAGGCGTAGTCTCCGACGACGCCGAAAAACTGCTTGAGGCGACTGAGATCAATCGAAGCGATGGGCGCCAGAGATACGGCTTCCTGTGCTGCGCCAGCGTGATACCAGACGTTGGTTAGAAAGGTGACTTTCTGCCCGGAGCTCGACGCGGCCCTGGCCTTGGCCATCGCGGCTTCCATGTTCTCCACGTGGTTGATGAGACTGAACAGCGCCCGTTGCCTCGTGGCCGTGACTTGCAAACGACTTGACTGCGCCGCCCGGTGCTGGGATATACCGAATCCCACCGCGAGGATGGCCACCACGGCGAGGGCCCAGAGAGCTATCCTTCCTCTTCGGCCACTGTTCACATCTTCTCACCGTCCTCTAACGAGCAAAGACGTGACTTCCGATCTGCGTGATTATCGTGCGCGTCCAGACCCAGGGGCTCACCGGTTTCGCCGGATTCCAGAAAAAGAGGGCACCGTACGTCGGGTCCCAACCGTTCAGGGCGAGCTCCGCCGCCCGGTAGTGGATAGCCGATGGGGGTCTTGACCATATCAGCCCATTTGACACCGACTCGAATGCTCCCGGTTCGTAGATAACCCCGGGAACGGTGTTGGGGAACTGAGGGTGCCTTGTCCTGTTAAGGACCACCGCCCCTACGCCGACCTGGCCCGCAAAAGGTTCCCCAGTAGCTTCTGCCATGATGAGGCGGGATATCAGGTTAACCTCGTCCCACCAGCTTTCGGGAGCTGCTAAAACGCGCTGGGGAGCGGCGAAGATCACGGGGAGATCCGAGGACAAAAAGGCCGCAAAGGCGACGGGCAGGAAAAGCAAGGGCAAAAATGGCCACCGCCTCATGGTCTTCGTGTCCCTCCCTCCTCAAAGGGGTATCGAAGATTAGGATGTCTTGGGAGGGAACGCGCCTATTCAGGCGGGTCTAGCGTCCTTGGTACTTCCGTACGTTTCTCAGATGCTCTTCGTAGGTCTGGGCAAAGGCGTGGGTCCCGTCGTTCTTAGATACGAAGTAAAGGTAATCAACGGAAGCGGGATTGATCACCGCTTCGAGGGCCGCCTTCCCAAAGCCGGCGATGGGACCGGGCGGAAGTCCGGGGTACTTGTACGTGTTATAGGGGGAATCGAATGCCAGATCCTTGTAGAGAGGAACCCCGGAGGTCTTCCCCACCGCGTACAACACCGTCGGATCGGCGTCGAGTTTCATGCCCATGGCCAACCTGTTCAAAAACACCCGAGCGATGATCGGTCGCTCCTCGGGGCTCACAGCTTCTTTTTCCACTATCGATGCGAGGGTTGCGAGCTGGTGCGGGGAAAGACCATGTTTCCCTGCGTTTTTCTCGAGTAGTCCTCCTACCACCTGCGAAAACCTCGTGATCATCATAACCACGAGGTCCCGCTCGGTAAGGCCCCTCCTTATGTAGTAAGTATCGGGAAATAGGTACCCTTCCACGGGGTACCGGGTTTTTTCCAATTCAGCCGGGGTGGCCCACTTTCTGACCAGCTCCGGGTCTTTGCATGCCTCGAGAAAAGCTTCTCTGGAGCCAAAACCCCTTTCTTCGATCACGGTAGCTATTTGCTCGACCGACAATCCTTCGCGAATCGTCAGCCGGTAATGGATCACCCTTCCCTGGCGAATGCTGGACATTACGTCGAAAAGGGTCATTCCGGGTTCGAAAATGTACTCCCCCGCTTGAAGCTGGCCCTGGACCCCGAGGATCCTGGCAAATACTCGGAACAGGAAGGGACTTTTTATCACGCCCCTGGAGTGAAGTTCCGAAGCGATTTGGGACGTACTGCTTCCTTCGGCAATGACCACCAGGACACCGGAGCTCTCGGGAGGAAGGGGGGATGCGGTCAAAAAAGCAAGGAGCGATACCAGGGCAAAAGCTACCGACAAAGACAAAGCCACACCGTATCGCTTCCACAAGCGCTTTTTGAGAAGTACATCCCACGACTTCATTCCGGTCTATCCAGGTTTGTCGCTGAGGCAGGCCGAAACCAGGGTTCAAAAGCAACCGTCGAGATTTCCTCGGCCTTCGTCACCCTCATCGTCCTCGTCGTTTTCTTCACCCTCGTCGTCTTCGTCGCCGCATCCATCTTGTTCGCATTCGTCGCATTCATCGTCTTCGTCGTCGTAGTCTTGCTCGTCCTCGTCTTCTTCCAGATCATCTTCGTCCTCGAAAATCAGCTCCTCCATCTCTACCTCTTCCCATGCCTTCGACACTCGCTCCCATTCGTCGTCGTCGGTGATGTTGTGGAGGACGTACTCGCCGTTTTCCCGGTCCAGCCTCAAGATCACAACGAGGGGCTCATCCGAGTCCCGTTCCTCTTCGGGCAGGAGGACGACGTATTGCTTCCCACCGGCCATCAGGTGGTCGTATACCAAAAAGAACCGGTGAACCTGGCCGTTTTCATCCTCGAGTTCAATGGCGGAATCGAAATCGTTCCAATTTTCCATGGGAAATTCACCCTTTCAGCGGAGTTTTTCCGGTGGCTCGTCGTCCTTCATCTCACCCGAACGGACCCTCTCCCCGGTCCTGAGACTTCGCATGTATCCCTCGAGAATGAGAACGGCGGCCGCCTGGTCGATTTTTAGCCTTCTCTTCCGCCTCGACTTATCCAAGGCTATCATTTCTTTGTCCGCCTGTGAAGTAGTCAACCTTTCATCCCACGTGACAACCGTCTTCCCCGTCCTGGAAGCGAGCTTCCTCGAAAAACGTAGTGCGGCACGGGAACGTTCGCCAAAACTGCCGTCCATGTTCCGGGGCAGGCCCACCACGGCGAGATCGGCGTTATGCTCCTCCATCAGACGGGCAACCTTTTCTATCAACTGGTCCCATCCGGCGAATTCAATGGTGGTAAGCGGGTGAGCAAACATCCCCGCGTCGTCGCTCACGGAGATCCCCACCCGCCTGTCACCCAGGTCGATCCCGATCATTCGTCCCATTGTTCAGAGCACCTTGATGGAAAAATCCGGGCAAACCCTCGAGCAGTAGCCGCAAAGCATGCATTTGGAGGGGTCCACCACGGCCTTCCCGTTCTCTAGGGTGATCGCCCCGAAACCGCAGACTTTCGCACACTCGCCGCAGCCGACGCACCAGTCCTCCACCACGACCCTCCTGGGAGCACCTCGGGTCTCGGCTTCCACTGCCTGCGGAACCTCTCCCCCGGACAAAACCGAACAGGCAAACGCCACTTCCGCCCGAGACTTGACGCCCACCGCGACACTGGAAACGAATGGTAGGTCTCGAACGTACTCCAGCGCCTCCCTGGCCCGTCGGTAAAGATGTCCTCCCCCCAGCGCCTTCATGACGTAAACGCCCTTGCCGCAGGAGCTCGCAAACGAGAGCGCTTCTTCCATGTCCTGTCTGGTCCCGTCTCTGATCCCGAGACCCTCCAAGTTTAAGATGGCGAAGATCACATCCACCTCGTCCATGAGAGCCGCGGCTCGTACGCAGGCTACGTGATGAGTGGAAACCATGACGGCCTTTATCCATCCTCTGGACTTGGCTTCGGCGAGGAAGTCGAGGGCATCGCGGTGCCCCTTCAGGGTGAGACCCGACTCCTGCTGGTGAAGACCGAAAATGTCCACCACGTCTCTATGCATGGATTTTCTGGCCAGGTCAAGGCTCCTCGCCATTTCCTCGCGGGTCACCGCGAAGCTTCGCGAAGCGATGACCGCGTCCCCCAGTCCGGGCAATGCGCGGGAATCGAGGTACTCGTAAGTGCCGTAGAGCTCCGCCGTGTCGAAGAAATTCACACCGCATTCCAGGGCGAAGGCGATGAGTTCCCGGCCATCTTTCAAAGACAGGTTGGCCTGGCCGGGACCTATGGTCAGAGTCCCGAAGCAGAAGGGCGATACCGCAATGCCCGTTTTCCCCAGTACCCTCCTGGGCATCATCTTCTTTGGCATCACCCCACCGTCAACCGCGGCTTTTGCTCTGCAACCTCGTTACAGGGCGAGCCCGGCACCGGCCCGCTCGACCGGCAGCCCTCGCACCGCCCGGCCGTTCGGGTCGATGCCGGCAGCCTAGCCCTCCCTCGGCCTCACTCAACCGGCATGAACCTGTCCTTGAGTTTCTTCATCACGTCCGGCATCGTGGTGTACTCCAGCTCGTCCAGGGGCAATCTGTGCGGCTCGAAGGGCCCCAGCGACCGCATGTAATCGGCGATCTGGTTTGCCAGCCGGCGCGCCTCGTCGAAAGCCGGGTCTTTGAAGAAGTCCTGAGGCCCAACCAGCTTCCCTCCGGCGAGCTGGAAGCCCAGTGCCACTACCCTGGGGGGCCCGTCGAACCTGGTCGGACACGAGTCATCCATTGCCGAGGGCATGAGGGGCCCGTAGTGGGACCCTCTCATCCAGCCGGCAACCAGGTGCGGGCGGGCGAAGGGTTCAAGCACTTCCCCTACCGCCGGCATACCGCTCTGAGCTCTGACGATCAGCACCGGGTCATCCTTTCCGACGTACCTTCCCGCCATGAGATTCAACCGCTGGGTGGTGGAACAAGCGCAGATCTCTCCCCCCAAAGTCCTGGAGTAAACTGCTTTAACGCAGTAACGGCCCGGCGCGCCGATGAACACGAGGAGGTCGTATATTTCTTCGGGGCAATGGAAAACCACTTTTTTATGCTCGATGAGGTCGTGAACCTCGAAATCGAAGCCCAGGTGCATTTTAGGGTCTATCACCAGACCCGCGGTGTTGAAAGGATCGGCGAACATCTTGTACAGCGGCAAATTCCATGCACCCGGTTCGGTCTTATCGGCCATGAAGATAACCACGGGCTCGGATGGCCTCTCTTCGAACTCCATTTCGGCTACCCCGGGTCCCATACCCTTTACGTTTCCGCTGAAAGTGTCGGCGAGCAAGTCCTGTCCGGCCCCGTATAACTTCAGTTTCTTGGCCACACCGGTGCACTCCACAAAGGTGTCCCAGGCCAACCTGTGGATGTCGGGGTTGTCCACGCCTCGTTGGTGGGTCATTATGAGCTGGATGTCGTCCCCGACGTGGGTGACGAAGAAGTCGATGAGGAGGTCTTTGCCCTTTTGAGCCAGCGTCTCACGGGCTTTCGACAGGAGCTCCCCGTGGACGCCGGAATGACCCACAAACCCGCCTACGTCCGCTATGACC
>JADBKE010000002.1 GCA_014896535.1 Candidatus Fermentithermobacillaceae bacterium
CAGGTTCCGGAAACGCTAAATATTCCTGCGTTCGCTTGTTCACCGGTTTCCAGCGTCGGGCATCGAGACGGCCGGGTCCGGTATCCGATCGGGTCGACGGGGCGGTATTCTTCCAGAATCGGTCCGGTGCTTTGCTCACGTACGGACATACTCGGCGAACGTCGGCCTCACCCAATCACGGCCTCCCACGCACTTGACACCAGAACGGCGGCGTCCCCTTCTTCGTCCGGCGGGAGCGATTTGCCTTTGAAGACACGGTTTCGGCACATCTCCTTTTTCTTTTCGGCGCTATCGCTCCAGGTGGGGATTTTTTCGTAGAGGCGGATGTATCCGAGCCGGATCATTTCGGCCACGGCCGTCCACCAGTTGTAGCCGTCGATAATGACCGGCTCGTCTTTGTTTACGAACTCCGCCTCTTCTTCTTCGTCCGGCTTCCGGGAAATTACGGGATCGTGGCACCGGGGATCGTGAACCGTTGCGCATGCCGGCCAACGCGAGCTCGACCGCGTGTTCACCCCCGGCTCGGCGACAGATCGTTTCACGACCATGACCATGGCGAACTAGACCACAAAACCGGCCATCAGGGCAATGCACCGTAAACACCTCGGGGGTGTTCTCGAACCGGGTTAAACGCTTATTCCGCGCCGCGTCGTTCTCCTTTCCGCCGCAGCGCGGGAACACATTTCTTTCGATTGGCTTGTTGATTACCAGCGGCCAAACCTACTTCGGCTTGATCCTCGTGAGTCTACCGTCCTCCGTAACATAGTAGATAAACCCATCCGCAGCCCAGGTCGGTGTCATCGATTTTGGTGACGTCGCGGGCAGCTCGTGGAACCTTCCTTGCCCCACTTCGTATACCAAAAGTTTCATCGCCGACCCCTCCCAAGCACTCAGAGATGGCGCGCGCTGCACCAAAACGTAACGTCCGTCCGGCGACCATCCGAGGCCGCAGTAAAGCCCGTCGCCCTCCGTAAGGCGTTTGAACTGCGGTTGTGCCCCCGCAAGGTCCGCGATATACACATCCGAATGGTCTTCGCCGTACGGTTGGTGGGTGTACAGAATCGATTTCCCGTCGGGTGACCATAAGGGGTCGACATCGTCCGAAATGGTCAGAGTCAGCACGGCGCCCGTGTCTGCTTCCACTATCGAGATGGGACCGCTCCCCTCGTAGTAGCTTACGGCATAAGCTATCTTCGCCCCGTCGGGCGACCAGACTGGTCTCCATTGCAAGACCGTGCTTTCGCCATTCGCCTTACCTTCTACGAGCACCTTCCGGTCAGAACCGTCCAGCCCAATCGTGACGAGGCCTTCCAGCGACGCAAACACGAGAGTCTTGCCGTCGGGCGAGAAATCCACGCCTCGCAAAGGTCCTGTGGTGTCGGCGATTTTCCTCCACTCACCCTTGTCGAGATCAAAAACCCGGACCTCGCAGGGCGCATTCCATTCCGAGGCGGTGCCGTATGCGAGAAGCTTGCCGTCCTTGGAAACCGCGATGTTCTGGGCCGTATCCTCCGCCAGTAGCCGTTCATTGCCGTCCGGCAGCGACACTTCGACAATCGCAAAACGCCCTTCGTTCTCGGTGACGAGGTAGGCTTTCGCGCCCGCGACCAGAAGACCCCGGGGCGCCACCTCATGTTTCAAGACGACCTCAAGGGAACCGTTACCTGCAGGCGGTCCCGACTGGCCATCGGGCACCGGTCGTTTTATGCAGCCCGGGAAAATGACGAAAGCTAGCCCGAGAACAAGCGTCGCAATAAGGGTCCAAACCCTAGAACATCGAACGACACGAAACGCGGTCTGCAACATGCGCTATCACTCCGGACGAAACTCTTTTTCACGGGAACCATTATATGCCTACCGACTCCTACTGAGCTGCGCCCGATTTCTTTGCACACGGAATTAGAAAGAATGCGACGGCTACATGAGGATCAGGCGGAGCAAAACCGGGGTTTTCCTGGGGTGCAGCAGATTTCCGGATTGTCGGAAGACGATACCACTATGCTGAACCCGGCACCGTGAATTTGAACCTCGCGTCTGACCCGGCCCGAGAACCGGTGTACGAGTCTCGCTCGGACCGGAACGTGAGGCTTCCCGCCCGACAGCTTCCACCCCGATTCATGATATAGTCCCACTTGGTTCAGAAAGCCGTTACTACCAGTTTCAGTTGACGGAGTGATCGCGCGATGCATGTGAAGTTCCGGAGATACCGCGACCCAAGCCAGGTGGAGGACGCCACGCAGGCGGCTAAAGCTGGGAACGTGGCTCCGCCGGCTCCGGCTCATCCGTCCTCCGAAAACGTCCCAGCCACGGGGATTATCTCTGGACAACTTCGGTACCAGCCTCGACCCTGGGTATCAACCTGAGACCATACCTTATGGCCCATACGCTTCCCCGAGGATCGAACATGAAGAACACCGGAACGTCCTCGTCGTCTCTGGTCATAGTCACGGAATCCGGCCCGGTGGGTCTCGCGGGATAAACCCTCGTTTTCTGGTCGGAAGTCAACGTCGCAACCAGTTCGTTTCCCTCAAGACCGAAGGATAATTCCACCCCTTCTCCAGACGCGTACCGTCCAACGAACTTCTCGAGTTGCGCCCTGGGGAGTTCCACCGCAGGCAATTTGGGTTCCTGGTGGTCCAGGGGCAGTCCGAGGCTCAGGTTGACCGCCGCGAAGAACACTTTCCGAGCGGGAAAGCCAGTCAGATTGCTCAGCACGACGAAGGACATCTTCTTTTCGGGAACGAAGCCGACGTAACAAGCTACTCCGGTGATGTTACCTCCGTGGCAAACCAGCGTCGCGTCACCGGCGTAAGCGGGATAGACGAGGAAGCCGTAGGAGTAGTAGCTGCCGTCTTCCAGCCTGTAGTAAGGAGTGATCATCCGGTCCACCGTAGCTCTCTCGCAGATCCTGACGCCTCCCGGGCTACCCTGATTCAGGTAAACGCTCAGGTATTTCACAAGGTCGCGGACGGAAGACTTGACCGACCCCGAAGAGACGAAAGCTTCCCGGTGCCTCCACGGAACCTTCAAAACCCGCCCGTCCCCGTCCTTGTCGTAAAGGCCCTGCACCCTTTCAAACTCGAGCACTCTTCTGACATCGACGAAGGTATGGGTCATACCCAAAGGCTTCCACAGATGCTCGGCGAGGAAGGATTCGTATGACACACCGGATACCCGTTCGATGACCTCTCCCAACAGCGAATAGCAGTCGTTGGAATAGCTCACGTGTTGTCCCGGCCCGGGGAACATTTTAAAAGGGCACTCGGCTATGAAGGCGAGGAGGTCCCGGTTCGTCCACATCCGTGGCCTGGTCGTCTCTCCGGCCTGTGGAGCTTCCGCGCCGTAGGGCGCTTCCTCCGCTACAACCAGACGAGGTGCCTCGCCCGGTTCCTCCAGGGGGACGCTGGCCTCGTTGACCAACCGCAGGCACGGAAGAGGAGGGATACCCGATGTGTGGGTCAGGAAATTGTGGATGGTGATCTTTTCTTCGTTGCCCGGCGACGGGAGCTTGAATTCCGGCAGATACCTCTTCACCGGGTGCCGCAACGAGAGGGCCCCTTTTTCTGCGAGCAGATTCACCGCCAGAGCCGTGAAAGACTTTGTGACAGACCCGAGGCCGAACACCGTGTCCTCCGTCACGGGACAGTTCTTCTCCACGTCCGCGATGCCGAACCCTTTGAAGTAAGCTATGTCCCCTCCGATGGAAATGGCGACCCCTACCCCGGGTGCCTTCGTTTTCTCCATGAGACTTTGGACGTAATCCTCGAAACGTGAGCGCGGAAAGCGTTGGAGTGGTGAAGACACTTCTCTCCCCTCCCGTCGGATCTGTTACCCGACCATGGCCCGCTCCGTCACGCAAGCTCCAGCAACCGGACTTGCCGCGTACCCTCGTTCGTGTAGCTCCGGATGACGCCGGGGACTCGCAGGCGGTGGTCGTTCTCCTAAAGCTCCCGTACCTTCCCCCGCTCGGGGATTTCGCCGCACGTGAGCTCCGCCGCCCGGTCCAGCAAGGCGAGCTCGGAGGCGGAGAGATCCCGCTCGCCGGCGTCGGCCATCCCCCAACAGCCCCAGGCAACCGGCTTTCGCCGACCGCCCTTCGACCCGCTTCTAGAAAGACTCGAAGTTCGAACAGTCTCTCAAACACTCGTGTATGCCTTGGTACAGAAGAAGGAATTCCACCTGGCACCGAAGGGTGTTCACATACCGCGCGCGAATCTGACGACAGCTTCCGCCAGTGCCTGAGTGGCATCTACGACGGGCACCGAAATGTCGCCGTCCTTCAAGACTAAGGGAATCTCGGTACAGCCGGCGATGACGACCTGCGCCCCCTTACCGGCGAGATATTCGCCAGCCTTCGCCACGAGCCTACGGACACCCGGTCCAGTATCCCCCGCCTTAACCGAGAAGATGGCCTTCGTGGTCATTTCCTGATACTCCTCATCTGGCGCAATGACCTCTACGCCTCTGGAGGCAAACGCACGATGGTACAGGCCGACTCTAACCGTGGAGGGGGTGGCCAGAAGGCCGACCTTCTTTATGCCAGGCCAATGCTGGACTACGAAATCAGCTGTGACTTCCATGATATGCAGTACGCGGCATTTAACACTTGCCTGAATATCCGCATGCCAGTAGTGGGCGGTGTTACACGCGATCGCTATGACATCCACGCCAGCCTGCTCTAGAAGTTTGGCCGAACTTATCAGGTACGGACCGGGGTCTTCCTCCCCTCTCAAAAGGTGGGCCGTTCGGTCCGGAATTTTGGAATTACAGTCGATGATTATCCTGAGGTGGTCTTGGTCTCGCCTGGCCGGAGTCGCCCGAAGTATCTTCTTAAAGAGGTCGACCGTAGCCTCCGGTCCCATTCCTCCGAGTATCCCGACGATTTTTTCGCTCATTCATACCACCTCCACCTTCAGGAGCCCATCCCAAGTGATATTATAGGGCGACTTCCACAGGCCGCCTTGCTTTCATCCCGGACATGATCTCCTCGTCGAAGCTGGGAGCGAAGATCCCGCACAGGGGAGTATCATGTCACTTTGCCTGGCCTCGCCATCTGGGAGCACCACCTGGCCTACGCCGTGGTTCTGGGCGGGGCCAAGGAGGTCTTCTTCTTATTCCCATCTGAAAACCAGCCTTGACACCGCTATACATATTACTGCTAGAATAACCAAAATCAATATTTCAACCCCGAACTCTCCCAGGCTGTGCCCAAACCAGGTTCCTCTCAGGATCGTTACGGAGTGGGTAAGTGGCAGGAACTTCGAAAACTTCTGTACGGATGAAGGAAGTACCTCGCGCGGGATGGTAGCACCCGAGAGGAAGATCATCGGGTAAAAAACTGTCATCAGCATCAATGTGGCGGCCCGCGAAGACCGGGCGATGGAAGCTACCACAAATCCGCCCGCACAAAGCGAGACGAGAGAAATCGCGAAGGCACCTGCAAAATGCAGGACATTGCCGTAGAACTTCAAGTCGTAGAACACTTTTGCTGCCGCGGTCAACAACAGCGTGCTCGATACCGTCATAATGAGGACTGTCAAGAGCTGCGCCGCCAGAAGAGAAACCGGGTTCAGCGGGGTTGCACGGTATCTCCTGAGAACTCCCTGTTCTCGGTACCCGGCGATGATTGCCCCCATCGTCAGAAATCCGGCATTCGCTATGATGAGGGATATGTATCCGGGTACGGACACATCGACTGCACCGTGTCCTCCGAAGAAATTCGACGGCTTATTTCCGTAGATGCTCCCGAATAAGAACAGCAGTATCAGAGGAAAGACCAGCGTGAAGAAAAACGACTCAGTCTCGCGGATGAACATCTTCATCTCGACGGTCGCAAGCCTGCGGAGACCCTTCATGACTGTTCCTCCCTCTACGAGCGTATGGTCCGGCCCGTCAGTTTCAAGAACACATCTTCCAATGTGGGACGCTCGACTTTGAGCGAAGCGAACTGGATCCCGGCCTCCCACAGTGCGTTGACGACCTCGACTGGAAGGGCATCTCCCGAGCCATGGACCACGATTTCGCTCCCCTTCGACTCAGCTCGAATTGCGTGGGGAACCGCACGCACCCTGGCGAGAGCCTCGGCCACAGCTTCCTCCGGCACCGTGACTAGTACCCTTGTCTCCACGTCCACTGTGCTGATGAGGTTCTGGGGTGTGTCCAGAGCCACAATATCCCCGTGGTCGATGATTGCGACTCGATCGCAGAGCTTTTCCGCCTCGTCCATCAGGTGAGTCGTGAGGAACACGGTTTTCCCTTCCCGGCGCAAGTCCTGTACGAGCTCCCACATGGCACGGCGCGACTGGGGATCGAGTCCCGTGGTGAGCTCGTCGAAGAAGACGATTTCGGGATTCGGTATGAGAGCAAGCGCGATGTTAAGCCTTTGACGCTGGCCCCCCGACAGGTCACCGAAATGCGTGTTCAGCGAAGCTGAAAGACCTAGGCGTTCTGCAATCGGCTGCCAAGGAGCGGGATTTGAGTATAGGTCGGAGAACAACTGCAGGGCTTCTTTAACCTTGAGACGTTTTTGGAGTGCTGACTGCTGAAGCTGGATACCGACCCGCTGCTGAAGCGCATTACGTTCGTGAACCGGGTCCATACCCAGCACCCGAACGGTGCCGGAAGTTGGCCGCCGCAGTCCCTCGATACATTCGATGGTGGTAGTTTTGCCCGCTCCGTTCGGACCCACCATCCCAAAGACTTCCCCAACCCGCACATCAAAAGAGATGTCGTTGACTGCTACCTTCGTGCCGTAGACTTTCCTGAGATTCCTGACCTCCACAGCGTTCAAGGTTGTACCCTCCTCGCTCCTGAATGCACCGTGCGCGGTTTCCTCTACACGGGTCCGAACGTACATTCAACGCCGGTTAGTCAGCACCTCTCAGTCGCAGGAAAGTTCTTGCAACATCTCAAGCGTCAGGACTGAAGCCGGTTAACTCGCTAATGCGGCACCTCTCAGCCAAGAAACTTGCCAATCTGGCACCTTTCGGTTGGAAAGTCTGCCGGCAGGGCGTCTTCTGGCTCGATAACCTGTCAACCTGATGTGATCGAAACCGAGGTTGCAACCTAATGCATCTCAGTGCCATCATCAGGAAGGGGAGTGATTTGTCTTGATGCGTCTTGCGACGCTTGAAAGGCTCGATCCACGGAAGGTGTGGAACGGCGAGGCAAAGGAGTTTACGCCGTGGTTGAGGGACAACATATCGATACTCTCCGAAGCTGTGGGATTGGATCTTGAGGTTATCGAGTCCGAAGGAGCTGTGGGCGACTTCAAGGTGGACATCGTGGCCAAAGACCTCGGGTCCGGAAGGACGGTTGTAATAGAGAACATCCTCGGCCCAACCGATCACGAGCACCTGGGGAAGCTCCTGACCTACGCAGCTGGCCGGAACGCACGAGCTGCAATTCTCATCGCGATCGATTTTAGGGATGAACACGCCAACACACTTGAATGGCTTAACGAGATATCCAAGGGGGATCCGCTCTTCTTTGGAGTCAAAGTCGAGGTCCTGAGAATTGAGAATTCGCCTCCCGCACCCGATTTCCAGGTCGTTGTAGAACCCAAGGAATGGAATGCCGACGTAACTCCCGATTTGTCTCCAAAGCAGAAAGCCTACCAGGAGTTTTTCACATCCCTCGTGCAGAAAGTCCGCGAGAGACGTCCCGGCTTTACCTCTGCCACGAAGGGACTGCCTCAGAACTGGTTCAGCTTCCCGGCAGGACGGGCCGGGTTCAGTTACTCAGTGTCCTTTGCAAAGCAGTCGCGGATGCGGGTCGAGCTTTACATAGACGTAGGTGATGCTCCCAAGAATAAAAGTGCGTTCGACCGTTTACGCTCTCAGAGAGAAGCCATAGAAAACGAGATCGGACGAAAGCTCGAGTGGGAGCGCTTGGAAGAGCGCAGAGCCTGCCGCATCGCCGCGTATTTCGAACCGATCGCGATTGACTCCCCTCCGGACGATTTGCAGAACGCTATGGAGTGGGCCATCGAAACTCTTATTCAGTTTGATCGCGTATTTCGTGGGAGGATCGCGGAGCTTCCGCTGGATGGCGAGCGGGATTCGGCGACTTAAGATGGCGCTGCCTTTTTCAAGCCAGATCACTTACCACTACCCAACTGCTGGGTAAGACCAGCCAGCACGAAGCAAGGGAGACTGCTTCCCCAGCTTTGCCCACCAGGGAGTCTCTCCACTGCTGCGCGCCGCGGACCAACCCAGCCAACGGCTTCAGGGCCCAGCTCACTATGGATGGCAGCTCCTCGTCCAACCTGCGTCCGAGATCCTCTTTGTCCCTCTTTACTTTTTCCCTGATCCTCTCCCGGAAGAGCTCCTTTATCGCCTCGTCCTGCTTCAACACCCTGGCCGCCACCGGTAACACCTCCGCTATCAACGTTTCAACGATGTGCAACAACCAGAACTGGACCACCGAGCACCGCTATTTCGACGTGTCCGAGTATTGAATAATGTGGAAAGCAAGTCTGCAAACACCCCAAACGATAACACCAGATCTCGGAGTTGACCCGGAGAAGATGTGAGTCCGCGGTCGACGAGCTTTCGCGGTTGCGCCAGTACGGCCCGAGCTAATTGAACAGGACGCCAGTCCGTAACAATTCGATAGCCACGGTGGACCATCTTTCGCTCCCCGCACGCACACCAACGAGGTCCGCTCGCAGGACGGCTGGCTACCGGGTCAAGGCCCCTCCTATTTGGTCAGGCTGGGCGTTCTCTCAACCGTAGATTGTCAGGAAACCGCCAGCAATTGGGTAACTGCCACAAGAACCAGGCTTCTAATAACCCTTGAGTTGTACCCAATTTCCTTGGACACGGAGTTCCCCTTCCCTAAAAGGGATTGCACAACATGCACGCCCTTGGTTTTGCCTCTACCTCGCGGTCAGCCCACGATTCTAGTTCCTTCCTGTCCGTAGCGCATACCTTTATGCAGTCCCTGGTCCAGTACTTGCCCCCTCGGAGGGTCACCGCTTATGGTTTTACAGGTCGCCCGATGTAAGATGAGGTATGCTGGCGAAGGATTTCGCGTAGTATTGAGCACGTAACCATCGCAATTCTCGCCACTCACGGAATCCCATCTCGTCGTCCCTAAAAATCATGACGCTCATGCCCACACCTCCAGCGCTTTTCAAGTGCTTTTGATGCGCAAAGTACCGAGCTGCCTCGCCACCGGCACGCCCGAAGGAATCAGACCTATCCTTCCCCGCGATGTGGTCGAGATCGAAACCAACTCTCTGGGCACCCCTTCAAACCCGGTGGTCGCCCAATAGACTCGCACTTCTATCGGGCCTTTCCACGGTCCGAAGAGCGAGAGACAGCAGTACAATGTGCGCGTTGGACCTCATCCGGCAATTCCCCCCAGAAGTCCCATCCGGCCGCTTATTCGAGGAGTCAGATCGACACGAAGCCCGGTCTGCGACATCTGCTATCCCCCTGTACGAAGCTCTCTCTCGGCAACCGTCAGACCTTCTCTTTGATGATTCCCACTCTGTGACAGAGCTTTTGCACCCCGCTTGGATAGCCTTTTGTACCCCGCTGACGGCGTGCGAGAACAAGAATACGGTCACGCCTGTCAATACCGTTTCGCCGGAATCGTAGCATGGATTCCTGGGATGGATTCCTACGATGGCACCTTTGGCAGGCTGAATAGCGGCAAAGCCCGTTTGCCTCTCAATACCGTTTCACCGGATTCCTACGATGGCATCACCTGGTGCTGCTGCATTACATGAGTTGTTTTACGGGAAGTTCATTCCTCGGGTGGGGACCCTCTTTGTCCCTGGCTTCCCACTATCACCAGGACCCTGGTTTTCTTCGATGAGACACATGAGTGCATCTTGCCGGCGGGCACAACATGACAATCGCCCGGCTTCAGGGTCACTACTTCATCCTCATCCGGGTAGTACAGCGTGATCTCCCCTTCCAGGACGATCTGCATGGAGTCTACTTGGTTTTTGTGGGGAGGAACTTCTCTGGGGTCGCGGTGAGACGGTCTCTGGGGCCATCCCATAAGACACACCTCTGTTCCGTTGACGTAACCGAGAGTAACGCTCTGCTCATCGTAGGGGTCACGGCTATTTTGGAACAGCGCCAGCAGCTGGCGTTCCGCTTCACTTAGGTTGATTATCGTGGAAGGCATGTCGTCACTCTCCTTTCGGCATAGACTGGCTTAGCGAAAACCGGCAGCCCTCACCAAGCATTGGTTCCCAGAAAGAGTTCAGACCTGTGCTCCAGATTCATCGCAATCCAGCATTTTGCCTCTTTCCGTAACTAGCTTGTTGGACTTTCCTTTGGTACCCGTAGTGGACCCAGTTCACGGCCTCAATCTTCAACGTGACTGAGCATATGCTTATTGACGCATGTCTTCTCTCCTTTCTTTCGGCCGCCTCCTTGGTATTACTCCGTTCGAAGGAAAGCAGATTCAGTCAAGCTTCCACGAAATTTGTAACTTCCAGGTAAGCGGTCGCAGAAGCCCAATGTAAGAAGCCCAATGTAACTCGCAAATCCCTGATCGCAGAATGCGCACACCACACGGGCGGTTGGGCGCATATCCCCTTCGAAGCGTGGAGGAAAAA
>JADBKE010000003.1 GCA_014896535.1 Candidatus Fermentithermobacillaceae bacterium
AGGTCGTAGACTTGAACTTGAAGCCGAAGCTTCTGGATGACCTCGGAAATGTGGTTGAGGTTCTCGAAAAGAACTTTGGTGTAACGTTGACGGACTAGGACTTTGAATTCGCGCGAGAGGAGATGATTCACGTATTCCTTCACGAAGCTTGTCACGCTCTGTTTTACCGGATACCCTGGCTCAAGGAGCTTCACGACCAAGAGCATGCTCTAATCGACGAAGTGCTCGCACGTATTCTCGAAAGCGACCTTTCGCCTTTGTTCGGGCTGACCCCCCATACCATCGAGGAACACGTTGAGGAGCTTTCCCACTACGATTTGAAGTTCCGGGTCACAAAGGAGAACCTGGAACACCTCGCTGCGGCGTGGAACAAAGAATACAAACGGTCCCGAGACCTGACGGGCTTTGCGGAATACACCAGGAAATATCTCCTCGGTTGCTAGCATCGAGGGTGCTGGGCGCGTCCTGTCATGTGCCGGAGAACGCTTCAGCGAGTGCCTGCTCGGTTGGTAACGCCTGGGCGTATTGATGGTAATCAACTCGTAGCTGCCGGAGTCCTACCCCCCGGCGTCGAGGTTACCAACCTTCGTGGCGGTGGTATTGGAGCACCGTCTGCTGTGATGAGGAATCGGGACGCGTTGCGTGTCGCTGAGAGTCACCTGGCTTGCGGGAACCGGAAAGGGCTTTTTGCGTCAGAATTGAAGTGGGTCGAAGACCCGGATTTGCGCGAGAGAGGGGAGAGTTGCGCGCAGTGAAAAATCTTTCCTTGAGGCAGATCTACCTGTATCTCGTATCTTTCGTCGCCCTAATGATCCTAGTGGCGGGCCTGATTCAAACCGTGATGGCCATTGCGGATTTCTTCATCCCGCAGGCTTACTACGAACCCGGTCCCGCCGATATATACAGCAGGTACAAGGCCATGGGCTCGGCGACGGAAATACCGGAAGAGGTCATCCGGCAACAGATCCAGTTTGAAAAGGAGCAGGCGGCGAAAAACATTCTTGCTTCCCGCTATTCCAATTTGCGCCGGGCGCTCGCTTATGTTCTCGTCGGTTTACCCGTCTGGCTGTATCACTGGAAGAAGATCCAGTACGAAGCAACGATCAACACTTGACACAGGAAGCAGCGAGTAACGGTTGGCAAAAGAGAGCTTAAAGACGAAGCGCTGGATGCTCCGGTAATATGAGCCCAGCGCTTCGATGTTTGCTTTCAGGCCGCTTGCGGATCTTTAAAAGGCGGGTACGACCGCTCCTTTGTACTTCTCCTCGATGAATTTCCTGACATCCTCGCTTTGAAGAGCCCGAGCCAGCGCTTGTATATCCTTTCTGTTCTCGTCGCCTTTCCGCACGACAAGTACGTTGGCGAAGGGGGAGTCGCCGCTTTCGAGGAAAAGGGCGTCTTTTGTCGGCTGAAACCCCGCCTGGATGGCGAAGTTGCCGTTGATGACAGCGATTGCTAGGTCGGGTAGCACCCTCGGGAGCATCGGCGCTTCGATCTCCACTATCCGGAAATTCCTCGGGTTTTCGACGATGTCTCGAACGGTCGCCTTGACGCCCGAGCCTTCCTTGAGTTTGATGAGTCCCGCCTTCTCCAGGAGAGCCAGAGCTCGGCCACCGTTGGTGACGTCACTGGGGATTCCTATCTTGTCGCCGTCCTTCAACTCGGAGAGGGACTTCAACTTGCTCGAGTAGATTCCCATGGGTTCTATGTGGATCTTAGCCACCCAGACGAGATCGAGCTTTCGCGACGCGCAGAAATCCTCGAGGTATGGTATGTGCTGGAAGTAGTTGGCATCCAGCTGTCCGTCGGCCAGCTGCAAGTTCGGCTGGACATAGTCATTAAACTCGACGATTTCCAGTTTGATGCCCTGTTTCTCTAGCATTGGCTTAATGAACTCCAGGATCTCCGCGTGAGGTACGGAGGTAGCTCCCACCTTGAGTGATCTCTGGGCTTTACGGCAGCCGGTAAGCGCAGGTGAAAGCGCGATGAGGCACGTAAGGGCCATAACGGCCAGCCTCAATGCGCAAGAAAGCGACCTGGGTGTGCTCACTTAGCTCACCTCTTCTGTTTTTGTGTTGTCGCAGTTTTGTTGCGGTTTTTAAATTGGAAATCAGAACCAGGCGAAGCCTTTTTCACAAACCCGTTAAACCCATGTTCGGCCTACGTCATCACCTCCTTAGCCGGCGGGATATCCTGTCGCCGAGGAGCTGGATGATTTGAACGCCCCCGACGAGGATCGCCACCGAGGCCACCATGATTCCCGTCTCCCACCGCTGGTACCCGAACCTGATGGCCAGATCACCGAGACCGCCGCCACCGATCGCGCCTGCCATGGCCGAGTAGCCCACCAAGTTCACCGCGGTTATGGCCATACCCGAGACCAAGGAAGGTAGGGACTCGGGAATGAAAACGAACCTTATCAGGTCAAATGCGGAAGCGCCCATCGATACGCACGCCTCGATAGTTCCTCGGTCGACGGTAAGAACCGCGGTTTCGGTAAGTCTCGCTACAAAAGGCAGGGCGGCGAGAGTAAGGGGGACCACTGCTGCCACCGGGCCGATGGAGGTGCCCGTGAGGAGACGAGTAAGGGGCACCACGCTCACCATCAAAATCACAAAAGGTACCGAGCGGCCGAAGTTTACCGCTGCATCGAGAATCCTGTACGCGACCCTATTTTCGGCTACTCCCCCCGGCCCTGTGAGCACCAGAAGGAGGCCGAGAGGAACCCCAAGGAGATGCGAAAAGAAGAGGGAGCACGCCACCATGGCGAACGTTTCAAGGGTTGCCGGCCAGAGTAGGGTCAACGTTCGCTCAATTGACGACATTCTCTATCACCTCCACGCCCTTCCCGTTTGGAGACATGAAGATTCCCCGCTTTGTAATCGATCTGGCCAGTTCTATCTGGTGCGTTACGATCAGCACCGTGACGGAATAGATTCGATTGAGTTTTTCCACCAGCTGTAAGATGGAAATGGCCGTTTCCCGGTCCAGAGCGGACGTGGGTTCGTCCAAGAGCAGAACCCGGGGTTCGGTAACCAGGGCGCGGGCTATGGCGACT
This sequence comes from Candidatus Fermentithermobacillaceae bacterium, assembly GCA_014896535.1. Classification (GTDB taxonomy): domain Bacteria; phylum Bacillota; class Sulfobacillia; order Fermentithermobacillales; family DUSS01; genus DUSS01. The sequence goes on from JADBKE010000003.1 coordinate 3,059, forward strand.
CGCTGCTTTTCGCCTCCGGACAGGCTGGAGGGATAAAAGTCCATCCGGGACCCGAGGCCGGTGAGCTTGAGAAGCTCCTTAGCTTTCGATCTAGCTTCGGCCTTTGGGACCCTTCGGATCTCGAGGGGGAGCATTACGTTTCCCAGGGCGGTCCTGGAGTTCAGGAGGTTGTACCCCTGAAACACCACGCTCAAGCCCAAACGCAGTCTCACATGTCTTGCGTCCTTGCCTGCCAGGGTCGAGACTTTTTCCCCGGCGATGAATATATCACCGGAATCGGGTTTCTCCAGGAGCGAAAGACACCGAAGGAGAGTAGTCTTTCCCACCCCTGACGGTCCGTAAATACCGAAGATCTCGCCGCGTTCTACCTGGAAACTCACGTCATTAAGAACCCTTACGGGGCCATGCGGTCCGGTGTAGGATTTGCAAAGGTGCTCGACGGTTATCATGGAATCACCCCACTGGGGAAACGAAAATGCCTCCCTGACAGGAAGAGAGGCACATTTTCGTCCCCTTATCTGTCAGAACCGCCTTAACTGGACCGGTTCTGCCGGAATTGGCACCTTCGCGACCTGTTGCGTCGCGGGTTGCCGCAGGGTCATGGGGCCGGTCCCTCGCCTGCTCTGGATAAGGTCCAGTGGTTATTCAGTTGATGTTGAGATACATGTAGCACAACCGAGCCCTGGTGTCTATAGTTCCTGCGAAAAATGCGGATTTGCTGTCTGGCCCGCCGGCGCCTGTACCTTCAGGGAGGTGCGCAGCGTGGCTTCGTTGAATGAGGAAGGGGTCGCCAGTCGCGTAGGAAAGCTCGCCTCCGGGCGCGATACGGCCCAGGGCCAAATTTGGATTAATTGCGCTGGAAAGAACCCTAAAACGCGATTGAACAGGGGCCGAACAGAGGCCGAATGGAGGCTGAGCAGAAGCTAAACGCAGGCTGAAATGTGGAGGAGTGACGGCACGGTGAACAAGCTTACCATCGTCGGGGGAGGTAGCGCGTATACTCCCGACATCCTTCTCTCACTTTTGCGCGAGAAGGATTTGTTTGCAGGCTGGAACTGGGTTCTATACGACGTGGCCGAGGAACCGGCACGGATCGTCGCATCGCTGGGGCAAGCTCTCGCAAACGCAGCTTGTGCCGACGTAAAGGTCACCTACACCCTCGACAAGGAGGAGGCTCTTGACGGGGCCAGATTTATCTTGGCTCAGCCGCGCCCCGGTGGCCTCCGCCATCGAGCTCTGGATGAACGTATCCCGCTCCGGCACGGTGTTATCGGGCAGGAGACGGTGGGACCCGGGGGACTGAGTTTCGCGTGGCGGTCCATACCCGTTGTCATTGACCTCCTGGATACCGCTTTCAAGCGAGCTGAGCCGGGATTTTGGTTCATATCGTACGCGAATCCCGCCGGGATGGTGTGCGAGGCGGTGCTGAAGAAATACCCGAACGCGCGGTTCTTAGCCCTGTGCGATGAGCCCAGTGGGGTTCAGCATGAAATCGCAAAGCTCTTGCGGGTGGAGCCGTGGAGACTGGAGATGGAGTACCGGGGTATCAACCACGCGGGATGGGTTGATCACCTTTACCTGAAACCTGCGCCGGGCCAAGACGGAGAAACCAACGACGTTCTGCCCAAAATCCGCTCGTGGGCCAGGTGGATTCCTTCCCTGGTTCCGCCCATCGGCGAGGTTTTTGGTACGGTACGACTGATTAAGGAGCACGGTTCGCTCCCCGACCCTTACCTGCGATACTACTATTACGCCGACGTAATCTTTTCCCATCTGTCGAAGTTGAAAATGACCCGGGCGGAGTATCTCATGGGCCGAGTGGAGAAGCTGTACGCCTACTACCAAAAAGAAGCGGCGAGCCCGAAGCCGCAGTTAAGAATGCACCGCGGTCATGCTTCCCACAGCGATCTAGCCGCCAGCGTCATTCTGACCCTTCTTTCAGGCCGAAAGGGCCGGTTCATCATTCAACAACGAAACGAAGGGAACGTACCCGGTCTTCCCCGGGGACACGCGGCGCAGTTTCCCGCGGACGTCGGTCCCGACGGGTGGCGGCCTGTTCCGGTGCCTCCTCTAACAGAGAGGCAGGGTGCCCTTATCAGGAGAATCCAGGAGGCGGAAATCCTCAACGCCGAGGCTGCTCTTAGGGGAGACAGGTCTCTCGCCGTGGAGGCGATGGCCACAAATCCCCTGGTCCCTTCAAGGGCGGTCGCCGAAAAGCTCGTGGATGAGCTTCTCGAAGCCCACAGGGAGCTGCTTCCGCAGTTTTTCGACGGTTCGAGTTCGCGCTAAAACAGAACCCCGCGTGTTCGGCCGGCCCCACGAGACCTTGGGGCCAGCCGCGCGGCATTCCGGGAATCTATTCCGGTTTGGTTTGCGTACTAGGAAAGAGGCCGGGATTGGGCGAGGGTGTCTCGTTTTTCTGTATAAGTCTCTGTACGACGGGCGCTTCAGGGCGATCGACCGGCGAGGTTATGGGGCGGCTATGGTTTCCAGAGCGTGGTACGAAGCCATCCCGCCGCGCGGTGGAAACCTTCAAGGTGATGATTTGACAGGGCCCGTAGCGCACTTCAACGGTGTTATCGTTGACCAGCTTTGCCGAAGGCAGGCCGCTTGCTGCGGATAAGGGATTTCCGGCGAGGTCCACCACGGTTGCCTCCCGCAGCGGGAAGAGGCTGAAGAGCTTCGCCCGTCCCGGGTGCTTCGAGATGTTGTAGAACCTGAGATGAAGCCCGCCGTCACCGGTCTTTCGCACGGCGCTCCAGACGAGATTCGGATCGTCGATGTGAAAGATAGCGGCGGTGGGCGGAATCTGCGGTGTTCCTCCGTGCCCTTCGGACCGGAATGCCACGGGAGGGGTCTGGTAAGCTTGGGCGAAAGCGTGCACCCGGGCTTGGTCCCAGAAACCGGCATGCGGATAAATCGAGTACTCAAAGTCCCACCGGCCCAGGCACTGAGCGCCGGGTGTTTCGATTTCAGGTCCTGCGTTGCCGGGCCTCAGACGCAGGTCGGGCCTGGAGAGGTAGCCGACGCACCTCATGAGAGTGATCGCGAGCTCGCTGGAGTCTTTTCCTGGGATGACCTCATACTCGAACAGCCCTTTCGTGGAGACGGCGAGTCCTTTAGTCCCGTCGCTCACGTCCACAAAATCCCGCATGGGGTGGGTACCGATCGGGATCTCGACAGGGGTGTTCGTTTGACCCGCCCGAGTTGCTTCGCCCGGACCCGCCGCCGGCCCGACGACCCTCTCTACCACGGCAAACTGGCAGCCCGCATAGGATTTTTCCGCCACAAACGGGACCCGGAAGTGCACCCGAAGCCTATGGTCGAGAGCCCGGTTTTCCACGGTTGTCTTAAAATCGATTCGCTTGATTCCCGATGCCAAGGAAACCCTGGTGATGATCTTGAGGGGAACGTTCCTCCTGTTTCTGGAGTCTCTGTCGCCGCTGAGGGCACGGGGCACGGCATAAATCATCTCCACCCGGAGGGTGGCCCGCACCGGCCCGTTCTCCTCGATCGACACGCGTACCGGCCGCCAGAAAGGTAACAAACTTCGGACCGGCCGGCTTACCAGTTTGTCCGACGCCGGCGGGTCCCAGTTGTACTCGTCGCCGCGGTCCCCTCCGTCTATGAAGAGATTTATGGCCGGGTACACCACTCCCGTCTGGAGATCGGTTACGACGAAGTACCCGTCGGGAGCAAGTTCCACGCGAAAGAACTCGTTTTCAACGTGCCTTTTGGATACGGAAAGTCGGCCTTCCGTGGAATGGGCGAAGGGCGTGCTCAGTGCGTTTTTCGGGTTTAAGGTCCGGTTATTCGGCGCGCCGGAAGGTGGGATATTCCCGTTCGCGGGCGCGCCTGGTGTGCCGGGGGTACGTTGTTGCCGCGGGCTGGTACTTCGAGCAGGGGCGAAGGTTTTCACCCCCAGCGAGGGCAAGAGCCCCGGGTGGAAAACGGCTTCTACGTCTCCCGAGGTCCTGATCCGGACTCTCACTTTGAATCCCGGGGGCTGGGCTTCCATCCTGGAGAGGAGTTCCTGCTCCAAAGCTTCGATGTCGAGATCGCCTTGCAGCTGGTCACCTGTTTCAAGCTCCAGCAAGATTCCGCCGGAGTTCAGCGACGAGATGCGTGCCGAGTTCACGTAGAAGTTCAGGAGTTTGCGACCTCTGAGAAATCTCAAGTAAAAGCGGATCTGGGCGGGGGAGAAGTCTTCCTCGAGTACCGTCGAGGAACCGCCAGCCCTGACTTGGACGGGGTACAGGTTCCCATCTGCATCTTCCAGGTAGTTCGTCCCCGGCGGGAAGCCGCGCAGCGACACCTCGACCAGTGCCTGGTCTGTCTCGGGCCCGGGGTTATAAACCACGATGACCGGCCGGTCACCTGCGAAGGAGCGGTCGACTTGTGCTGCCAGGGCTTTGCCCGCTTCTTCCACTTGCTTTCTCACTATGATTTCGCACTGGTCGAACCTGTAGGACATATCGGCATGAACCTGGTCCACGCTGCAGCCACAGATGCTGTCGTGGGGTTGGTTCTGCAGGAGATATTTCCACGCAAGCTCGAGGTAAGCCTGGGAGTTGGGAGGCTCGGTCCCGGTGAGGCTCGCCAGTGCCGAGAGAGGCTCAGCGTATTTTTCGAGGTTGCGGGAAAGCTGCCAGTCTCGCTGCTTGATCCAGTGCCGGACGGACGTTACTCCCACGAGGAGCGGAGCTCGAAGCGGGGAACGCAGTTCACCTTCATGAACGTTCAAAACACCGGCAGAAAGACTCGCGTCTTTACCGGCTAGGCTCCGAACTATAGCCGCGTATTCTTCCAGAGTACCGATCTGCCAGGTTCTTCTGCCCGCTAGAGCCCGCTTCAAGGCGGCTGGCAGACCTTCTTGAGCTTCCTGGTGGTCCGAGCCGTTCATGAGAAGATAGGGGAGACCCCGCACGGGGCATGCCTTGTGCCACGGTTCGAGTTTTGCTACGATGTCATCGATTTCCCGGCGGAGCTCGTCCGGATCCATGGGGAGGTTGACGGCGTTTCCGTACCCAAGGGGAAGGTAGATGCAGGTAACCCTGGCACCGCTCGGTCCTTGCCAGAGGAATACGGGGCTCGACACGTCTTCGCCGACGCCCCGCCACAAGCAGGCCGTGTCCACTCCGAATCCCGACAGGATCTCGGGCATCGAAGCTATGTGGCCGAACTGGTCCGGAAGGTATCCCAGCATCATAGGACGCCCGAAGCGCCGCGAAATGGCCATCCCCCGTTCGAGGTTTCTTATGATGGCTTCTCCCGAAACCAGGTTTTCGTCGGGGAGCACGTACCAAGGACCCACCGCAATCCGCCCAGCGGCTATCGCTTTCTTCAAGCGATCTTCCATCTCCGGACGGACCTCCAGGTAGTCCTCGAGGACGATGGTCTGGCCATCCAATGTGAACCGGGAAAAGTCGGGGTCCTCGTCGAGCATGGCCAGGAGATCGTCGATGAGGTTCACGAGCCTTCGTCTGAACTCCTGGAAGGGAGCATACCACTCTCTGTCCCAGTGCGTATGCGGTACGACGAAGAGCTCCGGTAGCCCGTTTTCGGATTTGTTCATGGATGAACCACCTCTCTAAGGTCGCCCTTATGAGCGGTTTCGAGCAAGCTTTGTTCGGCACCTGCAACGGTGTGCTCGTACCCGGTTTATCCCGAACCCTCGAAGCGAGCTTCGGTTCCCCCGTGCGTTCGTTTGGGCTATGATCGGTTTAGTACGGTGTTGGGTTTCGCATAACGAGACCGGTGAAATACTCGCGAAAGGTCGTACAAGTGGTGAACGGAATTTTCGCCGCCATAGACCTGGGAGGCACGAAAACCAGAGTGGGAGCCGTCCTGGCCAGCGAGCCGGGACGGGTTGTGCTTTCGGCCAGCGCCCCCACGGTGAGGGAGGACCCCGACGAAGGCATCAAATCCATCGCATCTCTGTTGCGCGAGATCGTTTCCGATGTCAGCAAAAGCACCGGGGGTCGAAACGCGGAACTGCTTGGAGTGGGAGTGGGTGCCCCGGGTCCCCTCGATATCAAAGAGCGGCGGCTCCTCGCCCTGCCAAATCTTCCGAAGTGGAGGGGCTTTGGCATTGCTTCTGCCCTGGAACGAGAGTTGGGAGTCCGGGTGACCCTCGAAAACGACGCCAACGCCGCAGCGGTGGGGGAAAGGATGTTCGGCGTGGGTAAGGAATTCGAGGACTTCGTTTACGTGACGCTCGGTACGGGTATTGGCGGAGCGCTGATTCTGAACGGGGAGCTTTACCGGGGCCACTGGGGAGGCGCGGGGGAAATAGGTCACGTTCAGGTGGATCCGGATGGGCCTCTCTGTGGCTGTGGCAGAAGGGGTTGCGTCGAAGCTCTCGCTGCCGGTCCGGCCATCGAAAAGGCTTACGGCAGGCCGGCGACGGAAGTCTTCGCGCTGGCAGCGTCGGGCGACGTAAAAGCGCGCGATGTTCTCGAAACCGCGGGTCGCGCTCTGGGTCGGGGCCTGGCCCTGGTGTTCACGGTGCTCGACCCTCAGGCGGTGGTGTTCGGCGGCGGAATGGCGAAGGGGAATCCCCTGGCCCTCCGGTTTTATCTCGATGCCTGCAAAGAAGAGCTGGAAAAGAGAGCGTTTCTGCCCGCGAAGCGGGACATACCGCACGTGGTCAGTACGCTGGGAGTGGATGCCGCGATTTTGGGCGCGGCGTGGCTTGCCCGCGAAGAGTATTTGAAGGCTCGTGAGACGAATCGGCACAGAAGCGGTCCTATGCCGAAAGTGGTGGAAAAACCCTGGGGTAAGGAGGTATGGTGGGCCCATACCCCGAGGTACGCAGGGAAGACCATCTACGTCAACGCGGGTCACTCTTTGAGTTTACAGTATCACCAGCGGAAAGCCGAAACGATGTTCTTTTCCTCGGGCGAGGGAACTCTCTACCTGGGTGGCGAGGAAATACCGATTAAGCCGGGGCTTTCGGTGGACATTCCCCCGGGCACTGTCCACAGAGTCACGGCCCGAACGGACCTGGTTTTTCACGAGGCGTCCACGCCCGAGGTGGACGACGTTATAAGGTTGGAGGATAACTACGGCCGGGCAAGGTGTTAGAGACTGCTTTCTACGGTGACGACTTCTTGGTGCGACCGCGACGCGGGCCGTCGCTCCGACGGTGACGAAAGGGGGTGAGAGTAAAGTGGACTACATCGTGAAGGGTCTGGGAAACCCTGTGCTGGGGCCGGTATATGCGCTTCTGGCCGGCGTCCTCACTTCCGGCAGCCCCTGCGCTTTGGCGGCGATTCCCCTGGTCGTGGGACATCTCGCGGGAACCGAGGGTAGGGGACGGGGGCGAGCTTTGACGCTCTTCGTCGCAGGTCTGGTGGTCTCTTTGACCGTTGTAGGGGTAATCGCCGGCGCGGTGGGACGCACGCTTTCTCTGACGGTACCGGCTGTGCGGTGGGTGGCCGGCATCGCTTTCATCGTCGGAGGGCTTGCGTATCTCGGGGTTTTCGGGGGCTCGCGAACCTGCAAGGTACCTCTACCCCTCGAGGCCGTTGAGCCCGAAAACAGCAAGACCGCCGAAGGCCGAGGGGAAACGCGGCCACAGGCTAGGCTGCGGGAAGGCCGTTCTCTGGCCGGGCTTGCCATGGGAGCTCTCTATGGACTTTCCGCTTCGCCCTGCGCCACGCCTGCGCTTTTAGCCATCCTCGCGCTTGTGGCGACCACGGGTTCCCTGGTTCGCGGGGCCGTGCTGCTTCTGGCCTATTCGCTCGGGCAGTCCTTGCTGGTAGTGGTGGCGGGACTTGCAACCTCGCAATTTGGGGCCTTCTTCGAAAAAGAAAGGAACGCAGCGGCGCTGGAACTCTTGAGAAAGGTGGGAGGGGGGCTCGTCCTCGGCATCGGGGTCTATCTTCTGATCAGGCCGTACATTTGACTTGCGTCAGTCTGCCTCGCGTGCATTGACCTAGGTGCTCAAAAGATTTGCGATGTTGATAAAGGTTACGGGGTAAATGACCGCATAAAGTGAATGCAGCTAAGTTCGGGTGCAGCTAGGTACAGGTACAGCTAGGTGCAGATGCAGCTAAGTCCGGGTCCAGCTAAATACAGATGGAGCTATATGCACATATAGCTAAACGCGGATGTGGTTCAAACCGATTTCGGGCCTGGGTTTGTGCGCCTGCCCTTAAGGTGTGTGAGGTGTATCTGATCCCGGGTTGGTGCGGTTCGTCGGCGCTGTGTATCCAGTGAATAAGGAGGTTTTGGTGGTGAACACGAACATACGTACCGGCAGAACGTTGAAAATCGCCGCCGTTGTCGTCTTGGTAGTCGTTGCCGCTGGACTTTTCTGGTATTTCAGGTCAAGTGACAGGGAGCAATCTGCAGCAAAGGTTCCCGATATCAGCCCGGCCGACTTCGAGAAAATAATAAACCAGGGAAAACCAGGTATTCTTGAGTTTTACACCACTTCGTGCCCCTACTGCCGCTTGATGGCTCCGGTGCTCGAACGACTTTATGCCGACTACGGCGGCAGGATTTTCGTGGTCGCAATGAACGCGGAGAGATATCCTTCCGAGGCCGCCAAGTACGAAATACCAGGCGTTCCCACTATGATCCTTTTCGATGCTCAGGGGAAGGTGACCGGCAATGTGGTCGGGTACCGCGATTATTCCGCCATGGTGGGCGTGTTGAAACAACTGGGGTTCATCGACTGACCATCTCGGCACCATGGCCGAACGATGACCGCGATGGGCGCACGTAGAAGGCCCTGACGAGAAGGCCGCGGGACGAGAAAACCGCGAGATCCGATGAGAAAACCGTCAGCTGAGCTGAGATGAGCTGAGATGAGATGAGCGCGCCTGGTCTCAGCGGCGGGCCAGGCGCGCGATAGCTCGTGCAACCATTCTTGAAGAGTTTATGACCGGCGGTGACATGGTGGTTCCCAAGTCGACGGAATGCGGCTGTATCCCCAAGTAAACTTGATGCGAAACCCCGGTCAACAGGAGATAGTCGCGGATCAAACCCAGAGGAAGTCTGTGCGACGACAGGCTCAGGCCTTCAATGGCCGACGGAGGTATGATGGAAATCGTGCCCGGCATGGCACCTCGGTGAAATGCGTCCACTACGATGACGTGGGTCGGGCGAAACCGGGTAACCAGGGACAGATAGTTTTCGGGAACGGCGCCTGCGGGAACGGACACCCAGGAACCGGGGGTTTCCGTCCTGCCGTGGGAAAGACGACGGCGGAGCAATCTTCGGAGGATAATCGCCACGTAGGTGCCTGCGCCGTCGTCCCCGCGAACGGGGTTTCCCACGCCGAGCACCGCGACGCGGCTGGCTCCCGTCAAGAACCGGGTCAGTTGGCACCTCCAGGAACGCTCCTCGCATTCGAGCATCAGAACAGTCACCTCAATCCCGCCCGCCGGTCTTCGGAGGTGCTACCCGGCGGCGGATTCCCCGCGACGCCGCTCCAGCGACACCAGATCGTCTTTGGAGAAGGCCGAAAGCTCGTAGTCGGATGTGAGCGAAATGGCCTTCTTGGGGCAGGTGTCGGCGCACTGACCGCAAAACGCGCAACGATCGTAGTGAAAGACGGGTCGAGGGGTACGCTCCCCGGTATCCACCATTTCGATGGCCGCAGCCGGACAGTCCCGCGAACACATACGGCAGCCGATGCACATGGAATAATCGCAAACGGGTTTCCCCCTCAAACCTTCCGGCGCTGGTACTCTTTCCACCGGGTAACGGACTGTCGCCGGTTTCTGGAAGAGACTTCGAATGAGTTCGGGTAACATGCGAGCTACCGCCATCTTCCATCTCACCCTCTCACTATGATCGCCAGCACCATTCCCAGAGCCGAGAACGGAAGGATGTACTTCCACGCCAGCACCGTGGTGTCCTCAATCCGGAAACGGGCCACCGATGCCCGCAGAACCGAAAGAACGAACGTGACCAGGATGGCCGAGATTACGAAGCCTAAAACGCCGAGTCGAGCCGGGAACGGGAGGAAAAGGTCGGATACAAGTCCTACCCCCACGGCCATCTCCGTCCGCTCGGCAAGCCGTATGAACGCGAGCCGGCGCCCGGTGTATTCCGTGAACGGTCCGGCCACTATTTCCGTCTCCGCTTCCGGTGCGTCGAAGGGAACTCGCAAGAGCTTCCCTTGTAGGGATATGAGGGCCACGGCCAGGGCGGTGAGATGCACCACAACGAACCTGGGGAATCCCACCGTGGTTCTGGCCATGACCAGGGAGATCGACCAGCTGTCGGCCAACAGGGCCTGGGTAAGTAGCGCAGCCACCAGGGGCACCTCATACGCGAGAAACTGCGTCACGGCGCGGACCGCGCCCACCCTTCCAAAGGGGCTGCCGGAGTACCATCCCAGCAAGAACAGGATTATCGTCGCGAGGGTTAAGAGGAATAGAACGACTATGAGGTCTCCTGGGAAGGAGTAGATCGCTGCGTAGGTACCGACGGGAATGCACAGAGACGCCGTGACCGTCACCGCCAGGTAGAATACGGGCAGCCACGTGAACATAAACCTCGAGGCGCCCTCCGGGATGACGTCTTCTTTGGACAAAAGCTTCAGGATATCGAGCCACGGCTGGTACCAGGGAGGACCGACTCTGTTTTGAAGTCGGGCGTAGATCTTCCGGTCCAGCCACTCGAGAAAGAGTCCGAGGTTGACCACAAACAAAAACCCTGGGAACACCAGGATCTTAAAGAGGTCGTCTATTATCGCCATATCGAAACCGTTTTCCGGGTTGCTGAACCCGGTAAACGCAAGCCTCCTTCTCTAAAACCAATAGTCTACAGCATCACCTGCGATAACGTCTACTCAGGTCCTGCCACCGCAGCACCTCCACACGACCGGAAATCCGGTCTTCCAGCCGCACCATACGGTCGGTGCAGGAAAAACACGGATCGATTCCGGCGATGATGATGGGGATGTCGGCGACGCGCACTCCCTTCATGCTCTCAGCGACCGCGTTTATGTTAGCCAGCGTAGGTGCCCGTACTTTCACCCTCTCCGGTTTATCTCCCCCAGAAGACCGGACGTAATGGATGTCCTCGCCTCGGGGTGCTTCGTATCTCGAGCAGGCCTCCCCGGGCGGGATGCGACGGGGCGCCTTTACCGCGATGGGGCCGTCGGGGAGGTTATCCAGTATATACTTCATGATTCCGATGCTTTCACGGATTTCCCCCAGCCGCACTTCGGCTGCGGCCAGAAGATCTCCGGCTTCCGCCGTCACGACGTTGAACGGGATTTCGTCATACGCCGCGTAGGGATCATCCCTTCGCAAATCCACGTTCACCCCGGCTGCCCGCGCCGTGGGTCCCACGGTGCCCAGGTCTATCGCCTGCTGTTTCGTGATCTTGCCGACTCCCTCCAGGCGGTTCCGGAAAGTCGATTCTTCCAGCGCGACATCGGTGTAGTAACCGACCCGTTCTTCGAGAATCCGGATGGCGCTGCGAAGTTCTTCCACGTCCCTGTCGGTGAGGTCTCGTCTGACCCCGCCGATGGTGTTCATGCCGTAGTTCACCCGGTTGCCCGATATGGCTTCCAGCGCATCCAGGATAACCTCGCGGTCCCGCCACGCGTACATGAAGAGAGTATCGAATCCTACCTCGTGGCCGGCCAGGCCAAGCCAGAGGAGGTGGCTGTGAATTCGCTCCATTTCCCCGATGAGGCTGCGAATGTACCGGGCACGACGGGGAACCTCGAGACCCGCGATATCTTCGACCGCCTGGCAAAAGCAAGTCGTGTGGGAATGGCTGCAGATTCCGCAGATGCGTTCGATTAGGTAGACTGCCTGAACCCAGGTGCGGTCCTGACACGCCCGTTCGATGCCCCGGTGTACGTAGCCGAGCCTGATATCGACGCTCTTTACGATTTCGCCTTCGAGTTCGAACCGAAAGGATTCCGGTTCCTTAAGCGCGGGGTGTTGAGGTCCCACCGGTATCTCCATGTCCGACATCCTTTTCACCGCCTTTCGCAGACTTCCTCAGAGGATAATAGCCCTCGGGCCAGCTATCGGGCAGCACCAAGCGCGGCGTGCTGTCTCTTCCGGAGAATTCCACTCCCAGGACATCGTGGAGCTCCCGTTCGTACGCGTCGGCCACGGGTAGGATGTCACTGACCGTGTCAACTTGCGGACGCTCGGGATCGAGGCCGATTCGCACGCTCACCAGGATCTTCTCGAGGACGAAGTGATAGATAACTTCGATGGCGCTGCCGGTGTCCAGGCCGGTTATCGTGGAGAGATGCATCTCCGGCCAGATGCCCTTGAGGGACGAGAACATAGCTCTCACGTTCCGGGAGGGCATTGACATCCATATCCTCCGCGGGCGAATTCGCTCCAGGACCAAGCCTAAGTCGGGGCAGGCGTCCATCACGCGCCTGGTGAGGTCCTCCTCAGTTTCCAGGGCGGGTTCGTGGTCAGTGAGAGACACGGGAGTTCCCTCCTTCGGCGGCTGAGGCTCGTCCCTGATCCCCAAGTTCGAGCGCGTCCGCCTCCATCTTCTGTAAGACCTTCACTATGCCTGCTATTATCGCATCCGGCCTTGGCGGGCAACCCGGTACGTAAACGTCTACGGGCAGTACCCGATCGATCCCGCCCAGGACGTTGTAGCAATCGTAAAACACCCCGCCTGAAAGTGCGCAGGAGCCAACGGCCGCGATGTATTTGGGGGTCGGCATCTGATGGTAAACCCGGAGGAGCCTCTCCCGGATTTGCTTCGTAACCGGACCGGTGCACACCAGAATGTCCGCATGTCTGGGACTCCCCTTCAGCTGTATTCCGAAACGCTCCACATCGAACCTGGGGGTGAGGGTGGCCATGACCTCGATATCGCAAGCGTTGCACCCACCGCTGTTGAAGTGGCAGACCCATGGCGAAGACTTTCTGGATAAAGCGATTATCTTTTCCAGCATCATTTATCACTCCTGAAAGACCTCAACGAGTATAACACCGACGGAAAGGAGCATGAGACCGGCGAAAGCCAGCGAGAGCAACGGTCCGTGCTCCTTAGGAATCGTTCCCAGTAAAAGAGCGCCGACCTCCATTATGGTGAAAAGAAATGCCGTAGCAAAAAACCTGCGATATTCGGGGTGTAGCTTACCTCCGGACGGACGAGAAGATGGGTCGGGGGCCTTTTCCCCGCAAAAGTAGGCCTCTTGCTTTTCGTCTTCGTATACCGCTCTTGCCGACAGGCGTCCCGAGAGTTTGAACAAGAGAACCCCGAAACCGACGAGGACGACGAGTGCCAGGGGCAGCGAAAGCGACATCATGTCACATCCCTCCCAACAGCGCCATGGTTCGCAGGGCCGCAGCGTCCAGAACCTTCAAGACCGGGACAGGGTAGAGACCCAAGAACAGCACGGCAAGTCCCAGAACGAGCACGGGCATGATTTCCCATGGAGTTCTCGATCTCTCGACGGGCAATTCGGTTCGCTTCTCCTTCTTGAACAGGGCAAACATCAGAGGCAGGTAGTATCCGAGGGAACACAGGCTGTTCAGTATTGCCATTATGCTCACGAACGTCCCGACGCTCGTATTGGGCTCGT
>JADBKE010000004.1 GCA_014896535.1 Candidatus Fermentithermobacillaceae bacterium
TCCTTGAACCAGAACCCCGGCTATTTCCGTCGCCAGTTCCCGCGAGTCTTTGTCTCCAGAGAGAGGTCGTTGAGACACGTCAGCGGGACCTCCAGGGCCTCTACCCGGTTCCCGTGGATTTCTACGGTGAATTCGCGTCGCCCCCCATATTCATTTTGAAATCCTTTCCAACTATAACCCTTACGTCCACTTCGGACTTACCCGAGACCTTGAAGGGTTTAGAAGCCGGTAGCACGGGCCGAACGCTCCGTAGCACGCGCATGGCGGCGTCTTCGTTCTCTCCGAACAACTCCACTCTGGATTCGGCGTAATCCTGCCGCGAAGCGTTTGTCACCGAGCGGACGTCATAGCCCTGATCCCGCAAAATCTGGGCGACCCGCTCGGCGGCCCCGGGTATACCGCAGCCGTTTTCCACCGACACCCTGATGGTCGCGTTGATGTTTCGGTCGATCCCTCTGATGAGTTCGTCAACTACCTTTTCAGTTCGATCCCGGTCGGGTATCCAGTAGCTAAGCTCTCCATGTTGGTCTTTGATCATTTGAGGCGAACCAGGGACGATCGCCATCTTCACCGATTCCAGGTTCACCTTCGTACCGAGGTTGGCCAGATACAGCATCTCGTCGAAGGTGAGATCGGTTACGACGTATGACTGCAGTTCCCTCAAGAGAGTCGGGACCTTCCACACCGTAGCCAAAGACATGGCCTTCTTCGCCAGCGCCTTGAGGAACATCTCCTGAGCTTTTATCCGCCCGATATCGCCGTCTTCGTATTGCCTGTACCGGACAAACTGGAGAGCCTTTTGACCGTCAAGGACCTGCGGTCCCTTCTTTAGATGGATGTATAACCCCTGCGCAGGATCTTCATAGTTCATATCCTGGGGGACGTCGATCTCTACACCACCAATTATGTCCACCGCTCTGACAAACCCTTCGTAGTCAATTCGAACGTAATGGTGGATGTTTATTCCGAGAAAATTCTCCACCGTCTTGACGGCAAGAGCGGGACCACCGTAAGCGTGGGCGTGAGCTATCTTTTCCCACGAGCCCGTGCCGGGGATGAGAACACGGGTGTCCCTGGGAATCGAAAGTACGCCTACATCCTTTGTTTCCGGATCGATGCTCACCACGATCAGCGTATCAGACCTGGTGGCGTTGTTCAGGGATTTGGACTGACTCCCGTTAACCCCTATGTCGACCCCGAGGACGAGGATGTTTATCCTCCCCTCGTACTCCGAAAGCTGCTTTACCTGTTCTTCGGGGTAGTCCCGGATATACTTGAACGCTCCGTAAGCCATTCCGCCTGCAAAGAGAAGCATACCCAGAAACACCACGAGGATTACCCGGCCCCATCTCACCTTGCGGCGACCGGAACCTTCCTTTTTCCGGTATATCCTGGTTTCACCCATTTCGAAACCTTCTTCATTCCAGCCGGGAGAGCTCACCCAAGACCACCACCGTTTCTGGGTCAACAGGGCAGCCAGCTTCCGAACAGTAAGAAACGGACGCGATGAGCGCTTGCCTCAACGCGCCCCGGAAGTCACCGGCCGCCAGCATGTTCCTGATCTGCTCAACGCCCGGGTACGAGCGCCCGGGCTCCACCTTGTCTGCCAGGTAAACCACTTGCTCCAGGCGGGTCCATCCCCGCCTTCCCGTAACGTGGGACGATATCGCCATCAAAACCTCTTCGTCATCCACACCGAGTTCGCTTCTGGCCAGTGCGGCTCCCACCCCCCCGTGGAGAACCACGGGGGAAGCTCGTCCCACTTGCGTGACCATTATACCGTGTTCCACCGCGAGGCGTAAGATTTCCTCGGGTGCGAGATCCCTGGCCACGTCGTGTAAAAGCCCAGCCAGCTCCGCCCGCTCGGGGTCGGCCCCGAATCTCGACGCGATCTCGCGGGCACTGGCGGCCACTCTCATACAGTGTTCAATCTTGTCCCGTCCCAGATACCGGGAAAGAAACTCCAACTTGTCCGGGCGCATTGACTTCTCGTACACCAGCTGGGAGCAGTAAGGGCGTTCGTCTCTCATCCTTGGTCTCTGGTCCATCGCACATGATGCGCGATCTCTCATGTTATATCGCGGTTCCAAGCACATAATTCGACATGACCTTGTTCCTTTTTGACGTTAGCATAACACGAAGGGTTCCCTTGCGAAGCTGTTAATCTTTGTAAAGCCCGTTCCTCTCAATGTAGCGTCTGACCGTTTCCGGTGTGAGGTAGCGTATGGATAGGGATTTCCTGACGCGATCTCTGATATCGCTGGAGGAGATGGCCAAACTGGTTACGGTAAATACGTGAATCCTGGAATAGCATTGCTCCCCGATGAGGGGCCTGAGACAATCCAGGGATTCCATGGAGTAGCCGGGCCGAGTCACGGCTATGAAGTCCGCAAGTTCGAAGAGCTCCCTGTAGCCGTTCCAGTAGTGCACCGACAGGATGGCGTCGGCGCCTGTGATGAAGTACAGGTTATCTCCGGGAAATCTCTTTCTAAATTCCCTCAGCGTGTCCAGAGTGTATGAAAACCCCGGCCTGTCTATTTCGACCCGAGAAACCTCGAAGTTGGGGTGGTCCATGGTAGCCAGAACGGTCATGAGGTACCTGTGTTCTGCCGAGGAAATTCTCTCACCGGCTTTATGAGGGGGATTTCCCGCCGGAACAAAAATCACCCGGTCAAGCTGGAAACCCTGGAGGACTTCTTCGGCGGCCCGGAGGTGTCCGAAGTGAATGGGGTCGAACGTTCCGCCCATGATGCCGATGTTAGCCACTCTCGCCTTCCTCCCGTCTTCTCCTGGCGGCTCTATCGATTTTCACCGCCCGCTACCGGAATCCTGGTCTCCGGTCTCGGGTCTATTTTCCGATACGACCTTCCCAAGCTCCTCCAGGAGTTCCGGCACGCCGGCGCCGGTTAACGCGGATATGGGAAAGACCTTCGTAGAGGAAGCTTGCTCCAGGCGAGTTTTCACTGCTTGCACCTCGTCCGGGGATATGAGGTCTATCTTGTTCAGCGCCACACGATAGGGCTTCGTCTCTATACCCCCGCCATATAGGATCACCTCGGACCTCACTGCGAGAAAGTCCTTGACCGGGTCGCTGCCCTGCGAACCGGACCCGTCCACCACGTAAAGGAGCACCGAGGTTCTCGACACATGCCTCAGAAAGTCAAAACCCAGTCCCCGCCCGGCGTGCGCTCCCTCGATCAGTCCAGGAATATCGGCCACGACGAACCGTGACTCGCCCGTATCCACCACGCCCAGGTGGGGGCTCAGCGTGGTGAAGGGATAGGGCGCAACCTCGGGAGTCGCATTGGAGATGGTCCGGAGAAGGGTCGACTTCCCCGCATTCGGCGGCCCTACGAGCCCTACATCGGCGATAGACCTGAGTTCCAGGATAACCCAGCGCTCTTCCCCGGGCTTGCCCTCTTCGAAGATCCGCGGCGCCCTGCAGGTTGGTGTAGCGAAGCGAGCGTTTCCCCGCCCACCCTTGCCACCCCTTGCCACCACGAGCCGGTCTCCGGGTGCCGTCAGGTCTCCCAGGATCTCCCCCGTCTTTGCGTCCTTCACAACGGTGCCCGGAGGCACCTTCACTTCCAGGTCTGCTCCGTCTCTTCCCGCTTTCCGGTCGCCCATACCAGGTCGCCCGTTTTCCGCCCGGAAGTGCCGCTTGAATTTGAAATCCAGAAGCGTGGACATACCGGGGTCCACCACAAAAACAACGTCCCCGCCGTCCCCTCCGTCTCCGCCGGAAGGTCCGCCGCGGGGAACGTACTTTTCCCTCCTGAAAGCTACCTGGCCTCTGCCGCCGTCCCCTGCCTTAACGTATATCTTCGCTACGTCAACGAACCTCACGGACGCGCATTACGCCCTGAGGGCCATTGCCTCCTCGCTAACTACGGAAACTACCTTGTCCTGACGGCCTTTTCTCAAAAACCGCACGTACCCGTCAACCAGGGCGTAGATGGTATGGTCTTTGCCCATTCCTGCATTCTGACCCGGATGAATCCTGGTGCCGCGCTGGCGAACTATAATGCTTCCCGCCGTGACGAATTGGCCATCATGAGCTTTGACCCCGAGCCGTTTGGAATGGGAGTCTCTCCCGTTCCGGCTGGAGCCAACCCCTTTCTTGTGAGCGAAAAGTTGCAGGTCGACGACCATGAGTTCTTTCGCAAGCTTCGTCAAAACCAACGCCCCCTTTCTCGCGTTCTCATCCTGAACCTTTGAGCCTTGTTGCCGGCTGACCCCCTTCCGATTGAGTCCCCGGGAGCGGCCAGATCTCCTGCCGGCTACACAACCGGCTTCCGTCACCGGGACACTTGCCTGTTGGCCGCCCTGCCGGTTCTAGCGGCGGGGTCCACAAACTCCACGTTTCCCGGGTAGCTTCTCTCGATCGCTTGAATCTCAAGCTCGAAAGCTCTCAGTATGGCCTTGACTTCGGGGAGAGCTGCGGCATGAACCGGGACTCTTACCATCATGTAACCGTTGCCCTTCTCCAGATCCACCGCTTCTCCCAGAACATCAGCGAGTCCGACGAGAGCCATGTGACAGGCGGCGGATACCCCCGCGCACACCACGTCTTTTCCCCATTCGTCCCAGCCCGCGTGGCCCCGGACCCTGAATCCGGTTACGCTCATTCCGTCCCGGAGAAGTTCGACCGTTAACATTCGGTTCTATGCCGGTTCTATGCTGGATATCTTTATCTCCGTAAACGGTTGCCGGTGACCGTACCGTCTGCGGTAATTCGACTTAGCCTTATACTTAAATACCCTGATTTTTTTGGCCTTGCCCTGACGGAGCACGGTAGCTTTGACAACATAGTCGCGCACGTAGGGGCGTCCGGTCATTACCTTTTCGCCCCCAACCAGGAGGACTTTGTCGAAAACGACCGTGTCTCCGCGATTCCCAGGAACTTTTTCTATCCTGAGGACTTCGCCCTGTGTCACTCTATACTGCTTACCACCGGTTTCAATTACAGCGTACACCGCAAATGCCCTCCCGAAGGCCTTGACTGCTTGAAGCACGCCATAGTCTAGCATGCCGTCAAAAAAGGTGTCAAGGAAGTGTACCAGCCATCCTGACCGACATTAGGGTAACGTAAAGGGTCTCCAACCAGTGGGCAGGAGGACGCCGAGGAGCACTGCCTGACACACCCCAAGCCCGGGAGGTGCTAGCAATTTCCAACTCAACCGTCCTCAGCGTGCGTTTTCTGCGACGGTACCTTCCCCGACCACTTTGGCCCGGGCGTGAGTTCGGTGACATGAAACGATCTGCACCAGCGTTTTCTTGCCCACCAGGTTAGCGGCACCTTCTACGTCAAGCACGTATCCTTCGACCCGAGCTATCCCGTCCAAAGGCTTGGAAAAGTGAGGTTCTTCGATGACCACTTCCAAAACGTCCCCGGGACTCACCGGCACAGCTTTTTTCTCAGCTTCGCTCTTCTGCCCTATCGGCTTTAAGCTGACGTCTTCAATCCCGAGGGCTTCCGAACCTCGAATGAATATGCTCTTGCCCGCTTCCTTTTCGAGTTCTCTCAGGCTCGACCCGCCGGGTCCGATCAAAATCGATGCCACTTGAGGGTTTGCTTCAAGCAGAATGGCTTCCCCCGACGACGTCCTGGCGACGGACAGAATCTCCCGCCGGATTCGGGAAGCTACCGTTTCCTCGGACAAAACCCGCCCTTTGCCGTGACAGGTCGGGCAGGGCTTCTCGAGCACCTCGTCCAGACTCTGCCTCACCTTTTTCCTGGTCATCTCCACAAGACCGAGACCGGTCAGGCCCAGCACCGTTGTCTTGGTATGGTCCTTTCTGAGCTCTTCCTCAAGTTTCCTCAACACCGCGTTTTTGTGCTCGGGGTTGGTCATGTCTATGAAATCGATGATGATTATCCCACCGATATCCCGCAGCCTGAGCTGCTTTGCTATCTCGGTGCACGCCTCCATATTCGTCCTGAAGACCGTCTCGGCCAGGTCGTGCGAGCCCACGTACTTTCCCGTGTTCACGTCGATGACCGTCAGAGCTTCCGTTTTATCTATTACGAGGTACCCCCCGGACTTGAGCCAGACCTGGCGCGACAGCGCCGAGTTAACAGCTTCTTCCACCCCATACAGACTGAACAGCGGGGTTCCTTTCTTCCTGTAATAGATGACCCGGTCCTTCAACTCGGGCGCGACCGCGTCCAGGAGAGCCAGCACCTTTTCATAAGTACGGGCGTTATCCACGAGCATCCTGGCAGTTTGAGCGTTGAATTCATCCCTCACGATCCTGAAGACAAGCCCGAGGTCGTGATGAATCAGGGCGGGAGCCTTGGCTGTTTTCGCTTTTGCGCAGATCTTTTCCCACAGTTTTAGCAAGAACTCGAGGTCGGCCCGGATCTCGTTCTCGGTCTTGCCCTCGGCGACGGTCCTGACTATGAGCCCCATACCCGCCGGTTTCAATGCTCTGGCCATCCTCTTCAACCGCTGTCTTTCGCGAGAGTCGGCGATGCGATGGGAGACCCCAACGTAACTTACGGTGGGCATCAGTACCAGGTATCTGCCGGGCAAGCTCACATGCCGGGTGACCCTGGGCCCTTTCGTGCCCATAGCTTCTTTGGTAACCTGAACCAGGATCTCTTCGCCCGGCTTCACGACCTGACCTATGGTTTTCCTGCCCGCCTTTTTCCTGCGTCCGGGCTCCAAATCCTCATCGTCCTCCCCGGGCAAAAATGCGTCGTCTACGTACAGGAAGGCGTTTTTGTCCTCTCCTATGTCGACGAAGCAGGCCTGCATTCCCGGAAGGACGTTTTCGACTTTTCCCAGGAATATGCTGCCTGCAAGGCCGTGCATGGTGGGTCTTTCCACGTAGAACTCCACGAGCGACCCGTCTTCGATTATGGCTACCCTTGTTTCAAACTTGTCTTCGCTTACGAGGATCTCTCGAACCATGGGAGCCACCATCTCCCCAATCCAACCACTCTCGATCAACCACGGATTCCCTCGGGTCAACCCCTTCGAGACCGCAATGCTTCACCAGGTATTCGAGAACCCACGCGGGCCGCACCGTTCTCCCTTCGAAGTGCCTCAAAACCATCTTCAACAGCGGAGGGGAGACCTCTCCGGAAGTCGCAAGCGCCGTCCCGTCCGCGGATGAAAGCGCTGGTTCGTCTCCCGATGTCACCTCAATCCGGGATACGAAAGGCCTCAGATCTATCTCACGACTTTTCCTGGACGCGTCAGGCGGTTTGGGCGTTTCAGGCGCGTGATCCGGGATCTCCCGGGCATACTTGGCCTCCTCCCTGTCCAGGAAACGGTCTACGGCCCGTTTCAAAGACGCGTGTTCAGCTCCGTACACGAGCACACGATAAGTCGAGGCCGTTATTCTCCTCTCCAGGGCTGTCTCATCCGGAGAAATCCTCCAGACCTCTTTCAGCTTGAAGCCCGGGGGCATCGCTTTCGCCAGCGAACGTGCCAGCTCCTCAATGGGCCTGTCCTCGGAAAGATATACGTCGGCCACCTCGTTGAAGCCCGCGGTGCCTACGGGCAGCGGAGCAACCATCTCCACTTTCGGCCTGGGGGTATAACCTTTTGTCATCTCCACCGGCCACCCTGCACGGGCCAGAGCCATCACCAGGGCCCTCATCACCTCGAGGTGACCCAGAAACCGTTGTTCATCTCCTTTTTCATACCGGATCCTCACCTTCATCTCGCCGGATCCCTCGCCCCCTTCGAAGCGCTGTCTTTTCCCGTCAAGACGGGGGCAACCCCAAATCTCGGACACACTCCGCAACCGTGACACGGAGCTTCCCTGCAATCGGGAGTCTTCTCCGCTCGTCGCGCCTTCGCCCTTTCTGCCAGCAAAAACTCTTTGGTGACCCCCGGATCCAGGTGATCCCAGGGAAGGATCTCATCCTCTCCTCGCTCGCGGGTGAAGAAATCCGGTTCGAGAGAAGATTCTTTCATGCAGGTTAGCCAGAGGTCGAGGTCGAGCATATCGGGCCAGGAATCGAACCTGGCACCCCGGCGGTATGCCTCGAAAACGACGCGGCCAAGACGCCTATCTCCCCTGGACAAGATGGCTTCGAGGTACGTTTGCCTTGAGTCATGGTACCGCAACTCAAGTCCCGGACCGCGCAAGCGCTTGTAAAGAAGGGATTGCCGTCGTTCGATTTCGTCCCGCCCGACAAAGGGTTCCCACTGAAACGCCGTGTGAGGCTTGGGGACGAATCCCGACACGGAAACGGCGATGGTGGGCTTCACCCCCATGTCACGTCCGAGCTGCCGTATGCGGTAGGCCAGATCGGCGATGGCCAGGACATCTTCGTCGGTTTCGCCGGGAAGCCCGATCATGAAGTACAGCTTGATCCTGGTGAACCCCGAGGAAAAGGCCGCCTTCGCGGCGTCCATAATATCCTCTTCCGTCACGTTCTTGTTGATGACGTCCCTCATTCGTTGCGAGCCAGCCTCGGGCGCCAGAGTCAACCCTCCGTGGCCAGCTTCACCCAGAAGTTTTGAAAGCTCCACGGAAAAAGAATCGACCCTCAACGAAGGCAACGACACCCGAGCCGGGCAAGGGCTGTGAGCGACGATATCTTCTATGACCTGCCGTATCGGACTGTAGTCAGCGGACGAAAGCGAGACCAGGGAAACCTCGTCGTAACCTGAAGCTGCAAGAATCTTTCGGGCTACGCGCGACACGGTTTCCGGTTTCCTCTCCCGAACGGGACGGTATAGCGTCCCAGCCTGACAGAACCGGCAGCCCCTGGTGCACCCTCTGAAGATCTCAACCATCGCCCGGTCGTGTACCGGCTCGAGAAAAGGAACGACAGGCCGCTCGGGGTACGGCGCTTTCTCGAGGTCATTGAATATCCGCCGGCGTACCCGTTCAGGCGCACCCGCCTTTGGACGAACTTCTACTACAAATCCGTCGCTGTACCGCACATCGTAGAGGGACGGCACGTACACGCCCTCGATGTCGGCGAGACTTTCCAGAAGTTCCGGTCTGGGCTTCCCCGATGCTCTCCACTTTTTGTAGCAATCCACGATGTCCCCTGCGAGCTCCTCCCCATCACCAAGAGCAAAAGCATCGATGAATTCGGCCAGGGGTTCAGCGGCCATGGATACGGGGCCTCCGGCTATCACTAGGGGATCCTCTCCAGTCCGTTCCGCAGAAAAAAGCGGGATACCTCCCAGGTCGAGGGCCGCCAGTACGTTTGAGTACGTCAGTTCGTAAGCCAGTGAAAACCCGACTATATCAAAGGAATTTAAGGGAGACCTCGACTCGAGCGTGAAAAGAGGCCACCCTCGCCGCCTGGACAGTTCTTCCATATCGGGCCAGGGGGAATATGCTCGCTCACAGGCGGTATCGTCCCTGGAGTTCAACACATGGTAAATGATTTGCGAGCCGAGATGACTCATACCCACCTCGTAGACATCGGGAAAGACCAGAGCGAACCGGACGGAAACAGAAGAGGGGTCCTTCCTCACGGAATTGAGTTCGCCCCCTGTGTACCGGGCCGGTTTCGTCACTTTGTTGAGGTGCTTTCTCAGCTCTTCCCAGGAAATGATTTCTTGGTAGCGTTCTCTCAGTTTTCCCACGCAAGCTGCCCTTTTCCACGTAGCCAGGCGAACTTGCTCGCTTGGCCTGAGATGATTGGACGGGTAATGACCCGGGTCTTGTATCCTGGCACACCCGAGGATACAAGACCAAATCCCGGGGTGGTCGCAACCGTCCTTTCCATTCATTATATCCGCTGGCCGCACCAGAACGACAGCTCCTGTCCGGGGTCTCCCTTTTCCGTTCCGGACAGGAGCTTTCACTGGGGAAGGTGTTTTCAGGTGTCTGCGCATCCTCCGCGCCGGCGGGATGTATCGCGCCACCGGCACGGCACCGACGCTCAGGCCGGTAGTCGCGCCCGCTCCGCCTTCCTGACCTCCTCGAGAATCCGGCCGATCCTTTCCTCTTCGTCAATGAGCCTTCCGGTCGCCGGGTCAACGGCGCGGCAGGCACCCCCTACTATCCTCGTAACCACCGCACCTTTTGCGGCGGGATTGCCTTTCAGTTGCGGTGCGTCCATGATCCCTATCTCAACGGATTTCGCCAAGGTATAAGGATCGGTCCAAGGGTCCTCGACTCCAGGTGGAGCTATCTCTTTCAAAGCGTTCAGGATGACCCGGGCCTCCTCCAGGAGCTCTTCTTTGCGCTCCTGCACGCGAGGATCTTCGGTCATGTCGGGCATTCCGTCGAGACAACTTCTGATCACACCCCGGGCTATCTTGGCGCTCTCTATCACATCCTCCGCTGTGGCAGCGTGATCGCCTTCACAGAAGCCCACGACGTGAACGATGTGGGGCTTGAGGCTCATGCTAACCAGGGTCGAGAAACCCAGGTGCCCCTTGGCGACCGCGAGATCCGCCGGGAAGCTCAGCAGCCCGGCTCTGACCTGCCTCCACACCCGGAAACCTTCGTCCGCCAGGGACTCGATGAGTTCGAGCTTGGCGAGCATCTTGCCGATATCCATCACGGCGCTGGTCCCGGGCGGCGTGTTCCACATGAACTGCGCCACATAGTCTCTGACTCCCGCGCGTTTTGCGTTGTAAGCGGCGAGGAAGGCCGCCGCAACCGCTACCGAATCCGGGGCCTCTCTCAAGCTCCAGTGGTGAGCCTCGTTTACCTCCACCGGGATACCCCTCTCCGCGTGCCACCTCATGGCGGCCTGAGCTTCTCGGATGGATTCCTCCACGCCGCGCGGGCCGCGCTTATCCAAAACGTTGTACCAGAAGAGGGGTATGGCCGCCCATGCGTTATTGATGGTCTCCTTCAGAAGCTCCGCGAATTTCAGTACGTCCCTGGTCCCGCTGTAACAGCGCATGAGCGGGAAATTTCCGCAGCGCGAGGCCGCATACAATTTCCGGAAGTCGTCGGCGGTTCTCACGGGCACACCGCCGGCACCGTCCTGATCAGGGTCCATTTCCTCGGGGCGGAAGAAGCTTTCCTGAGCGTTCTGATCGGGCCCGAGGGATATCACGTCCACGACCCGGGCTTCAGCTATCTTTCTCACCCCTTCCACGGTCTCCTGCAGCGACGGCAAGCCGAAATGGTGTCTTATGAGCGGATAGGGCTGCTTCCAGCGGATCCTTTCCACGAGAGAGGACGGGTAATCCCGTTCGTCCCTGGCCGTTTTCTGACCCTTCAGATAGGCCACCACATCGTCGACATCCTCGAGCCCAGAAAAGACCGCCTCGAACAGGCCACTTGCTCGAGCCACCTCAGCCACGGGCGGCGTGCCGCCGAAAACCAGCCTGGGACGAAAGCCGGCGGCATCCAGGGAAGCTTTCAGCCGCTCCAGAAGCCGCCTCGCCGGCTCGGGCGAAAGCCTGTACCCGATGGCCAGAATGTCGGGATTGTGGCGGCGAGCCTTTTCCACGATTTCTTCGGGGGAAAGCGCCTGGCCCAGGAGCACCGTCCTGTAGCCGCAGTTTTCCGCCAGCCGCAGGAAATTCAGAACACCGGCAAGGTGAATGCAGTCCCCCATAGACGAAGCAGCTATGAGAGGTTTCGTTTCCATCGTCGTCATAGCTCATCTCCTCCTTCTATGGCAAACCTCTGGATCTCCTCAACGGTCATTCCGGAAATTCCCATCTCCCGCCCTTTCCTTCCGATCTTCCAGTAGTCCACCCCGTGAAGGCTGGAAGCTATCTGAATGGCCGCTTCCATGACCGGGGTTTTCACGCGCGCGATGCGGGCTAGAGCCACCAGCGGTACGAGGCTGTACGGGACGTCTTCCCAAATGTACCTGGTATTCAGGTCGGGAGGCGCTTTGATTCCTTCGTAAGCGTGATTTGCTTTAACTGCATCGGCGATGGTTCTTTCTTTAACTCCATACGTTTTCTCCATCCACTCCAGGCACGATCTGGCCTGCACCCCGTAGGCCTGAGCGACTGCTAGCCTTTCCGCGTCCAGTGCCTCGAGGACCTTGCCGACGGAAGGCGTTATGCCCTGCCTGTAGTGCTCGAACGCGCCTCCGGTATCTTCTATCCTTCCCGCGTTTAAGATGGTGGGAAGAGGATGAAATACAGCACCTATGTTATCGAAACTGGTATAGAGGCAGTTTTCCGCCGGAACGAATTGGGGATAGGCTCTCTTCAGCGCCCGCAGGACTTCCATAGTTCTCGAAGAAGGAAGGGCCGCTATCGGGACTCGCTTCTTGATCCCGTAAACGTAGCACCTCCCCGGTTCCAGGGCGCGGCTCGCGTAGATGAACGTGCTCGCCTCGGCCACCACCACATTGCGGTCACAGCCCGCGCGCAGGAGGGCGTGCCTGAACTCGAATGCTCCACCGGTCCGCCCGGGGTTGAGGACGACGATCTGTCCGTCAACAAGGTAAGGTGCCATTAAACGCGCCACTTCCGCATGGGCCGAAGCCGGGACCGTGACCATGATTACCCTGGCCCCGGTCACTGCCATCTCCATCGACGTTGTGACCAGGTCTGGCGAAGCGAACTCCCGGAGATGGCCTTCGAGCTGGATGCCCCCGCGTCGATTTATCCACCGGACCTTCTCCTCGCTGCGGTTCCACAGGGAAACGACGTATCCCTGAAGAGCGAGATGGCCGGCCATGGCTTGCCCGCCGTTTCCTGCACCGATCACGGCGAAGTCTATCTGGGCCTTTTCGAGGCTAAGTAACCTTTCAGCCACTCTTAACACCTCCTTTCACCTCTCCTTTTGATGGCGCAGTCCAGGATTTCCGCCACCAGCTCGCGATAGTCCATGCCCGCCTTCTCCGCTATCCGGGGAACCTCGCTGTATCCGGGCTGGAGCCCGGGAAGGGTGTTAACCTCCAGGACGTACGGGCTTCCGTCCCGAGAGAGCCGTATGTCCACCCTACCGATATCCCTGCACTTCAGAGCCTTGAAAGCCTGGATGGCGACGGTCTGGATCCGGTTGGCGAGGTCTTCCGGAAGGTCCGCCGGGCAAACCGGCACCACCTGATCTCTGGTCTTTACGGAATAGGTGAACATGCGATCCTCCTGGAAGACGATCTCCTCGACGGGAAGCGCCCGAACCTCCGGATAGCCCAGGAGAGCTACGGTGAACTCGCGCCCTTCCACGTACTCTTCCACGAGAATCGGCGGCTCGAAGACCTCCAGAAGATCCCGGGCCAGTTCCAGTGCCTCCTCGGGACTTTTCCTGACGCTGTCGGCGGTGATACCGACGCTGGAACCCTCGCCCGAGGGCTTCACTATAACCGGGTACCTGAGGTCCTTCTTGATAACGTCCTCCGGAGTGTAGACGATGTCGAATCTGGGAGTAGGCACGTCCCGGGATAGCCAGACCATTTTCGCCAGGTGTTTTTCCAGTCCGAGCATGTGCCCTAAGGAGCCCGAGCCGGTGAACGGGACACCTAAGAACTCCAGCATAGCTGCGATATGCCCTTGCTCCCGTTTGGTCGAATACCCGGTGGCGATGTTGAACACCACGTCCGGTCCGAGCTCGCCAAGGGTTTGCAGCATACCCGGCCCGGCGCGCACCACTTCCACTTCGTGCCCCAGCGATTCCAGAGCCTCCCTAACCGCCTCCAGGGTTTTTTCTCCCTGGTAAAAGGCATGAGGATCCGTCCGGTACAGTTTGGCTCCGTATGCAGGACATCCCAGTACGGCGACGCGCAACGTACCACCACCTTTTGGTAGTTGCCGTCGAAGAAGGGAAAACATAAAGACCCGAGGAAACGGGTCCGGGACGCAAGCCGGTCCCCAGTCCGGGAGCGGAAGACTGGAGTAACGGCTGGGGTCCGTCTCCCTTTCCCACGCTTACGAGGTTAGCTGACGGGCTCGGGCCGGAAAGGCTTGGCCCTACCCGCTTTCGCGGGATTAGCCCCAAAACGTTTGGGTCCCCCGTTCTCCGGAAGCCCGGAGATTCAGCGCTCAGACGGCCTTTTGCTTTGTGCAATCATTAATATATGCACTTTTTCCAGCAGGTCAATATCGGGATTTTACATCGATTCCTGTAATAGGGAGTCCAGGCGCCTGAGAATCTCCCCTCTGTAGTAAGCTTTGAGGATATCCCCCTCGGTCAACCTCCCCAACTCGCGGAACTTCCCGTTGACCACGGTCACTATATGATACCGCGCGGGCAGGAACCTCAGAACGATGTCTCTGACGCGGAGGTCTCCCCGGCAAACGAGCTGTTCCACCGGAAGTATTCCCCGTCTCCTGAGCTCTTCCTGCCGAGTAAGGAGTTTCACCACCGAATGAAAGCTGGAATTGTCCCGCTCAGCTAAAGCTCCCCACATTATGATGCCGCCGAGAATTCCCACCGGATCATAGGGATTACCCGTGAAAAACCTGGTCAACCCGTAAGCGGTCATGCCAAGACCGGTTAGGACCCCCAGGTTGGACGCAACACGCGAAGCCCGGAGATAGCCGGTCTGCAGGGAAAGCCAGGCCCGGAGTATCCTCCCGCCGTCCAGCGGGAGGCACGGCAGAAGATTGAGCGCGGCCATGAGCAGGTTGCTCCGGATGAGGAGTTCAAGCCAGGGAAAAGTCGCCCCGGGGTAGAGCCGGGAGAGAACCGTACACTGGACGATCCAGCTTACCGTAGCCACCAGAATGTTATTAATGGGGCCGGCGGCGGCGATCAGGACTTCGGCGCGGGGTTCGAGCTGCCAAGCTCGTTCCAACCTGGCGACGGCACCGAATGGCCACAGGTGAACGCTCTTCACCATTGCACCCTCTAAGGAGGCCTTCAGAAGGTGTCCCCCCTCGTGCAAGAGGAGGCCCGACACGAAGATCAGGAACTCAAGCCCGTAGCCGGAAACGACGGAGACCCCCGCCACCGCGATCAAGGTAGGGTGCAGGTATATGCTGGTGCTGCCCAACCGGCAGAGGCGTATGCCGGACACTTTTTCATGGCCCTTTCCCCTGCGGGGGCAGTGCCGTCATGGGATCTATCTCTACGCCATCCTTTCTCACCTCGAAGTGCAGGTGAGGCGTTCCGGCGTTTCCGGTCTCGCCCACGGTCCCAATCTGGTCGCCCCTGGCGAGTTTCTGGTTTTCCTTGACTACCACGGTGTCGAGGTGCGCGTAAAGGGTGCAAAGTCCACCCCCATGGTCCACCTCGACAACCAGACCGTATTCCGGAGACTCCCTCACGCTGACAACCACACCCGGCAGTACCGCCTGTACCGGAGTCCCCTTGGGCGCCGCTATATCGATTCCCTTGTGTAAGATCATCCCCGGACCCGTTTGATTGGGCTGCCACCCGAATAACGACGTGACCTCTCCTTGCGCGGGCCAGGCCAAAGTCATACCCTCCATACCAACTTGCCTTCTCCAGAAAACGGTTATATCGAGGTTGCGCCATTCCAGAGAGGCCAGCTTGTCGGGTGCCTTCCTCAACCATACCAGAGCTTCATCCAGCGTCAGGTCGTGTTCCACCGCGTATTTCGAGGCTGCGAGGATCCGGGCGGACAGCCCCGCGGGAGAGCGGCTCGAACCCCAGAGAAGGGCGAACACGAAAAGGGCAGCTAAACTTTGACGAACCCAAGTTGGAACGGACAACTCGTTATATTCCGGCGAAACACCTTTCGCTTTGTCGCTCCAGCTCATGGCTATCACGCTCACCCCAGGTTGTCTTAAGAAGTTTATTGGGCATCTCGGAGAGATATGCATGAGGTTGTCCCGGAAAGCAGGGTTTTTGTCCCGCCGGTAGAAAAATTAAGCCGTTAGGAGCCGTCGAAAGAGGTCAAACGTGGACGGGGAAGGGCGGGATTTTGTGAAGCCTGCGCGGATCATTGTAGGTTGCATGGAGGATGCCGGAACAAACGTTCCGGTTGTCGCTTTGTCTCTGGCGACATTTGAGGAGGCCCGGGAAGTAGCTTCGATCATCTTATCTTGCCAGAACGGCTCGAAACCGTTCTCCTCCGGCCCTCCCGTTTACGTTGGTGATACTCGAGTCCGTGTTACCGTGCTGGACGCAAACCCATATTACGTGGAAATAGATGCGCGAAAGGACCGGCGTCACCTGACATCGGCCTATTACGTTATGTCGCCGGTTCCCCGGGAAACGGTCGAGCCGTTCCTGAAGCTATTTGAGTTGGTCGGACATTACGTCTTGACGGTGGCCGTCTCGGAAAAGCCCGTCCTTGAAATGCTGGACCTGGTGAAGTACGTTATCTACCGTAAGAAACTTCGAGAGGGGACTTTGAACCGTTGAGTGAGAGGGAAACAGAAGGAAGCGTACCGGGCAAGTCGATGGAGCAGCCGTTCGCCGACGAGCTGGTCCTGGCCGTAGACGCGCAAGCCGTGTTCGACGCCATAGGAAAGTTTCGGGGCCTGCGCAAAGAAACTCCGGAAGTATGGAAGGTGTTTGCCTCGCGGTCGGGCTTTTATCGCAGAAGTACGTTGGAGAACAATCCGGCGTACAAACAGCTCATCAGCTACACGGTGTTTGTTTCCAGAGGCCAGATCTTCGTAATGAAACGGTTGAAGGCTCAAGCCGAATCGCGCCTGCGGGGACTCCTTTCCGTAGGCGTGGGGGGTCACATGAACCCGGTTCCGGAAACCGGGTGGCCGGGCAAAAGAGCCGTCTACCGCTTCAAGGCTCTGGTTCACGCCAATATCCTGAGGGAAATCCGCGAGGAAGTCATCATCCCGTGGACACCTCCCATCACTTTCCTCGGGTTTCTCAACGACGACGAAACGGAAGTCGGGCGGGTACACCTGGGTGTCGTCTGTCTCGCCACCCTCGCTCAACCGCTTCTGGCCATCCGCGAAAACGACAAGATGGTAGGAGCATGGGTGCCCATGAACCAGCTTTACGACCTTGGAAGGTTTGAGAGCTGGTCCTCCCTTCTGTTGAGCGCCATCAAACTGCGCTGAGGACGGCATACTTTGCGTGGAGGGTTCGTTATGACCAGGCATGATATGGCCGTAGCTCTCTTCGTCCTCTTCGTTGCGGGCCTGGCGTGGGCGTTTTTTAATCTCGCCGGACGCACCTCCCGCGATCTCGTGGCCGTCGTAAGAGTGGACAACAAGGTGGTAGCCAGGCTACCGGTATCCGCGCCGGAACTGTCCGTGAAGTCCATAAGAGTCCCCCGGGGCGAAGCTCTTATCGAGTACGGGCAGGGAAAGGTGAGGGTCCTTCCACTTCCTCCCGAAGTGTGTCCCAGAGGGCTATGTTGGCGAACGGGGTGGATTTCCAGGTCCGGGCAAGTCATAGTTTGCCTGCCCAACCGAATGACGATCACGCTCGAAGGAGGCGTTCCCGAAGTAGACACGGTAGTCCGTTGAGGTCACCCCGGTCTAACTACTCCCCGAAATGAACTCCTTCAGTTTCGGATTTTTTTCGATGATGAGGAGTAGGGGATATCCAATCCCGAAGCTCGCCACAGTTTCCCCCAGGGCGATGTAAACAGCCGTGAGCCAGTAGGGAACCCCGGAAAGAGGAGCCACGTAGGCCGACACTACCAGCGCGTTCACTATGACGGGCGGAAGAGGAGCTAGATAATCCCGGGGCATCTTCCGCGTGGCGTAGGCTGCAACGAGGGTGGCCAGAGCCCCGATGGTAACGTCCCAGGCAAGGAAGGGACTGGCCAGGTTTCCCAATATGCACCCGAGATACAACCCCCACATCGCCCAGGGAGCAACGTATGGAAGCACGGTGAGAGCTTCGGATACCCTGACCTGCACCGGCCCGTAGCTCAAGCTCGACAACGGAGGTAGCGCTGTGAGGACAGCGTAGACGGCGGCGAGGACGCCCACGCGGGAAAGGTACCTAATCGAAGGAACTCGACTCATAACTGGACCCTCCGCAATTAAACCTCCCCCGGGACAAGAACCGCGGATCCCGGGGAGCATTGCCTCTCAGCTTCGGGTGCTTCAGGCCACCTATGTTGCCAGGCCTATCTTTCCGATATCCTTCCGGTAATAAGCCCCCTCGAACCGTATGAGGGAACACGCCTCGTAGGCCCTCTTCCTCGATTCCTCCAGGTCAGTTCCTAAAGCCGTTACCGAAAGAACCCGCCCTCCCCAGGTTTTCACCGGGACCAGTAAACCAGGGTGCTTTTCTCCCACTTTACCTGACACATCTCTTTGAGGAGTTTTCCACGCCGCACCTGCGGAAGACACCCCGGATCCGCCTCCCAACGGCATGGTTCCGGCTTGAAAGACCAGAACGCTCTCAAGGGCCAGGGCGTCGTCTATTCCGCTGATAACGAAGCCTTTTTCGTACTCGCCGGGATAACCTCGGGAGGCCATCACCACCGTTGTGGAAGCTTCGGGCCTCACGGTCAGCCGCACATCGTCCATGCGACCCTGAGCCACCTTGAGAAAGATTTCCGCCAGATCGCCCTCGAGGCGCGGAAGCACACACTGGGCTTCCGGGTCTCCGAATCTCACGTTGAACTCGAGAACTTTGGGTCCCTCGCGGGTCATCATGAGTCCGGCGTACAGAATACCCCTGTAGTCCAGGTCCTCTTCCTGAAGCCCGCGAAGTACCTTTTCGAACACGTCCCTTTCAATGGAACGAACATCGTCGGGTGACAGGAGCGGAACGGGCGATATCGCCCCCATCCCTCCAGTCATGGGACCTTCGTCTCCGTCCAGAAGGCGTTTATGGTCTTTCGCCACGGGAAGCATATGAAATCGTTCCCCATCCACCAGGGCCATGGCGGTTACTTCGTATCCGGAAAGGTATTCTTCGATCACCACCTTCCTGCCGGCGCCTTGGAGGATCTTTCCCGACATCATGTTGGCGAGGACCGTCAGCGCCTCCGATCGGTCACCGGTGACCAGGACGCCTTTGCCCAGCGCCAGCCCATCAGCCTTGATCACCCACGGGCCCGTGGTCCTATTCACGTATTCCTTGGCCTCCACTGGATCTTCAAATACCTCGAAACGGGGATGGGGGATTCCATGCCTCTGCATGAACTGTTTCGCGAAGGACTTGGAAGATTCGAGCCTCGCTGCCATTTCGCCGGGCCCGAACACGGATATTCCCTTCGCCCTCAGGTAGTCGGCGATGCCAGCTGCCAGCGGATTTTCGGGACCCACGACCACGAGGTCCATCCGGATTCGCTGGCAAAACTCTAAGACGGCCCCGAAGTTCATCGGGTCGATGCCGATGTTCTCCCCCAGGGACAGAGTGCCGGGATTACCAGGCATTATGTAAAGTTCGGTCACCGAGGGACTCTTAGAGAGAGCCCACGCCAGCGCATGTTCCCTCCCTCCGGATCCGATCACTAAAACCCTCATCAGATCTCACCACCTGAAAGTGGGCAGGATTACGGTTCGGACTGGCACCGGCAACGTTCATCACGCAAGCCTTTCCCTTCCCTCGGACCCGCTTCAGTGCAAAAAATGCCTGGTCCCGGTGAAAACGAGGCTCACGCCGAGGCGGTTTGCGGCCTCCACGGATTCAGAATCTCTTATGGAACCGCCCGGCGCCGCTATGGCAGTCACACCAGCTCGAGCCGCTTCCTCGACGGAGTCCGGGAACGGGAAAAACCCGTCCGAAGCCATGCACGCACCTCGAGCCCTTTCGCCGGCTCTGTTCACGGCGATTCTCACCGCGTCAACCCGGTTGGGCTGACCTCCTCCTATCCCCACGGTCATCATATCCTTGGCCAGCACCACCGCGTTGGACTTGACGTGCTTTGCCACGGTCATGGCGAAAGCCAGGTCTCTGATCTCTTCCGGTGTCGGCTTCCTTTCCGATACGACGTTCCATTCCTCATCTTTGGGCAAACGCCTGTCCCTCTCCTGTACCAGTATTCCGCCGAGCACCTGCCTCACCGAGTAAGAAGGAAGCTTCCCTTCTTGGGGGTCCGGCATGAATGCGATCCTGAGATCCTTCTTTTTCTTTAAGACCTCCAGAGCCTGCTCAGTATAGCCTGGAGCCAGGACCATCTCGATGAAGCATTTCTTCATGCTCAAGGCGTCCTCTTCGTCAAGACGCCTATTGAACGCGACGATGCCGCCGAAAGCCGACACCGGGTCTCCCTCATAGGCCTTTTCAAAGGCTTGGCCCGGAGTTTGTGCCACCGCCGCTCCGCACGGGGAAGTGTGTTTGATGATGCACGCTGCCGGCTCGCTGAATTCCGTGACCAGGTCCCAGGCGGCATCGGCGTCGAGGAGGTTGTTAAAAGAAATCTCCTTTCCGTGGATAACGCGAAACCCCCCCAGGGTACCCGGCTCCGGTACGAGGGACGCGTAGTAAGCGCCTTTCTGGTGCGGGTTTTCGCCGTATCGCAAGATTGCCGACCGCCTGTAGGAGAGCGTAAGTTCTAAGGGAAAATCCAGGGGCCAGTTACCCCACTGCCTGCCGAGATAAGCGGAAATGGCTGCGTCATAAGCGGCGGTGTGATGAAACACCTCGGCGGCCAGATTTTGCCTGGTAGCGAGGTCGACGTTCCCTTGTTCCTTGAGCTTCTGTATGATCTCTCCGTACCGGGCGGGGTTGCACAACGGAATTACCCATTGCCAGTTCTTAGCCGCCGCCCTCAACAGCGCCGGTCCTCCGATATCCACTTGCTCCATGACCTGAGTGACCGGGAGAACAGGCCTCTTGGCGTGCTCTACGAAGGGATACAGGTTCACGCACACCAGGTCCACAAGGGTTATTCCCAGCCGCTTCACGTCTTTCATGTGGAAGTCGTCGTCTCTCCTGGCGAGGATGCCTGCGTGGATCAAGGGGTGAAGGGTTTTCACGCGGCCCCTCAGCACCTCCGGAAACCCGGTGACGTCGGAGACCTCTTTCACCGCGACCCCAGCATCTCTCAAGAGGGAAGCCGTTCCACCGGTGGATACGATCTCCCAGCCCATTTCCACAAGAGCTCTGGCCAGCTCGAGCACACCGGTCTTATCGTAGACGCTTATTATGGCCCGTCTCTTCATGGCAGTATCCTCACCCTTCTACCCTTGATTTCAAGGCGACCTTCCGCGAAAAGCTTCACCGCTTCGCACAATATCCTGTGCTCTTCCCGAAGGATCCTGGCGGAAAGCGTCTCCTCGTCATCATCGTCCAGCACGGGAACGGCCGCCTGGAGGATAATCGGTCCCCCGTCAACCGATTCGTCCACAAAAAAGACGCTGCAGCCGGCGATCTTCACCCCGTACTCCAGGGCCTGGCGCTGCGCGTGAAGACCGGGAAAGGCCGGAAGAAGCGATGGATGAATATTGATGATCCTCTGAGGAAAGGCGTTCAGCATTTCCTCGCCTACAAGCCTGTCGTAGCCGGCTAACACCACAAGCTCCACGCCGAACTTCTTGAGGATCTCCACGATCTTTTGCTCGTACGGCCGGCGGCAAGCCGGCCACTGTCCGAACTCCCTCGAAGTCACCACGAAGGACGGCACGCCGGCTTCCTTGGCCCGCGTCAGAGCCATGGCCCCTTTGTGATTGGATATGACCACGCGAACCTCAGCGGGAATCAGCCCCGCCTTCGAGCTGTCGAGGAGAGCCTGCAGGTTCGTCCCTCTCCCCGAAACGAGAACCCCCACGGGTAGGAGTCGCCTATCACAACGGGGGATCATATAAGACCTCCCTTCCGCCCGGTACGGTCGTTCCGATAACGTTAGCTCCAAAGCCTAGCGATTGCAGAATGTTGAGAGCTTCCGCCACATCCTTTTCGGAGAGGACCAGGATCATCCCGATACCCATGTTGAACACGGAAAACATTTCGCCATCGTCGATCCTTCCGACTTTCTTCACCAGCCGAAATACGGGAGGAACTTCCCAGCTCCCCCGGTCTATCCGCGCCGCCACGCCCTTGGGCAGTATGCGGGGAAGGTTTCCGGTTATCCCGCCTCCTGTGATGTGGGCGATGCCCTTGACGTCCAGATGTTCCTTCAACTTGAGGACGGCGCGGCAGTATATTCTGGTAGGCTCGAGAAGCTCCTCCCCAAGCGTCCTTCCGGTATCGGCGAAAGGCGCTTCGAGTTTCATGCGCCCTTCCTCCAGGAGCACTCTTCTGACCAGGCTGAATCCGTTGGAGTGGAGGCCCGACGAGAAGAGGCCCACCAGAATATCCCCTGGAATTATTCTCCTCCCGTCGACTATATCCTTCCTGGATACGAGACCCACGGCAAATCCAGCCAGATCGTACTCGCCGGGCGGATACAGTCCCGGCATCTGCGCCGTTTCTCCCCCCAGGAGGGCGCACCCCGCCATCTCGCATCCCCTTACCACCCCGGACACTATGGACATGACCGTCTCCGGAGAGAGGGAGCCGAGGGCGATGTAGTCAAGGAAAAACAGCGGCCTGGCCCCGCAACAAACGACATCGTCCACGTTCATGGCGACCAGGTCTATGCCCACCGTATCGTGTTTGTCCAGAAGGCACGCTATCTTCACCTTCGTTCCTACGCCGTCAGCTCCAGCGGCCAGGACAAGCTCTCCCCCACCGAAGGGGGAAAGGTCGAACAACCCCGAAAAGCCCCCTACTCCGGCCAGCACCTCAGGTCCGGAAACCCTGCGGGCCATTTCCCCGATCGCTTCTATCAACCGGTCGTGCCCCTGAATATCCACGCCGGCCTGGGAGTACCGGGAAGGAAAGGAAGGCGTTTTCGCGTCGTCGCTCACCTGAACTCACCTCCGAGCCGGGCTTGAAAACCCGGAACTTTCCCGGCAGGAACTGCTCAAGGCCCCTTTGGGAGACGAGCTCCGCTACAGTCGGGCCGGAGTACCCGCGGGATAGTCGCCGGTAAAGCAGGACAGACACAACCCACCGACGCTCGAAAGAACTTCTTCCAGATCTTCTATGGCGAGATAACCGAGCGTGGTGGCCCCTATCTCCTTCCGGATCTCCTCGACCGACATCCGAGCTGCGGCTAGCTGACCCTTGGAAGAGGTGTCTATCCCGTAATAGCAGGGGAACCTGTAGGGAGGGGAGCTGATCCTCACGTGGACTTCCCTGGCTCCGGCCGATTTCAAAAGCCCCACGATATGCCTGGAAGTTGTCCCCCTCACGATAGAGTCGTCGACGAGGACGACCCGTTTGCCTTTAAGTATGCTTTTTAGCGGGTTTAGTTTGAGTTTCACCGCGAGTTCCCGCAAGGACTGTTCCGGAGCGATGAAAGTTCTTCCCACATATCTGTTCTTGACAAGCCCCATCTCGTAGGGGACTCCAAGCTCCTCGGCGTAACCGCTGGCGGCCGAAAGCGACGAGTCGGGCACACCGGTGACCAGGTCGGCATCGGCCGGATGAGATCGAGCGAGCTTTTTCCCCAGAAGTTTTCTCGCCCTGTGTACGTTCAAGCCGCAGATATCCGAGTCGGGCCGGGCGAAGTAGATGAATTCGAAGGCACAAAGACGTTGCGGCTTCTTTTCGGAATACCTGAATTTGGAAAAGCCTTTCCCGTCCGATATCAGTATTTCGCCGGGCTCGATCTCTCCCAGGATGCTCGCACCCACCGAATCGAGAGCGCAGGTTTCCGAGGCTACGACCGTGGCCCCGTCGAGTTTTCCGAAGCAAAGGGGGCGGATCCCCATGGGGTCTCTCGCTGCCAGCAACATCCGCGGGTGGAGCGCGACCAGCGCAAAAGCTCCGCGCAACTTGGAGAGCACTTCCGCGAAGGCTCTGTCGGGATCGGGTTCCTTTGACCTGGCCATGAGGTGAGGAATGACTTCGGTATCCAGCGTTGTCTGGAAGATCGAGCCCTGACTTTCCAGAAGAGCCCGCTGTTCGGCTGCGTTCACAAGGTTTCCGTTGTGCGCCACGGCAAATTCGCCGCGCCACAGTTTCACGGCCAGGGGTTGTGCGTTTTGCGGCACGCTCTCTCCCGAAGTCGAATAGCGGACATGCCCGATGGCCAGCGGACCCG
Organism: Candidatus Fermentithermobacillaceae bacterium; assembly: GCA_014896535.1. Taxonomy (GTDB): domain Bacteria; phylum Bacillota; class Sulfobacillia; order Fermentithermobacillales; family DUSS01; genus DUSS01. The sequence goes on from JADBKE010000004.1 coordinate 23,789, forward strand.
TCATGTCTTCCAGGTCTTTCAGGGAGAAGACGTCGGAAACCAGTCCCATCCCCTTCTTGGTAACGAGACGGCGTCCATCGCTTACGGAAATGCCCGCCGACTCCTGTCCCCGGTGTTGCAGGGCGAAAAGTCCGTAATAACACAGGGAAGCCGCCCTAGGGTGACCGGCGACTCCAAAGATGCCGCATTTTTCTCCCAGTTCCAGGGCCAGAGAGCTCACCTGCTTTCAAACGAGGGTTTCCAGCCGGGTAAACCGACGGATTGGGGGAAGGACAGACGCTCCTCCCCTTCCTTCGTCATCTTTTCCCTGTACTCTTCGAGCTTCTTCCAGAGGGCCGGTTCGATCAGAGCCATTACCCGCAAGCAGCACAGGGCGGCGTTTTTCGCAGACCCGATGCCGGTTACCGCCACCGGAACCCCCGGGGGCATCTGGACCATCGAGAGCAGGGCATCTACACCGCCGAGGGGTCCGGTTTTCACCGGAAGCCCTATCACCGGAAGAGTCGTGTAGGCGCTCAGCATACCGGGAAGAGCCGCGGAGAGTCCGGCAGCGGCCAAAATCACCGCTACTCCTCGCCCCGGAGCTTCCAGGGCATATCGCCGCAGAAGGTCCGGAGTCCTGTGAGCGGAGATCACCGCCACATCGTACTTCACACCGAATTCGTCGAATACAGCTAAGGCCTCTCTCAACGCCTCGAAGTCACTGGTGCTTCCCAGAACCACTCCGACTCGGGGAAAACCCGCTGCCTCTTTCAGTTCCATCCCTGACTCCTCCCGCGCTGCCCAGGTCTCTGCTAAAGCAAAACCCGGGCATTCTCGGTTCTCACTGCGAACCCGGCGCCGCAAGAAGACCTCACTTTAACGCGTCGGGTCATTTCCTCTGCTTGAGGACCCCCACAAAAGGAAGACCCCTGTAACGCTCCTCGAGGTCCAACCCGTAACCGACGACGAACTCGTTGGGAATGATGAACCCGTAATAGTCAAGGGGAACCCTCACCAGTCGACGTGCGGGCTTGTCCAGCAGCGCGCACACCTTTAAACTGGCCGGTTGCCGGGCCTTCAACGTGTCCAGCAAGTAGCGGAGGGTAAGCCCGGTATCCACGATGTCTTCGATGAGGAGAACATCGCGCCCGGCCACGCTGTCCTCGAGGTCTTTCGTGATGCGCACCTCCCCTGAAGACTGCGTGGAAGCGCCGTAACTCGAGGTGCCCATGAAGTCGACGGTAAAATCGATGGTGAGGCGCCTTATCAGGTCAGACATGAAGACAAAACTGCCCTTAAGTATGCCGATCAGGAGGGGATTTTTGCCCTGATAATCCCGGGAGATCTGTTGCGCCAACTCGGTGACGCGCCTGTCCAGCTCTTCCTTGCTTATGAGGACTTCTACTTCTTCTGCGTTGCCCATTCGCTACCCACCTTTTTCGTCGAGCTTACCTCCTGTTTATCACAATACTGAGTTATTGGCAATAATAATTGAGACACCTTTCAAAGTGCCAAACAATTTTTGCATCATATCAGACCCACCGCTGTTACGTATTTTAACCAGGAGGATCCGGGCGCGCCGAGCGCCCGCGGGCGATCGTTTGCACGGCGAAAGGAGAACGAGGTATGAAAAGACTTTATCGGTCGAGCAAAGACAGGCGGATTCTGGGCGTATGCGGGGGACTGGCGGAATACTTCGAGGTGGACCCGACCCTTGTACGCCTGGGAGTCGCCGTCATCACCCTGTTTACCGGTTTCGTCCCGGGTATCGTTCTGTACATCCTGGCCGCCGTCCTGATGCCAGAGGAACCGCAGACCCGGTCTGAAAGTTAGACGTTCATTCCATCAAGCGGCTGGCCAGTGACAGTATGATCCCCATGACGGCGGCGCAGGCCAGAACGATGCACAGTTCTCTCAGGCCTGCTCCGCCCGCCGCGTATTTGGAAAACCACCACGTCGCACTGCCCAGAAAAGTGCAAAGCCATAGCAACCCCAAAATCATGCTGTACCGTCTGTGCCGGCGCCAGATCGCCATCTTTTCTTCCCAGGAGAGGTTATCCCATTCCTCCGTCTCCCAGATGGGCGGTTTTCTCCTCAAAAGGCGCATGCCCATCCCTCCAGGAACGCCCTCCTTAGCTCCACACCTCGAGGTTGGCTTCGGCTACCGTCACGAGCCTCCCGTCGTCCAGTCTCACCCGCGCCACCTGCAACAGCGCCCCCGATTCGACTCGTTCCGGCTCCGCGGGTACCTCTTCCACTATCCCCCATAATCCGAAGTACGGCGGCATCACGCACCGGACCCTGTCGCCGGGAGCGATTTCCCTGGTTTCGACCATCGCCCCTTCCCTGGTTGTTTCCACCAGGGGAAGCTCCTCGTCTCCGTGAAACTCGTCGGAACATATGATGATCTCGGGTCGTATGACGCCTGCTCTAACCTGGGTTGAGCCGTCCACGAACGCAGGGGCACCTTCCCGCTGTTTCAGGATGTCCCACGTAGACGCAGAAATCGGCACGACACCGAAGCCCTCCAGGAGAATCAGGGTGAAGTCCACATCCTCCACCCCGGTGACTCCGGCGGAAATCTCTCTTCCCAGGAACTGGACGATATCGAGGTTGGAAGCGCCTCCGGTGATGAATCCGCGGGCACCGGAGCTTTTTGCCTTTTCGAGGGCATCGGCGGTCACAAAGGCTCCCCCGACGAGTATCTGTCCATCAACGTCGTCCGGGATGTCCTCGCGCCTTATGAGGGAACCGGGATCGTCGGCTATAACCCGCAGCACACCGGTTTGTTCTCCACCTACGCCGAAGACCCCTTGCAGGAAGGTTCCCACTCCTTCCACTACGGCCCCTTCGTCCGGAATAACCGAGACTACCTTCCCGCTAATGCCGGCTACGACCGTCGTAGCTTTAATCGGGCGTACTATGGTAACAGTACCGGTACGCGGGCATATTTTCTCTACCACTCCGCTGGTCGGCGCGTAGACGTATTCGAGGCCGGTCAGGGACGGTGCCGCCGCGATGATCTTCCCCTCGAACACCTGGTCGCCTTCCTTGACCGTGGTGTACGCCCGGATGAGGCTGGGGAATATCCTCAAGCGCGAAGCCACCGCTACTACGCTCATCGGTTTTGCCGATCTGGGGTCTTCCCGGATGATGATGCTCGCCCGGGTTTTCGAAACAAATTCGATTTTACCGTCCACCGGAGAGACGATCTCCTTGACCGGCTCCCAGAAGCTTTTCTGGTACCTGCCTATCACCTCACCGGCCTTCACAGCGTCGCCGGCTTTTTTCAGTACTATCTTTTCAACCTGGGACGGCTCGGGCTTAAATCCCAGCTCGCTCCCAAGGTCCACCACATACGGGTTGCCTTTCACGTAATCGGCCCGGGCGATCACGGTTTCCGGCCGTACGCTGTCCCCGGTTGTCACGAGAACCGTCCCGGGCGTGGGCAGCCTGCGCTCCTTTCTCACCCGCGCCTTTTTCAAAATCTTCAGCTGGGAACTCACAGCCACGACCGTTCCCTCCCCCTCGCGTGCGATTCGGGAAATGATATCGTCGTCGATTTCAAGACGCCACCAAAGCGTCCATGGCGGTCATCCACTGGCGTACGATGCGTCGTCGCTCTTCCGGGTTTTCCGGCATCCTGATGGGCCTTCCCCGCCCGTCCAGCACCAAACCGCTGTACCCGCCGCGAAGACGGGCCTTAACGACTGCGCCCGGTCCCGCCCCTACGTCGAATTTCCTCTGAGGAACGATCTCGGTTTCGACGGTCTCGCCGGGCTCCAAAGGAATCCGCTGGATCTCGCCGGAAGAGATCCGCACCACTTTACTTCCCACGGTCAGCTCAGCCATCACCGTACCGTCCGCCACCGGCGGGCCCTTGGGAGCCACAACAGTTCCCAGGGGCACCAAAGCTACGTTGAAGAGAATGTCTCGGGCGGCATCCGGAACTGTCTTGAGGAACATCCCGATGTGAGGAAAGAGGAAGTCCCGGTCCACGTATATCTCGGTAACTCCTTCAGGTTGAAGACCGTCGTTGAGCATCATCATCGCCTGCCCGTACCTGGGAGCGTAGGAGATGGCTCCGCCCGTTCCGACGATGACGCCCACCTTTGACATGTCCAACTTGACCTCACCGGTTCCCGTTTGATCGAATATGTCGCTGATTTCTCTCCTCTTCCGGATGCCCTTCAGACCCCGGGCGAGAGATCGATGGTGTTCCAGGGACAACCTCAACGCTTCCCTGCACAAAGCCTGCTCCAGCATGAGATCGACGGCGGTCTGGGGCAGGGTTGTGGGCCGGATCATCTTGTTGAAGTTCCAGTCCCTCAGCTCTCGCTCGGTGATATCTGCCGGAACCCACCGTAAGACGTTCTCCGGACGGGCTTCGATCATGACGTTGCTCATGCTGTACGACATCCCGAGGTTAGCCGAAACGGTCCTGTAAAACTCCCCGTCCAATACGGAAAAAACGTCAGTCGTGGCGCCTCCCACGTCTACCCCAAGGACGTTCGTACCCAGCGTCGCCCGGAGGTATTTCAAGACTTCGCCCACGGCAACGGGAGTGGGCGCGATCCGGTCACCAACCCAGGTCAGAAGGGTCCCGTAACCGGGGGCATGCGACATTACGTGCTCCAGAAACAGCCTGTGGATTTCGGCAATGCACGGTTCCAGCACTTCGTGCTCGAGGTCGGGTCGCAAGTTATCCGCAAAGGTAACTTCCATGACCTCGGACATGACGTCGTTTACGTATTCGCGGGCGGAAGCGTTTCCGGCGAACACCACGGGGATCTTAAATCCTTGTCCGAAACGGGGCTTCGGATTGGCTGCCGCGACGAACTCTGCGACCGCCGCAACACCCGAGATGTTCCCTCCGTCCGTGCCGCCTGTGATGAGGATCATGTCAGGCCGGAGCTTCCGTATTCGCTCTATTTTCTCCGACACCATCCGCGCATCATCCATGGCGATCACGTCCAGGACCACAGCCCCGGCCCCCAACGCAGCTCTATGAGCTGACTCCGCGGTGAGGTGTTTGGCCAGGCCCGCCACGAGCATCTGGAGACCGCCACCGGCGGATGAGGTCGCGACGAACAAGTCCACCCCTTCCGGTCCTGCTGAAGGGGAAAGAAGCCGACCGGCTTCCAGGAGTTTCAGACCCGTCCTGGATTCGAGTCTTCCCAGAGCCTTCCTTACCCCAATCATTACATCCAGATGCGGTGCCTCAACGGTAGTGGGCGCAGTGGCTTTTCCCTTCATTTCCCATCCAGATGAGCTCTTCTCAAAAACGGTGGCCTTTGTCGTGGTGCTTCCTACGTCCACCGCCAGGATGCGTTGCACCTCGAGCCCCCCCTTTCAGAGACCCCCGCACGCGCCACATTTAGCGCAGGAGGGATTGGGTATGACGTAAACCGGTTTGTTCATCAAGAGTTGGTCTGTCGTCGCGTTCTTTAAGAAGAGAAGCGGCAGAAGAGAGCCGAGAAAAACGGCGCCCAGGGCGATGCCGGCCGAGGCTAGAATCGCAGGAAGAGAAAGGACCCAGGTGCCCCACACCAGTTTGGAAAATACCTGTCCGGCAGCAAGACCCAGAGGTATTCCCGGACCACCCGTGAGGAAGGCTTCGAAAAGCAGAAGCTTCTGGAGTTCCCTGGTGGTACCTCCGACGGCGCGCATCACGCCCAGAGTTCTCTTTCGTCCGAGAAGCGACGCGGTTAAAAGACACGTTATCGCAGCCGCACCGAGCACGGGAAGGAAAGCGAGAACGTTTCTCCAACCACCCAGGGCGGCTCTGCAGGCATCTCTGGCCAGCGACTGGCCGGCGAATTGCGACCTCGAGGGTACCAGCCCGCATACGTCATCGCACCCGAGACTTGCAGGGCGAACCCTGGCCACCGTGGCTTCTACGACGGTTCCCGTATACCCCAGAACCATTGCGGCCATCACCGCCGTAGACGCCACTACGAGGGAAATGGACACCATCTGGAAGGGACGCATCTTTACCCCCCTGATGGCCAGGAGAAGGTATATGTCCATGTGCTTCACGCTGGCGCGCACTCGTTCTCGCCTCCTTTCCCGACCGGATGCCGTTTTTCAAGCGGCAGCTATTCGACTATCCTGCCGTCCCTCAGCTTCACCACTCTGGTGGCGTACTGCTCAAATTCGGAAGCGTGCGAAGCAACGATGAAGGTCTGACCGTCCCTCTGGTTAAAATCCCTGAACAACTCCATGACTTCCCTGGCGGTTTTGCTGTCGAGGTTCCCCGTAGGCTCGTCCGCCAGTATCAGCGATGGCTTCGGTGCCAGCGCCCTTCCGATGGCGACTCGCTGCTGTTCCCCTCCGGAAAGCTCGATGGGATAATGATTGGCCCTACCCTCCAGATGTAATCTGGACAACAGACTCCCCACGCGCTCGTGTATTTCGCTGGGAGGCACGCCTGCTATCCTCAGGGGAAAAGCTATGTTTTCCCACGCGGTAAGTTCGGGTATCAGATTAAAGAACTGAAAGACGAATCCCAGATCCTTCCTTCTCAAGAGCGCCAGGTCGTCCTCACTCATTCTCGAGAACTTCCTGCCTTTCATGATGACCTCGCCGTGGGAAGGACGGTCTATCCCCCCGAGAATGTTGAGGAGCGTGGTCTTGCCCGACCCCGACGGTCCCTCGAGGAGCACGAACTCACCGGGATACACCACGAGATGAACGTTCTGAAGGGCAAACACCCCGTCCCCAACCGGGTAGAACTTGGTCACTTCGTGGCACCTGATTATCGCGTTTTCATACCTGTCCACGGGCGAGCACCTCCGCACACGGAAGTCTCGAGGCGAAAGCCACCACGAGCGTGCCCATGACCAGCGAAATCGCCACCGCGGCACCGAAGGCAATTCCTGCATCGGCCAGGGCGGCCTTCAGAAATGCCGAAATGGGAAGATCGGACCCGAGCCAGTCCAAAAATCTCAAGCACTCCCCGGGCACGAGCCCGATGGTCGACCCGATCAGGAAAACGCCGAGCATGAGGGAGTACACGTAGACCGCGATTTGTCTCGACGTAGCTCCGACTACTCTCAAAAGGCCGATTTTCCGCCTGGACTGCGAAATCATAATGTAAACGCTCCCGCACACGATGGTTCCGGAAAGCGCATAGGTCAGAACGAGCATGACCAGCCTGATATCGGATATGGCGACGGGCACGGGCGAACCGGCCACCCGAATCTCGCCCAGTTCCGGGACGGTGAAAACGGCGTAGCGGCCCCGGAGGACAGCCCGGATAGCCCTGGCTACCGCGTTGAGCATGGCCATTTTCTCCACCCGCACGGCGAGCTGGTAGCAAGCGGGTTCTCCCCACCCGGCCCGGGTACACATACTTCGAAATACCTGCTCGGTGACCATGATCTCGGGCCGGTTCCATTCGAAGGTTGGCCCGTCCTGGGGAGCCGGCACTCGGCCGCCTGCCGGGGCTCCCGCTCCGTTGCCGGCACCTGCGGCTTCGCGCAAGCTTTTCGACATATCGTACTCTCCGGAGCTTCTGAGAGTAAACTCAACACACCTGGTCCAGTCCACTTCTCCGGGAGTTGCCCCCGGCGCGGGAAGAACCAGCCGAAAAGTTTCGCCCGCCCGGACTCCGGCAATGGCCTTCCCCTGAGAGATGGGAACGATGGCTTCCTCCTCGCCTTCGTGCCAGAGCCTGCCGTCCGTTAGATACTCGGCCATTGAGTAAAGGTCCGTCTCGAACGCGGGATTTCTGGCCCTGAGGATGGCCTCGAACCTTCCCTCGGAAGTCTCCACGTAACATGGAAGGGAATAATACGGGATGGTCGCGGCGACCCCGGGAATCCCCCGAATCTCCCGGGCGATATCCTCCGGGTCCAGGGGAGACCACTCGGGTGTCTCCGGAAAAGCCAGGTAGCCCCGGGACGGGAGGTCGGGGAGGTAGTACTCGAGGTACGATTGCCAGGGACGGCCTTTCCACGGTCGCCACTCCATTTCCAGACCGGACCCCGGCGTAAGAAGGTCGATACCGCAGAAAATCAAAATCTCACCGCCGGCAAGAGCCCGTATCTCCTGAGCAAACCCCTGGGGGTACCCCGAGAGAACGGCCCTATATGCCACCAGGGAAAATGCGGCGACGGATACAGCAATCAAGGCCGCCGTCACCCTGGTGGAATTCGCTCTGAGTTCCCTTAGAGCTAACAGCGGGAAATCCAGCACAACCCCTCGCCTACCTCCCCGCTCTCATACCCCCTGGAGAGCTACGACCCGTTGCCATTGGATATATGATGCGGCGAGCTCGATATCCTGCGTTCCATTGCTGAAATCTAATGCGATCAAATAAAACAAGTCGCCGGGGAGTCTCGCGCGTTTCTGAGGGTAATGAATCTTGGTACAGTCCTTCACGGCAGAGCGCAAAATCACCAACAGTTAAGTTGCAGAAAACCAGCGGCTTTTTGAAAGTTCGAAGGTCATCGCATAGTCGCCCGCAGCCAGTTAGCGCGTTCCTCCATCACCCGGTAGAGGGGGTCACCCTCTTCTTTCATGAAAGTCGCGTAGGCATGGCATGCCGTGGCCTCGAGGGAAGGAGCTCCGTGCTCCTGGGCAATGCGTATCGCCCTTTTGAACAAGTCCGACGCCTGGGTCTTGAGTCCGCGGGTTGACAGGACCTCCGCCTGAGCAATGAGCACCGGCACAAGACCCTTGACCATCTTCGTTCGTTCGAACAACGCGAGGGCCTCCTCCAATTCGGGAAGGATCTGCGCCAAGTCCCCCGGCCTCCGTAGGAGGATGAGGGATCTCGCCACCCCTGCCACGGCCATTCCCAGAGACTCGGCGTCATCGAGCTTCCGGGCAAGCTTCCGGGCCTCTTCGAACTGTTCCAGGGCTAAAGAGCCTTTTCCCTGGGCGAGGAAAAGCCGCCCGAGCTCCAGTCGCGCTTTCAAGCCGGCTTTCCGGTCACCCTTTTCCGAGAGAGCGAGGACCCGGCTCAGACTGGTCTTGGCCTCCTCGAACCTTCCTTTCTCGACGGAGAGCACACCCAGGCCAAGGAGAGATCGCTGGAGGCCGCTGAGATAATCGATGGTTCTGGAGAGGTCCAAAGCTTTTTCCAGCTCAGCTTTTGCCCGGCCCAGATGCCCACGCTCCAAAAGAATCTCCCCAAGCACGCACCTGAGTCTCGCCTCTTCTTCCCCGGTCCTGGCGAGTTCCAGCGCTGCCTCGATAGCCTTCTGAGCTCGGTCCCAACTGCCCAGCCTGGCCTCGACAACCGCAAGAAACTCCAGTGCCAGCACCGTTTCGGCAACCCTGTCCAGGGAACGCCATATGTCCAGCGCTTTTAACTGATTTTCCCGGGCCTCGACCGCTTCTCCCAGTTCCATGCAGCACGTGGCGAGCATCCCGTAGCAGTATGCCTTCTCCGAAGGATGTGCGTCGAGAATGCGCAGAAGCCCGAGTTCCACTTCCAGGAACCCCCGCGCTCTCGACCATTGCCTGCCTTCCAACGACTGTTCCCAGGCCTTTCGGAAATACTCTCGGGCCCGCTCGAGCTCGCCTGCGGTAAGAAACAGCGCCGCAATGTGATGCGAAAGGTCGTCTCGTCCCAGATCTTTCAAAGCCCTCGCCAGCGATGAACAAAGCTGCTTGAGACGTCCGGCGGGATGGTGCTTGCGAGTCCACCGCCAGAAATCGTCCTGGTTGACACCGGCAACAAGACCCCCTTCTTCGTCTTTGGTAAGGAAGGCGAGCCCGGCCTCGCAAAACCGCTCGAGCCCGGCAACCACCCGGGCCACCGGCCACCGCAAGGCCTCGACCAGCACATCTATGGGAATGCCCCCGGGAATCTCCACGGTGAGGCTCAAGGCCGCCGCTAGGGTTCGTAAGTCCTCGTCTACCAGGACGTCTCCGAAGCGCCCGGCCTGCCGGAATTGCGCCGGTACCGCGCCTCGCGAATCCGCCGTCGTGCCCGCCGGCACCTTATCCCGCGACTGGGAAGCCCTGATCTTGTTCCAGTCCTCCAGCGTGCCGCGGATGACTGCACCCAGTTTCGACAGCTCTTGCGCCGAGAGGGCATTCAAGCGCCTGTACAGAGCACTCTTGAACGCAAGATCGTCGACGCCGAGGGCGAGCAGCAGATCGTCGACGGCCAGGATGGCTTCGGGAATCCCCGACGGTGCCAGCTGCGAAACGGCCTCTCTGGAAGGGATCACCGGTTGTTCCTCAAGATCCGTGTCCTCTCTGAAAAGCTCCCATACGCTTACTCCAAGAGCCAGGGCAATGGCGTCCTTGTGAAAGTCCGATAGGTTTTCCCGTTCGCCCGACAAAATCAAGGACAAGTACGAGGGGCTGAGGCCAACCATCGAGGCGAGGTCTTTGACCTTCATACCCCTTTTTTGCATTAGTTTTTTGACGTTTTCCCGGAAAACCAGGGCGGATTTCATTTGCAGTCCTCCGTGCCCGGCTCAACGTCCAACACAGGCCGGCCCTACGGATTCTTCGTTTCGAACGTTTGGATATCCTGTCTCCAGACGCTTTCATGTTAGGTTGTCAGGAGACGTCTCCCGTGATAGACTCGGGAAAACGAGGTGCTGTTTCTCCAACGGCGCTCCCTGATGTGTACCCTCGGGAGGTTTGATATAGATGGTGGACGAGCCTTTCGAACTCGCTCTGTCCTTTGACGACGTTCTTCTGGTCCCCGGATACTCGGAGGTTACCCCTGCGGAGGTGGATCTATCCACCAAACTCACTTCCCAGATAAAGCTCAACATCCCCGTGTTAAGCGCCGCTATGGACACCGTCACCGAGAGCCGGATGGCCATAGCTTTGGCTCGGGAAGGGGGCCTCGGTATCATCCACAGAAACATGAGCGTGGAAAGGCAAGCTCAGGAAGTGGATAAGGTCAAGAGGTCCGAGCACGGCGTCATTTCCGACCCCTTTTACCTCTCTCCCGAACACTCGGTGAGGGACGCCATCGCTCTCATGGAGAAGTATCACATTTCCGGTGTACCGGTGGTTTCCGGCGGAAAGCTGGTTGGAATCATCACCAACAGGGATATCCGCTTCGAAGACGATCACTCGAAGCCCATCTCCGCCGTGATGACCAGCGAAGGCCTGATCACAGCCCCCGTGGGGACCTCCCTCGAAGAAGCCATGAAGATAATGGCGAAATACAAGATCGAAAAGCTCCCCCTCGTTGACGAGGAGTTTCGTTTGAGAGGCCTTATCACCCTCAAAGATATCGAAAAGACTCGGAAGCACCCGAGAGCTGCGAAAGACTCCAAAGGCCGGCTTCTGGCTGGGGCTGCGGTGGGTGTGGGACCCGGCACGATGGACAGGGTAAAGGCCCTGGTGGAAGCCGGAGTTGACGTGATCGTGGTGGACAGCGCTCACGGCCACTCCGCCGGCGTGCTGGACACGGTTGCGAAAATCAAGGAAAAGTACCCTGAGAAAGCCCTGATCGCCGGGAATGTAGCTACGGGCGAAGGAGCACTCGCCCTCGTCAAGCGCGGCGCGGACGCTGTCAAGGTCGGCGTCGGCCCGGGATCGATATGCACAACCCGAGTGGTCACCGGTGCCGGGGTTCCGCAGCTTTCGGCCATCCTCGACGTCTCCAGAAAGCTCCGGGAACTCGGCGTGCCCATCATAGCTGACGGTGGGATAAGGTATTCGGGAGACATCACCAAAGCCCTGGCTGCGGGTGCTCACTGCGTGATGCTGGGAAGTCTGTTGGCGGGCACAGATGAAAGCCCGGGTGAAATGGAGATATGGCAGGGGCGGAGCTTCAAGGTGTACCGGGGAATGGGTTCGCTGGGCGCAATGAAGGAAGGCTCCGCCGACAGGTATTTCCAGGAACCCTCTTCCAAGCTCGTCCCTGAGGGAATAGAAGGCAGGGTGCCCTACAAGGGACCGCTGGCGGAAACCATCTACCAGCTGCTTGGCGGAGTCAAAGCCGGCATGGGCTATTGCGGGGCGAAAAACATCGCGGAGCTCCACGAAAAGGCGAGGTTTGTGCGGATAACCGCTTCCGGATTGCGGGAAAGCCACCCCCACGACGTGTACATCACCAAGGAAGCTCCCAACTATACGCCTTTCCTCTGAGTACCCGGCCTGTGCACGGCCCAAACCCGGAGCTTACGGTCGGCTTCCTCGGACATGCTATCGCGTGTTTTCCTCACGTCAGAGACCCGGAGCCGGCGTGCCCGCCGAGGACCCCGTGTCCGCGCCGCGCCAGGACGGCGGCCCTGCGCGGATTGCAGACGAGATATGTTCCGGTCAACGGATGGGGGAGCTTTCCGGCGAAGCTCCCGAAGCCGCATCAACGGCGGGGCGGCGTGCGGCATCCGGAGGAAGATGTTCCACGCCCCGGGTATACCTGTTGCCCGGATTCCAGAGAAGCCACGTGTTGATGCCGTGCTCGTACGAAGCTCTGATCTGCGCCTGGACCTCGGCTGGTCCGTACTGGATGGTGAGGCTGAAGTCCTGAAGCCACGGTCTTATTTTGGCCCGGCGGCCCTGCGAACGCCTCAAAGCATCGGCCAGAGCTCGTTTTACCACTTCGTACGGATGAGCTTCCGGCACTTCAAACCCGTAAATCCCGCTGTTGTAATAGTGCGACGGGTACACCATCGGCGAGATGAAATCCACCACATCGCATATTTCCTCGAATTTCTGCCCTATCCCCATATCATCCTCGGCCAGCGTGGTGAATCCGAAAACGTCGGCTGAAAGAAGGACCGGGTTGTCTCCTTCTTTGAGGGCGTCGTCGATGTATTTCAAGAAGGCTTTGATGCAGGCCGTCCTCGAGCCGAGGCCCCGCTCATCCGGCATGATGACGCCCTCTGTCGCTTTCGGTAAATTGTCCGGGAACCTGACGTAATCCAGCTGTATTTCGTGAAATCCCATATCCTTTGCCCAGAGGCAGATATTCTTTATGTGCTCCCAGTTCCTCAGATCGTACGGATTGAGCCACACCATGCCTCCTCTATCCCTCCAGAGGGCGCCGTCGGGCCGGCGTATCGCCCGTTCGGGGTCTACAGCGGCAAGATAGGGGTCCTGAAAAGCAACGACCCTGGCGATGAGGTAGTATCCGTTTTCCCTCAACAGTCGGATCAGGGCTTTAAAGTGCGTGTAGTCGTGATGACGCCCAAGCACGCTTTCCGGGGGTGCGCACGGAAGGTATCCGGCGTTATCTTTGACGTCGATGACCAGCGCGTCAAGGCCGGAATCGTCGAGAAACCTGATCAGCGGTAAGAAATACTGCGGGTCTCCGGCCGTCCGCATGGTGACGTACACGCCGCGGACCTCCAGTCCCCTGCGCATCAGATCGTTCAGCGCTCGAGTCCTGGCTTCTTCCGAAATCGCGCCCTTGTCGTGGGCGGCTTTCCCACCGTTCCCCGAAAGCTCCTGGGAAACGGCGGGAGTCCCTTGCGGTTCGCTCCGGGATCCCCCGCGGGTTTCGGGCAATTGAGCACCCGGCACATCCAGGGGCTGGCCTGCGACGGCCATGGCCAGAGTCACCGGTAGCAGGAGACACAGGGCAACTACGGTCAGCCGGCCGAGCCCGTTAAAAACCGCGCCGTGGTGCTGCGTACAACCGGTTTTACCGGGCGATCCCGTGCTCTTCCGAGAGTCTAGATGCTTGAACAAAGCAGCGACCTCCGGTCCAGGTGAGAGTACTTCCCCACATTGTTCGTGTTAGACTGGGGTTTACCCTTCTTTGTTCCCGGAGGTCGTAGCTCTATTTCGGCCCGAGCGAATCATACCTGAGAGCTACCGATATTTCCAGGTAACCCACCTTCAACTCGAGAGGGATCACCAGTCGCTGGATATCCAAGGTGGAAATCACGACACCCCGCCCTGTGATTATCGCCGGTGGAGTCAGGCGGCACCGAAATCCCTCTTCCTCCAGACCAAAGGCAGCTCTTCCGGTGATGATGTTCCCCATCTCGGCGATGGCCGACTCGGCCAGAGCGTCGAAGACTGGCACTGGTTCCCCTATCAGGATTGCGGCAATGCTTTTCGCAGTCCTTTCGGACATCGAGTACAGAACGGTGCCTTCGGCATCGCCCGTCACTCCTATCGCAACGTTTATCTCACCGCTGGTGCATTTGGACGAATCAAGCCTGAGCTGGCCTCTCGTAACTTCCATGTTCAGATGTTCCTCGAGGAAGCTCAGCGCAGCTTTGAGGAACGGGTTTACGATTTCAGCTTTGAGCATCC
>JADBKE010000005.1 GCA_014896535.1 Candidatus Fermentithermobacillaceae bacterium
GCAGTTTCCGTCCGCACTTCGCGCACTTGCGGGGCAGCTTTGCCGGGCTTCCTCATCGCCCGACTCGTATCTATCGTGCCAGCTTGTACTCCTTGACGTTGGAGCCCAGGTTCCTTACGATGATCAACGGGATCTGGGTTCTACCCACAACCAACACAGGCCTCTTGCGCTTCGGAGCCGTGGCAAGAGGCCTGATCTTTCTCCGCCCAGGCAGAACCCCGTAGGAAGTTCCTCACCCTATCCAGTTTTTCCTTTTGGTCAGCCTAATGTGAGACAAACCGGCTCATTCAGGTCAAAACAATCTGCGACGGTACATCTGCCAAAATGGTCAACCTTTTGGGTTACTTCGGGATAATGTATTTGCTGTTCAGGGAGATGATGACCGGGGGAATCTCAATTGGTGTCTTCACTGCTGTGATTTTCTCTGTTGATGAGCTCTACTCTCTCATGGAAGAGGCAATTGTCGGTAGATACGGGCAGTCCTCTTCCCAAATCCCCAAGATCCGAAACTACTTCGAGTTTCTTGAGTGTGACGAAGAGACTCGGACAAAGGAAATAACTAACGGCAAGATTGTGCTAAAAGACGTATCATTCAAATATCCGAATGCCCATGATGATGCAATTAAGCGCATCAGTCTGTCAATTGAGGACGGGGAAAAGATAGCCATCGTAGGTGAGAACGGCGCAGGGAAAACAACGCTCGCAAAACTATTGTCGGGGATTTTCACGCCGTCTGCCGGTTTGGTCATCATCGGCGGACACAATTCATCCGAGATTAACTACAATGGAATCTCTCAAGTTTTTCAGAACTTTAACCGGTACCGGCTTAGCATCAGAGACAACGTCAGGATTTCAGATTACACGAAGGAGCCCGATGATGAAGAAATCCTCGGGATAGTCCGGGAGTTCGGCTTAAGTCATGAGGGACTCGATACACTGCTTTCAAAGGAGTTTGGCGGAATTGATATTTCCCATGGGCAGTGGCAAAGAGTTGCAATCGCAAGGGGGCTTTACAGAAGGAATCAGATTCTGATTTTGGATGAACCCACTGCTGCAATCGACCCTATCGAAGAAAACTATATGTTTGAGAAATTTAGGGAATTTTCAAAGGGTCGAACTACAATTATCATAACCCATAGATTAAGCCTGGTTAGGTTCATTGATAGAATCATCCTTCTCAAGAACGGACAGCTGGAGGGATTCGATACTCACGAAAACCTCTTGAGGAAAAGCGATTACTACAGAACGATGTGGGAATTGCAGAGCGAAAGGTATTTGAGCTCGGCAAGTCTCCGAATGAAAAAGTGGGGTTGACGACGTCGTTCATTCAGTGCTCGAGCAAAGTGTAAGTTGATCCCAACTCCAGTGCTTTAGTGCAATCCTCGTACGTAAGCAACGGCAGATATTCTAGCCAAGAACCATTTCCAGGTTGGCAGAAAGTAACCTCTCTGGAATCTGCTCCGACGAGGGTGACGCTGGGGCATAGCACGAAGGCCGTCAAGTCGGGAAGATCGACTGGAATGACCACTACGATGAATCCTTGGAACCCAGCGGGTATTGAGAACATCGAAGGTTCTCTCAAAGCACTGCGAGGCGCCCTTCTCCACTCTTCCCAGGATTCTGAAACTATTTCCTCAAGGCTGTCAGCCGCTTCTCTGGGGACCGACATGACGTATATGTTGTTGATGTCGACCGGAATTCGGTTTCCAACCCCTAGGTCCACCGTTTTTATCGAATAGGTGCCCGGTGGCAGTTGCCTGGAAGATCGCCCTAGCTGTAGCTCCACTGCTATTGCCTCAAGTCTGCCTTTAGCATACAGACAATGGTAAGGTATTCTCCCCATAGGGAGGTACTCTTTGGGCCATTCGGGAACAATGCTGATTTCGCCAAGATCGTAGACTTCGGTCAAACCGTCCCTGTAGTGGATCTGCAGTGTGGTAGCGACTAGGGGTTCTTGTATCCGGTTCAGGCGAAGATTCAAAATACGCAGCCAGTACTCCGGCAGCTTCAATGTATCATGGTTTGCCTCGAATTGATCTTCGCCACGCAAAGGCTTTGTCGACTTTAGGGAGATTTCGGTTGCCTCAACCGCATTCTGGTCCGTGCCAAGGGTTATCCCCAGCACGTTTTCAGGCGACGAGAGCTCGCTGATCTCCTTGGTATCGATGATTATAAGTGTCAGGTCAGATTTGTTACTCGCCATGAGAGGCGATGTCAGAAACACCGTCCCATATGTCTTGACCAGTGATTTGAGCGAGTGCCTGGGCTTGAAGATATATCGAGCGTAGACATAACCCGATAGCTGAATTGCCAGAAGAATTGCGCTGAGGAGGATAAGGCTTCTTGGCCAGCTTCGTGTCGTCAACGGGCACTCCTCCTGCTACAAGTCCAGTCTGCTAAACCGCATAACGGACATTGTGGCTGTGAATAGAACATATGCCGTTTGATAGGCTGCCCACGAACCGAATAAACATGGAAACTCGGTAGCGACCCCTGTGTGAAGGACCACGGGAACGAGGTGCGCGGTTATTTGGCTTAAGCTCCGAGGGAACGGGATAGAGATACCTCGGATGAGCGGTATGCCGCCGGTTATCAAGAGATATGGGATGGCCAACCCGGCCGTCGTGACCAGGATCGGTCTCGATTTGACAAGTAGCGTTGAGGATATCGTGAGGGTCGAGATGACGAGTCCTCCAGTGTACATCTGAAGGAGCTCGCGAGCCATTGGGGCGTAAGTCATCCCGTGAAGGGTGCGGATCCATTCAACCGGTGGCAGTTGCCACACAGCCCTGAAAACATACCAGACGAGTCCGTGAACACACACCAGTGCCGATATGAACAGGAGGGCTTTCCCATACAGAATGCATACAATCCTCGGGCGGTTCGCAAATAGAGTCAGTTTCAGAGCAAGTGTATTCCTCTCCACAAGCAAAAAGCCATTCAACGCGATCAAGACAGAACCGTACGTCCCGTAATGAACTGCGATATTTCCCCTCACGAGTTCAGAAGCGGTTTCTTTAACCGGCCAATGAGTTCTCACAACGGCTGTTAGTTTGTATATCAAAATGACCAGATACAAGGTGAGAACGAAGATCTGAACCCACAGGAGCTTGCTTTTAGTCGGAGTGACTGCAGGGGATTTCAGCGGAAGTCCCTCCTTTCTGCGGAGAAGATGCTTAGGGCAGAAAGACACAGAAGCGTCGAGGCGAAAAGAAACCACTCCAAGCTGCTAACCGGAGTTCGAATCCCGAGGACTCCTTGAGGCAGAGAGAACACCATGTGAGAGGCAAGAATGTTCTTGTCCCGTAACGAACCTCCTAGTTCCAAGGCCACTAGCAGCCACGACAACGAACCAACCGCTCCGGGCAGGCCCGTAACCAGTTCGAATGCAATTCCCAGCGTCATCAAGAACATGAGGAACATCCCGAGTCTTGTCAAAGAAGCAAACGCGTAAGAGAAGAACCTCTCCTCTGTTAACCGCCATGCTTTGAGCTGGAATACGGTAGTGACAACTATCCCTGTAAGGTAGACTATCAACAGCAGTAAAGCCACCAATAAGGTGCAGGATACGTAACGCGCACGCGAAGAAGATCCGGTAAGCCGAACGGAAAGGATGCCACTCCTACCGGGGATGGATAACAGATATCCCTGGGCTAGCAGGGCAAAGCCGACTCCCAGCAAAAAACCGCTCTTCAGGATGGCCTGCCAGACGAGAGTGAAACTCTGCTCAAGGCTTAAGCCCGGGCTTGATATGCTTTGTGACGCCTGTGCACAAACCGAGATGACCGTAAGACCAGCCGCTACGGCTATATATGCATCAAGGATACCGTCCCGGGCGAGGCTATTGAGCAGGGCCTTTACCATGTTCATAGTCACGTTTCTTCCTAGTTCGAGTTTGGTACCGTTTTCGTTTGTTCGCCGAGGTCTCTCTGTTCGGCTTCTTCTACCGTCCTAAGGTACCAATCCTCTAGCGAAGCCGATGGGACGGAAATCTCTTCAACTGTTGGATTGACACCCAGCCCGTGTAAGCTTACGGGTTCATCTTTCCTGAAATATGCCACCTTTCGCTCCCCTCCATCGGTCAAGAACCGCACACGAACCTCTTGACGTTCTCTCAACTCGCTCGTGCGAGTCTCGGCGAGGAGACGTCCCGCGTACATTAGACCTACCTTATCAGCAACGTTCTCAAGGTCGGACAGGAGATGTGAGCACACGACAACCGTGGCTCCTGCGTTTGCTACGGCTCGGATCTTATTCAGGACCAGTCTCCTACCTACAGGGTCAAGTGCTTGAGTGGGTTCGTCCAAGACCAGCAAGGAGAACTGACAGGCCAGCACCAACGAAAGGAGCGCTCGTTGTTTCATGCCCAGGGACCACGAATAGAAAGGCTTGTCCTTCCATGCGCCCACTCTGAATTCTTCAGCCACTTCCATTATGCGATCGAGGCGCTCCTTCACCTGCTCTCGCGATCCCGGTCTCTGCCACTCCACGTATTTGAGGGCAAACTCACTGAGGGACTCAAAAGGGTAGGGTTCCAACCGGTCGGGCATGTATCCGACCATGTGATGGTCAATCGCATGCCTGATATCTCGTCCCCTGAACAGAACCGTACCCCTTTGGGGGAGAACCAGCCGGAGGATGCACTTTATCACGGTGCTCTTGCCGGCCCCATTGGGGCCGACAAGAGCGTAAATTTCGCCTGGTTCCACAGACAGACTGATATCCTCAGCTACCCAGCGCCCTCGGGGCGTGTATCTTTTCCAGAGCCCTCTCACGGACAGGCCGCTGTCAAGGAATTCCTTGTCCACGTCCATATGTATTTACTCCTATTCCGCACTTTTTGTGTACGAACGGGCCACATCCGCAAACTAAAAGACCCGCACGTAATCTCTGCTGGTCCAGCTGCCGCTTACCGGCCATTCGTCCGTCGGGACATTGTTTAGGTAGTATACTTCTTTCCCATAGCCTCTTGCGCCTTCTGACCCCCACTCCACTGTGAGCGAAGAGTGCGGAGGAACCATCGCATCAATTCCTACGGTCCAAGTCTCGGTCGTTTCCGTCCCCAGTGACACTTCAGCCGAAATCCCGACTTTGGCCACCATAACGTCGAAGTGGGAATCAACTACCACATTGCTTTGGGCGAACACCCTTCGGCTTAACGTCTTCTGGGCTTCGAAGTGAACTTCGTAATCCTTATCGTCGTAGAAAACGACCTGCTTCCGTGTCCACCGGGCTGGCCCTCCCCCACTATGGAAGTAGCGGATATACTCCGCAGCGCTCGCACGTTCCTGGTACAGAAGAAGGAGCACGGCGACCAAACGTCGAAGCATCGTCTCACATTCTCCTTTTCTTCGAAGGGCTGCTGACCGCGGGAGGTTCAAGGCAGCCCTTCTTTTTGGAAAAGGGAACCTTCGACTTCAGCCTGACCGGTCACTACTGAAAATGCACACTGCCCTCCCCGACCATCTATAAAGCCCATGGACCCCTCAAGCTCGCTGCCTCTACTCACCCGTCTCGACAGTGACATCTGCTGTCCCTTCAGCGAAATCCCTTGAGCCCTCAAACTATTTGCTGCCACCACCGAAGTACTTCAAGAGCTCGATGGGCACCGGGAACACCACGGTGGAGTTCTGCTCCGCAGCTATCTCCGTCAGCGTTTGAAGGAAGCGAAGTTGGATGGTAAGCGGCTGCGAACTCATGATCTGAGCTGCTTCGGCAAGCTTCTGCGAAGCCTGAAGCTCTCCTT
This sequence comes from Candidatus Fermentithermobacillaceae bacterium, assembly GCA_014896535.1. GTDB lineage: Bacteria > Bacillota > Sulfobacillia > Fermentithermobacillales > DUSS01 > DUSS01. The sequence goes on from JADBKE010000005.1 coordinate 5,747, forward strand.
CCGCCGCTATTATCTTGCCCCTGCGCTCCCGCTCCGCCTCAGCTTGCCGCGCCATCGCTCGCTTCATGGTGTCCGGAAGTTCGATGGACTTTATCTCGACCAGGGACACCTTGACGCCCCACGGGTCCGTCGCCTCGTCGAGAAGCCGCCTGAGCAGAGAATTGAGTTCCTGACGCTTGCTCAAGATCTCATCCAGTTCGTGCTGACCCAGGACGGAGCGGAGGATGGTCTGCCCCAGGAGGCTCGTGCTCTGCACGTAATTGGCCACCTTCACGACGGCCAGTACCGGGTCGAAAACGTTGAAATACACGACGGCGTCGACCATCACGGGGATGTTATCTTTGGTAATTATCTCCTGCTTGGGGACGTCTATCGTGAAGGTACGGATGTCAACCATCTTGACCTGGTCTACGCCGAAGGGCATGATGACGCTTATCCCCGGACTCAGGACCCCGTGCATCCGGCCAAAGCGAAATACTACTCCCCTCGTGTACTCGGATATGACTCTCACGGACGACAGGACTATCATTGCCAGGACGACGGCGCCTATGAACCCACCAGCCGTGACGAAGATAAACGACGGAACGAGAATGAGTAGCCCGATTGCGGCATGGGTGATCGCCGTTGCCGTCTCCTTCCGGTTGAGAGCCACAATTATCCCCACAAACCATATGAGGGTTCCTAGGCCTACAATCGCCAGTCCCACGTCATAGGGTACTACCATTTCAGATACCTCCTCTCAAGGTATATACGGAACCTGAACACGGCATCTGAGTGCCGTTACCCCTACCGCCGTCCAACCGGTCCAAATGCCGGCTACGCGCTCGCCGGGGCAGCCCGAACATTTCCCCGCGATTTGCCGGCGACTCACAGTAGTTTAGCGAGTCCCTGCTGGAGGTCGGCGATGATATCGTCGGGATGCTCTAGCCCCACCGAGAGCCTGACTAGACCTTCCGAGATCCCCGCAGCTTGACGTTCCTCCGGCGTCAACACCGAATGGGTCATCGAAGCCGGGTGCTCTATTAGAGTGCTGGTCTCCCCTAAACTGACCGCGAGATGACACAGCTTCACCGAGTTCATGAGCGTGCGGCCTGCTTCGAAGCCGCCTTTTAACTCGAACGACATCATCCCGCCGAATCCCGTCATCTGTTTCTTCCCGATGGCATACTGGGGGTGGGAAGGTAGTCCCGGATAATATACGCGCTGGACAGCGGGATGCTTTTCGAGGAACTCCGCCACCTGCATGGCGTTTTTCTCGTGGCGTTCCATCCTCACGGCGAGGGTCTTGATTCCTCTTAAGATAAGCCAAGCGTCGAAGGGCGACATGATCCCGCCGACATCCTTCTGTGCAGTGGTTCTCACGAGATCGACCAGCTCAGCGGGACCCACTATGAGTCCGCCGAGAACATCCCCGTGCCCGCCCAGGTATTTCGTGGCGCTGTGAATAACGACGTCGATGCCCCATTTGAGCGGTCTCTGGAAGTACGGGCTCATGAACGTGTTATCAACCACCGTGATTATGCCGCGGGGTTTGGCCAGCCGAGCCACGGCCTCCATGTCCACCATCTTCATCATCGGATTGGCCGGAGTTTCGAAGTAGATTACCCTGGTATTCGGCTTGAGGGATGCGGCAACCTGGTCGATGTCGGAGCAGTCGACGAAGTCCACCTCGACGCCAAACCGCGTTAGCGTGGCCGCCAAAAAAGTGTATGTGGACCCATAGATACATCTGTCGGCTATGACGTGATCCCCGGACTTGAGGATGGCTAAGAACAATGCGGAAATCGCCGCCATGCCCGAAGCGAACGCAAGCCCTTTCTCGGCGCCCTCCAGCGCGCTCACACACCTCTCAAGAGCCGCCACGGTGGGGTTACCCAGTCTCGTGTAGATGTATCCTTCGCGCTCGCCCCTGAAGCGAGCAGCTCCTTCATCTACGTTGGGGAACACGAAAGTCGAAGTCTGATAAATCGGAGTGGCAATTGAACCTGTACAGGGATCAGGTTCGTGGCCTATGTGCATGACCTTGGTTTCAAAGTGCATTTGGTCTTTCTCCATATTCGCGCCTCCGATCGGCGAGTAGTATTGAAGAGTGCTTCACTATTTTCTAGTTCTTCACAGAGGCGGAACATTCCTTGGTGGGAGTGTCCGGTCTACTTGGAATCTTCCAGGCGGAGTTTCACACCACGTGTAGAATATGGTATCGGGCACAGACAGATTGCGGGGCTGCTTAAACTCACTCCGGGACGGATATTCATTCGCGGCGAAGAAGTTACCGCGCGAAACAACAAGGCAGTAACTGAACGGGTAGCTTACCTACCGCAGAACCGGGCAACCTCTACTGGCCTTACTGCTTTCGAGTGCGTTTATTTCACCGGGCGTGCTTGCTCATTTCCTTTATGGATATACGTGAGTGAGTATGGGAGCCCTTTGCCTCTCCCGCAAGGTGGGTGTGCCGATAGCAGTGGCCCGACGGGCCGGACACAACTTCGCGCTCGCCCAGCTCTTGTACTGGTTCGTGATTACCGATATGATTGTGCCCGGCTCTACGTACTGGTCCATCGCCCTTGCCGGCGCGGGAGGGGCCGTAGATGCTGCCAATGATAAGGAAGCTCTGGCGACTCTGGACCATCTGGCCGAGAACATCGCGTGGTTGCTGGAGAAGACGAGGCAGCCGTAAAAGAAGGAGGGAGGCCGGGTGGCTAACACGATCGGAGACGCCACTCCAGGACCTACCCTGCAAACGCGGCCATCTCGCAGTCCTGTCTACTTTGCAGTCAGGTACGCGCTGGCGGTGGGAGCGGTCGAGTTCTTTGCCTGGAAGATACTGGACCCGTTCTACCTGCAATTCCTGACCACCCAACGGGGTTTGAACCTTTCTCCGTCTCAGTTCGCCCTCTTCGTTTCGCTGGGATCATGGGTAACCATGATGTTGGACTACCCAACGGGAGCTGTGGCGGATAAGCTGGGTCGCCGGTTGAGCTGGGCCATCGCCATGTTTTCCCATGCCGCAGGTATACTGTGGCTGAGCCAAGCGCGGACTTTTGCCCAATGCCTCGTGGTCCCGGTGTTCCAGGGCATCTCCTGGGCTTTTCAGAGCGGCTCACGGGAGGCGTGGCTTTACGACCACGTCGGGGAAGAGGGCACGAAAAGGGCTATGTCCCTCTTGTACGTGGCGTCCGTCCCCATGACCGTGATCGGTGCAGGCATTGCCACGTCGTTGGGAGCCTGGGCTGATGTGAGACTGCCCATAACCATCACCGGACTTATACTTCTCGTGGTCGCTTTTGGAGTGCTCACCTTCCCGGAGAACTACGGCCATCGGGAACGCAGATGGCTCGAGGTTCTGAAGTCGGGATTAACGCAGTTCCGGCGAAGCAGAATCCTCCAGCTTCTGGCGCTGGAGAGTTTTTTCATGACCCTGCCCGTGTGGATGAACAGCGCATGGTGGTTGACTTATCTGGTCAAGCGCTGGGACGTTGGGGTGCTGGGGGCCACCGCCTCTTTTGGAGTCACAGCCTGTGGCTCGGCGATAGCTGGTTTCGTCCTCTCCAGAACCAGATACGCGAAGTACCGAGCTCTTCTGGTGTACCCCGCCCTTGGCGCTGGCATAGCGTTTTGTCTCGTGCCGGTAGCTCGTGCTCCGATTATCGTGGTCGTGCTCGTTCTCGTCACCATCGCGGCAAGATACTTTCGTAACGTCGGGGTAACTCTTCTGAGAAACCGTGAAATAGTCGAAGAAAGAGCTACCGCCTTATCGTTTCTGGGTACGCTTGAAGGTGCTTTCTGGACCCTGGGACCGCTTTTGTGGGGCGCGCTCATCGAAACGGTGGGCCTCGGGATGTCGTTCGTCGTCGCCGGGGTATGCTCTTTCATTTCCGCGGGCCTGTTTATGGCTGCCACAGCAAGAGAGCGAGGATAGCGGACCGCGTTGCAGAAGAGCGCATTTTCTTTCACGGTGTTTTGATGTATCCTCTTGCTGCATCTCGCAGCGGGCCACCCGGGTTACGCTGCGCATCGTGCCAATAGAGTTCGGATACGGGAAAGGAGCAGTTGCCCGTGAACACCTCCTCGTTAGATAGAAGGTCCTGGCTCAAAGAAAGGCGCAGACTTGCCGAGGTCAGATACGACGTCGTGTTTTCCCGCGACTACGACGAGAAATACGGGGATATCAGCCCGACTCACAGGCGATTTGTGGAAAAACTGCTCTCGCTCACTCCTACAGGCGCCCGAATCATTGACGCTGCCTGCGGGACAGGAAAATACTGGCGGATGATCCTGGAAGCAGGTAGGACGGTCGTGGGAATAGACCAGTCTTCGGAAATGCTCAAGCTGGCGGCTCTGAAGCACCCCGAAGTGCCCACGGAAAAGGTAGGTCTTCAAGAGATGACCTATGTCTCCGAGTTTTCCGCTGCGATGTGCGTGGATGCCATGGAAAACGTGTGCCCCGAAGACTGGCCTCTGGTGCTCGGAAACTTAGCTTCCGCGTTGAAAAAAGGCGGCCATCTTTACCTTACCGTAGAAGTCATAGCCGAAGAGGAGCTCGAGGAGGCCTACAGAAAGGCCCGGGAGATGGGGCTGCCTGTGGTCTTCGGGGAATACGCTCACCATGGCGGTTACCACTACTACCCCAGGCCAGAGCAAACGGACGAGTGGTTATCCGGGGCCGGGTTTGAGACTATAGAGAAGGCGTTGGGAGACGGGTACTTGCACTACTTGGCGAGGAAGAGATGAAAGGCGTCGGGGGTCTCGAAGATGGGATACGCGCGTTTGCGGGAGATCAGCGTAGACCAAGTTGCCGAAGCGGTAAAGCGCTTGTGCATGGGGTCGAACGTGAAGATGCCAGCCGAGCTTTCGTACGCCATCGAGCAGGCGCTTGAACGCGAGAAGTCGCCCGCGGGAAGTAAGATTCTCAAACAAATCCTGGAAAATCACAGGACAGCCGCAGGGGAGAATATACCCGCCCGTCAGGACACGGGGATAACCCTTGTGTTTCTCAAAACCGGACAGGATGTCCATTTGGTCGCCCCTACTGGCGCACGGATTAAAGGGAATGATCGGCAAGGGTAGGAGGTTGCTTCGGTGACGCGGGCGATAGCGCGGCACCATGCTGTATACATGGTGACGACCGGAGGAGCCGCAGCCCTTCTGTCACGGTACATTCGCAGGGCTGAGCTGGTGGCGTATCCCGAGATGGGCCCCGAAGCCATCTACAAACTGACCGTCGAAGAGTTTCCCGCAGCAGTCGCCACGGACGCCTACGGAAATGACATTTTCGCTCAGGTCAGCAATTCATGGCGGCCTTGACATGTCGGAAAGCGTGCGGCTCAAGCCCGCAGTCCCGACCGCTGAAGCTCAAACACACTATCACAGGTGAAGCTCCTCACCGGAAATCCCCCGAGTAAGATCCTCTGCGTAAAATCCTGGTGTGCCGGTCAGCGCGGAATGCTAACCGGCGAAATCCTTTGAATAAAAACTCGGGACTAAAATCCCCCAGAGAAAGTCGGTTTGGGGACCGGGAAACCCGGCTGCACTGTTGACACCCGGTGCTCGGCAGCATAGTATGATAGTGTTTCGTGTTCGAAATACGTAATCCGGGAGGTGTTCACCATAGGAGGAGATCCCGGCACTCAACGGGCCATAGAGGTGCTGGTCGCCCTCGGGTTCACCGAGTACGAAGCCCGCACCTATCTGGCGCTTCTCAAGAACAACCCGGCCACAGGATATCAGATAAGTAAGGAATCGGGCATCCCTAGGTCGATGGTGTACGAAGCCCTCGGGCGGCTAGTCCACAAAGGGGCAGTCATGTCGTTGCCGTCGGGAGACACGACGCGATACGCTCCCGTTCCAATAAACACGGTCCTCGATAACCTCAGGCACAAATACGAGGAAGCGCTGGACGCAGCTCACTTGGAACTTTCCAAGCACGAAAGCCGCACACCGTTGGAGCAGGTCTGGAATATCGACGGTCGCGAAGCTGTGCTGGCACGAGCCAGGGAAATGATCCGCCAATCGGACCGGGAGATACTCATTTCCGTCGACGACCGCACCCTTCTCGACCTAATGGAGTTCCTGGAAGAGGCTTCCTCTCGTGGCGTCAGGATCAGGCTGCTTCTCTCCGGTGACGCCGACGTGAAGTTCGGGGAAGTGACGAGACACCCGCAGGCGGAAACCGCGCTTCAGCGAACCGGGGAGGGGCTTGTCCTCGTCGTCGACTCCAGCCAGTGTCTGATAGGTGGAACAGGTGTCAACGGGACGGCCATTTGGACGGGTAATACCCACGTGGTGTTCGTAGCGCGGCAGTATATCTGGCAGGAGATATTTACCCAGAAGGTTTTAAAGCGCTTGGAGAAGGAGATTTGGACCATACTCTCGCCGGAAGAGCGCAGAGCGATTATCGGCGAGGTTTAGGTGCGAAAAGACTGAGGCGGACGAGACGGGGTGAACTGGATGATGTCAACCGTACAGGCGCCGGGTGTCAACGGCGGGAGGTTCAACGGGCTGGACGAAGACGAGGTTCAAAGACGAAGGCGAGAGTACGGGGAAAACGTGCTTCCCTCAGGGAAAAAAGTCTCTCCTCTGGCGATCTTGTTATCGCAGGTTAAAAGCCCCTTAGTCTATGTAATACTTGCAGCTGCGCTAGTGTCCCTTTTTATGGGGGAGACGATGGATTTCTTCATAATCATGGCTGTGGTCGTGTTCGACGTTATCCTCGGGTTCATCCAGGAGTATCAAGCGAACAGGACGTACGAAAGCCTCAAGGGACTCGTAAAACCGGTTGCCACCGTGATCCGCGGCGGACTGCGAAAGCAGGTTGAAGTAAAGGAACTCGTGCCCGGTGACGTCGTGCTGGTGGACTCGGGCGAGAGAGTCCCAGCTGACGGGACACTTGAGGAAGCTTACGCTCTCAGCGTCAATGAGAGCATCCTGACGGGTGAGAGCGAGGCCGTGACGAAAAGGGCTCAAGACCCCATCTACATGGGCACCATCGTACTCACCGGTCGTGGCGTGATGACCGTCACTGCCACAGGGGCCCGTACCGAACTGGGTAAAATCGCTTCGACCCTCGCTGAGACCCCGGAACAGGAGACTCCCCTGCAACGCCGGCTCGAAGGGTTCAGCCGGACACTTACCAGGATAGTCATCGGTGTGACTGTGCTCTTGTTCCTCATCGGTGTCGCGACGGGCAGGCCCGCCCTGGAGATGGTGAGAGTTGCCATCATCTTGGCCATAGCGGCCATCCCGGAGGGACTCCTGATTGCGGTGACCATGATCCTAGTAATAGGGATGAAGAACATCTTACGGCGAAAAGGACTGGTGAAAAAACTCCTCGCGGTCGAAACCCTTGGGTCGGTGACGACGGTTTGCACCGATAAGACGGGCACTCTCACCGAAGGTCAGATGAAGGTTACGCGCTGGGATTTGACCGAGCCCGACATGGCGAAACTGGTGCTGGTTCTGGACAACAATCTCAGCGACTCCCTTGAAGCTTCTCTGTGGGAGTTCGCCGGCAAACACTGGGGCGAAGATCCTCAGGAGATCGCTGGCAAATACCCGCGCTTGGACGAAGTCCCCTTTTCCAGTGAGACCAAGTACATGAAAACCGTACATCTTGTGAACGGCAACAGGATATCCCTGGTTAAAGGAGCTCCCGAAGTCGTTCTCGCAATGTGCGATGTTGATTTACGGGAACAACAAAGACTTAGAGCGCAGTGGGATGCGTGGGCAAGTGAGGGACTGAAACTCCTGGGTCTGGCATATAAGCTCGAGGCCGGATTTGATGATAAAGCGCCCGCAAGTTCCTGCGAAGAACGGAGCGCTAGCGCTGATGGGAACCTGAGGCCGAACTCGGGTGGCGTAGAGTGTTCAACGGGGGCCGCAAACGCTAACGCTGTTGAGGATATGAGCGGCTACACTTGGGCAGGTCTTGTGGGTTTAGAGGACCCGGTGCGGTCGGAAGTTCCCGCAGCCGTAGAGGTTTGCCGGAAGGCTGGAATCAAGGTGAAGATCATAACCGGAGACCACAAGGGAACCGCCCTGAAGGTGGCGAGTTTCATCGGGCTTGATGCGGGGGAAGACTCGGTCCTCGAGGGAAGCGACCTAGATGCGATGGACGACGCGACGCTCGAGCAGAGGGTCGTCGATACAGTGGTATTCTCCCGCATCGCACCCCACCAAAAGCTGAGGATAGTCCAGGCTCTTCAATCTCGCGGGGAAGTCGTGGCGATGGTGGGCGACGGTGTGAACGATGCTCCTGCCCTGAAGAAGGCCGACATCGGGGTGGTGGTCGGCAATGCTACGGACGTCGCCAAAGAGACTTCCGACCTGATCCTGCTCGACTCGAACTTCAAGACGATCGTAGATGCCATCGAAGAAGGCAGGGTGATCTTTCAGAACATACGCAAAGTCGTTTCATACACCCTGTCCAACTCCTTCGCCGAAATCCTGCTGATGTTCGTCGCCATGATCCTGGGGTGGCCGGCACCTTTGGTGGTAGCTCAGATTCTGTGGGTCCACCTGATATGCGACGGTCCGGTCGATATCGCCCTTGGGTTTGAGCCCAAGGAAGAAGGCATTATGGAGGAGAAACCGCGGCCTGTGTCCGAGCCGTTCCTGGACCGCCTGGGGATGTCGCTTATCGCAGCTATAAGTGTGTCGGCAGCTGCGGGATGCCTCTATATGTTCGGTCACTACTGGCGTGTTCATGGGGACCTGCTTCTGGCTAGGACCTTCGCCTTCGAGACTCTGGCGGTGATCTCTCTGGTGTACGTGTTTGCCTACAGAAGCATGCGGCGGAGCTTGTTCCAAACAGGTCACTTGACCGCCAACAAGCCGCTTCTCGTGTTCGTGAGCCTGGGATTCATCCTGGCACTGGTCCCGGTGCTCGTCCCGAGGCTGAGGACGGTGCTGGGAGTGGTCCCTCTCACCGCTGGCCAGTGGGCGCTGGTTTTCGGTATCGGCTTGGGGCTGCTTATGATAGTGGAAACCGGGAAGTGGCTTAAGCTGCGGCAGAACAAGGAGGAACGGGCAGAAGCTCGGTAGAACGAACTTCCAAGGCAAACGAACGCCGTAAGACTCGATAAACATAACGTGGAGGCCACGGATGCTGCTTTCAACTTGCAGCTATATACCGCTGGAAATCCCGTTGAGCCTGGGGATCCCCGCAAAACGCCTCTTTCTGCGCGATATTGCTTCGGGAGCTGAGTCCTACGTGCCTCGGGATTTCTGTCCGTACGCAAAAGGGGTGCTGGGCTACGTTGCCGAGTGTGCGCGCGGGAGCCGGCGGGTGTCTCTCGCCGTCGCAGGTTCATGTGATGCGATGAGGCGGATCGCCGACCTGGTCAGAGTATACTGGAAAGATGTCACGTTGTATTATGTAGACGTTCCCAGGACGTCCACTGACTACGCCGTGCATTACTACGCGTCCGTGTTGAAAGAGTTCAGCCTGAAGCTGGCCTGCGAAGCTTCCGACCGAAACTCACGTGGTCTTGCTGAGACTATTCGAATCATGAATCGCCTTCGCCGCGAGATGGGTGGCCTGTTCCGTGAGGCCCGCGATTCTTCGCAAGGGCGGCCGTGGAGTCGCGCCATTGATCGCCTGCTTGGCGCCAACGAGTTTTTGGCATCGGGTGCGGTTTTCGACTTTGCAAAACCGCTGGAGCTAAGCGCTCCCCCACAGTACTCGCGCGGCGTTACCAGGGAGGAGATGCCGGGTTCGGGAGAAACCAGGTCCAGCGGCAAGGAGTCGTCCGGAGTCGGAATTGTCGGCGGCAAAGAGCTGCCCCGCTCGGACGAAGCTGAGTCTCGGCGGGCGTGGCGGCCGTCGGTTATCGTAACCGGGAGCTTGTGTCTGGACAGAACCCTTATATGGACTATCGAGGAAGCCGGGTTTAAAATCGCAGCCCTGGATTCCTGTCTTGGAGAGAGATCCGTTAACTTCCAGATCGACGAAAATGATCCCGACTGTTTTCACGCTCTTGCGGAAGGGTATCTGCGAAAGCCACCTTGCCCCAGGATGCTCGATTACGGGAGGAGGATGGCTTACCTCGATGAAATGGTTCGGGGTGTCGGTCCTTTGATGGGTGATGGTGTACCGGATGGGTTAATCTACTTTGTTCCCAAGTTCTGCGACCAGGGTTACTACGACTATGTGGAGGTAAAACGGCACCTGGAGGGGAGCTTTGCGCCGGTGCTTTTACTGGAGGGTGAGTTCGGGGTGGGCAATTCGGCGCAGGCGAAGACGAGGTTAGCCGCGTTCCGGGAGATGCTCGAAATGAGAAAAACGCACCGCTCTAAGCCGGGCGTGGACCGAAAGGGATGGGCGGTGCGGTCCGGGTCATGAGGTGGGAGAGCTTTTCTCCGTTCCTTCCCCTCGTTCTGAAGAGCAGGCTTACATACCGGGTAGCCAAACTCGGGCTCCGGTGTTTCGGCAGGAGGATGTCTTCGTACCAGCTTGCGGCAGCCAAGGGAGTAATGTCGGAACTGGCTGACGCCTATTCGGGGAGAAAGCCGGTTATATTCACAAGCGCGTTTGTTCCCACGGAAATCGTCTACGGACTCGGAGCCGTGCCCTACCTGCCCGAGATGTGGAGCGGGTTTGCGGCAGCTTTTGGCGTGTCGGAACGGGGCATCGATGAATCGGAGGCGAAGGGGTATTCCCAGGATCTGTGCAGCTTCCACAGATGCCACCTGGGTCTCGAAAAACTCGGGTTGCTCCCAAGGCCCTCGGCGATAATCGTCTCTTCCCACCTGTGCGACGGAGGGCGGCGTTCCCTCTACGCGCACAGCGTTTCCATCGGATGCCCGTTTTACGTCATAGATGTTCCCTACGCGCTGACTGATTCCAGCGTCAGATGGCTTTCCCTCCAGGTGGAGCGGATCTGCGAAGATATTTCCAGGCGGATACCGGGGCTCGCCCTCGACGGAATGTCCCGGGCGATCCGGAATTCGAACCGTGCCAGGGAGGTTTACCTGGACGTATGCCGGCTGAGAAGAAATCAACCAGCGCCCTGGTCCGGGAGCGAAGCTTTGAACTACGTCTTCGCGTTTTTATCCGCGTGGGGGAGCGAGTGGCTAATCGAGCTATACGAAAACCTAGCGAATGTGCTCAAGCATCGTATTGAGGAATCAACGTATCCCGTCCCTCAGGAGCGATTGAGGATTTTGTGGCTTAATTTGAAACCGTACTACAAGAGTCCGTTGTTCGAGTACCTGGAACGTTGGGGAGTTTCGGTGGCGTTTGAGGAGTACAGCTACCTCTACTGGCCTGAGATGGACGAGCGCCGGTGGGCTGAGGGAATCGCCATCAAGATGCTTTCCAACTTCGGGTGGGGACCTATCCAGCGCAGGCTGGATGCCATCTGGAACATGGTGAACGACTATGCGGTTGACGGCGTGGTTCAATTCGATCAATGGGGTTGCCGGCAATCAAACGGAGGGGCGCGCGTACTCGCCGACTTTCTCCGGCGAAAGGGCATACCGTTTCTGGAATTGGACGGCGACGGCGTGGACCCGCGCAACGGGTCTCTGGCTCAGGCGCTTACCCGCCTCCAAGCTTTCGTCGAGGTGATGTGCGCCAGACAATGACGACAGAAGAAATCAAGGTGCGGTTCGGCGCTTCGGGAGCGGACGAAGGGGTGCGGAGTACGAGACAAAGGGAAACGGGGGAAAGGTCCGGCCCCGGGGGTTGGGTTGGCCCAAATAGCAGGGGGTTTTAGCGGGGGAGCACCATATGATCACCGTGGGAATTGACTCAGGTTCCACAGCTACCAAGGTTGCGGTGGTGTCCGGTGGCAAAGTCCTTGCAGCGGTCAAGGCCGGTACAGGTACGGACCCCGCGCTCACGGCTTCGCTTTGCCTGGACGAGGCCTTGAAGAGATGTGGCCTGTCCCGGAAGGACGTAGATTCGATAGTCACCACCGGCTACGGACGGGATCTCATTCCCGACAGGAAGAAAAGCGTCACCGAAATAACCTGCCATGCCCGAGGGGCGTTCCAAACCGTGCCCGGGGCGAGGACGGTGGTGGACATTGGAGGTCAGGATTCTAAAGTCATCCGGCTTGATGCTACCGGCCTGGTTTTGGACTTCGCGATGAACGACAAGTGTGCCGCAGGTACCGGACGGTTTCTCGAGGTGATGGCCGGGAGACTGGGGCTCGACCTCGGAGACTTTGAGAGGGAGTGGAAAGCTGCGCGGGAAGCTTCGAAGATCTCCAACACTTGCACGGTTTTTGCCGAGTCAGAGGTGGTGAGCCTGATCTCTCAAGGGGCGTCCAGGAGCTCGGTGGTGAGAGGGTTGTGCGACGCCATTGCTAGCAGGATCGCCAGCCTCGGAAGGAGAATCGGCATCGAACCCCCTGTAGTCCTGACGGGCGGTGTGAGCCTCAACGGCGGGGTGAGGAGGTCCCTGGAAAGAATCCTGGGGACCGAGGTGGTGGTCCCTCCCATGTCGGTTTTCATGGGTGCCTACGGAGCAGCTCTCATAGCCGCAAACTCTTGATTGAGCCCGGAAAGGCGTTTACGGGCGGAGCGTGATTAGGCACGGATTCCTCACCGGACCAGAGCGGGATTCCTGCTCCCGGTTTTGGCGCTAGCGCCCCCGGGACAGCCTTACCTACGCCACGCACAAAGTTGGCGCCTCGTTGTGTTCTCGGTCACGAATGGGGTAGCGCAAGCCTACCACGCTCACGGGCTTGCTCCAGAGATTCCAAAATGAATGCGGCGGCCACGCCTGCGAAAATGCCCAGGAGAGTACCGACGGCGAGGTTCAGCGCGGGCCTCGGAGACGCTGGGTGCGCCGGTAGGCTGGGACCTTGGAACACTTCCACGAGGGGTGTATCTGACTGTTCTACCCCGATCATTTGGCATGCTTCCGCGGTGAAGCTCTCGAGCCATCGCTTGGCCCTGTCCTGGGCTTGGCTGGCGGTTGGAGCTGACACCGTCACCGTCAATACTCGCGACGCCGCATCCAGTTTCACGTTAAACGAGCTTCTCAGGTCAGCCGGTTCCGTGTCGTCGCCGACAGCGAGAAGAACCCGGTCGCTGACAGCAAAAGGGGCGAGGGTTTGCGGAGTGACGCCGGCGACCCGAGCTTGGGGCAGATCTCGAATGAAGACGGTGATGACGGCCTCGTAGCGCCTGGGCGCGATTATGGTGGCAACCAACGCGGTGGCCAGCGCAACGGCGAAAACAACCAGCGAAATCTTCCGCCATTTTGTCAGCGTCTGGATGACGGCGACGAGATCTATCGCATCGTCCGGTGCATCCGATTCGTGCGGGCGGAACTGGGATGTAGCGTACGATGCGGTGTTTTCTTCGTGAAGCCGTTCTTCTGGACTGGTCCGAGCGTCTTCCACCATGCTCCGTCCCCCCTCATTTCCTTGCTTTTCTGTGCATTGATTATTCCGGCGCATGGCTTGAGAGATCGCATAAGCTCGTCCACATGTTGTGTAACCTGAGGTTGCTTCCCCTATTCATTCCGGCGGACCCCAACGAAGGGCGCAGACGGCCGGGAGTCGTAACGGCAACAAACCGTGGCGCCGCAAGTCCCGGTTCCCGCAAGCGCGCGTCGCCTATAGCCCCCTTGTGTTGACAGCCTATGGCCCCATGCCTATAATATCCCTCGGTTAGCACTCACCAAGGTCGAGTGCTAACAGCGTTTTGACTTCCAAATCACTAGCAAGGGGGGTTTCTCATTGCCGCTAAGGCCACTTGCCGACCGCGTGGTACTGAAGCCCATCGAGGCTGAGGAGCGGACCAAGGGCGGTATCGTTCTCCCGGACACCGCCAAGGACAAACCGCAGGAGGGAGAAGTGATCGCTGTAGGACCCGGTCGCGTTCTTGACAACGGGACGAAACTCACACCCGAAGTCAAGGTGGGCGATAGGGTTATTTACTCCAAATACAGCGGTACCGAGGTCAAAGTGGACGGCGAGGAGTACCTGATCATCAGGGAAAGCGACATCCTCGCCATCAAAGAGAAGAGCTAGACCTGTCTGAAGCGGTTTTTTCCCTGTAGAAAGGTGAAGAACCGCTTGCAGACGATGCGAAACGGTACCGACTATGAAACCTCAAGGCTGGCCGCGAAGCTCTGAGCGAGAGCGGCTTCGACGGCAGGCCAAGAGACATGCTTCGAAGGAGGAATGATGATTTGCCGGCCAAGATGATCGCCTACAACATCGAGGCGAGAAAAGCTCTGGAGGCCGGGGTCAACGCGGTAGCCGACGCTGTTAAAGTGACCCTAGGGCCCAAGGGCAGGAACGTCGTCCTCGACCGTAAGTTTGGTTCTCCAGTGGTCACCAAAGACGGAGTTACGGTGGCCAAGGAAATCGAGCTCGATGACCCCTACATGAACATGGGCGCACAGCTTTGTCGCGAAGTCGCCTCTAAGACCAACGACGTGGCTGGGGACGGAACCACTACCGCCACCGTCCTGGCCCAGGCCATCGTCAGGGAAGGCATGAAGAACGTCGCCGCAGGGGCTAACCCGATTTTCATAAAGCGGGGTATAGACCGGGCGGTCGCCAGAGTCGTTGAGGAAATGAAGAAGCTGGCCACCCCGGTCGAAGGTAAAGAGGACATAGCTCACGTCGCCGCCATCGCCGGTAACGACAAGGAGATCGGCCAAATCATCGCCGACGCCATGGAGAAGGTGGGCAAAGACGGAGTAATCACCGTCGAGGAATCCAAGGGGACCCAGACCACTGTTGAAGTGGTCGAGGGTATGGAGTTCGACCGCGGTTACATTTCCCCGTACTTCGTGACCAACCCCGAGGCGATGGAGGCGGAGCTTGAGAATCCGTACATCCTCATCTACGAGAAGAAGATCAGCGCGGTGGCGGACCTCTTGCCGCTGCTCGAGCGCGTTGCCCGCGCGGGTAGGCCGCTTCTCATCATCGCCGAGGATGTGGAAGGCGAAGCCCTCGCCACGCTCGTGGTGAACAAGATCCGCGGGACCCTGAGCTGCTGCGCCGTTAAGGCGCCGGGCTTCGGCGACAGGCGCAAAGCCATGCTCCAGGACATCGCCATCCTCACCGGAGGCAGATTCATCTCCGAGGACATCGGCGTAAAGCTGGAGAACGTCGAGCTTGATATGCTTGGCGAAGCTGCCCGGGTGAGAGTGGCCAAGGAGAAGACCACCATCGTCGAGGGCAAGGGTTCCAAGAAGGATATCGAGGCCAGGATCAATCAGATCCGGAAAGAACTCGAGGAGACCGAATCCGACTATGACCGGGAGAAGCTCCAGGAGCGGCTGGCCAAGCTCGCTGGAGGCGTAGCCGTGATCAAGGTCGGCGCAGCTTCGGAGACCGAGCTGAAGGAAAAGAAGCACCGGTTCGAAGATGCTCTAGCTGCCACGAGGGCGGCCGTTGAAGAGGGCATCGTGCCTGGCGGCGGAACCACCTACATCAACGTCCAGAAGGTCCTGGACGAGGTGAAAGCTGAGGGAGACGAAAAGGTAGGCGTTGAGATAGTCAGAAAGGCGCTGGAGGAGCCTCTCCGCCAGATCGCCAACAATGCCGGACTCGAGGGCTCGGTCATCGTCGAGAAAGTCAAGGCCAGCGATAAGAAAGGTTGGGGTCTCGACGCCGTGACCGGAGAGTTTGTGGACCTGGTCAAGCACGGAATAGTGGACCCGCTGAAGGTGGCCAGATCTGCACTGGAGAACGCTGCCTCGGTCGCGTCCATGGTGCTGACCACCGAAGCGCTTGTGGCCGAGAAGCCGGAGAAGGAGAAGAAGTCTCCCTATCCTTCCGCGCCCGATATGGATTACTAAAGGTCGCGTAAGCGACAGGGAAGCGCTCCCGGTGTCTGGACCCGCCCGTGAGGCGGGTCCTTCTTTATGCTCGTGATTTTCCCGGGAACAAGAAGGGATTCGTAGCGTCACAGATCGTATGGATTATAGGCAAGTGAGCAGCTGAGCCTCCGCACGGACCACCGTTGTCGAGGCGGTCCGTGAGGGGGAGCTGGATTCGGACCGCGGAGGGAGGACCTGGAGACCATGAGACGGGTTGTCATCAAATGGGCGGCGGGACTGGGCGCTCTGGCGCTTCTTGTGGGTTTGGGTTGGTGGGGCGTGAAAACCCTCTCGACCGGAGGGAAACAGGCTCAGATCGTGATGGTCACAAAGCCAGTGACCAAAGGAGACATCGAGGTGACCGTCAGGGGATGGGGCGTTCTTCAGGCCATCGAGGAAAGGGATATTTTGTGCCTGGCTGAAGGTGTGGTGAAAAACGTATTCGTCGGGCAAGGGGAAAGGGTGGTCAAGGACACGCCCATAGCCGAAATCGAGGCCGGTGACCTCGAGATCAAGCTTAAGCAAAAGGAAATTGAGCTGGAAATGCTCAAAATCGAACTCGCTCGAGCGTTCGGGGTCTCTCCGGATCAGGTCGGCAGCGTGGATCCGAACCAGGCCCTCGTCCTGAGAGCGCCTTCTCCCGGAAGGGTGGAAGGGTTCAAGGTTAAGGAAGGCGAGGTTGCATCGGGTCTGGTATGCCAGATCGTCAACGACTCGAAGCTGGTGATATCCCTGGAGCTTCCAAAGACCCTCTTCGACATGGTCAAGGTGGGTCAGGAAGCCGGGTTTTATCCCGACAGGTTCGACGGGGAAACCTCCGGAGTCGTGGTCGCGGCCGACCCGACTCCGATCGCCAGAGACCAGGCGTATTTCTACGAGGTAAGGGTGGAGATCCAAAACCCCGGTCTGCTCAAGGTGGGAGATGAAGGGCATCTCGTAATCCGGACCCCCGGTGGACGGGTGAGTCAGAGAGCGGCGATCACGTCGTTCACTTCTTCCCAGCCTGTGGTGGCCGCCTTCCCGGGCACTGTCAAGAAGACGTTTGTCAAGGACGGCGCGCGGGTTAAAACCGGTGATCCCATCCTCGAGTTCGAGCCCGGTCAGGCCCTCCTCAGCGCCATGGCCAAGCAGATGGAGTACAAGCAAAAGGTCCTCGAGATCGAAGAGATCAGGATGATGCTGCAGAACCTCACGATTAAGGCACCTATCGATGGTACCATCATGTCGCTGGGCATCGTCCCCGGCCAGCGCGTGGCTAAAGGGTCGAACGTCGGCAGGGTGGCCAACTACGAGAGGATGAACCTCATGCTCCAGCTAGATGAGATGGACGTGCCGAAGGTGGCGAAAGGGCAGAGAGTTGAGATCACGGTGTGGGGTCCCCAGGGCGAGCAAAAGTGCGAGGGTACGGTGGCCGACATCGGCGCCAGCGGCCAGCCCCGCGACGGAATAGGGGCCTTTAACATTCGCGTGGAACTGAACAACCCCGGGTTCCTTCTCCCCGGAATGGGCGCGGAGGCTTCCATATTCGTTTCGCGAAAGGAGAACGTTCTCCTCTGCCCCGTCGAGGCACTGTACAGGGGCGACGATGGAGGCTGGATGGTGGATGTGAAAGAAGGCAAAGAGCGTAAGCCGGTTCCGGTGAAAGTTGGACTCATGAACGACATGGTGTTTGAGGTCCTCGCAGGACTCACGGAAGGCCAGGAAGTGGTGACGGGGATGACCAAGGAGCAACCGGGTCAACCCGGCGGGATGCCGGTGCGTTCCGGTCCGATCAGAATCATCAAGTAAGTCCGGCCCGGCAGGTTTCGGTGAAGGGGGCAGAACCATGCGTTTCGTGGAAATACTGAGGGAGTCCATAGCCGGGATCCTGTCCAACAAGCTTCGATCGGCCCTTACCATGCTGGGCGTGATCATCGGCGTGGGTTCGGTGATCGTCCTTGTTTCGATCGGAGAGGGGGCGCGCAAGCAGGTAGTTGCCCAGTTCGAAAGCGTGGGAACGAACATCCTCAGACTCTACACGCAGAGGTGGGATGCCAGGCTCACCATGGACCAGGTGTATGAGCTCAAGTCGCGGGTTCCTCAGATAGAGATGCTGATGCCCGTAGTCAATGCGTGGGAACAGGTGAGATATGAGGGGAAAAACCTCGGAATACCGATTCAGGGTGTCACCGAGATATTCCCTCAAATCCGCGAGCACGACCTTTACGTCGGACGCTGGTTCAGCGCAGCTGAAGTGGAGATAGCCAGGCCCGTGGTCGTGCTCGGGTGGGAAGTCACCCAGCAGGTTTTTGCGGGGCGCAATCCGGTCGGGAAGACCATCTATATCGGGCGGCGCCCCTTTCAGATAATCGGCGTTCTCGAAGAAAAAGGGCAGTACCTCGGAGAGGGAGTGGACTACAACATATTCGTGCCCATCACGGTGGCGCAAAGGCTCAGGGGCACCAACAAAGTCGACTTCGTCTACATCAAGGCGAAGGACAGGGAGTCGGTGCCGCTTGTTCAGCTCAACGTCGAGCGCATATTCGAATTCAGGTACGGCGAAAACTCCGTCTATGTGGTCAGCCAGCAAAGCATGATCGAGCAGGTGGAAAAGTCGCAGCGGACGATGACATTGATGCTCGGCGCCATCGCCGGGGTGTCGCTGGTGGTGGGGGGAATCGGTGTGATGAACATCATGCTCGTGGCGGTCACGGAGCGAACCCGGGAGATCGGCCTCAGGATGGCCCTGGGTGCCAAACGACGCCAGGTGCTCTTTCAATTCTTGGCCGAGTCTTCGGTCCTTTGCGCCATGGGTGGATTCATCGGGGTGTTCTTGGGGCTGTTTGCCTCGGGATTGGTCGGACGCCTGGGGCCCGCCACCGCGCTGGCGCCGGGGTCCGTCGGCGTTGCGTTTTCTTTTTCGATATTAGTCGGTTTGCTTTTCGGGATGTACCCTGCGATACGCGCTGCGAGCTTGCAGCCTGCCGTCGCATTGAGGACCGAGTGAGCGCGGCGCGGAAGCGTCAGGTCCCTTGATGTCGGTGCCTGGTTGTGGTATCCTAACCGTAACATGGGACAAGAAAGTCGTGGCGGCGGGGGATCGCCGGCCCCCTAGCAGTGGCGGGCGATTCCCGCAGTTTCACAGCGACGAGCCGGTCTCAAGCGCTGGTCCCGGCCAACTCGACCTGTCCCTGCGGAAGAGGGCCGGACTTCTACCGTATCAGGCCATCTCTGTGGGCAGCCGCAGCTTTTCTCGCGGGAAGCTCTTTTCCCCGACCTACCTGGGCCCTGACCGCGGGCCTGGTCCTCTGTTGCGCCTGCCTTAAATGGTCGGTTCCGTGTGCTCCCGCCAGGGGTTTTACCGGCCCCGGCGTTTGCCGAAGCTTGGCACTTCTGACGTTTGCCTTTTTGGTTCTGGGCATGCTGCGAGGTTCGTCCTTTCGCGTCGAAAGACGGGAAGCTCAAGCTCTTACCGGGTACGGAGCGTACGTTCGGGCGACGGTAGAGGTTACCGGAATGCCTGAATACCGGGAGTTCTCCATGGCCGTGGTGGGGCGGCTGGTCGAGCTTTCCTGCGTCCGGACGGCGCCGGCGGGGATCGGCGCATTCGGAGATCAACCGGGCCAAGGCACGGCTGGCCGCCCGGCGGGCCAGGAGGGTCTCGCAGAATCGGACCGCGGAGCAGTGACCGGCCTCGTCCGCTTCCGGCCCCGCATTTATCTCACCCTGTTTCACCGCCAAACGGTGCCCCTGCTCTCGGATGGCGTCCGCCCCTGCCCCCGCCCCGGCGATCCCGGCAGTTACAATGAAGGCATTTCCGTTAAGCCAGGGGATCTGCTCGAGGTGTGGGGCAAGATTGGGAACCCGGAAACGGCCCGCAACCCCGGCGAGTTCGACTGGGGAGAATACCTGGCCCGAAGGCGGATTTACCTGGAACTTCGGGGCGAAGCCGGAGATATCCGCGTTCTGGGCGAGTACCCTGCATCCTTTCTTGAGTGGGTCCGGCGGGCGAGATGGACTCTTTGCTCCCGGGTAAAGGCGGCGGTACAGGCCAATTTCCCGCGGGAAAGCGGACGGTACCTCCTGGCCTTCATGCTGGGGGACCAGAGCGAGCTTTCGCCGCAGGAAACGGATATGGCCCGCCACCTCGGGCTCGTCAGGTTTTTCTCGCTGACCGGGTTTCACGTGGATGTCGCGATGAGGTTCTGGTACTGGGTGTGGAGAAAGCTCTTTCGGAGGCCGAGCCTGGCTCGCTTCGGGGCCATAGGGGCCGGAGGTCTTTACGCGTTTGTAGAGGGCTTTGGACCATCGGCGGCCAGAGCGTTCATCTGTAACGCACTGAAACTCCTCGCCTTGGAACTGGGAAAGGAGTACGACCACATTTCCGCCGTCTCCGTTTCCGCTCTTGCGGTGGCTGCATACGTGCCGGACCCCCTCGGCGATCCCGGATTCCTCATGTCTCACGGTGCCTCGCTGGCGGCCGCTTTCGCCCCGTGGCTGGTCCCGGCGGCGTTGGCTCCCAGCATCCTCGCGGATTTCGGAGAATTGAGCTTGCCCGGCATCGTCCTGGGAAGTATTTACGCATCGGTCGGCGGTCTTCTTCTCATTCTAGTCTGGCTGGGTGCGGCGGTGCCCATCGTCTCCGCGTTTTTCGGGTGGATACCCCACCTCGTCCTCGCGGGTTTTCTGTCCTCGGCTGAAACTCTCTGCAAGGTTCCCTGGTTGCGGCTAACCGGGCCGGCTCCCAACCGCTGGGAGATGCTCGGATACTACCTGGGTCTGGCATCTTTATGGTACTTCCGGAGCCACGCCAAGGCTGGCTCCGGGTCTTTCCTTCGCTCGCGCGTCCTTTTCCGTGCGGGTGCCCGCCGGGTAGTCCTCGTCCTTCTAGCGATATCGGGGGCCTTGCTCTTTGGGGGCTCGCTTAGCAGGGTCTACGTACGCGGACTGGAGGTGGTTTTTCTCTACGCAGGAGAGGGAGACGCAGCCCTTGTTCGGTGGGGACGCAGGGTGATGATGGTGGATACGGGCGCCGCCGAGGCGTTTTGCCGCCATGTACTGCCTTATCTGCGGCACAAGGGCATTACCAAAATCGATGTCCTTGTGCTCTCCCACCTCCATGACGACCACGCCGGGGCCCTTGAATGTCTCCTGGACCGGGCCGCGGTGGAGAAGGTGGCGGTACCAAAGGGCAAGGGGGAGGAGGTCAGGATGGGGCTTTCGCTTTCACAGCGAACCGGGCGCATCCCGGAGGTGATGGAAGTCTCGGCGGGACGAACCTACGAAGTAGACGGCTTGCTTATCGAAGTCATCCATTCGGGAGCCGCTACAACCGTGCCCGGAAAGCCGATGGACAGAGTGCTTACTGCTTCACAGGACGAAAGGGAAAACGCCGAGTCAATCGCAATGTTCCTGAAACTTCGAAATTTCGAAGGGTACGTGGTGGAGTTCTGGGGCGATCTTCCCGCCGCGGTTACCCGGAAACTCCTCAAAACAGGAGGTGGCGAGCCCGGGGGAGGCAGCGGGGGTGCCGGGTCGGGCGAGATCCGGATAGCGAAAGTCCCCCACCACGGTTCCCGCGACTCGCTTTGCGCCGGATTTTACGAACGCCTCCGGGGCGGCTACGCGGTGATCTCGGTGGGCCCGAACCCTCACGGCCACCCCTCGCCAGAGGTCATCGGCGCGGCGGCCAACGCGGGCGTGAAGGTGTTTCGCACGGACGCAAACGGCGCCGTATTCGTTCGACTTCTTGGTGGAAAACTTCGGATCGATGTGTACAGAGAGTAACTGAATGCCCTGCAGGAAGCAGCGCGGACGAAGTCGAAAGAACGAAGTCGAGGGCGATTGACGCAAAGGGCGAGGAAAATGTTGCCGGTGGGGTACCTGGCAAGTCTAAAAAAACGATGGGTCGACTTGAAAGGCATCCGGAAGGTCGCAGTGCTTTCGGTCGTCGTCCTTCTGGTGTTGACCTTCGCAGCAGGCCTTTTGAGACGCGAGATCATCGGCGGCAACGTCTATTTTTGCGGTGTTTCCATCGGAGGATTACCCCGGACGGAAGCGGCGAAAATCGTGTCCGAGAAAATCCAAGAGATGCAGAGCGGTTCCATCGTCTTCGTCGCGGGTCGTCGCGAGGTCCAGGTCGGTGCGCGTGAAATTGACCTGGTTGTGGACAAGGCCTTCGTCGAAAAGGAGCTGGAAAAACTGACTCAGAAGAAACCTGCGCTCGTGCCGGGGTTCTTGTGGAGACTGGGTCCCCGCACGGTCATGGCCGCGCCCGCCCGGATAGGCGATTCTCATTCCACGGATGTGCTGGAGCAGATCGCCCGCGCGCTTTCGTGTCCCCCGGAAGGGACGCGGTATGGTTTCGACGGCAGGCGCCTCGTGATACTTCCGCCCGAGCCCGGCCAGGTGGTTACGGCCGAAGACGTGAGGCGGGCTCTCGCTGGCGTCGAGGGTCCCAGGATCACCGTAGCATATACCGAGATCCCTGCGCCGCCGCGTGTGGACCTTCCCGCGCTTGAGCTCCTTGCGGAGTGGAGCACCCGTTATGACCCGGCGGAGGCGGATAGAACCGTCAACCTGGTGCTCTCGGCCCGAGCTATTCACGGGACCGTCCTTCAGCCCGGTGAGCTGTTTTCTTTCAACGAGACGGTGGGCCCTCGTACCGCAGAAAGAGGGTACAGATACGCGCCGGTCGTCGTGGGAGATCACCTGGAACCCGATATCGGGGGAGGCATATGCCAGGTCAGCACCACCCTTTTCAATGCTGCGGCCCTAGCTGGAATGGAGTTTCGGGAATGGCGGACTCACGGGATCCCGGTGAAGTACGCTGACCCCGGACGTGATGCTGCTGTAGCCTGGGGGTACATGGATCTGAAGATCAGGAACAACCTGAGCGGTCCGGTTGTCTTCGGTGTCTGGGTGGAGGACGGGGTGGTACTGGCCAGGGTGTACGGTCCGCCGTCCGAGTACGATTACGAGCTTTTGCCGGTGGTTGTGGCCGAGCGCCCGGAGCCAGGCAAAAGGCCCGGTCTCGTGGTGGAAACATACAGGCTGAAGAAGACGGGAAACAGCGTAGTGTCGAGAGAACTCCTCAAGACATGCGTTTACGTTCCCAGTGTGGAAGAGGGCAAATGATGATGACTTCTTCGCTGGTCGTACCGGGACATGTTGCTGAGGCGGAGCTCCTGGAGGGAAAGATCCGCCCGCTATACATCGTCGCGGGCGAGGAAGGATTCTGGGCTTCGAGGCTTTGCCGCCTGCTGGAGCCGGGGTTTCCCGGGGGCAAGGAGTCATTTTACCTGGAAGATGTGGAACTCGCCGATATCTTCTTCATGGTATCTCAGCCCACGTTCTTCGGGGGCAAGCTCTTCTTCCTGACTGGAGCGGAGGATGTTCTGGTCCTGGAGGAAACGGGCCTCGGGAGCGTCGCGGAGGGCAACTGTCTCCTGCTGGTAGCCAAGATAAAACCGGCGGCGGTATCTCAAAGTTGGCTTAGCCGGGTATCGGAGCTGGGCGGCATGGTGGTGGATGCCAGCCCCCCTGATTCGAAAACAGCGGCGGAGTGGGTGGAAACCGAGGTTCGCCGTCTTGGGGGGCGAATTCGTAAAGATGCTGCTCAATATCTGGTTTTCCTCGTAGGGAGAAAACTTTTGCGGCTTGAGAGCGAAGTCCAGAAGGGCGTTTTGTTCGCCGCCGGCAAGGAGATCACCAGAAGCATGGTGGACGAATTCTGTTCCCCTGATTCCGAAGCCAACGCTTTTGCACTGGTGGACGCCGTGGCTTCGGGGAACGTGCAGCGCGCCCTGGCCGAGATTCCCGACCTCATGGCGCAAGGATTTAACGTGCCCAGGATCTTCTCGATACTCGCCTCTCAATTCGCTCTGGTCTGGAAGGTCAAAGAACGCCTGATGCAAGGCGTACCGCCGCAAAAAATCGCCGCAGAACTGGGTGTCCATCCCTTTGCTGCGGAAAAGGCGATGCGGCAGGCTTCTGCCTGGAGTTTTTCGGCCCTACGACAAGCTTTCAAGTGCTTGCTCGAGGCTGACGAGAATTTGAAGACGGGTAAGGTCGATGCCGGCCTCGCCTGTGAACACGCTATTTGTTACCTTGCCGCGCTCTGTGCCCGGCGGAGCAGAGCATAGAGCCTTGACTTGTACCTGGCTCCGGTTCTCCTGTGAATGACTCCCGCCGAAACCGCCTTATCCACTTTGGATTGAGCAATTCTCGAAGGGATTCCAGGCTCGTCCGTTC
>JADBKE010000006.1 GCA_014896535.1 Candidatus Fermentithermobacillaceae bacterium
AGAGCCGGGCGCCTATTTATCTGGGGGGCGACGCGAATTCACCGTAGAAATCCACGGGAACCGGGTAGAGGCCCTGGAGGTCCCGCTGACGTGTCTCAACGACCTCTCTCTGGAGACAAAGACTCGCGGGAACTGGCGACGGAAATAGCCGGGGTTCTGGTTCAAGGAAAAGCTAAAGACGTCACGGTCCTGGACGTAAGAGGGATTACTCTGATAAGTGACTATTTCGTAATCGCTTCGGGGAGGAGCTCGACGCAGGTAAAAGCTCTGGCCCGGAGAGTCCTGGAGAACATCGACACCTCGAGAAAGGTGCATGTGGAGGGCCAGGACCTCGGAGTTTGGGTGCTCCTCGACTACGGCGACGTAATAGTTCACGTGTTCAGAGACGCGGAGAGGGCTTTCTACGGCCTGGAGCGCCTGTGGGGCGACGCGGCGAAGGTCGAAGTTCGCCAAGCCGAAGCCGATTGAGGCTCCGGGGTCTTCTTGGTCCCTCCCGTCGTTCGTCCCGGATTGTGCGAGAAAGGTGGCATTCTGGAGCGCATAGCGCTCCTTTCTCCTTATTTCTTTTCTCCTTAGTGCTGGACTCAGGGGCCGATTACAAAGCGGCCTCCGACGCATACTGCTTCGACGGGAATCGCCCATATTTCGTGCTCCGGGACCTGCGTCGGGTCGGCGCCCAGAACGACGAAGTCTGCCCACTTGCCCGGTTCCAGCTCTCCCAGGGTGTTTTCTCTACCGGCAGCATAGGCCGGGTTGCGCGTGTAAGCCTCGATCGCCTCAATTACCGGGACTTTTTCCTCCGGGTGCCACTGGAGTTCGGGTCCTTCTCCGGGCAAGCTTCTGTTCACCGCGCAGTGGATTCCAAAAAGCGGGTCGGGCACCTCGACCGGCGCGTCGGAACCGAATACCAGCATAGCTCCGTTCTTCTTCAGGCTCGCGAAGGGATACGCCTGTCTCGATCTCTGTCCCCACTCTCTATCGGCCATGTATCTATCAGCCACTACGTGGGAAGGTTGCACCGAAGCTATGACGTTAAACCGGGAGAAGCGCGGCAGGTCTTCTTTCCTCACCATCTGGGCGTGTTCGATTCTGTGGCGAATGCCCCGGGCAGCTGAACGGGCAATGTACCGTTCGATGGTGTCCAGGGTTTTCGATACGGCTTTGTCCCCTATCGCGTGAACAGCTGCTCCGAAGCCGGTCTCAACGCACCGTTCCAGGAGATTTGAAAGCTGGTCATCGGTTGTAACTTCAAGGCCGCAATATCCAGGCAAGTGTTCGTAGGATTCGAACAGGAGCGCGGTGGATGAACCGAGCGAACCGTCCTTGAACATCTTGATCTGGGCCAGCCACACCCAGTCGTCGCCGTAACCTTGCCGTATACCCAGGGATTCGAGAACGGGAAGGGCACCGGAGTACGGCATGATCGCAAACCTGAAGGGGAGGTCGTACTCGTCGTGAAGTTTTCTGGCTATGCCCATGAAGGTGAGATCCTCGGAGACGTGCGCCGCCGTTATTCCGAGCTTCCACAGTCGGGGCACCGCATCGGCGCAAGCCTGAAGTTTCTCTTCTACAGCCGGTTCGGGCACGAATTTGGATACCAGTTCCTGCGCCCTATCCTGGACGATTCCGGTGAGTTCCCCACGTTCGTCTCTGAGAAGGCTCCCACCGTCGGGGTCAGGGGTGTTCCGGTCGAGCCCGCAGAGACGGAGGGCCATACTGTTGAGCCAGGAACTATGGCCGTCTTTGCTGGACAAAACTACGGGGTTTTCCGGTGCGACCCGGTCGAGGTCGTAACGGGACGGAAAGCCGCCCCACAGGCTCTTGTCCCAGCCACCTCCGGTCACCCAGGCACCCGGTCTGGCCCGGGATACCGCATCTGCCACCCGGCTGAGCGCTTCTTCCAGCGTTTTCACCCCGTGCAGGTTCACCCTGCGGAAACTCATGGCGTACCCCAGGAAGTGCATGTGGCTATCGCAAAACCCGGGGAAGACGCTTTTTCCCTTGAGATTCAGTTCGGGAACGCCGGGAGGCACGTACTGACGCAGGAAATCCTCCGAGCCGACCAGGCTCACCTTTCCTTCGAGAATCAGGATGCTGTCGACGAGTCGATGCGGTCCCATTGTGTAAATCCGTCCGCCTGTGAGAAACCAGGACGTTTGCGATGAGATCACTTCTTACGCCTCCAGGATATAGACCAATATCGCTGACCGGTCGCGGTCATGTGCATTTCGTTTCAACGCCGCCCTTCACAGCTCCTTGTGGTATTGGGGTACCGTCTGTCTGGAACTCCCTGAGAGACTGTGGTCTTTACATGGGTCTTTGCATGATCCCGGTATTCGTCTCCAATTGCGACCGGGTGCAGTGGGACATATCGGGGGCGTGTGTTCAGAACCCGTCTTCACCTCTCTTCGCCTGGGCGCAGGTCACCACGTTCGGGGGAAGGGAATACGATGTTTACGGCAATTGTATTTCGTCAAAGGACCGGGGGTGTCTGGATTGCTGGGACGGGATGAGCAGATACGAGTTAGAAATATATCGCCAAGACAACGACAGGAGATCCTGGACGGTCTGAACCTCGATTTGATGTACGAGTACGCCGCAATGATTCAATATATCCAGCATGCAGCGGTGCTGACCGGGCCGGAATATGCGTGGGTCATCAGGGAGGAACTGGAACATGCCCAGGATGAGCACGGGCACGCCGTCATCCTTGCGGACCTCATAAATTATCTCGGCGGTACACCTACTGTGGAGGTGGCCCAGAGGCTGACTTCGGAGGACAACGTGGAAATGCTGAGACAGGACCTCCAGGCCGAGTACGACGCCATCGCCCGATATCTCGAGCGAGTCGAGCAGCTGGAATCGGCCGGTCTATACGACTCCGCCCAGAAGATAAGAAACATCGTACTCGTGGAGCAGAATCACGCCATCGATTTGGAAAAGGCATTGGGGATACGGAAGAAGTCTGCCGTAGGGAGGATGTGAGTGATTCTTCGACAATAATAATTCGGGGAAAATTGAGCCCCGGACGCCGTGCGACCCACCGGTAAACCGTTCACAGCGCGCAGACGTCCGGGGTATGCATCGAGCTGCGTAGTCTATGCCGCGTCGGCTGCCTTGACCTCAGCAGTCACTTCTTTCTTGAGCAGATTCACCATGACCGCGGTTACAACCGTTCCTGCGATAAGGGCCACGAGATACATTAACGGCCTCCCGATCATTGGGACGACGAAGATGCCCCCGTGCGGTGCACGAAGCGTGCAGCCGAAGGCCATTGAGAGTGCACCGGCTACTGCCGACCCGGTCATGATGGACGGGATGACCCGCAGCGGATCAGCGGCCGCGAACGGGATTGCGCCTTCTGTGATGAACGAAATGCCCATGATCCAGGCGGTCTTGCCAGCCTCGATTTCACGCTCGGTATACTTTTTGGGTGCGAGGACGGTCGCCAGCGCCATTCCAAGCGGCGGGGTCATGCCGGCAGCCATGATGGCAGCGTGCGGCTCGAAGATGCCGGCGGATATCATTGACAGCCCGAAGGTGTAGGCGACCTTGTTAACCGGCCCGCCCATGTCGAACGCCATCATCAGGCCGAGGATGATCCCCAGGATTACCCGGTTCACCGTGCTCATACCCCTCAGCCAGTTGGTTAGGGCGTCCATGAGGGCCTTTACCGGCTGACCGATCACGAGCAGCATCAACAGGCCGACGATGAGAGAGGCGACAAGCGGGATGATCAACACGGGCATCAAACGAGACAATCCCTTTGGAACAGGCCAGTTCTTTATCCAGTTGGCCACATACCCGGCGATCAAACCGCCAATGATGCCGCCAAGGAATCCTGCGCCGACCGTTACGGCGATTTGCCCGGCGATAAAACCGGGAGCGATTCCCGGACGGTCGGCGATGGAGAATGCGATGAATCCCGCAAGGACGGGCACCATCAGGCCGAACGCGGTGCCACCAATCCTCATGAGATAGTCGGCGACGGAACCCTGGACCTTGAACCCTTCGTAACCGCCCACGGCGAACGAAAGAGCTATGAGGATACCGCCGGCGGTGACGAACGGGATCATGTACGACACGCCCGTCATGAGACTAGTCCTTATGCCTGCTCCCTTCGAAGCCATCCCAACAACGACCTCCTTTTGGTTTTGGGATTTTGGTTTTCCCCTTGAGGCTCATCGCCGGAGGAGGGGTTGCCTCCGGACTGCGGTGATTCTGAAGTCGGCCGGACGCGTTCTCCATTTACCACCTCCTCCTGCAAACTCTTGCCAGACGCGTTTTGCAGCTCTTCAATGGCGCGGTCTATGACTGAACCGGGATTTCGTATTGCCTCGGCGACTCCGGCCCAAACGACCAGTTTCCCGTCAAACCTTTGTGCTCCGCTGACTTTCATGTCCACCGCGAATATGACCACATCCGCCTCGGCGATTTCGCGCGCGGTGAGCTCGTTCTCAACACCCATCGACCCCTGTGTCTCGATCTTGATCTGGAATCCGCGGGCCTTCGCCTCTCTCTCGAGCGCTTCTGCGGCCATGTAAGTGTGAGCAATGCCTGCGGGACACGCTGTAACGCCCACTATCTTCATGTTCGTTTTCTCCCCCTTTCAAAGATGGGATCTCACCCCTTATGGGACGCTCCCTGCGGCACATTGCTGTGACCGTCACGGTCCAGCCCATTCCGCTTCTTTAGCCTGAATCGCCGCAAATACGTCCTCCGCGGAACGTGCCGCCATGAGCGCCTTCCGGAAGTCCTCGTGGATGAGCATCCTGGACAGAGTTGCCAGTATCCTGAGATGCTGGTCGTCCGCGGAGTCCGGAACGGCGATCATGAATATGAGGTGGGCGGGAGTCCCGTCTATAGACTGAAAGTCGATACCCTTGATGGACTTACCGAAGGCCACCCCGGGTTCCCGTACAGCAGCCGACTTGCCGTGCGGGATCGCCACGCCCAGGCCCACGCCCGTGGATCCGAGTGCCTCGCGTTCGTAAACGGCAGCAATGTACCCCTCAAGCGAATTGAGCTTACCTGCGCTATCCAGCATCTCCGCGAGTTCTCGGATAACCTCGCCTTTGGTAGAGCCTTGAAGGTTCATGCAAATCAGGTCTCTTGTTAGAAGATCCTGGATCCTCACGGGGTCTTCCTCCCACATGACTGCGTCCCGGCGAGAGCCAGTGTCAGGCTCAACCGGAGCCGCGCGACTGCCACATCACGACGACACCTGCGTCAGGACGACTTCGCTTTGAAGATGCCGAGCCAATTCAACCGAATACTGCCCAGTTCCAGGGTCTGAAGCAGCGGCGGAGCCCGCAGCGACGGCAAATTTGAGTGCTGTGGCGATGTCATCACATCGGGCAAGCGAAGCGGCGAGGCCTGCCACCATGGCGTCCCCAGCTCCCACCGTATTACCGACCCGGACCTCCGGAGCGAAGGCCCTCCACGCGCGGACCGGCACGGCCGAGCCTTTCGCGGGTGCTCCTTCCCCGGCCGAGTCTCCGACGGACCAGCCTCTTGCTACGGCTATCGCCCCGTCGCTCCCCATGGACACGACCACGATCTTCACTCCCGAGCGAACGATCTCTCGAGCGGCATCGATGATTTCCGTGTCCCGTTGGAACCTGGTGCCGAATAGTTCTTCCAGTTCTTGCAGATTGGGCTTCACGAGGAACGGCGCAGCTCTGAGTCCTTCGCGTAAGGCGTCGGAAGAGGCATCGAGGATCGTGCGCACCCCCCGTTGGTTCGCGAGCGCGATGAGGCGGTAGTAGAGGTCGGTGGGGCACCCGGGCGGCAGACTTCCGGCGAATACGATGACGCTCGAATCTTCGCAGGAGAGCCGTACCTTGTCTTCAAGAGCGCTGACCTCCGCTTCACATACCGCCGGACCTGGTTCGTTGATCTCGGTTTCACAACCGTTTACCCTGTCGATAATCTTCAAGTTCATCCGGACGTATCCGGACACGTCCACGAAATCAGTTTCTATGGATTCCCGGGACAGTTGCTCGATGAGAAACGGCGCGTGTCCCCGACCCATGAACCCGGTTGCCCTGGTGTGCTTTCCGAGTTTGGAAAGGAACCGCGACACATTGATGCCCTTGCCGCCGGGGTCGACCCGCATCTCTACAACCCGGTTGACCTTGCCGGTCTGGAATCCGTCGATCCACAAGACCTTGTCGAGAGCGGGATTCGGTGTTACGGTCGTTATCTTGAATCTTGAATCACGCACGGGACCCTTCACTCCTTGGCCTTTCAGTATCGTCTTCCCCAGCAACGAGAATCTGAGCCCCCGCCGCAGCGAACTCCAGCCGCACGTTGGCAGGTAACCCGTCGTCGGTGATTATCTTGTGGATGCGACTGAGTGGCAGCACCTTTGTGGCGGTGACGACGTTGAACTTGCTGTGGTCTACCACAACGATGACCTCACGGGCCGCGTCTGCCATGGCCCGTTTTATATATGCCTCGAGGACGCTTGGGGTCGTGAGTCCGTGGGTGAGGGATATGCCGTTTCCCGCAAGGAAGACCTTGTCTGCGTGGAAGTTCCTGAGCGTCTCCTGGGCGATCGGGCCCACGAGGGCCATAGTGTTGAACCGCGCGGTTCCCCCGGTGAACACCACCTCGATACCCTCAATTCGAGCAAGTTCGTGGACCAGGTTGAGCGCGTTGGTAATCACCGTAATGCCGCGTTTTCCCCCTAGATGCCTGGCTACGTGAAGCGTAGTTGTACCGGCATCGAGGATTATCGTCTCGCCCGGCTTTATGAGCTCCGCGGCTTTGCGCCCGATTTTTTGCTTTTCCTCGAAGTAACGGTCCTCTTTTTCAGAATACGTGGGCTCAAAACCGGTCGCAGGGGGAAGGATGGCGCCGCCATGTGTTCTGATAACGAGGCCCCGCGCCTGGAGCGCGTTGAGGTCCCGGCGAACGGTTGCTTCCGTGACCCGCAGCGCCTCGCTCAGCTCGTTCACGGTTACGCTGTTTCTCTCTTCGAGCAGCTTCAGAACGAGCATTTGACGTTCCTCAGCGAACATGGATGTCTCCTTCCCGGTTTGTTTTTTACTGAATCCGTTTTCGAGTGCGTTCGTTTATGCTTCTATGTGTTCGTATATTCGCGTCAAACTACAAAATTCCTTCAGAATCGAAAAGGAAAAGTAGGTGATTCGTCTGGCGTGGGTGCTCATCCACGAGGGGAAAGATCTAATCTGAACACTCAAGGGCTTCGCTGGCTGAAGGACGCTACTGAAAGGAATGAGGAGCGTTTTGGACGGAAAACTTAGTCTTGTATGTCCGGCACTGGCAGATCCTCTCTCCGGAAGGTGCTCCGCGTTAAGACGCGGTTTTTCCATCGTCCCGACAGGTAGTAGGCATAGTTCAGCAGTGAGCCCATTACCGGGGACACGGCCATTCCGAGCCAAAGACCTTCGCTGCCGAATATTCTGGACAGGAAGAGGGCTGCGGGGACCCTGACGCCCCAAAGGGTCACGAGAGAAATTATCATGGACGGGACGGTATCGCCGGCTCCTCTCAGGATTCCTGCCAGGGTAAACATCAACCCCATCGGGATGTAGGCGAAGCCGAGGGTCCGCAGGTACTTCGTACCCTCCACTATCACCGCGCCGTCGGACGTGAACATCCGCAGGAGGACCTGCGGGATCGCTAATACGATTATGCTGATCGCGCCAGTTATGGCAACGGTCAGCAATACGCTGGACCGTACAACCTCTCTGACCCTGTCGAACTTGCGGGCACCAAGGTTTTGACCGACCAGAGCCGTGACCGAAAGACCCACGGTCATCGCAGGCATTGTCACGAACTGGTCAAGCCTCCCCCCAACGCCGAAGGCTGCGGTGACCACCGCGCCGAACCTGTTGACGAGCGAGGTAACCGTGAGCATTCCCATAGAGACGATGATCTGCTGAATGCCTGCGGGGAGTCCGATCCCGAAGGTCTGCTTCACGATTTGCCCGTCAAGCGCCCATTCCTCCCTCTCCCACTTGATGAGGCCGGTCTTGGCCATGTGCCGGATTCCCAGGAACGCGGAAAGCGCCTGAGCGATCACCGTTGCAAGAGCGGCTCCGGCAACCCCCATTCGCGGGAAAGGCCAGACACCGAAAATCATCAGCGGGTCCAAGATAATGTTGAGGACGGTCGCGTAGGTCAGGAAGATAAGCGGGGTGCGGGAATCGCCTAGCCCTCGGAGGATGGCCGACACGGCGTTGTAGAAGAATGTCGCTGTGATACCTGCCATCACGATACCGAGGTAGGACTGGGCTTGCGCTATTGCTTCCGGGGGAGTCCTGATGAGGCGAAGGAGCGGTATTCGCAGCGAAACGCCGACAATGCTCGACACGACGCCGAGAGCTGCCGTTATGAGCAGGGAGTTCGTCACGGTTTTCCTGACCATGGGCATATCCTTGGCACCGGCATGCTGTGCGACGAGAGCGGTTGTAGCCATGGTTATCCCCATAGCTACGGCGATGGTGGCGAAGATGACCGGGAAACTGACAGAGACGGCCGCGAGGGCGTTCCTTCCCAAGAACTGGCCGACCCAGATACTGTCAACCGTGTTATACAGGGCCTGAAGGGCGTTCCCGAGGAACATGGGTATGGCAAACGTTATGAGGTGCCTCGGGATACTGCCCTCTGTAAAGTCCTGTCGAGAATGTTGCCTGTCCAGGGGAATTGCCTCCTCGAACTGGTTCATAAATGCACTAGCAGAACAGCATATGATACTCGATCAGTATAACACCGCGGGTTTTAGGGGAAAAGGATGTGTACTCGTTCAGGTCATGCGACACACCGGCCTATGCCGACCGTTTCCAGGTAGCGGGCGGGGATGTGCCCAAGGCTTTCGTGTGGTCGTAGCTGATTACATGCAATCCCACAATTCTTGACCCAGAGCCACAATCTACTTGACGGGGGCTAAAGGTAGGTCTACCTTGTATCGTTCAGGAAGGTGTTGGATATGGATATTGCGAGGACGCTCTATTTGTTGGTTTTTACTACGTATGTCACATTTTTCTTCCTGTTCCTGCGCTTTTATTTTTGGAAAAGGTACAGCGAGAAAAACTATTGGGGAAAGAGGCCGTCTCTATCGGTGGCTGGCGTCAGAGATCTTGCCTGCAAGATCGGACGAGAACTTCCCTTCATAAGTATCTTGGTGCCTGCAAGAAACGAGAGCGATGTCATAGAGAACACCGTAAGGCATCTCGCGAAACTCAAGTACCCCGAAGACAGGTACGAGATAATCGTCATTACAGACGAAAAGGAAAAAATAGCGGCTAAAGCATTGCGAAAGAAGATCCTCTCTGTGGGACTTTCTCTTCTGAGCGGAAGGAAGAACCGGGGTGAACAACCTTTGTCCAGCGAGGAGACCCGCCAGCTTGAGTCTCTCTTGCTTTACGTCCTGGCGTCTTTTGCGCAGAACGGCGATGCTGACGGCTTGTACGAATTATGCGAGACCCTCAAAGATAAAAAGCCGTTCGGGAGAGAGCGACGCGGGGGAGAGGACCATACAAGCCTGAATGCGCCGGTATGCTCCTGCGACTCAAATGTTGCTCTTGCCCGAGAGGTGCTGAAAGCATTCTACAGTCTGGATTGGAGCACCGTAGCCGGGACCGGAAATATCAGCCATTCACCTTTAGCATCTTCGGACAGCGGTGAGAAATCCTTCCTCGCCAGGGTCCGGTCTATTCCCAGGAAAGAACTGGCACGAGTTCTGGAC
The DNA here is from genome assembly GCA_014896535.1 of Candidatus Fermentithermobacillaceae bacterium. Classification (GTDB taxonomy): domain Bacteria; phylum Bacillota; class Sulfobacillia; order Fermentithermobacillales; family DUSS01; genus DUSS01. The sequence goes on from JADBKE010000006.1 coordinate 9,719, forward strand.
GAGTCCCTGGTGCAGCTCTTCCCTACTACCCAGGAAGTTGTGGAAAAGGTTGCTGCTTCTTTAGGCGGGGTGCCGGCCCCACGCATCAAGCACGTCTCGGTACCGTACGATTTTGACGGTAGTCTTCATGGCCGCCTTACCGGTAGAGTCGTCAAGTCCACGAAAGGAAGGGCCTTGAACTGGGGTCTGAGGTTCGTGGATCGCAGGTGCGAGATCTGCGGATTTTATGACGCTGAATCTAGACCCCATACGGACGTCCTACTGTTCGTTGCTTACAGGTACCTTTTGGATCCACAGAAATCCCGCATACTTCAGGGGCCGGTGTTCCAGGTACGGAACTTTTACAAGATGAGCCCTTTCTGCAGGATAGCTAGTCTCTATCAGGCAGTGGCCCACGACTGGTATCTGCCCTGGCTCTTCAAGACCCTTCCTTTCGTCGGAGGGACCAATCTCTTCGTCGAGCGAAAGCTACTCGAAGAGGTCGGAGGATGGGATCACGATATCCTGACGGAGGATCTGGAGTTTGGGACCCGGGCTTACCTTCTGAAAGGAGCGTGGCCTCAATACCTCCCCTATCACTCCAGCGAACAGACGCCTCCCAACTTCCGGGCGTTTTTCCGCCAGCGCCTGCGGTGGGCGACAGGGCACCTGCAGGTAGTTTCGAAAGTGGCCGACCTCAGGTATGTCTCCGAGAGAGAACAGAGAGAATTGATCTTTCGCCTGATCATGAAAGGTCAGTTTGAGTGGGTCGTTTATCAGGCGGCCACCCTTGTTCCGCCGACCGCGCTATTTCTCCAATTCAGGCACCTTCTGGATGAGACCGCGGTGCCTCCGGTCGTCAGGTTAATTGTGGGTGGTTTCTCAGTCGTGTATCTCTCCTTCACCTTTTATGCGTTCTTGAGATACCGGCCATATTTTGATAGCACGCTGAAGCCGGACGGGGTCATGCGAAATCTCCTGGTGGTTCTGGGGCTTTTTGCCCTGCCTCTTGCGGCGTTCCTTTTCCCTATCCCGTATACCTGGGCGTTGATCCTAAAGTCCTTTGGCAAGGAACCCAGAGTGTGGGTGAAGACGCCCCGCACCAGGGAGAAACCTGCGTGATGCTTACGTATGCCCACGGAAGGCCCTCATACATGGTGATAGACTCCAAGACGGGCTCCGTCACACAACACCCGCTACCGGTACCGGACGGCATGATGGTGTTCGTTGCCGACAACGCGCCCCAACCCGCTTGCTTACGGGACTCCAAACCTCAGCGAGGCATCCTCGCGATGGCATACGACGAAAACACGGGAGTCTCTCACATGTACCTTATTCGTCGGCGGGAGCAATAACCGTCACCTAGTTCGGGGCGGAGTCCCGCAGCTGCTCACGGTAAAGACGCCTACAGGGAAGTTGTCGCATTTCAATACTGGAAGCGGAAACCAGGGAAGGTGGGCGTACGTCAGACTAACGTGGAGGTGAATCCGGTGAAAGCTCGTCCGCGAATGGTTCTGGATGTGCCCGTCTTGCGGGTACTTGGGATCTTCGTTCTACACTGGGCACTTCTTCACACGTCCTTCCCAATATGCTGTAGCAGGTCGCAAAGGCGGTGGAGAAACTTTTCGATAACGGCGCAGCGACCAGCAACTCTGGTAGCTGTCAGATATGGTAGCTGTCAGATAGCTGTCAAAAAAGAACAAGAGCCAGACTGATTTGGGCCTTACGCTGGTGGAGCCGATGGGAGTCGAACCCACGACCTCTTGAATGCCATTCAAGCGCTCTCCCAACTGAGCTACGGCCCCACCGTGGCACCTCATACTATAGCATCTCTTCAGCACAGGCGCAACAACACAGGCGTTTTTCGTTCACCCCCGCGAAAACAACGACGAAGATCGCGATGGGTGGACTGGAGTCAGCCGCTTTCTCGGCAAAGGAGAAGGCCCCCTGCAGGAAGAAAACATCTGGCAGCCTGCCGGCTGTCAGGAATCAACCTTGCTTAACAGCCAGTTAAGGGGATGGGTATTCACATGAGCAACTTCGAGTTACCGCAAAAGTTCTTTAAGTGGGCCTATGAAGACCGGGCCACCATGGTCCGGAAGCTGGCTGCCGGTGAGAAGGTGCAGCCGGAAACGTTGTTTTTGAGCTTTACCCGGCACAACCCCGTGTTCATCTCCAACGGACCCGCGGGGCTCAACGGGTCGGTGAAAGGCGTGGGTTTCGTGCCCAAAAAGGAATACCTGCAGGAGACCCTGGACGCCTACCTTCGTCACATAGACTCCGGATGGCGCGAAGGTTACTCGCAAGAAGGTTTGAAGCTTCTGGTCACCCACATCTGGTCTCCGGAGGCGAAAACGCGCCTGGACTTCTCCATACTGGGGTCGCTGGAGTTGGCACGTGAGCACAGCTGGGTCAACTTCCAGTCAAATAAGGCGGTGACTCTGGTCTTTTTCGAACCGCCGGTGGTGAGTTTCGAAGTACGCGGCGAAATCGAGATCTTCGAGGACGGCCCTTATCACATGTTCCTAAATGCTCAGCACGATGTCTATCACAAGCCTAACAAAGAAAGATGGGCGTCTCGGCCTGCGTACATCGTTCACATCAAGGAGATTTACGACAACAGCGCGAGCAAAGACGGCTTTGGCACCAGGCTGTTGTAGCACGATCCCGAAACTGCGCGCTCGAACTGACGACAAGTCTGCGAGGGAGGCCGCATCTGGTCAGCGTTCCGGTTTTGCCGAGAGATTGATTGGCCGACGGGATTAATTGCTGCTACTCGTTCGTTGCCGCTACCGTCCTCAAAGCACCCCCTGGCGCTGAGTGTCCAAATTCTCCCTCGCACAGAAGGTAGCTTCCGGCTCGGCGAAGAACAGCCTATGTCGGTGGGCGGATGTGCTCTCCCAGAGGCAACTCGAGTACTCACCGGGAGGATATCCGGCAAAGCCCGAAACGAAGGAGGGGTTCTGTTTGGACCGTCTGGACCTTAAGGCGTACGCGGGATTATTCAAGACCTATACCGAATTGCGGGTACAGGAGAACAGGACTATCCAGATATCTTTCGTCAAAGGCAGCAATACAGTGAACGTGCGTTCGGCTACCAGCGGTGTCTCGGCGAGAGCTTATCACAACGGCTCGTGGGGTTTTGCTTCGAGCCCCGAATTGACCCAGGATGCCATCGTCGCGGTGATAAAACAGGCCACCGAGAACGCTTTGTTTCTCGATTCGAGAGAGCGCAGAGAGAAAGGTCCGTTACCGGTCAGCGTGGTTTCGTCGGAGAACGACTTTTCTACGAAAAAGCAGAGACTGGGTCAGAAGGAGCTCGTGGGGTTCGTCCGCCAGATCGACGACGAGATAGCCCGAAGGTACCCGAAACTGGCCAGCAGGACTGTGATTTTGAGATGTCTGGACATGGAGAAGACGCTTCTGACATCGGACGGCTCGTATTCTCATTCCATGATTCCCAGAAGCCAGATTCACATCCTGCTCTCCGTTGAAAAGGACGGCGCACCTGTGGAACTGATGGACAGCTACGGAGGTCTGGGGCAGTTTGAGGATGTCTTTGAATCGCCCTCTTCACTCTGGGAAGGAATTGAACGCCAGTACGAGCACCTCATGAAAAAGAGCGAGGGAGTCTTCGCCGAGGCGGGGGTCAAGACGTGCGTGCTCGACGCGGAACTCGCGGGTATCCTCGCCCACGAAGCGATCGGGCACACCTGCGAAGCTGACCTCGTTATGGGTGGGTCGGTGGCAGGGGATTGGATCGGTAAGGAAGTGGCGAGCCCTCTCGTCACGCTCGTGGACTTCGCCAACACAGCTTTGGGTCAAACGTGTCCGGTGCCTGTTTACGTCGACGACGAGGGAACCAGGGCCGAGGATGTGGTTATCATCGAGAAAGGGGTGCTCAAGAGTTTTCTGCACAACAAAGAGAGCGCCCGGCACTTCGGAGCCGAGCCGAAGGGCAACGCCCGGGCGTTCCTCTTCTCCGACGAACCGCTGATACGGATGAGGAACACGGCCATCCTCCCCGGCACGAGCAAACTCGAAGACATGATCGCCTCGGTTGATGACGGGTATTACCTCATAAAACCCTCCAACGGCCAGGCCGATCTGACCAGCGAGTTCATGTTCGGTGTAACTCTCGGGTACGAGATCAAGGGCGGCAAGCTCCGTCGGGCGATCAAGGACACAACCATTTCAGGGGTAGCCTTTGACATGCTCAAGACGGTGAGCATGGTTTCCAACGAAATGAAGTGGTTAAGCCACGGGATGTGTGGCAAGAAGCAGAATATCCCGGTGGGGATGGGTGGCCCGGCGATAAAGTGCCGGGTGACGATAGGAGGTAGGTAAGGATGAACGATCCCAGGAAAGCTGCGGAGTACGGTGTGGATGCCCTTCTCAAGGCCGGCGCGGACAAAGCCCAGTGTCACCTCACTCGAATCGAAAAACACGAACTGAACGTCATATCGGGAGAAATGAGCCTGTTGAGGACCACCTTTGACACACACATCAGGCTCATCGCCATAAAGGACGGGAAAAAGGGTAGCACCACCATAAACAAATCCGACCCCGATTCGGTGAAACGGGGAGCTGCAGAAGCCCTGGCCATCGCGCAAGCTTCCGTACCGGATGAGGCTAACGATATGGCCGAAGGCCAGCCGGCTGCCAGGTTTGTGAGCGGAAGCGAATCGCCCGACCGGGACAATATGTACTACCGCATGAAAGAGCTCCTCGAGACCATCAGGGAACGATATCCCGCACTCCTTCTATTACAGGCCTTCCTCGATTTTACGCGGGAAGACACCTACGTGGTTAACTCCAACGGGGTCGATTTTTCCGCCCTCAAGGGTGTGTATCACTGCACGGCGGTTTTTTCGGCCAAGGAGGATGGGAAGGTGTCGTCGTTCAACGGCACTTCCGTGGCCATGAGGGACCTTCGCACGCCCCTCATCGAGTGCGGCTCCATCGACAGATTGATGCTCGAGACTACCGAACAGATTCATACCCGTCCTGTTCCCGGCAAGTTCACCGGTGATGTGATCATTGCGCCGGACTGCCTCGGTGATATGCTTGCGTTCCTGGACGATTCCATACGAGACCGCGCCCTCATATCGGGCACGAGCGTTTATAAGGACAGTTTGAACCAGCTCATCGCAAGTCCGCTCTTGAGCCTCCATGCCCGGCCCGTATCAGACGAGATATGCGATGGCTACTTCATAACGTCCGACGGATATTCGGCCCAAAACAGCACCATAGTCGACCGGGGCTTCCTCAGGACATTCCTCTTGAGCCTGTACGGCTCGAGGAAAACCGGAAAGACGAGGGCGGTCAACGACGGTGGCGCGTATGTGGTGGACCCGGGCGAGACGCCCCTCGATGAGATGGTGAAATCGGTGGACCGGGGATTGCTTCTGGTCAGGTTCTCAGGAGGCAATCCCAACGAGAATGGCGATTTCTCTGGAGTCGCGAAGAACAGCTACTTCATCGAAAACGGCCAGGTGAAATATCCCATAAGCGAAACGATGATTTCGGGCAATCTGGCTGAATGTTACAGGAACGTCCGGGCCGTGTCCCGGGAGCGCGTGAACTACGGATATGCTGTGTTTCCATGGGTTGCGGTTTCGGGTGTGACGATTTCGGGGAAGTGAAGTTGGGTCCCGGACCGGTACCGAATTCTCGGCCTACGAAATCGCAGCACAAAGCGGAACAAAGCGGACAGGCATGACAGGGCCGGAGAGTCCAACGAGTTCAAAGTGTAGGAGGAGGTTGATTTGCGGTGGCTCAGTCCGGGTTTCACGGAATTCTGGGATTAGCGGTTGCTCGGGCGGTTAGCGGTGGTTCCTCCAAAGCCGGGTCTTCTGCGTCCGATTCTGCGTCCGAGAGGGGGGAGACGTCCAAGTCAGGGTCCAAACCAGAGTTAAAAAAGGCTACGATCTTCGGTTTCGTTCTGGGCAACATCCTTCCAGACGCGGACCTTTTGCCCTTGGCCATCACCTTTCTGTTCGACTCTCGTCTGGCCATGAGGATGCACCGGACGGCGACCCACAGCCTTGTGGTGATCGTTCCCCTCATGCTGTTGGGATGGTTATTCCTGCGCGGACGAGGGAAAGGTATGGCCCTCGGGCTTGGTGTCGGCGCCATAACCCACTCGGTGCTGGACATATTCTTGTGGTTTTCCCCCGTGGATCTGCTCTGGCCTCTGGGGAGCTGGGGTATCCCCAGTGTGGTCAATCTGTGGGCCGGTGTCGAAACGGGAAGGGTCGCGGGTAACTTCCTGGGTGCCCTGGACTACCTGGCCTTCGCTCTTTATTTTGGGTTCCTGGCCAAGATGGCTCGTGCCCGGGAAACGAATGTGGATTTCCTGCCCAAACTCAGGGTATTCACCGTTCTGAACCTCGCCTTCTTTGCCGTGTACGCTGCTTTGTCATTTGCCTTGTCCAAAGCACTGTTCGAAATCGCTCATTATGCCATGTTCGTGCTGGTGTTTTTCCCGATTGCCGTGTACACTACTGTCAAGATGCGTAGCACGATAGAAGCCATCGTGTAGGCTCGCGGGTTTTACTGCCCTCGCCTAAGCGGCGACGGGTTGGCTTTACGGGAGGCTATGCCGCTTACCGCGGGGGACAACGTCTACGGGGAAGAGGCCAGGTTTCCTTGACCGGTTATGTCGAAATAGTGGGGGCCGGTGTAATATGGGCGACCACCGGCCCCTTTGTCCGGTTCCTGAGTAGTTTGGGCTGGAGCCCGTGGGATATTGTCCTGGGTAGAGCGTTGTTTTCCACGGCTTTCATGGGGCTGTGGTTGCTCGTTAAATGGTACAGGGGGCACGGCGCTCCGGCTCGAAGGTTTGCCAGGAGGTCCCTCTATCGGAGCGCGGCACCGGAAGGGTATACGCCGGGCAAGTTTGCCCGGGGCAGCGACGGGATAAGGCAGCTTGCTCCGGCGAGCGTTTCCCAGCGTCAGATGGAACGCGAAAAGCTTGTGCCGGACGGGGCCGACGTCGTCGCCTTCCTTATGCTCGGCGTGCTCGCTGTGATGGTGTCGCAGCTCACTTACTTTTACGCCCTCTCGACGACGACGGTAGCGGTTGCGGTTACCCTGAACTACACCGCCCCCTTCTTCGTTCTCGCCACTTCCCTTCTATTTCTCGGCGAGAAAGTCACCAGAGAGAAATTGATTGCGTTATTTATGGCCTTTCTGGGCGTTATTTTGATTTCGGGCCTTGGCGAAGAAGAGGGGGCTCTAACGGTTTCGCCCGGCGGATTTGTGGCCGGTCTCCTGTCAGGTGCCTCTTACGGGGCTCAGACGGTCGTCTACAAGAAGCTCGGACGGAAATACGGGCCCGTTCCTCTGAACTTTTGGACCATGGCGTTTGGTGGGTCTGCCCTTTTCTGCGTTCTCACCCTGTGGCGGGGCGGTATCGCCGAGTTCATAAGGGTCCTTCCCGCGGCCTGGCCGAAAAGCCTCTTTCACTTCGCCCTGATGGGTCTCGGGCCGGGGACGGCTGCTTTCGTGCTGTTTGCGGACGGAATCAATAAAGTTGAAGCGACCCGGGGCTCCATCGCCGCGCTCTCTGAGCCGCTGGCCGCATATGTTATCGGATATTTCTTTCTCGGCGAACCCCTCTCCCTGAGAGGAATTGTCGGTGCCCTGTTTGTGCTGAGTGCCATCGCGGTCGTCAGCGCTTCACAGGCCTTTCGAATGAGGCGGACCGTCCGGGTTTCGGGACGTTAGGGTCGCCTCGGAGTGGAGACATCTCCTGTGCGCAGTCCCCATAACATGTGCTTCGTTTGCCTCATATACTGTGCTGCCCTCAAGGGAAGGGCCCCAGCCCGTGATAGGCTCATGCACCTGCGTTCGCCGTCGACCGGCGCGACCGCGGGCGTGGCTGAGACCGGGAACTTGGGGGGACTGCTCTGACCAGGAGGTATCAAGACAGATGTCTTCCAGTCGTGAGCTTTTCTTTATGAATCCGGTTCCCATGGGCGGGCACCAGCTACCTCCACTTCCATATTCCTACGACGCGCTGGAACCATACATCAGCCGAAGGACCCTCGAGCTTCACTATTCCCGACATCACCAATCCTACGTCAACGGGTTGAACGAGGCGGAAAGACGGATTGACGAGGCCAGGAAAACCGGGGACGTCTCGCTCATCAGGTACTGGTCTAGGGAAATCGCCTTCAACGGTTCGGGGCACATCCTTCACAGCATTTACTGGACGAACATGATTCCCGGTGGTCCGAGAACACCCGGCCCTCTCCTCACGGCAGAACTGAAAAGGGTGTTTCCCAGTTTCGACTCGTTTCAAAGGCAGTTCAGCGCCGCCGCCGAACAGGTTGAAGGGTCGGGCTGGGCAGTCCTGGCTTACAATCCGTCGTGGCACAGGCTAGACGTCCTTGAAGCTGAAAAGCACGAAGATCTTACCCAGTGGGGTACCATTCCCATACTCGTACTGGATGTGTGGGAACATGCTTACTATCTTGATTACCAGAATCGGCGGCGGGACTATATCGAGGCGTGGTGGAACCTGGTCAACTGGTCCGACGTGGAGCGAAGGCTTGCTCTGGCGATGATGGCAAGCGTGCCTCTGGCGTAGTACGTCAGTAGAAGCTCAACGTCAGCAGAAGGTCAACGTCAGTAGAAGACCATCTCCGCTTAATGTCCCGGGGAGCCCGAGAGCGGCGAAGTACATGGCGACGCTGCTTTACTGTCTCCGGTATTCCGCCTGTATACTACGATCCTTTTCCCGCTGGTCCGGTCACGCTCGACGTTTCCCTCATCACCCTGGATGATAGTAATGGTGTCAGGGTTTCCGTCCGAGACGAACCTGGCCCGGGGGTTGCGCTGGAAATACCCGAGCCACTTTGACAGTTCCTCCTCGGAGCCGCGGATTCTCGGGATCGCCAGCGGTCTGAAGTGCCTGGAGAAAGGCGAGGGCGCAGGTTCCGCGCCGACTAACAGGACTCCCAGGTTCTGATACTCCACGCCTTCCCATACACCCGAAGCCAGGGCTTCTTTGTGCTGCGGGTACGCGCCGAAAGGAAGTGCGAGGGAACATACCTCGTACCCGCATATATTTTTGACGGCGGCGGCAAGCTTTCCGATCTCTTCCGCAATTTCCTCCGCGGTCGAGTTTCTCAGGTTTCTGTGATTGTACGTGTGGTTTCCTATTTCCATCCCATTTTCCAGAAGGAACCTGAGCTTGGGCTCGACCTGAGAAGGCACTCCAAAGGGCGCGGGGAAATCAATGAAGAACGTGGCAGCACATCCGAAGTCCGGGTGTTTCCTGTAGAAATCCAGAAGGATCCCCACGGCGCAGTCGGGGTCGGGTACGAGTTTCCCATCCTTCTCCACGAACCGGAACTGGCCGGGCGTGGCGTCGTCGAAGGTGAGTACGAGCGGCGTTTTTCCTGCTGGCACAGATATTTCTCCGCGCAGGTACGAACTCAACTTGATCAGTACGAATCCTTGTCTATAAAATCGCTCCAGATCTTTTCGGAAGTTCTCCCTGGACCTTGCCCATTCTTTCTCTTCGGACTGGATGTCGTGGTACATCACGATCATGATTTTCCCGAGTTCGTTGGGGATGCATTTCCTGTCATCGGAAGCTCGCTTGTAACCGGGGTCGGCAAGGGAGCACCTGTAAAACCGGAGGTTCTCTCCAGAATGGTTTCCCGCAATGCCCGCTGACCTTTGAGCGGATTGTTCGGCGCCTGGAGCACGCTCACCGGTGCGGGCGCTGTGAGCGCCGCTTCCGAGAAGCGTCGTAGCGAGAAACACGAACGCCACGGAACAAGCTACCTTCGCACGGCGCGAAAACCTCAGTAGATTCCACGGGGCAATGCTACCCAGAGCCACGGTCATCCTCTCCGCACGGCAGTTCTTTGGCTTCGGGCATGTGCTGAAACATCCTTTCTCCGTTCCAAGACGAGATAGCGGCGAAAATGTTCCGCCTCTCTACTCACCTCGTTTATAAAATGTCGGAGATAAGTGGATGTTTGTTAGGAGGGTTTCAATTGCCTGTGCCGGGATCTCGAGGACTTGTAAACAACCCGCCTCGAGTCCATTACCTGAATTCGTCGCGTCAGTTAATCGGGAAAAGGGATACATACATCGGAGTTGCCGTTACCTGGGAGCTATGGTAGTATATGCCTGTGACTTACCGTCGTGTGGACCTCGCCATATACGTCTTGATCGGCTTCTTTCTGCTCGGGACGGGCACGGTCTGGTGGAGGACGATTATGCCGGAGCCGGTGAAGATCATAACCCGTTCCCACCAGGAGACCGTTGCCGGAGATTCCCATTACGGCGGAGGCGGACGCACCGGGATTGCCGGGGAAGGGATCAACCCTAGCCCGGACCGGGGCGGCGCCGGCTACGGGAACGGTTCGGAACCGCCGGCGGAAATCGTCGTACACGTTGCAGGAGCCGTCAAAAACCCCGGGGTGTACAAGCTCAGGGACGGCCAGCGAGTTTATGAAGCTGTGGAGATGGCGGGCGGGGCGCGGCAGGACGCGGCTTTAGATTCGGTGAACCTGGCCCAGGTGCTGTCCGACGGGGAAAAGGTCTACATACCGGCTAAAGGTGAACTGTCGCCGGGCGGCGGGTTGTCCGGAGCGACGACTTCGAACGGGACGGGTGGTACAGCTCGCCTTCAGAACCCGTTTCCCGTGAACGTCAATACGGCGGACAGCTCGCTCCTAGACTTGGTTCCAGGGATAGGACCATCCATAGCTCAGGCCATCATAACGTACCGACGCGAAAACGGTCCGTTTAGATCGATAGAAGATCTGCTGAACGTTCCGGGCATTGGCCCGAAAACCCTGTCAAAAATCGCGCCGTTCGTGACCGTGCGATAGGGGAGGAAACCTGCGCCTGCGCTTTCCGTCGTGACAAGATCACTGCCCGATAGCACCGCAAGTCCCCCGTCCTTGACCTTTGCTGATGTTTCTTGTAGAATCGAAATGCCCTGACAGGGTCGGAGGTCCGGTTGCCCGGGCGACGTTTCCGCAACCAGAAAGACCCGAGGGCAAGGCTACGAGCGGGTGTAGCTCAATGGTAGAGCTCCAGCCTTCCAAGCTGGAAACGTGGGTTCGATTCCCATCACCCGCTCCATGTGCGCCTGTAGCTCAGAGGATAGAGCACCTGCCTTCTAAGCAGGGAGTCGCAGGTTCGAATCCTGCCAGGCGCACCAACGAACGGGACAAGACGGTGGATGTAGCTCAGCTGGTTAGAGCGCCAGGTTGTGGCCCTGGAGGTCGGGGGTTCGAGTCCCCTCATTCACCCCAACGTTTTTGATAAGTCTTCTCAGAGCTCCCTCGCGGAGCTCGTATTGCGTGATTCCGAAGGCGCCCGTAGCTCAATCTGGATAGAGCTGCAGACTTCGGATCTGAAGGTTGCAGGTTCGAGTCCTGCCGGGCGCACCACGATGGGGCGTCGCCAAGCGGAAAGGCATCAGCCTTTGGAGCTGACATTCGCAGGTTCGAATCCTGCCGCCCCAGCCAGTGTGGGCCATTAGCTCAGTGGTAGAGCACCCGCCTTTTAAGCGGGGAGTCGATGGTTCGATCCCATCATGGCCCACCACTTCGTTATTTTGATGACGTTTCGCAAGTCTGCGCTTGTAACGTCGGGACGCAGGCGTCGGGACGACCCGAAAAAACGTTTGCCATTCCGGCCGATTTTCTGCCGGTATGTGACAGAGAGGGTCGGGCCAGGCGAAAGGCGCATCCGCTGTCTGGTGTGCTGTTGCGGGTGGGGTTTGCGGAAGCACATCGAGTGTGTAAAGTAGTGCGAGGGTGTCGGAACTGGTAGACGAGCTGGACTTAGGATCCAGTGCCGCAAGGCGTAGGGGTTCAAATCCCCTCCCTCGCACCAGTTAAAGCGGCTCAGCCGCTTTTTTCTATGTTTAGGGGCGTGTTTGGGAGAGAGCGATTTCATGCGGCCTTGGTTTTGGTGTATGTTCATTGGTGTGCCGCTGCACGGGACAGCCGGCGGGAAGGGGCGCTGTACGGGTTCGGTGAGAGGAAAGAGGCGGTCGGGAGAAACTCTGCCGAAGTACGTGGCAAGCAGCAGGTATTCCCGAACCACAAGAGGTACCATACAAAACAGGTGACGACAACGGTTGTTTGGAAGCCGGTACGTCGAACGGAGGGGTTTTCGTGAACGTTTCAAAACAGGAGATGCCAGGCTCGCTGGTGGAGATCACTGTGGAAGAAACGCCGGAATTCGTAAGCGAAGCTCTCGATAAAGCTTACCGGCGTCTTGTGAAAAGGGTCGATGTGCCGGGGTGGCGGAGGGGCAAGGCACCCAGGCATATCCTGGAACGGTATGTGGGCAGGCGTGCTCTTTGCGAGGAAGCGGAGAGGTACGCCGTCCCGGAACTTTACGAAAAAGCTGCTCAGGAACTGGGCCTTGATGTGGTGGGAGAACCCGAGTTCAAAGAGATAACTCTCGAACCGGGCCAACCCCTTCGTTTCAGAGCAGTAGTGCCGGTCCGCCCAAAGGCTCAACCGGGCGACTACAGGTCCCTGGCAATTCCGTTTCCCGAAGTCAGCGTCAGCCGGGACGAAGTGGAGGAGGGAGTCAAGAGAGCCAGAGAAAGCGTCGCTCACCTCGATATCCTGCCGGAGGACCAGCCTCTGAAAGAAGGGGACTATGCGCGGGTTCACGTTAAGGGGCTTGAGGGAGGCGAGGTCTCGGTGGAACTGGACCGCGACTTTGACCTCGTTGAGGTCGGTTCCAGAGAGCATCCGCTCATCCCGGGCCTCGCAAGAGCACTGGTCGGTATGAAAAAAGGTGAATCCCGGGAGTTCACTGGCAGATACCTGGTGAGGGCGAAAAAGCCTGAAGAGCAGTCCCAAATCCAGCCGGCTGGCGGGGCCATAGAGGACGGTACGAAGTCCGCGGCCTCCAAGTCTGAGGGGCGGGCCCGAGGTACCGGAGCCGAAAACCCTGAACGCAGCGGTGAAGGAGTCACCGCGGAACCCGAAACCAGGACCGTGGAGGCCAGGTTCCAAGTGGTAGTTCTCGAGGCTTATTCGAAGCATATGCCCACCGACGAGGAGTTCCTGAGACACATGGGCAAGCCTTCAATGGAAGAAGTTGAAAAGGACGTAGAGTCCTTCATCAAGTCGCAAAAACTCGAGCGTGCCTGGAGATCTCACACCGAAAAGGTAGAGGACGCACTGTTGGAAAAGGGTTCGGTGGAACTACCGGATGTCATGATCGAGAATCGCACCAGAACCCTTCTGGACGATTTCCTTCGGGACCTCGAGAAGATGGGAGTCAAGCCAGAAGATTACTTAAGACGGACGGGCCTGACGTGGGAAACAATAGTCTCGGATTTGAAGGAGAGAGCGGAGAGGCAGCTGAAACTCGAGCTCATACTGGACGCCATAGCTGAAAACGAAGGTATTCAGGCCGACGAGGAACAGGTGAATGCGGTGGTTTCCGGCATCGCCAAAGACACCGGCAGGGACGAAGTAACTGTAAAAACCACGCTGGAAATGCGTGGTGTAATGGATGAGGTCAGGAGAGAGTTGACCCGATCAAAAACTTTGAGGAAGATAGCACTAGAGGCGGCGGAAAGGGCAGGCAAACCCGTCCCCGAAGCCATTGTAAAGCCCCAGGCAGACGAAGATAAGGGTTCCGGAGAAGTCGGCGGGTCGCAAGGCAGCTCTGAGACGGTACGTGCGGAAGAGCAGGGGTCGTCGCGGGCGGCAGGGGAACAAATCGGTCAGGAATCGGGCCAGGGCGGAAGAAGCGCTGGAACGGAAGACCGAGCGGAACCTGGACAAATGGCCTTAAATAACAAGGAATAAGAGACGTTGAGCCGGGGAGGAAGAAAGATGAGTTACCTTGTTCCTATGGTCATAGAGCAAACAGGTCGTGGAGAAAGGGCCTACGATATCTACTCGAGGCTTCTCAAGGAGCGCATTATCTTCCTCGGGACCCCCGTGGATGACCAGGTGGCCAACCTGGTCGTGGCCCAGCTTCTTTTCCTCCAGTCGGAAGACCCGGACAAAGAAATATCGTTGTACATCAACTCCCCCGGGGGTTCGGTCACAGCCGGCCTGGCGATATACGACACCATCCAGCACATTCGCCCGCCGGTTTCTACTATTTGCGTGGGCCTTGCGGCGAGCATCGCTGCGGTTATCCTGGCCGGGGGAACCAAAGGTCGAAGGTTCTGCTTGCCTAATTCCAAGACTCTGATTCATCAGCCTCTTGGAGGAGTGCAGGGACAGGCCACCGAGGTTCAGATTGCTGCCAGAGAAATACTCCGTACCAAAGAGCTCATCAACAGGATTCTGGCCAAACACACGGGTCAACCTATTGAAAAGATAGAAAAGGACACCGAAAGGGATTTCTGGATGAACGCTGAAGAAGCAAAAGCGTACGGGCTTGTCGATGCGATTCTTCAGCCGCTGCCCAAGGCGAAGGAATAGAGCGACGGTGGGTGAGTAGATATAACCGGGCTTTATCATAAAACGGGGTGGAAGCATGTTCAAGTTCGAAGAACAAAAGGGCCTGAAGTGCTCGTTTTGTGGTAAGTATCAGGACCAGGTAAGGCGACTCATTGCCGGGCCCGGTGTTTATATTTGCGACGAGTGTATTGAGCTCTGCTCGGAAATCATCGGGGAGGAGCTGGCCGAAGAGGCTGAACTCGAAGTCCGAGACCTGCCGAAACCCGCAGAGATCAAAGCTTACCTCGACCAGTATGTCATCGGACAGGAGCGGGCGAAAAAGGTTCTCTCCGTAGCCGTGTACAACCATTACAAGCGAATCGCCAGGGGCGGCCACTTTGACGACGTGGAGATCCAGAAATCCAACATTCTGATGCTGGGACCCACCGGCAGCGGCAAGACGTATCTTGCCGAAACCCTGGCGAGGTTCCTCAAGGTCCCGTTTGCCATCGCCGATGCCACGACGCTGACGGAAGCGGGCTACGTCGGGGAGGACGTGGAGAACATCCTTCTCAGGTTGGTTCAGGCAGCCGACTACGATATCGAGAAGGCGGAAAAGGGCATCGTCTACATCGATGAGATAGACAAGATAGCCAGGAAATCGGAAAATCCGTCCATAACCAGGGATGTATCCGGCGAGGGCGTCCAGCAAGCTCTCCTTAAAATACTGGAGGGTACGATCGCCAACGTCCCGCCGCAAGGAGGTCGGAAGCACCCACACCAAGAGTTCATTCAGGTAAACACCAGAAA
The DNA here is from genome assembly GCA_014896535.1 of Candidatus Fermentithermobacillaceae bacterium. Classification (GTDB taxonomy): domain Bacteria; phylum Bacillota; class Sulfobacillia; order Fermentithermobacillales; family DUSS01; genus DUSS01. The sequence goes on from JADBKE010000006.1 coordinate 24,913, forward strand.
TATCCTGTTCATATGCGGCGGTTCGTTTGAATCCATCGAGAAGATCATCCAGGCCAGGATCGGTCAGAAAGTGCTGGGATTCAGAGCTGAGGTCAGGTCCAGAACGGAGTACAACGTGGGCGAGATCCTGTCCCACATCCTCCCCCAGGATCTGTTGAAGTTCGGGATGATCCCCGAGTTCATCGGGCGCGTCCCCATCATCGTGACGTTCGACGCTCTCACCGAAGACGACCTCGTGCGGATCCTGGTGGAGCCTAAGAACGCTTTGATCAAGCAGTACCAGAAGATGTTTGCCCTCGATGGGGTGAGCCTGGAGTTCACCGACGAGGCCATCCGTTGCGTGGCAAAAGAAGCGATAAAACGAGGGACGGGGGCTCGCGGACTGAGGGCTGTTCTGGAGGAGAAAATGCTGGACATCATGTACGAGTTGCCCAGCAGGCGCGACGTGACCAAGTGCATCATAACCAAAGAAACCGTGCTTAAAGGCGAGCCGCCTATTCTGATAAGCGCCGAGAAGAAGCTTCGCAAGAAGGAGGAAACCGCGTAACCTACCTTCGGCGGTTTCACCGGTAAAGGGCTTTTGTTTTGCCGTGCCTTTTCCGGCCTCAAACCGGCCCTAAGCCCCGGCTATAAATCTCCGCGGCGAGGCGCAAACTTTCAGCGGGTGGTCCCGTTGGATGCGTTTTTCTGTCTCGAGCTCGCCCTGGCCGTGGCGGTTGTCCTGAGCCTTGTTCATTCGGCAAAGATGAGGGAAACTCCCCGCGTAGCCGTGGGTAAGGAGGCCCAACGGGAGCTGGAGAGGCTTAGGCATCTCCGGCAAATTAAGCTCACCGAACCGCTTTCGGAGAAGGTGAGACCGACGTCCTTCGCCGATGTAGTGGGCCAAGAGGACGGAATCAGGGCGTTGCGAGCCTGCTTGTGCGGGCCTAATCCCCAACACGTGATTATGTACGGACCCCCGGGAGTCGGGAAGACCACCGCCGCCAGGCTGGTTCTGGAGGAGGCCAAAAAGAACCCCGCCTCGCCTTTCGGCCCCGAGGCCGCCTTCGTAGAAGTCGATGCTACCACCCTGCGTTTTGACGAGCGAGGTATAGCCGATCCCCTCATCGGGTCAGTTCACGACCCGATTTACCAGGGCGCAGGCCCTCTGGGCCTGGCCGGAATACCTCAGCCCAAGCCCGGAGCGGTGACCAAAGCTCACGGGGGAATACTGTTCATCGACGAAATCGGGGAGCTCCATCCCGTTCAGCTCAACAAGCTCCTGAAGGTCCTCGAAGACAGGAAGGTGTTTCTGGAAAGCGCCTACTACTCCCGGGACGACCCGAGCATTCCCGCCTACATCCACGATATCTTTCAAAACGGACTGCCCGCCGATTTCCGGCTGGTCGCGGCCACTACGAGGTCCCCTGAGGAAATCTCGCCGGCGCTAAGGTCCAGGTGCGCCGAGGTATTCTTCCGGGCTCTCGGCCCCGACGAGATCGCCCGCATTTCGGAAATCGCTGCCGGAAAAGCCGGTGTCTCTTTGGAAGAAGGTGCCAAGCTTCTTCTTAGGGACTATGCGTCTAGCGGCAGAGAAGTGGTAAACATGCTGGAGATCGCCGCGGGCCTGGCCCTCTCCGAAGGTAGAACGAACGTGACCTCGGAAGATGTGGAATGGGTTATCTCCTTTTCCCAGCTTGCTCCCAGGCAGACGAAAAGCTCCTCGCGGACGCCGGCGGTCGGCGTAGCCCTGGGTCTTGCGCTGTTGGGCCCTGGTCTCGCCTCGGTCATAGACATCGAGGCCCAGGCGGTCCCGGCGGCGGGCCCGAAAGGAGATATCACGGTCACGGGGATTATCGAAGAGGAGGAGCTCGGCCATCGCGGTCGCACTTTGCGGCGAAAGAGTATGGTCTACTCTTCGGTGGAAAACGTGAGGACCGCATTGCGGGTGGTTACCGACGCAAACCCCTTTGCCCATGATATTCACGTGAATTTCCCGGGCGGGGTTCCTGTGGACGGACCATCGGCGGGGCTGGCGATAGCGGCGGCGGTCTACTCGGCCATCAAAAGGGTTCGGCTGGATAAATCGACCGCCATGACCGGGGAGATCTCGATTACAGGGGCCGTGAGACCCGTCGGTGGGATAGAGGAGAAGGTCAGAGCAGGACGGGAAGCGGGACTGGGTCGCGTCATCATACCGGCGGACAACTGGCAGGAGCGTTTTGCCAGGACAGCGGGGATCGAGGTGGTGCCCGTCTCGTCCCTGGAGGAAGCCCTTGCCTTAGTGGTTGACGAGGTTCCGCCGGCACTCGAGTCTCCGGAAGCAGTAGGCGCGGCTGGCGCGGCTGCCTCTGGCGGGACCGTCGCTTCATCCCGGCCTCGGGAGTTTCGGGACCCGACGCCATAACCTTCGACAGGGGTTGGAGCTACAACCCCGAGGCGCATCCCCACATCCATTACTTTCCGCTAACTGGTCGTTTCCCGGGCCGATATTCCTAAAGGAAATCCGCCTTTGATATCGAAATAGCTACCGTAACTTGTACACGCTGGACTTCGGCATGTCATAAGGGATACCGATTTAATACCATGAAAGTGGCCCCCGTGACAGGGGAGGTGACTTCGTTGACGCACTCTCAAATAAAATCGTATCCTTTGCTTCCCCTCAGGAATATGATCCTTTTTCCCAGGACCAGCGTGGTTATGGAGATAGGTCGTCCTAAATCCAAGGAGGCTGTAAATATTGCGCTTTCCCGTGATTCCCTGATCGTCGCATCCTCGCAAAAGAATGCCGAGGTCCTCGATCCCGCTCCTGAGGAAGTGCAATCCATAGGTACGCTGGCGCTGATCAAAGAAGCTGCCACCACTCCTTCGGGAAACCTCAGGGTTATGCTGGAGGGGAAAACCAGGGTCGAAATCACTGCTTGCGTTTCGAAGGAACCCGCCAACGTGGTTTCCGTCAGGGAGCTGGTTCCCGCTGCCGTCACCGAGAAAGAAAGGGAGCTGCTGGTAAAAGCCCTGGTTGAACAGTACGAGGAATATATCCGGGTGAAAAAGATCCCTGCGGAAGTGTTGATTTCCGTCGCTGCCATCAGCGATCCCGGCGACCTGTGTGACTTCATAGCTTCCCATCTGAGGGTCGGCCTCGGGGACAAGCAGGCTATTCTCGAGTGCGTTCCCGTTAGGGAGCGGGTTGAGAAGCTTCTCGACATACTGACCAGGGAAATAGAGATTGTATCCCTGGAAAAGCGGATCAACATGCGCGTTAAGAAGGAAATCGAAAGAACTCAGAAAGAATACTGGTTGAGAGAACAGCTCAAGGCTATACAAAAAGAGCTGGGTGACACGGGTGACGAGCTATCCGAGGCGGAGGAGTACAGAAAGAAAATAGCCGAGGCGAAACTCCCAAAGGAGGTCGCGGACAAGGCCCTTCACGAGGTGGACCGGCTGGAGAAGATGCCTCCTACTGCGGCTGAGGCGGTCGTGGTTCGGACCTATCTCGACTGGATTCTGTCTCTTCCCTGGACGACGGTGACCGAGGACAGCCGCGATCTCAACCTTGCCCAGAAGATACTCGACGAGGACCATTACGGCCTGACCGAGGTCAAAGAACGGATTCTCGAGTACCTCGCCATAAGGCAGCTGGTGGAAAAGCCCAAGGGCCCGATCCTGTGCTTCGTCGGTCCGCCCGGCGTAGGTAAGACATCTCTTGCGAAATCCATCGCCAGGGCGCTTGGACGCAAGTTCGTTCGCATATCTCTCGGTGGCGTGAGGGACGAAGCTGAAATCAGGGGTCACCGCAGGACATACGTGGGTGCCCTGCCTGGCAGAATCATCCAGGGGATGAAAAACGCCGGTTCCAAGAATCCCGTGTTTCTCATGGACGAAGTGGATAAAATGGCTTCGGACTTCCGGGGAGATCCCGCCGCGGCGCTTCTCGAGGTTCTCGACCCCGAGCAGAACTGCGCCTTTTCCGACCACTATCTCGAAATCCCCTTTGACCTGTCCCAGGTGATGTTCATCACCACGGCCAACGTGGTCCACACCATCCCCCGAGCGCTACTCGACAGGATGGAGGTCATCAACATCCCGGGTTACACCGAGGAAGAGAAGATGGAAATAGCCAGGAGGTTTTTGTACCCCAAAGAGCTGAGGGAGCACGGGCTCACCCAGGATAACCTGGTCATCCGCGACGAAGCCTTTAGAGAGATCATTCGCTCGTACACCAGGGAAGCTGGGGTCAGGAACCTCGAAAGGCAGATCGCGACGATCTGCCGGAAAACCGCCAAAGAGGTTGTGAGCGGCAAGTGTAAGAGGAAGCTCGTTACTTCCAAATCCCTCAAAAAGTACCTGGGCATTCCGAGGTTCCGCCGGGACCAGATCGAAAGGGCCAACCAGGTTGGCGTAGCTTTGGCGCTGGCCGTGACCGAGGCCGGGGGTGAGGTCATGGCGGTCGAGGTGTCGGTGGTGAAAGGCAAAGGCAACCTGATCCTCACTGGGCAGCTCGGCGACGTGATGAAAGAGTCAGCGCAGGCAGCAGTGAGCTATCTCAGGTCGCGGGCCCGGGACCTGGGGCTCGACGATGACTTTTACGAGCGCAACGACATTCACGTTCACGTCCCCGAAGGGTCCATTCCAAAGGACGGACCTTCCGCGGGAATAACCATGGCTTCGGCTATCGCGTCGGCCCTGACCGGGCGGGCTGTGAGGCACGACGTGGCCATGACGGGGGAGATCACCCTGCGAGGTAGAGTGCTTCCCGTCGGCGGTGTCAAAGAGAAAGTCCTCGCAGCTCACCGAGCGGGTATCTACAAGGTGATTCTTCCGTCGCAAAACGAAAAGGACGTGGAAGAAATCCCCGACCACATAAGGAAGGAAATGCGGATCATTCTGGTGGATCACATGGACCAGGTCCTGGAGAACGTTCTGGTCGATGTCGCCGAAAGCCCGGTGAAGTATGTTTCCACTGGTCAGGAGGTCAGCCAGCAACCGCAGGCCATGAGCTAAAGGGCGAGGCAGACACGGGTCCAAAATTCTCATTGATCCCTCTGTTGCACCGTGCCATAATACCCCTGACCATCAATCGAAGGAGGAGTCGATGGGAGCATGGCCACTGTTGGCCTGATGTACAACCTGAAGGGGGAACCTCCGGATGACGGAGAACCTCCGGACTTTGGTGCCGAACTGGATTCGGAAACCACGGTAATGGCGGTGGCCGAGGCGCTGAGAGCCGGCGGCCACGAAGTAGTTCTGATTGAAGGAAACGATGTCGCTTATCTCAGGCTCCTCGAAAAACCGGTGGACATCGTGTTCAACATGTGCGAGGGACTGAGAGGTGAGTCCCGCGAAAGTCACATCCCCGCGATCCTGGAAATGCTCGGAATCCCCTACACGGGTTCGGGGGTGCTGACGCTTGCCCTCACGCTGGATAAAGCCCTTACCAAGAAGGTCCTGGCTTATCACGGCATTCCGACCGCTCCCTTTAAGGTGTTCGACAGAGGGGAACCGGTGGACGTAACGGGGCTCGAGTTTCCCCTTTTCGTCAAGCCTCTGCACGAAGGTTCCAGCATGGGCGTGGGTACCAGCTCTATCGTATCGAACGTTGCCGACCTTGAGCGGGAGGTAGCTCGGCTGACGAGGTTGTACAAACAGCCAGCCCTCGTCGAGGAGTTTCTGCCGGGTCGGGAGTTTACCGTAGGCATTCTCGGAAATAGGAGCCCGCTCGTGCTTCCCATCATGGAGATCAACTTCAACCGGTGTCCTGCAGAACACGGTAGGGTGTACTCGAGGCAGTTCAAAGTCGAGTGGTATCAGGACGAGTTTTACCTGTGCCCTGCTCCCATCGACGATGAGTTGAAACGGACAATAGAGGACCTTGCCCTGAAGACATACCGGGTTCTCGGGTGCAGGGACATGGCCAGGATCGACGTGAGGCTTGACCGGAAGGGCGTCCCCAACGTGATGGAGGTTAACCCGCTTCCCGGAATGACCCCGGGGTTTTCCGACTTCCCCAGGATCGCCGAAAAGGGTGGCTTCACCTATGTCGAGCTAATAAACACGATCCTCGGATGCGCCCTCAGGCGTTACGGGCTCGAACACCTTCTGAGTTCCGAGGAGATCCTCGCACGGCGAATAGCGTGAGTCAGCGGAGACCCGTGCGCAGCCGGGTCGATCCCGGGCGCGAGCAAGCTTGAGGGGAACCCGGCCCGCTCGGGCCCGAAAAGGAGCGCCAGAGAGCTCCCTCACGGGAGCTCTTTCATTTTCACGCAACATTTACATCACCGCCCGCCGGAGGTTTTCATACCTCGAACATCGAAATAGCCCTTGACTGACCCCGGAAGCGCAGATGCTCGCGCTGGAGTCAGTTCCTTCGCGTGCAGGTGGGAGGGGACGGCCCTCCGCAACGTCTCAGGAAGGAACGAGACTAAAGCCCGGAGGGGCAAACCGGAAGGTGACGATGAATTGGAGCTCGCTGGATACTTCCCGGTCGAAGGCCGCCGCGTTCGCTTGCGACCCGTCAAGCAGGAAGACCTGGAAAGCTTCGTAAGGTGGGATAACGACGATGAGATAGTGAAGTGGTCCGGGAAAAAGTTCGAGGGGCTCGGGGATGCAAGAGATTGGTACTTCAACGGAAAGGGCTCGAGAGTGACCATGGCCATAGAGACGCTATCGGGAGAGCTCATCGGGGAAGTGGAACTTCTGAACATCTCGTGGAGGCTACATACGGGGGAGGTCAGGATAGTTATCGGTGAGAAGAACCTGTGGGATCTGGGTCTCGGCCAGGAGGCCCTGACCTTGTTCATTGATGGCATATTCCGGGCCTTGCCCCTGAAAAAGGTATTCCTGAGAGTGAATAAAGACAACAAGCGAGCTATCAAGTGCTACACCAAATGCGGGTTTAAACGGCGAGGCATCGTCAAACTCTCGCCGCGCTACGGCGTACCTTCGCTGCTTCTGATGGATATCGCCGCCGAGGATGTGGCAAGGCGCGTGAGTCAGGGTCCACTTGGGTGAGTTGGGCGAGTCAGGATGGAAACGGGCCAACCTCGCCCGGCTCCGGCCTCGCCGTTCATGGTCGTTTGCGCGTGCTGCGCACCCCGTGTATAATCTGAAAAAACGGCATAACCGATGAGGGGGAGGAGTAAGCGGGTACGCCGGTCAGAGAGCGGGACGCACTGGTGAAAGTCCCGTCCGCGCAGTACCGCCGAAGGTCGCCCCTGAGGTTCCGGACCGAAATCCTGATCCGTTGGGGTTTTTCGTTAAAGCCGGCTCCGCCCCGGAAAAACGGGGAGCACCGGCAGAGAGGGCAGAACTCGGTCTTCTCGTCGGCCAGGGAAACTAGGTCCGGACGGGAGAGCCCGTTAAAGCTGAGAGTGCCGGTTGCAGGCCGCGCGGCCTTGGCCTCAAGACCGACCGACCTGAAAGTTGCGCAGTGCAGAAGGCGCAGTGGATCAGCGCTTCTTCCGTCGGGGGTTGGTCGGTTTGATCCCGCGTGCGTGCCCCGGCGGTGAAAAGGCCGTGTCGAGAAGGATGCTGGCAACCGGAAGCAGGGTGGTACCGCGAAAACGGCCCCTTCGTCCTTGCGAGGGGGCCTTCTTATTTAATCGCGAGAATCCAACAAGAAAGGGAGAGGCCGATGGCGGAAAAGATTTCGTTGCCTACCGCATACGATCCGGCGGAGTTCGAAACCAAATGGTACAGATGGTGGTTGGAAAAGGGGTTCTTCAAAGCTCACGTCCGACCGGGCAAGAAGCGTTTTTCCATCGTAATACCGCCTCCCAACGTCACGGGCGCGCTTCACATGGGCCACGCACTGGACACCACGCTTCAGGATGTGTTCGTCAGGTACAGAAGGATGCAGGGTTACGAAACCCTCTGGTTGCCTGGAACGGACCACGCCTCGATAGCAACTCACGCCAAGATCGAGGAGATGCTGGCGGAGGAGGGCACCTCCAGGTGGGAACTGGGCCGGGAGAAGTTCCTGGAGAGGGCATGGGCCTGGAAGGAGAAGTACGGTCACATCATCACCGACCAGCTCAAGCGCCTCGGCGCGTCGTGCGACTGGTCAAGGGAGCGTTTTACCATGGACGAAGGGTGCTCCCGGGCGGTGACCGAAGTGTTCGTGCGCTTATACGAGAAGGGCCTCATCTACAGAGGAAAGTACATGGTAAACTTCTGCCCCGGCTGTCGCACGGTCATATCCGATATTGAGGTAGAACACCAGGAAATCGAGGGCAACCTGTGGTACTTGCGGTATCCCCTGGAAGGCGGGGGCGAAATCCAGGTGGCCACTACTCGACCCGAGACCATGCTAGGAGATACGGCGGTGGCTGTGAATCCGTCCGATGAAAGGTACCGCCACCTGATAGGACGGTTTGCCGTTCTTCCGTTGGTGGGAAGGCGCCTCCCCATCATCGGTGACGACGCGGTCAAGCCGGATTTCGGCACCGGCGCCGTCAAGGTGACTCCGTCTCACGACCCTGACGACTTCGAGATGGCCCGACGGCATAACCTGGACTTCGTGACCGTCATCGATACCGATGGCAAGATGACGGAGGAAGCCCTAAAGTACCGGGGACTTGACAGGTACGAAGCTCGGAAAGCTGTGTTGAGGGACTTGGAAGCCGGTGGCTACCTGGTAAAGGTCGAGCCATACAGGTTCGCTCAGGGAAGATGTCACCGGTGCGACACGCCCGTCGAACCGCTCATCTCCGAGCAGTGGTTCGTGAAAATGGAGCCGTTGAAAGGACCTGCCATCAAGGTGGTCAAGGACGGGATCGTGCGGTTCGTTCCCGAACGGTTCACCAAGGTATATCTCAACTGGATGGAGAACGTGAGAGACTGGTGCATATCGCGGCAACTCTGGTGGGGTCACCGGATACCCGCGTGGTACTGCCAGAACTGCGGTAAAGTAGTGGTGGCCCGGGAGGCGCCGTCCGGTTGCCCCGAATGCGGAGGACCGGTCAGGCAAGACGAAGACGTGCTTGACACGTGGTTTTCTTCGGCCCTGTGGCCGTTTTCTACCCTGGGCTGGCCTGAGAAGACGGCCGACCTGGAGTACTTTTTCCCCACGGACATACTGGTGACCGGCTACGACATCATCTTCTTCTGGGTGGCGAGGATGATCTTCTCTTCCCTCGAATTCACGGGAAGAGAACCGTTTAGAGACGTCCTCATCCACGGACTTGTCAGGGACGCGCAAGGGCGAAAGATGTCAAAGTCCCTGGGAAACGGTATCGACCCTCTCGAGGTGGTCGAAAAGTACGGCGCCGACGCCCTGAGGATTTCGCTGACCTCGGGCGTGACGATGGGTAACGACATGAGATTCTACTGGGAGAAGGTAGAAGGCTCGCGGAACTTCTGCAACAAGCTGTGGAACGCCGCCCGGTTCATCCTCATGAACATCGCGGGCTGGTCTCCACCGGCGAAGCCGGTTTCTCCGCGCACTCTCGAAGGCAGATGGATTTTATCGCGACTTTCCCGTACGATCGACCGGGTCATAGACGCCATGGAGAGGTTCGAGCCGGGTGAAGCCATCGACATCATAACTACCTTTGTTTGGGACGAGTTTTGCGACTGGTACATCGAGATCGCCAAAGCGAGTCTCAAAGACCCGGAGGCGTCGGAAGAAACCCGCTACATTCTCTGGAAGACGTTGGAGACCTCCCTCAGGCTGCTGCACCCGTTCATTCCGTTCATCACCGAGGAGATCTGGCAGGCTTTGCCGCGACCTGCCGACGCTGCCGCGGATATGGGGGCCCGTGAGTCCGGTGAGATTCGAACGGTGCCGGAGAGCATTATGGTGGCCCCTTATCCTGAAAAGGGAGAGTTCCCCCAGGACGAAGGAGCTGAGGCGTCCATCTCGATGGTGATAGAAGCGACGAGGGCCATCCGGAATCTCAGGGCCGAGGTCTCAGTTCCCACCGGCAAGGAAGTCAGAGTGGTGCTCGTGGGCGACGCAGCCACATGGGAACCCCTTCTTCCGTATATAAAGCGGCTGGCCTGGGCTAATCCCCTCGAGCTCGGCAAAGAAAGGCCCCGCCAAGCGCTGGCCGCGGTCATCTCCGGTGCCGAAGTCTACCTGCCCCTGGCCGGAATCGTGGACCTCGAAAAGGAGATCTCTCGTCTCAATAAGCAGGTGAAATCGATCTCTTCCGAGATCGAGCGTTCCCGCACCAAACTGTCGGACCAGGCTTTCCTGGAAAAGGCACCCGCCGAGGTCGTTGAGAAAGAGAGGGCTAAGCTTGAGGATCTCCAGGGGAAGCTGGCCAGGCTGGAGGAACGTCTGAGGGCACTCGGCGCAGCGATGCCTGCCTCCGACGGAGGTCAGAACGGGCAGGACTCCGGCCCAGGGGGCAGACCGCGCACGCGTTAGGGGACGTAGGTTGGGTGGAAATCAGAAGACACGGGTTCATCCAGAAGGAGCAAGGAACGTGGACTACGAAGAAGCGCTCAACTGGATTCATTCGACGTACCGGTTTGGGTCCCAGCTCGGGCTGGAGCGCATAAGCGTACTTCTGGACCTCCTCGGGAGGCCGCAGGATTCAGGACGGTTTGTGCACGTTGCCGGTACGAACGGCAAGGGTTCCGTTACTGCGATGGTTGCTTCCATTCTGAAGGAGGCCGGATATCGAACGGGCACTTATACTTCGCCCCACCTGGAAGATTTCCGGGAGCGGATTCGCGTAGGCGGGAGGAAGATCGGCAAGGAAGAGGTAGCCGAGCTCGTCCCCCGGGTAAAAGCTCAGGTTGAAAGGATGGTGAACTCGGGCTATCCCCATCCCACCGAGTTCGAGATAGTAACGGCGATGGCGTTTCTGCATTTCAAGGAATGCGGGTGCGATTGGGTATCCTTGGAAGTAGGTCTCGGCGGCAGGTTCGACGCGACGAACGTGGTGACTCCCGCGGTTTCCGTGATAACGCCGGTCTCCCTCGACCACACGGACAGACTTGGAAACACCCTGAGCGAGATAGCTTTCGAAAAGGCCGGAATCATAAAGCCCGGCGTTCCGGTAGTGGTGGCACCACAGCCGCCCGAGGCGCTTGCGGTAATCCTGGACAGAGCGCGTGCCCTGGGGTGCAGGGTTGTGCTGGTGGGAGAGGACGTGTCGTGGCGGGTGAAAGCCGAGTCCATTCGCGGTCAAGAGATTCAAGTCGTGGCAGGAGGGACTGAACTCGGACATCTCTTCGTCCCGCTGGCCGGTCCACATCAGGCGGTCAACGCGACCACGGCTGTAGCCGTCGCCCGGGTCTTGACTGAGTCCGGGGTGGAGATAGACTGGGAGACCATAAAAGCTGGGGTATCCCGCACTAGGTGGCCGGGAAGACTCGAGGTCGTAGGCGAAAGACCCATGATCATCCTGGACGGGGCGCACAATCCGGGAGGGGCGGCCGCCCTGGCCGGCTCCCTGCCGCTTATCCCCCGACGGAAACTCATTTCTGTCGTGGGAATGTTGAAAGACAAGGATTACCGGCAGGTGTTGTCTCAGGTGCTGCCGTTCTGCGACGCGGTGGTAGCAACATCTCCGATATCCGAAAGGGCTCTCGATGCGGAGGTGCTGGCGGAAGAAGCTTCGAAGTACTGTTCCGACGTCACGGCGGCAGGAAACGTGGGGGATGCTCTGGAACTCGCGCTGCGGCGGGCTTCTTCCGAAGACGCGGTGCTCATCTGGGGTTCCCTTTACCTCGTGGGCGCCGCCAGGACGTTGCTCAGGGAGAAGCTTGGCATTCTTGCGGACGAGGACGAATAGCATTTAGAGACGTATCGGGGGAGATACCTTTGGCCGGACCGCGGGAACTCCAATGGTTGCAGGTGGATCTCGAAATGCAGCCGTGGCCCGAGCTGTTGGAGCGCAGGATGTTCATGGTATTCGGCGACGAAGAATCGCTGAAACTCACTTACGGTGCGACGTCTTACAAACCCGCGGTGAATTTCGAAAGGAACTACCTGGTTGCGATCCATCAAGGGCTTTGTCCTACAGGAGGGTATCGGGTCAACATTCACAATGTACTTCTTCGGGACGGGGAGATTCGGGTCGTCGTCAGTTTCAAAACCCCCGGGCCCGGGGAATTTGTGACGCTGGCGATGACAACACCGAGGGCGTTCGTCCTGGTTCCGAAGATAGAGTCCAGGCCCGACCCGAGATTCACCTTCTACCTTCCGACCGGAGAGAAACTGGCCGAAGAAAAACCCCGTTACGGTCAGAAGACGCCCGAAAGGAGGGTTTGACGTGCGTAGAACCCGAATGTCGAGACCGAAGGGGATTTCGTCACGTCTTTCGGCGTTGTTCGTGTTCGTCCTCCTCGCCGTGGCCTTGGTGGGTGCCGGCTATCTTTTGGGAAGGTTCGTCCTTTCGTCCATCCTGTCTAGACCCCCCGGTGCGCCCGTCAGCGGCCTTCCCCGGGACGATAAGGGTGGCTCCGGGTCGGAAACCGCCACGGCTACGATAGCCCTGGACGGGTTCACGGTTTACAGGATTCAGGTGGGTGCATTCTCAAGCAAAGATAACGCCACGAAACTCGCCCAGTCGTGTCTTGCCAAGGGAGTGCCGGCATACGTTATGTCCCCGGACCCCCTTCATAAGGTCTACTGCGGAGTTCTGGCGTCCAGGCAGGCAGCGGACAAGATGGCTGAGGACGTGATGGCTAAGATATCCGGGACGGTTATTCCGGCAGAAGACAAGCTTTACATCGGAACCCTCGAGGTCCCCGCCATCCAGGTGCCGGTCGTGGGTGACAAGAGGTATGTGTCCGCGCTGGACGGCGCGGTGAAAAAGGCCGGTCCGGCGCTACGGACGCTCCTGGGTTTCTGGGATTCGTACTACCTGAAGACTGCCCCGGTGGATGTAAGAACCCCTGCCCGGGACGTGGTCGCGGCCCTGGAAGCCTTGAAAGCGGTTGGACCCCCGGAAAGTTTGAAGGCCACGCATTCTGCCTGCGTGGCGGCTCTTGAGTCGCTGGCGAAGGCTCTCGCCGGCGCCGAGGCCGTGTACGGCGGGGACGGTTCGAAAGGACCCGAGGCCATGACGGAGTTAATGAAGCTGGTAGACATCCTGGCGAGTTTCGGTAAGTGAACCGACAGCGGAAGATGGCCACGGCGCGGCCCGGGGCTTGCCCTGACCCATGGGTGTGTCCGTCGCGGTGGCCGTTGATTTGTGCCGTGCATCGCAGGAAGCGAGAGTATACGGTTTAAGTGTGAGTAAGCGGTGTTTTTCGATGGGAGCAGCTCGGTTGACCCGTTATGTATCTTGCGAATAAAATCTAAAGTGTGCGCCCCTGCTATGGCAGGGGTTAAGTTTTGGAGTCGGACCAGGACGTGATTGAGGATTGACCGGTATCGAATTGTCAGATCAGCGGTAGCATACGGATTCACAGAGGTGGTGCTGGTGTTAAGGGCGAGAACGTTGTCGGGAGGGGTCCATCTCGACGACAGGAAAATCTCTTCCGGGAAACCTGTGGAGTTTGCAGGGATTCCGCCAGAGATAGTTCTGTTCATGTCGCAGCACACCGGGGCCCCGGCGAAGCCTGTGGTAAAACCGGGAGACCGTGTGCTGGCGGGCCAGGTTGTCGGCGAAGCACAATCTTTCGTTTCGGCTCCGGTTCACGCTTCTACTTCCGGGATTGTAAAGGCGGTGGAAAACCGGTACCATCCCATCCTCGCGAAGCCCTCGACGGCGGTGGTCATCGAGCCTGACGGCAAGGGTGAGATATGGGAAGGTATAGCTCCTGGGTCCGACGATATATCCGCCTTGTCTCCGGAAGACATCGTCAAAATCGCAAGAAACGCCGGTCTGGTCGGGTTAGGAGGAGCAGCTTTTCCGACGGCAGTCAAGCTTTCTCCCCCGAAGGACAAGCCCATCGACGTTTATCTCCTAAACGGGGCGGAATGCGAGCCTTACCTCACCTGCGATGCCAGACTCATGGTGGAAGAAGCGGACGAGATAGTATTCGGTTTTATGGCCATGATGAAAGCGGTCGGTGCTCCCAGGGGAATCGTCTGCATCGAAGACAACAAGCCCGAAGCTATCATGGCCATGGAAAGGGCCATCTCGGGAAAGCCCGGCATCGAGCTATGCGTCTTGAAAACCAGATACCCGCAGGGCGGCGAAAAACAACTCATCCAGGTTGTTCTGGGGCGAGAGGTTCCTCCCCCGCCAGGGCTGCCTTTCGATGTGGGCGTCGTGGTTTCCAACGTGGGTACTGCGTACGCTCTCGCGAAGGCCATTCGAACGGGCATGCCGCTGGTGGACCGGGTTGTCACGGTGACCGGGGCCGTGAGGTCGCCGTCGAACTTCCGAGTTCTGTTGGGAACGCCAGTATCGTTCCTGATCGAGAAAGCCGGCGGCTACGCTGGTGAACCCGGCAAGGTCATTATGGGAGGCCCGATGATGGGAATATCCCTTCCCCGAACGGACGTGCCAGTGGTCAAGGGCACTACGGGGATCGTTGTGATGACCAGGGACGAAGTAAATCTGGACAAGCCGCTTCCGTGTATCCGGTGCGGGCGGTGCGTCGATGCCTGTCCGTTGAGACTCCTGCCCGTATGGATAGCGGCGTACTCGGACAGGGGCACGTATGAAGAAGCTGAAAAGTACAGGGCTCTCGACTGCTGCGAATGCGGCGTATGCGCCTACAGGTGTCCCTCCCGGAGGCCGTTGGTGCAATCCATCAGGCTGGCCAAACAGGCCATCATGGAAGAGCGGAGAGCCCGGGCGCAAAAGGCTTCCGGTTGAACGCATACGGAAGCGGAAAAATCTGTGGAGAGCTGAAGGACGGAGGTAGCCATATATGACGGAACGGTTGGTGGTGTCACCCTCGCCCCACTGGAAAACGGACAAAACAGTACCCGCTCTCATGCTCGACGTAGTCATAGCCCTGATGCCCGCGGTCATAGCTTCCATAGTGTTTTTCGGGTGGAAAGCCCTTGCCATCATCCTGACTTCGGTGTCGTCGGCGGTGATTTCCGAGGCCATCTATGAGAAGGCGGTCAAGCGAGACATCACGATAAAGGACTATTCCGCCGTGATCACCGGGATACTGCTGGCCATGAACATGCCTCCCGGGGTGCCTTTGTGGATGCCGGCAATAGGGTCAGCTTTTGCGATCGTAATCGCAAAACAGCTTTTCGGCGGCCTGGGTTGCAACTTCGTCAACCCTGCCCTGGCTGGTCGGGCCTTTCTGATGGCGGCGTGGCCCCTTCACATGACCAGGGACTGGTTGGCGCCCGGGTTCTTTGGGGGCGTAGACGCGGGAGCTTCGCCCACGCCTCTCGCGGTTCTCAAAGGTGAGTCCAGCGGGGTTCTGCCGGGGCTCTGGGATATGCTCCTCGGGAACCGCGCCGGTTGTCTCGGCGAGACGAGCATCATTGCCATCCTCATAGGAGGTATCTACCTGATTTGGAAGGAAGTAATCGACCCGAGGATCCCTCTGGGCTTCATAGGAACCGTGTTTGTCCTCACCTGGGTATTCGGAAAACCCGGTGCCTTCTTCCAGGGGAACGCCGTGTACCACGTCCTTTCAGGTGGGCTTTTCCTGGGCGCCTTCTTTATGGCTACCGATTACGTTACCAGCCCGGTGACGGCGAGGGGAAGGCTTTTGATGGGTATAGGCTGCGGAGCCATAACGGTCCTCATCAGGCTGTGGGGAGGGTACCCCGAAGGGGTTTCGTATTCGATTCTCCTCATGAACCTGGTGACGCCGCTCATCGACAGGGTGGTCGTGCCCAGGTACTACGGATGGAAGCACGAAGCCCGGAAAGAAAAGGCTCTCTGATGAAAGCGAGGCGAGGGTCTTGAAAAGAAGCGTGTTTTACGATTTCACCAAGGGTTTCATAGAAGAAAACCCCACGTTCAGGTTGGTCATCGGAATGTGCCCGACGCTTGCGGTGACCACCAGCGTAGTGAACGGGTTCTGGATGGGTCTGAGCGTGATATTCGTCCTGGTTTTCGCCAACGTGTTCGTTTCCTTGCTGAGGAAGGTTACGCCCGACGAAATCAGGCTTCCGGTGTTCGTCATATTGATAGCGACGCCCGTGGTCATCGTCGAGCTGGTGATGAAGGCGTACTTGCCGGCCATGTATGAAATTCTAGGAATATTCGTGCCCCTTATCGTGGTGAACTGCATCATCATCGCAAGAGCCGAGGCCTTTGCCTTCAAGCAGCCGGTGCTGAATTCCCTCGCCGACGGACTGGGGATAGGAGCGGGATATACCCTAAACCTCATCCTCATATCCGGTATAAGGGAATTCCTCGGAACAGGCCAGATAACTATCGGAAGCTTCCGCTTCCCGGCGACACCCTTTTTTGAACCGGCGGCGGTCATGTTGACCCCCCCGGGAGGTTTCATCTGTCTTGGATTGCTCATGGCTATCCTCAACGTCCTCTTGGCCCGGCGGGAGCGCAAGACGAAGGCTCAGGCAGTTTAGTCTAACGGGTATTTAGGTTTTCGGGGTTCGCGAGGAGGGGTTTTCGTTGGAGATAATCGCGATAATCTTGGGCGGGGTGCTGATAAACAACTTCGTCTTCATGCAATACCTCGGCCTCTGTCCCTTCGTGGGAGTATCGAGGCAGCTGGAAACGGCGCTGGGGATGTCGGGTGCGGTGATCTTCGTCATGACCATGGCTTCGGCGGTCACCTCGGTCCTCGAGATTTATGTGCTGGCGCCGCTGGGGCTCGGCTATCTCCGGACCATCGCCTACATTCTGGTCATCGCCTCGTTTGTCCAGCTGGTCGAGTTGTTCATGAAGAAGGCGGCACCCGGTCTGTACAAAGCTCTCGGCATCTACCTTCCGCTCATAACGACGAACTGCGCCGTTCTGGGAGTGACCATGCTTAACGTGAGACATTCCTACGGCGTTCTTATGTCCACCCTGAACGGCCTCGCAGGTGCGCTGGGATGGAGCCTCGCCATAATCATTTTCGCGGGGATTCGCGAGAGATGGCGGCTGATGGATATTCCCAAGACTCTCGAGGGATTTCCGCTCGCTCTGGTTTCCACAGGGCTCATGTCCCTGGCGTTCCTCGGGTTCCAGAACCTTTTCAAGGCGGTATTCCGCTGAGAGCGAGAAACGGTTCAGAGGTGAAACATTATGATAGAAGCTATCCTGACGATGGGGATAAGCGGACTGGCCTTCGGGGTTCTCCTGGGGGTTGCCGCGAGGAAATTCAGAGTGGAGCAGGACCCTAGAATACCCAAGATAATCCAGGTTCTCCCGGGGGCCAACTGCGGCGGGTGCGGCTTTCCCGGGTGCTCGGGACTGGCAGCAGCCATCGTCGAAGGGAAAGCCCCGGTCAACGCGTGCACCGTCGGGGGAAACGCCGTGGCCGAGAAGGTTGCGGAGATAATGGGGGTACAAGCCCTGGCGGTGGAACCCAAAGTGGCCGTGGTTTACTGTCAGGGTTCGCTGGATGTAGCTGAGAACAGGGCTGAGTACGTGGGGATCGAAGACTGCCGGGCGCTGGACCAGCTTGGCGGTGTCAAAGGATGTCCGTACGGCTGTCTTGGTCTGGGAAGCTGTGTGAAAGCGTGCAAGTTCGGGGCAATGTACATGAGCCCTCAGGGGATACCTGTGGTCATCAGGGAAAAGTGCACGGGCTGCGGGGCGTGCGTCAAGGCCTGCCCGAGAAAGCTCATCGAGCTGGTCCCCGCAGACAAGCAGGTTCACATCCTCTGCAGGTCTTACGACAAAGGTCCCCAGGTCCGGAAGTACTGCAAGGTGGGCTGCATAGCTTGCCAAGCTTGTGTGAGAGCCTGCCCGCTCAAGGCGATTTCCATGGACAGGGGCACCCTTGCCCGGATCGACTACTCGCTGTGCGATAACTGTGAGATCTGCGTGGCGAAATGTCCGGTGAAGACCATAGTTTCCTACAAAGCGAGCGAGGAGAAAGCGGCATCCTGAGAGTCGAGCGGTAGCGCTGGCAAGAGCAGGGCATATTTAACGGTGGGTGACGCCCGTCGTATGCAGGGGTTTTGCGGCGGGCGTCATTGTGTCCGCACTTAAATGCTGATAAACTAAGGTGTCAGATGTCGCGAAGCTGTTGCGGGCGAAGGAGAAGAAGCACGTTGCTCAGGGATTGCAGAGGTTGTGGCGGAAACTCGGTTCGGGGGCCATCGGTGCGTTTTCCGCGTTTCCGCATGTTTGCCGCCGTTTCGGCGCTGGTCCTTCTGTTGGCGGTTCTTTCCTCGGGCTGTCGCCCCTCCGACGAGCCGGTTTCCCGGGAGGAACTGGGTCTCTTCGATACGCGAATCGAAATCCGGGCTTACGGAAAGAACGCGAAAAGTGCCGTGAACCAGGCATTCGACGAACTCCGCCGCCTTCACAATCTGTTCGATGTCTATGATCCGAACTCCGAGATATCCAAGGTGAACTCCAACGCTGGCAAGGCGCCCGTGAAGGTGAGCCCGGATACGCTGGAGGTTGTGGATCGCGCACTCTACTTCGCCCGTATTTCCGACGGGGCTTTTGACCCCACGGTGCTCCCGCTGGTGAAACTCTGGAATGTGGGTGGCGAGAATCCCAGGGTTCCGCAGGAAGAGGAGATCCGGAACGCGCTTGCCCTGGTGGATTACAGGAAGGTACTGGTGGACCGGGAGAACTCCACGATATTCCTGGAGGCTCCCGGTATGGGACTCGACCTTGGCGGAATAGCCAAAGGGTACGCCGTCGACAAAATCGTATCGGTGCTGCGGAAAAATGGGGTCACTTCCTTTTTGATCAACGCTGGTGGAAACGTTTATGTCAGCGGAAGGAAGCCCGGAGACGCTCTCTGGCGGGTTGGGATTACGGACCCCCTGGCGGATCCCTCGGGAACCGAGACATACCTCGGGATTTTCACGGGAACGGACATTTCAGTGGTAAGCTCGGGAGATTACCAAAGGTACTTCGAGGTCAACGGTGTGCGGTACCACCATATTTTGGACCCGAAGACGGGATACCCCGCGAGAGGTCTCAGAGGAACTACTGTGATAGGAGTATCGTCTACGGACTGTGATGGGCTATCAACGACCCTGTTCGTACTCGGAGTCGATAAAGGGAAAGAAATTCTCTCTGCGTTTCCCGGAGTGGGAGCCATCTTCGTAAAGGCGGATGGAAGTATTGAGATGACGCCGAATCTCAAGGATAAAGTCGATCTCCAGAGGTGAGGGCAGTCCTCGCCGGATGTGCCGGAAGAAGTAGTATATGGTATACTTTAGGAGGCACTGACATGAGAAGGAATTCCCGATTATGGCTTTTGGTCTTGTTGCTGGCGGCGGGGGCGATCGTAGGCAGCATCATCGGGGAAATCGTGGGCGGCACCTGGCCCAACCTGGCCATTCTGGCAAGGGGATTTAGGGTCGGAGTCGTGCCTCCGTTTACCCTGGACCTCAATGTTCTCACAGTTACGTTTGGGTTCAGCCTCCATTTGAACGTGTTGGGTGGAATAGTGGTCCTCCTCCTGTTGTTGTGGTTGGGCAGGTAGGTAGGTTCCGCTTTCCCCCGGATGGCAAAGGGCGCCGGGCGAGGGACGTCGGCCGTCGTCAAACCGATGAAGGAGAGGCTAACGATAAAGGACTGGCCCGATGCGGAGAGGCCCCGGGAGCGTCTCATCCGAATTGGGCCGGCAGCGCTTTCCGATGCGGAAGTGGTCGCGATCCTTCTAGGCTCGGGGAGCGCCGGCGAGACTGCCGTTGACCAGGCCAAGCGCATCCTGGCTGCGGGAGAAAGGGAGTACGGTTCGGGGCTGAAACTTCTGGCGGAGAGTTCCGTAGAGGAGCTCATCCAGGTGCGGGGTCTCGGCCCGGCCAAAGCCGCCCGCATAAAGGCCGCGGTTGAGCTCGGGAGGCGTCTTAGCGGCGGTATTGAGGAGCCGCTGGTCTGCGTGAGAAATGCGATGGACGTTTACAGGCTGGTCAGAGGGGACATGGAGTCTCTGGACAGGGAGCACTTTTGCATATTGATGCTCAACGCCAGAAACCAGGTGCTCAGGCGCGAGGTGGTTTCCGTTGGTTGCCTCGACTCGACCATAGTTCATCCCAGGGAAATATTTAAAAACTGCATAAAGAGAAGCGCAGCGTCGGTCATCTTGGTTCATAACCACCCGTCGGGAGATCCCACTCCCAGCAGCGAGGATCTGGAGATCACCAGGAGGCTCTCGGAAGGGGGGAAGCTTCTGGGGATCGCGGTCTTAGATCACGTGATCATCGGAAAGGGGCGGTACTCAAGCTTCCGCGAAAGCGGGCTGCCCGTACTGTCCAACTGAGACATACGGAAACACAGACTAGTCGGCAGAGAAGGGAGAAGTGGCTACGGTGCAGGGTCTTATGAACTACCTCACCCGGGACATGGGAATAGACCTGGGGACGGCTAACACCCTGGTCCATGTTAGGGGGAAGGGAATCGTCCTCATGGAGCCCTCGGTCGTTGCCATCCACTCGGAAACTAAGGAAGTGCTGGCGGTGGGCTCCGAGGCGAAGAAGATGATAGGCCGTACCCCCGGGAACATCATCGCCATAAGGCCGATGAAGGACGGGGTCATCGCGGACTTCGATATCACTCAGACAATGCTCAGGTACTTCATCCGCAAAGCCTACAAGCGAGGACTCCTGAAACCCCGGGTGATCGTAGCCGTGCCTTCGGGCTGCACCGAAGTGGAGCGAAGAGCGGTGCTGGATGCCGCAGTTCAGGCCGGGGCGCGGGAAGCTTATACGGTTGAAGAGCCGATGGCCGCAGCCATTGGCTCGGGTCTCCCCGTAAACGAACCGACAGGCAACATGATCGTGGATATCGGCGGTGGTACCTGCGAGGTTGCCGTGATATCTCTGGGAGGAATCGTAACGTCTAAATCGATCCGGGTCGCCGGCGACGAGATGGACGAGGCCATCGCCAGCTATATCAAGAAGGCCTATAACCTCCTGGTGGGCGAGCGCACTGCGGAAGAGGTGAAGATAAAGATAGGAACGGCGTTCGATATGGGAGAAGAACAGAGCATGGAAGTTCGGGGAAGGGACCTGGTATCCGGGCTTCCCAGGACGATATCGGTGACGTCTTCCGAGGTCAGAAAGGCCCTGGCGGAGCCCGTGGCGGCGATAGTCGAAGCTATCAGGGAGACCCTGGAGAATACGCCTCCTGAGCTGGCTGCTGACGTGATGGACAGAGGAATAATGCTGACCGGCGGTAGCGCGATGCTGAAGGGACTGGACAAGCGGATCAGTCACGAGACGGGCATGCCGGTTCACTTGGTGGACGAGCCCCTTTACGCTGTCGTCAGGGGCACCGGCAAGATTCTGGATGAGTTGGATACGTTGAAGCGCGTTCTGACCTCAGCAAGGAAGTCTTAGACAACAAAGTTCGGGGCTCTACCGGATCCCTGAGAAAAACCGGTTCTCCTGACGGCAGATCTCATTTACGTAGGCCGGTTGCGGAGAGGGGAAGGGGAGGAAGAGTGAGACGGTCTCTTCCCTACAAATCGATAGCCCTCTGCCTGGCGGCGGTACTTCTGTCGGTTTCGCTCATGAACGTTACCGGCCGTCCACGTCAGGGGTTGTCATTGTGGGAGCAGATATGGCTTGCCCTGGTGAGCCGAGTTTCTCTGGCCTTCGGTGCCGCTCATTCCTGGGGCGAATCGCTGGTCTCGGGTTTTTCTTCAAAGCAGAAGCTCTTCGAGGAAAACAAAAGGCTCAAGCAAGAACTTTCCGTAATCGCCAGCCTGGAAGCCAGGATTAACGAGCTCGAAGCTGAACTCGACAGGTTGAAGAAGCTTCTGGATTTTCAGGAGCAGACCGCGGAAAAGTACGTTGCGGCGAGGGTGACGGCAAGAACACCCAGCAAGTGGTTTTCGACCCTCGTGATCTCCGTCGGAAGAAGGCAGGGGGTATACCCCAACGCGCCGGTTATCTCCAGGAGCGGCCTGGTCGGGCGAGTCATATCCGTTGCGGATGACTGGTCCGTCGTGCTACTTCTGACCGACCCCGAGTCAAGCGTGGGAGCGGTTGTAGCGGGTTCCAGGGACCACGGCATAGTATCGGGCGGTTCGTCCAGGCCTTTTCTTACAATGCAGTTCTTTTCCCGCGAAGCGCAGGTTAAGCCGGGAGACAAGGTTGTCACCTCGGGCATGGGAAGCTTTTACCCCGCCGGAATCCTCATAGGCGAGGTGGAATCCGTATCCGTTCCCAAGCCGGGACTGGTGAAGGTAGCCATGGTGAGACCGGCCACTGATTTTGACCATCTCGAGGAGGTTCTCGTGGCGGTGAGTCCTCGATGATATGGACGGTGGTTTTCTCGGGTGCCCTGTTGCTCCTGGGCGTATTCGCCCTGGAAATGTCAATTTTGCCGGCCCAGCTGGGAGGTCACGCCTGGGCCGATCCGCTGGCTGCTCTGGTTTCGGCCGTCGGGTGGCGTTGGGGAAGCGCCGCCGGCTTTGCGTCAGGCACGTGTCTCGGATTGCTTGAAGACTGCCTGGTTTGTCGCTTTATCGGACACCGGGCGGTCGGTCTGGCCCTAGCCGGTCTGGTTTCCGGGGCATCGCGGAAGTTAATCGAAAGGGATGCCTTTTTTTCTTTGAGCATGGTCGGGGCGGTGGCTTGCGTGACAGGCGATCTGGCTACTTATGCAGCGCTGTGGATCCAGAACATCCGTTTGAGCCCCCGGTTTCTGATAACGCAGATCCTGCCGTACCAGGCGCTGTCCGGTGCCCTGCTGGTGCTGCCCGCCGATGTCCTCATTAACCTCATCGTCAGGCAGTACGTCTGGGCAGTCCGACGACGACCAGCCGCAGGACTGGGGACCAGGGGATGACGAGAAACGTCAGGACCATATATCAGGACAGAGACGAAAGGACCAATCTTCCCGCCAGGGAACTTGACAGGCGGAGGAAGATAGCCGCTGCGGTCCTGTTCTTCCTACTCGCCGTCCTCGTCGGACAGCTCTTTAACCTGCAGGTGGTTAAAGGTGAAAAATACCTCGAGCTTTCCAAGCGAAACTGCCTGATGATTACCCCGATACCGGCTCCGCGGGGGGAGATCGTCGACCGGGACGGGGAAGTCCTCGTTACGTCAAGACCCTCTTATAACGTTTTGCTCTGGTACGTGAATCCTACCGAGGCTGAGAAGACCCTTGACCGGCTGGCGGATATCCTGGGTATGGACCCGAGTGTCCTCCAGAAGAAAGTTCGAGACCACTCGGGAAGGTACTTCGAACCAATCCTGCTGGTCAAGGACCTCCCGCCGGAGCAGTGCGTGAAAGTGGCCGAGCACGCCCCCGAGCTCCCCGGGGTGTTCATCGACGTCCAACCGGTGCGTTACTACCCCGGAGGCACATTGGCCGCTCCGGTCCTCGGGTATGTCGGAGAAATCACCTCGTCCCAGCTGAAATCCGAGCGCTTCAAGGGTTACAAAATCGGCGACGTTGTAGGGCAGGAAGGACTGGAATCGTATTACGAGCCGTACCTCAAGGGAACGCCCGGAGGTTACCAGGTGGAGGTGGATTACCGGGGTAGGCCCACCGGGAATGTGGGACCGGGCGTGCCTCCCGAACCCGGAAAGACCCTGGTTCTGGAGATGAGCGCGTCCCTCCAGAGGGCATGCGAGGAGGCTCTCACCCAGGTTCTGCAGAAAAAGCCGACCGCCAAGGCCGGCGTGGCAGTGGTGCTCGACGTTAAGACCGGAGGAGTTCTCGCCATGGCTTCGGTCCCCGGCTTCGATCCCAATCGCCTCATACGGGGTATGAGCTATAGAGAACTTACGGAACTCGTGTCCACGGGGCAGTGGCGATTTCTCAACCTGGCCATATCGGGCCTATATCCACCTGGTTCCTGCTTCAAAGTGGTCACCGCCATAGCTGCCTTGGAGGAAGGCAAACTCACGCCGGACGAGACCTTCGTTTGCAAGGGTTATCACCCCATGGCGCCCACTCTGGGATGTTGGCAGAAACAAGGTCACGGCAGGGTCAACCTGGAAGACGCCCTGGGACAGTCCTGTAACGTGTTTTTTTACGAATTGGGGAGGCGGCTTGGAGCCGATACCATAGCTAAATACGCTTTCCAGATGGGGCTTGGCCAAAAGACGGGCATCGACCTTTTCGGTGAGGCGATGGGGACCGTTCCCACGAGCGCGTGGAAAGAGAAAGCTTACTCCGAGGGAAGGGCGAAGGAGCCGGAACTCCTCCTGTCCGAGCACATGATGGTTGCCATGGGACAGGTGTTCCACGCGTACACTCCCCTTCAAATGGCCGTCGTTGCGCAGACCATAGCTAACAACGGAGTCAGGATGAAGCCTCGTATTGTAAAGGCCATTGTTGACGCCGATGGCCGGGTTGTAAAGGAGTTTCCCCCCGAAGTCGCGGAAAACATGAATCTGCCGGCAAATGTGATAGACGAGGTTAAGAGGGGAATGTTGAAGGTAACGCAAAAGGGTGGCACCGCGTACTGGAGCTTTTACGATTTTCCCGTGGCAGTTGCAGGGAAAACGGGCACTGCGGAGAATCCCCTGGGAGAGACACATGCCTGGTTCATCGGATTTGCTCCTTACGAATCGCCGCAGATCGCAGTGGCGGTCCTGATAGACCAGGGCGGCGGTGGTTCGGAGGTGGCAGCACCGGTAGCCCGGGCGATTTTCCAGGAGTATTTCAAGGTGACCCCTCCTCAGGGGAGGTAGCCGCGGTGTCCGAGAAGCAAGATGTGATATTCACGGGGACTAAAGATGGGCTGTATCTCGTCTTAAACGACCGGCAAGATCTCAAGGTGCTGAAAGATAAGATCAAGTCTCACCTGGAGAAATCCGAGTTTTTCTTTCAGGGCGCGCAGGTGATCCTCGACGTCGGCTCCATGAACCTCAATACCGAAGAGATCCTGGATATCCAGAACGCCGTCTTCAGTCCGTACGGTCTGAAAATCAAGAAGGTCGTTCACGGTTCGAGAGACGGCGTGCTGCGCCGAAGGGCCGCCGGTTTACCGCCGGAGGGTTCGCCGAGCGCATCTGGAACGCAGGCTTCAGGGAGCTCTCGAGTCCGGAGCCCCTATTACGTGTCAGAAAGTCAGGCCTCGTGTTCTGAACCGGAGACCGGCTTGTCCGCGGAACGCTTGGTGCTGGGGCCTTGTGTGACCGATGGGTCCATAGATACCGAGCGCAAAGAGGCCCTTTACCGCGAAGTGTCCCGCAAGCTCTTGGAGGGCGTACGGACCCGGGCCTCGACGAGCGTTCCCACCGAGCGACCCTCCTCCGGAGTAGAGCCGCGTGCGGAGCGGCCTCGGCCGGTGCTGGAGACCCTGCTGTACCGGGGTACCGTCCGCTCGGGGCAGAGGGTGTACCATCCGGGCAACTTGGTCATCCTCGGAGATGTGAATCCCGGAGGTGTGGTGCAGGCGGGAGGGGACATAGTGGTGATGGGGACGTTGCGCGGGGTGGCTCACGCCGGCGCCGGGGGCGACGTGGATTCGGCGATTTACGCTTTAAGACTCGAGCCGACACAGATACGGATCGCTAACGTAATTGGCAGGCCCCCTGAGGGGGAGGAGCGAGGACCGTGGAAAGGTCCGGAGACGGCGCGCCTGAAAGATGGAGCGATCATTATCGAAGCGATGGATAACACCAGATAAGGAGGGGAGGAGCCCTGTGGGACAATCTCTGGTAATCACCTCGGGGAAGGGTGGTGTCGGTAAGACTACGGCTACCGCCAATATCGGAGCGGCCCTGGCGATGTTGAACCAGAAGGTCGTACTGGTTGATGCGGATATCGGGCTGAGGAACCTGGATGTGGTAATGGGTTTGGAGAACCGCATCGTGTACGATCTCGTCGACGTCGTGGAAGGGTTCTGCAAGCTCAAGCAAGCTTTGATCAAGGACAAACGGGTGGAAGGGTTGTACCTGCTGCCGGCTGCCCAGACCAGAGACAAGACGGCGGTTACGCCCGAGCAAATGAAGAATCTGGTGGGACAGCTCAAGGAGGAGTTCGACTACGTCATCGTAGACTGTCCCGCCGGAATAGAACAGGGCTTCAGAAACGCGGTGGCGGGCGCGGACAGAGCTATAGTTATAACCACACCCGACGTATCCTCGGTGAGGGACGCGGACAGAGTCATCGGGCTTCTGGAGTCGTCCGGTTTCGAGCGGCCGGTTCTCATCGTCAACAGAATAAAGCCGAAAATGGTCGACCGCGGTGATATGATGGATATCGGTGATATCCTGGACGTCCTGGCCATCGAGCTGATCGGCGTGGTTCCCGAGGATGAGAGCATACTGGTCTCCACAAACAGGGGAGAGCCCGCCGTGTTTGACGGTTCGTCCAGGGCGGGGCAAGCTTTTCGTAACATCGCCAGGAGACTGAGGGGTGAAGAGGTTCCTTTCATGAACTTGGCGGAAGTTCAGGGATTGTGGGGTCGCTTGCGGAAGCTCGTCGGTCTCGAATAGGGGGTGGAGAACATGTCCCCGTTTCGCAGGAGTAACTCGGGCGATGTGGCCCGGGAGCGGCTTCGTGTGGTGCTGATGCAAGACAGGATATCTCTCGCCCCCCATCTGATGGAGAGGATGAAAGAAGACCTGGTCGACGTGATTTCCCGTTACGTCGACGTGGACAGGGGCAAAATAGAGGTCCAATGGCGACGAGCCGACGGCGAGCCTGCCCTGGTCGCAAACATTCCCGTGAGATCGGTCAAAAGGAGCGTTGCGTCAAACGATAGAGCTTCCGAGCGGGTACTTTGACAGAAGAGTTGTAAAATACCTGGATTACTACATCGTGGGCTGCGTACTCGTTCTGTATCTTCTCTCGCTGGCCCTCATAGACAGCGCTACCCGGGACGTCCCAGGTCATTATTACCTCAAAAAGCAGATTCTTCTCGTAGGTCTCGCCGCCGTGGCTCTCGCAGCCGGCACGTTCATCAACCTCGACGATCTGGTGGGGCTGGGCTGGTACCTGTACGGAGGAACCGTGCTCATGCTGGCCGCCGTCTTTGTCGTGGGGAAATCGGTTATGGGATCCACCCGCTGGATCTCCCTGGGTGTGTTCGATTTCCAGCCTTCGGAAGTCGCCAAACTCACGACGATCTTGTTCCTGGCGCATATGGCCGACAGAAGAGAACGAACTCCCCGAACTTTCTGGGATTTGGTCCTGTTTTATGCCGTCTGCGGTCCGCCCGCCGTTCTCATCCTTCTCCAGCCGGACCTCGGTACGGCTCTGGTGCTTTTCGCGGTGGCTACGGGATGTTTGTACTTCGCGGGCGCTCCGGAGAAAATCCTCGCCAAGTTCCTCGCCGGCGTCGCGGCCGCGGGAGTCTGCCTTCTTTTGCTGCACTTTTACGCCGGGCTCAAGTTGCCCCTGGAGGAGTACCAGATCAACAGGATATTGTCGGTCTTCGATCCCCAGCGGGACCCGCTGGGTTCGCGGTATCAGGTCAACCAGTCGATGATCGCCATCGGGTCGGGTACCTGGTGGGGAAAGGGCCTCGCCAAGGGAACCCAGAACCGGTTGGGCTTCATTCCCGAGCAGCACACGGACTTCATATTCTCCGTAGCTGGCGAAGAGCTGGGTTTCATCGGGAGCGTCGCCATACTGAGCTGTTACGGACTCCTTCTGTACCGTTGCATCCTCGCCGCGTCGAGGGCCCCGACGAGAAAGGGGACCATCGTAGCCGGAGGAGTCTTTTCCATGCTTCTCTTCCACATTTTCGTTAACGTCGGGATGACCATAGGGATCATGCCCGTGACGGGTGTGCCCTTGCCCTTCCTGAGCTACGGAGGTTCCGCCCTCATAGTGAACTCATTTGCGATAGGTCTCGTTCTCAACGTGGGTTGGACACGGCAAAAAATACTCTTCTAGCAACCTTCGCATTGGGTTCGGGCGGGCGGAGTATCGCTTGACAAGGGAGGGAGCGCTCGGTGAAGGAAACCGGAAAGGTGGTTGGTTTCAGAGACGGACTGGTCGAGGTGGAGGTCAGACGTACCGACCAGTGCGGCCGGTGCGGCAGGTGCAGTCACTTCTCTTTCGCGGAGCCCACTCTAATCGTGGAGGCAAAACCTGCCGGCACCCTGCAAGTTGGAGACATCGTGGAGCTCGAGCTCCGAGACAGAGATTTCTTAACCCTCAGCTTCCTCATGTATGTAATGCCCTTGCTTGGAGCGGCAGCGGCCGGACTGGCGGGATACGCTCTGGGAGCCCTGTTAGGAAAACCTGGGTTCCTGGCGGGTCTTTTTGCCGTTCTGGGGTTGGGTTTCTCCTTGGGTGGTATCGTCGCCATAGACAGAAAGTCCAGGAAAGAGGGCCGGTTCCTGCCCGTCGCCAGGCCTCTCACGTTCCCCGAAGACCGGGACTTCGAGTGATGCCCCGGCCTGTTCCGGGAGCTTCGGCATATATCCTTCGTCTACCAGTGCTCTTGATACCTCAGCCCGGGCTCGTCTGTCGATCCTGAGACAGAGAGGACCAAGACGCTCGATCACGTACGGCTGAAGCTTCCTGGAAACCGAAAGTTCGTCCGCCAGCTCGGGACTGTCGCATTTGATAATGAGGGCGTCGATGAGCTCGACCCGCCCGTAGGCACGCGCCCAATGTGCTATGCTGTACGCGACGTTCTGGGGCAAGGGCGACCTCGAATGCGCCTGAAGAAAACGCACCACGGAAGCGGGGCTGATCCCATGCTGGACGGCCCGGTATACCGACGTGCGACTCAGTTTGAATATCATCATTTGATCGGCCCGGACCAGGTCCGCCACAAAATCGATATCCCACAGCACCGCCGGGTGAACGCCGGACGGCACCATCACCTCGAAATTGGGCTCGACGTAGATGTTGTCTTCGAAGTTTTCTTCGGGCCAGGGGCCGAAACCCACGAGAGCTCTCCCTAGGGGAGTCACTCTGACCGAAGTGCCACCGAAACTCCTCGACACGTCCAGGATGCCTAGATACTCCAGGTCGCCCACGAGGTTTCTCTCGGCTCTGAGGTTGAATGCGCCGGGGGTGTGGCTTAAGGTAAGGTGTTCCATCTGTTGCAATAGCTTCTCCAGGGAAAGCCACGAGCCTTCCGGAGATCGCACCATGATCCAGAACAGCGTGGTGAGGTCCGCATCGTGAGACAAAAACGTTTGCATCCAGTAGTCAAACAGATCCTTGCGCAGGACCCTCACGTCTTGACTCACCCACTCGACCGCTTTTGCCCCCAGGACCATCATTCCGCCTTCCTCTTTGACCAGGGCCCGGGATTTGGCGAAGAACACGATGAAGGCAAGACGCGGAGGATACCTTACGGGAATCAGGGCATCGTCTGCGGTTTCGTCCTGCCCCAGGAATAGTTGCATTTCCTGCTGGGTTTTCTTGAACAGAGTGCCGTTCTGGGTGAGCTTGCACTTGTTCTTTCGTACGTACGATAAAAACAAGACAACGTGTCTGAGACAAGCATTGGGATCGGAAAAACGACGGGGTCCACCCGGCGGATCGGGTTGAACCGCCTCGGCATATAACTTTTCCAGAAACCACGTAGCCAGCAGCGACCTCAGATCCTCCGGCACGTAGTAGGCCTGGCGGTAACCCTGCTTTTCTATGAAAACGAGTCCCCGCTTGATAAGTCCCTCGACCACTCTGGCACCGTTTCGGCGCCACTTTCTGGAGATCTGATTGAGCCGCTGATGGCACTGTTCCATTACAACACCTGCTCCGTTCCGGCTGAGGGTGATCAATCTCGCAGCTGTAAGCTCTTCGTCGTCGAGTCCCTTTAATACGACAATAAGGTTGGCCGGGACAAGCAGGTGTCTTGCGATTTCCATGGCCAGTTCGGATGAACTCTGGCCGGCCGTGCGGGTCCCGCGGCGTACGTGAGGGGCACCGGGCAGGTCTGACCCCTTCGGCTCTGGCAGAGCGTCTTGGGATTCACCGGGCACTGTCAGACCGTAGAAAGCCGCGATTTCCCGCAGCCTCTCGGCGGGTAGAGAAGAAAGTGCCTCATACAAGTTCAAACGGGTATCACCTCCCCGCGCCGTTTCCACCCATTTACGTCAAGGCGCCCGACTCGTCAAGTGCGCCTGATGCGTTTCCGGCGGAAGCTTTTGCGATGGCCCGGATAAAGGCATCTTCTTCCCAGATCGTGTATCTGTAGCCCTGCTCCGTCAGGAAGAGCTGTCTGTGCTGGGCGAAGAGCTGCTCCTTCGTGTTCCGCGACACGATGGAGTAAAAGCGCGCCGGTCGTCCCGACTGCTTTGGTCTCAATATTCGTCCCAGGCGCTGCGCTTCTTCCTGCCGCGAACCAAACGTTCCGGAAATCTGAATAGCTACGCTTGCCTCGGGGATATCCACGGCGAAGTTGGCTATTTTCGAAGCCACTAGCACCTTCAGCTGGCCCCGTCTGAAGGCATCGTAAAGCGCTTGCCGCTCCGAATTGGGGGTGTGGCCCGAAACGAACGGGGCGCCCAGCATCGCGGCGACCTCCGCAAGCTGTTCGATGTACTGGCCGATGATGAGAATCCTTTCGTCCCGAAGGCTTTCCACTATCGCCCTCACTATCGGCAACTTGCGACGATTTACCGCCGCCACTCCGTACTTTTCTTTTTCGGAAGCCAGCGCGTACCTGAGCCTGTCATCTTGATCGAGGTCGACCCTGATTTCGTGACATTCTGCCTGGGCGATCCAGCTCTCGGCCTCCAGTTCCTTCCATGGCTTATCGAATTTCTTCGGACCTATGAGAGAAAACACGTCGTCCTCTCTGCCGTCTTCCCTGAGAAGGGTGGCTGTCAGACCCAGTCTCCTCTTTGCCTGAAGATCCGCCGTTATCCGGAACACGGGGGCCGGCAGGAGGTGTACCTCGTCGTAGATGATAAGTCCCCAGTTCCGTTCGTTGAATATGGAGAAATGAGGGTACCCGGCGGTGCCTCTCTTTCTGTAAGTGAGCATCTGGTAGGTGGTGACCGTCACCGGCGCCAGCTCCTTCTTTTCGCCGCTGTACTCGCCGATCTGGTCTTCGCGGAGCTCTGTCTTGTCCAGAATCTCATCTATCCACTGACGCAAGGCTACCACGTTGGTGGTAAGGATGAGAGTCTGAGTACATAGTTTGGCCATTACGTCGAGCCCCACCACGGTTTTGCCCGCGCCACAGGGGAGTACGATTACCCCGCTGCCTCCGGTGGCGCGTCCGCCCGCGTAAAACGCGTTGGAGGCTTCAATCTGATAGGGGCGCAGAGAAAACGGGAGTCCGCGTCTGGTAACCTTTCGAAGGCGGATCTCGAGAGGGTCGCCATCCACGTAACCGGCCAGATCTTCGGCGGGATATCCCATCTTGATGAGAGCTTGCTTAACGAAACCCCTGGAATTGGGCTTGAGGATGACGGCATTCTCCCTGTGTTTCGCCTCGATGTAAGGGGTGAGTCTGTCGCTGGACGTGACTTCCAGGAACACCATGGGGTCTTTCGAGGAAAGGACGAGATTCCCATCTTCCATGTATATCGTGAGAATCCCGTATCTCGCCGTGGTAGTTCGAATCATCTGCTTTACGTTCTCAGGGACGGCGTATCTCGAGAATGCCTCCAGGTCGCGGATTATCTCTTCCGCACCAAGGCCGCAAGCGGCTGCGTTCCAGAGGGATAGAGGCGAGATCCTGTAAGTGTACATGTGCTCGGGACTCTTCACCAGGTCGGAAAACCTCATGAAACAGTCCCTGGCTTTCTCGAAGAGAGGGTTATGGACCTCGAGAAAGATGGTCCCGTCGCTCTGGACAATCGCTGGAAGAGGTGAAGCCAAACACATTCCTCCCGCTGACTTCCTTTGTGGATGCTCCAACCAGCCCGGACCGGCGCCGCTTTGAGGATTAGCGTTGTCCTGCGCCGCTTCGAAAAATCGCCTTAAATTCAGGATAGTTCGTCGTTGGTCTTAAAAAGTCCTGTTTTTCGACAAATACTTCGTAATACGTAAGATTCGAGCTTGATGAGAAGGAATGGCGTGAGCCGAAGAGAATAATACGCTTATCCGGCCATCTGAAGGAGGTGTTAAGGGTGAAAGAACTGACCAAAAAGGCCCTGGATGTTGTAAAAGAGATGGGAGCATCTTACGGGGATATCCGGATCGTCGAGACCAGGACGCAAACGATCAGGACGAGAAACGGAAACGTGGACGCCCTCAGCTCAACGCGGTCGAAGGGCTTCGGGATCCGAGTTCTTTACGACGGCGCGTGGGGGTTTTCGTCCAGCTCCACTCTCACCGAGGATGAGGTCGTCAGGGTCGCAAAGGAAGCGGTGGAGATAGCGAGAGCCTCGGCCTCAGTCAAAAGGGATAAAGACGTGGTTCTGTCTCCCGTGAAGCCGGTGGTATCGAAGTGGACATCGCCGGTGAAGATCGACCCGTTTTCGGTGAAGACCGAGGATAAGATCGCCCTCTTGCTGGAAGCTGACAGGCTCATGGCGGACCGCAAAGAAGTGAAGGTGCGCATAGGAAGCATGGCATGCCAGCGCGAGGACAAGATATTCGCGTCCACCGAGGGCAGCTACATTGAGCAAACCAAGATCGAAACGGGAGCTGGCATTGAAGCCACCGCGGCCGACCGTGGGGAACTTCAACGTCGTTCGTACCCGACTTCGTTCGGAGGGAACTGGGCTACGGCTGGGTACGAGATAGTCGAAAAGATGCGACTTCTGGACCACGCCGAGAGGGTAGCCCGGGAAGCGGTGGAACTTCTTACCGCCAAGCAGTGCCCGAGCGGAGTGATGGACATCATCATAGAGTCGAGCCAGCTCGCTCTCCAGATCCACGAATCCTGCGGCCACCCCATTGAACTCGACCGGGTGTTAGGGCAGGAGGCGAGTTACGCCGGAACGAGTTTTCTCACTCCTGAAAAGCTCGGTACTTTCCAGTATGGATCGGAAGAAGTTACCATAACCGCCGACGCCACTCTGCCCGGAGGTCTCGGGAGCTTCGGCTTCGATGACGAAGGTGTTCCGGCTCAGCGCGTGACCATTGTCGATAAGGGCATCTTCAAAAACTACCTCACGTCGCGGGAAACGGCCCACGAACTGGGTCAGGTGTCCAACGGCGCGATGAGGGCCGACGGATGGAACAGGATACCGATTATCCGGATGACAAACATAAGCCTCGAGCCGGGTGACTGGACCCTCGACGAGATGATAAAGGACACGAAAGAGGGGATTCTGGTAGCCACGAACAAGTCCTGGTCCATCGACGACAAACGCCTCAACTTCCAGTTCGGGACCGAGATAGCTTGGGAAATCAAAGACGGCTCCCTCGGTGCCATGCTCAAAAATCCGACGTATACGGGGATCACTTACGAGTTTTGGCGTTCCTGCGACGCCGTCGCCGGGAAAGACGAGTGGGAGCTCTGGGGGGTTCCCAACTGCGGCAAGGGCGAACCGGGACAGGTCGCGCACGTCGGGCACGGTGCAAGCCCGGCCAGATTCCGTCGGGTTAAGGTGGGTGTGGGCAAATGGTAGACAAAAAGCTGTTGGGAAGGGAAAACGCCCTCGACGTGATCGACAAAGTGATCCGGTGGTCGCCGGGGGACCTCACCGAGGTAATCCTGAGGTCGGAGTTTACGGCTCTGACCCGCTTTACCAAGAACTACATCCATCAGAACGTGGCCGAGAGCGACTACAGAGTGACGGTCAGGGTGATTTTTGGGAAGAAGATAGGTTCGGTTACCACGAACTCCGTGGATGATGACTCCCTGAAACAAGCCATCGAGGACGCAGCGGCCATCGCCAGGCTCCAGCCTCCCAACGAAGATTTCGAGGGACTTCCCGAACCGGAGCCCCTGCCGGACGTGAATTGCTTTGTTCCCGAAACAGCCTCGTTTTCGGCCAAAGACAGGGCGGCGGCGGTGAAGGAAATCGTAGAAATCGCGAAGGAGCGCGGGTTTGAAGCTTCCGGCGCGTTTTCCACCGGAAGTGCCGAACTCGCCGTGGGCAACTCCAGAGGTGTGAGGGCCTACAACGCCTCCACGTACGCAGCTTTGAGCACCGTAATGGCGGGGGAAGACGGGACGGGTTATGCCGAAGCGTCGGGGCGGGATGTCCGGGAACTCCGTCCCGCAGAGGTCGCCAGAGTGGCCCGGGCCAAGTGCGAGATGGCCCAAAACCCCGTGTCGGTGCCTCCCGGCGAATATGAAGTGGTTCTCGAGCCCCTCGCCGTAGCGGACTTGCTGGACTACCTGGGCAGGGCCGGATTTTCGGCTCTGGCGGTGCGGGAGGGTAGAAGCTTCCTTACGGGGAAACTCGGGCAGAAGCTGTTCGACGAGAAGTTCAACATGTGGGATGATGGGCTTGATCCCCGGGGATTCCCCGTCCCGTTTGATCTGGAGGGCGTTCCCAAGCGAAAAGTCGTGCTGGTGGAAAACGGCGTAGCTAAAGAGCTCGTGTATGACTACGCCACGGCGAAGAAGGAAGGCAAAAAGTCCACGGGCCACGGCGGCTTCAGGGGATGGGGACCCATGCCGACAAACCTTTTCATGGGCGAGGGTACCGCCACCCTTGAAGAGATGATCCGCGCAACGAAACGGGGCATTCTCGTGACGAGGTTCCACTACACGAACATGGCTCACCCCTTGAAGGTGTTGATTACGGGGATGACCAGGGACGGCACTTTCCTGATAGAAGATGGGCACATTACAAAAGCCGTCAAGAATTTCCGGTTCACCGAGAGCGCTTTGAGAGTGTTCTCAACCCTGGATATGATAGGTCGGGAAGCGGTAAGAGTGGAACGAACGGTCGTCCCGGCTATCAGAGTTCCCGCTTTCAACTTCACAGGGGTAACCGAGTTCTGAGCGTGCCCCGGGGATTGCCTACAGGTTCGGTTGACCTTGCGCTTGAACGGATGTAAAATTGCCATTGTTCGAGGGTGAAAACTGCGGCGGAGGGAGGGATTCGGGAGTTGCCGGAGGTAAAGGTAGACAAGAACGAACCGTTCGACAAGGCCCTGCGCCGCTTCAAACGGGAATGCCAGAAAGAGGGTATTCTAGCCGAGCTGCGGAAGAGGGAGCACTACGAAAGTCCCAGCGTAAAGCGGAAGAAGAAGTCGCAGGCGGCAAGAAGGAGAAGATACCGGACCTAACGTCGTTCGGTTTTCGCGGCGGCCCGGTGAACATACCGGGCCGCTTTCGATTTGCCTCACATCACCCGCCCCCTGCCTCATGTGCCTCCTTAACCGGGGTCTCTGGCTGACTGCCAGCCGGTTTCGTCTCATAAAATTCATCGGGATGTGCCTATGCGAAGGAGGCTTTTTCCTTGCGTTCTAAGATGAAGGAGCTTCACAAAGCGATGGCTGAAAGCCTCGGGCTCCCCCTCGACCTCGCCCTGGACCTCCCGCGGGTGATCGTGGTGGGCGCCGTACAGGTCATCATACTCAATCACAGAGGTCTCATACAGTACAGCAAAACAAAGCTGGTCGCCGGAGTAGGGGGCGGCCAGGTGGTCGTGGACGGGGAAGGTTTGGAGATAGAGGAGATCGGCCCGGAAGACATGGCCGTAAAAGGTGTTATCCGTTCCGTACACATGGAGGCTTAATGGGAGCAGCACCCGTTCTGTGGAACCTCATAGGTGCCGTGAAGGTGCGGGTTCAAGGACCGAACCCCGCCAGACTGCTGAACCTTTGCGTTTCACGGGGGATCCCCGTCTCGGGGATACGCGAGGAGGATGGCGCCCTCGTTTTTTATACCCTCCCCTGGCGGTACCGGGAACTGAGACCGCTCGCCTTCAAGAGCCGCTGCAGGCCACAGGTCATTGGCCGCAGCGGCCTGTGGTTTCTGTGGTCGAAGGTCCGAAAACGGCAGGTGTTGGTGGCGAGTATCCTGGTTCTCTGCGGAGTCCTTTATTACCTGTCCGGTTCCATCTGGGTCGTCGACGTGCGAGGGAACAGCCGAGTATCCAAGGAACGCATCCTCGGGGCAGCTGTGAAGGCCGGGCTGTACAGAGGCGCAAGAAAGGCGCTGATTTGCACCGAGTTCGTGGACGCAATAATAAGTGGGGATATACCCGAGCTAGGATGGGTCTACACCAGCATTCACGGGACAGTGGCCGTGATCGAGGTGAGAGAGAAGGTAGAACATCCCGTGGACCGCCCCGGTGATATGGTGGCCAGAAGGGACGGACTGGTCAAGTCCGTTCTCGTCCTCTCCGGCAACCCTTTGGTGAAGGCGGGGGACACCGTAAAGGCTGGCGATATCCTGATAGCGGGGGACCCGTCGGTGCCTTCGGGAACAGCCAGGGGCGAAGTGGTGGCGAGTACGTGGTACAAAGCATCTGTGGAAGTCCCTCTTCGCGAGGTCCAGCCGCGAAGGACCGGGCGACGAGTCGAAGTACGGTTGTTGAACTTGCGAGGCAATCTCATTCCCTTGTTCGGGTCCAGGACGGTTCCATTCCGGTGGTATGAAGTCGAAGATAGCGTGGCCGGAGGCGGAAAAGAGCCTGAAACGGCCATTTCCATCATAACCCGGACATACTATGAACTCGCGTGGGTCGAGGCGGAAAGGAGTCCCGCCGAGGCCCGAGACCTGGCAAGGAAGAGGCTGGAAGATATCGTTCGCAGGCAGTTGCCTCCTTCTGTAAAATTGATAGACTTTAGTGTAGAGGTAAAGATAGCGCCGGACCAAGGGGTAGTGGTGGCCACGGGCCTCGCGCAGGCAGAAGAGAACATCGCCGTGTTGAAGCCCTGGCCCCAGTGAAAAGAGGAAGGCGGACTGACTGGTCCTGCTGAACATTATAAACCCGGTTCGGCGCCACCAGAGAAATGGAGGTATCCGTAGGGACTTGGCAAACTCGGAGAAACTTTTCGTTCTCGCTTCCAACGACGAAGCTTTCCGATTGTTCGGTTCTTACGATCAAAACCTGACCCTTCTCGAAGATGCCCTCGATGTGAAGTTGGTAGCCAGGGGAAGAAACCTGTTGATTTCCGGGCCCAACGAAGAGGTGGCCAAAGCGGAAGAAGTCATAAACCACCTCATGGAGCAGGTGCGCAGCGGCAAAAGCGTCACTGCCCAGGACCTGCGCTACGCGTTACGCATTGTGAATGCCGGGGAGAAGCTGGAAGATCTAGGAGAGCAAATCCTTACCGGAATCCGCGGGAAGGTCATAGGACCCAGGACTCAGGGGCAAAAGGAGTATGTGAAAGCCATTGCCGAAAACCCGCTGACGTTCGGGATCGGGCCGGCCGGAACCGGCAAGACGTACTTGGCGGTGGCCATGGCTGTCAGAGCGTTCAGGCGCAAAGAAGTGGAGAGGATAATCCTGACCCGGCCGGCGGTGGAGGCCGGAGAGCGCCTCGGGTTCCTTCCCGGGGACATACAGGAAAAGGTGAACCCGTACCTGAGGCCCCTCTACGATGCGCTGTTTGATATGATCGGTCTCGAGGCGTTCGAAAAGTACATGCAGAAGGGGCTCATCGAAGTTGCGCCCCTGGCCTACATGCGGGGACGGACGCTGGAGTCCTGTTTCGTCATCCTGGACGAGGCTCAGAACACTACTCCCGAGCAGATGAAGATGTTCCTCACACGACTCGGTGTGAACTCGAAGGCGGTCGTGACGGGCGATATCACCCAGATCGACCTGCCCAAGGGAGTATATTCGGGTCTGGAACAGGTGCGGGTTGTCCTGAAGGGTGTCGAGGGAGTGAAGTTCGTATACCTCACCGAGCGAGACGTGGTCCGCCACGAGCTGGTTTCCAGGATAGTTAAAGCCTACGAGCGTTTCGAAGCCATCGAGAAAGGGGAGAGAGACCGTATTGCCGTCGAAGGGGCAAAACGGGGGCAAAGTAAATAGAGAAAACGGGCGGACATCTAAGGCCGCGAAACCTCGCTTGTGGGCTGCTTTTTTGACCGACCCTTCGAAAAACTCCCTCTTCTGGGCAGGAGTCACCTATCTGGTGGTGACCGTCCTCATATACCTTTCTCTCAAACCGATGACGCTTCACCTCAAAGAAGGAGACATCTCGCCCGTGGATGTGAGGGCCCCTCAGGAAGTCGTGGATGAAGCTCAAACGGAGAAGCTCAGGGAAGAAAAGGCAAGGGCCG
The DNA here is from genome assembly GCA_014896535.1 of Candidatus Fermentithermobacillaceae bacterium. Lineage (GTDB taxonomy): Bacteria > Bacillota > Sulfobacillia > Fermentithermobacillales > DUSS01 > DUSS01. The sequence continues at coordinate 62,842 of JADBKE010000006.1, forward strand.
TGTCAAAGGTCGTCGACAACGATCCCAAGGTGCTTCAAGATATCCTATCCCGGCTGGATGCGATCCGTACGGACCTCGAGTCTCTAAGGAGCACGGCGGGTTTGACTACCGAGAAAATCGTGTCGACGTTGAGGCCGTATGTCGGGCCCGAACTTTCCAACTCGGATATCGTGGCGGCGGCAGCTACTTCGTCTCCGTCGGCGGACGCGGCCATTGGAAGGGCAAAGGACATAGCCAGACAAGTCTTAAGCCGCGGCGTACGAGAGGAAGATCTGAAAGCCGTCATCGCGGAAGTGGAGGGCATGATAAAGAACGACCCCGCGATACCGAGCTCGTTCTCTCCTTTCCTCGCGGCGTATTTCCGAGAAAACCTTCGCCCCAATCTCGTTTACAATCAGGAAGAGACGGAACGGAGGATGGCGGAAGCCAGAGCTTCGGTGGAGCCGGTGAGGATAAGGCGGGGGCAGATCGTTCTGAAGGCCGGCGAAACCGTCACCCGCGAGCACATAGCTCTCTTGGATAAACTGGGCATGTTGGGTCCCGGTGTGAGGGCTTCCGATGTGGGCGGTGCGGTACTCATGGGGGCTCTGGTGGTCGCCTTGCCCCAAGGGTATCTGAGCGTATTTGTGCCGGAAAGCAAGAGGCACAAAGGTGCGTCCCTGGTCGCTTCCGTGACGGTGCTCACGGCTCTTCTCGTTCGGGGCTTTTCGGCGGTGTCACCCTACCTGGCACCGGTTGCCGCAGGCGTAATGTTGTCTGCAACGCTGGTGGACCGCCGGTTCGGCGTGGTTTTCGGTTTTTCCATGACGCTCCTTCTGGCGGTATTCACCGGTTTCGACGTCAAGTACGTAGTGGTGTTTTTGACCTCCAGCGTCGCCGCCGTTCTGGTGATAACCAAAACCTTCCAGCGGTCCCACCTGATGAAAGCCGGCGCCGCGGTTTCCGCCGCCAACCTTTTTTCCTTCCTGGGCCTGGGCCTGTCGGGGGGAGTAACGCAATGGGATCTGAAGGTTCTTCCCGATTACATGTGGCTTATCTTCAACGGCCCGCTGTCCGCCATCCTGGCCATAGGTTCTCTGCCCTTTTTCGAGGCGGTGTTCGATATCCTCACCCCGATAAGGCTGATCGAGCTTTCTAATCCGGAACATCCGCTGCTCCACCGCTTGCTTCTGGAGGCCCCCGGCACATATCACCACAGCATCATGGTGGGAAATCTGGCCGAGGCTGCGGCACAGGCGGTGGGCGCGGATAGCTTGCTCACTAGGGTCGGGTCATACTATCACGACATAGGAAAAGTAAAACGCCCGTACATGTTCGTGGAAAACCAAGTCCCGGGACTTGAGAATCCCCACGACAGGCTGAACCCGGGCCTTTCGGCATCCGTGATAATCGCGCACGTCAAAGACGGGCTGGAGCTTGCGGAACAGGCGAGAATTCCCGAGGATATCCGGCGTTTTATTGCCGAACATCATGGAACCACGCTGGTGTCGTATTTCTTCACGAAAGCTTCGGAGGACGCCAGGGAAAAGGAAAACCGCCCGCCGGTCGAGTGGGACTTCCGCTACGAAGGACCTCGTCCGTCCACGCGAGAGTCGGCCATCGTAATGCTGGCCGACGGCGTCGAAGCTGCCACCAGAGCGCTTTCCCGACCGACTCCCGCCCGGATCGAGTCGGTGGTGAGGAAGATCATTCAGGACAGGCTGATCGACCATCAGCTGGACCGGTCAGACCTTACGTTGAAGGACCTGGACATCATCGCCGCTACTTTTACCCGGATCCTGACCGGAGTGTTCCACACGCGGATAGAGTATCCTTCGCCGGATAAGCTCGGAATTGCCAGGGATTATGAGCATACCAACGAATCCGAGACAGATGGTGATGACCATGAGCGTCGAAGTTGACTTCGTGTTGCCCCGGCAAATCGGCAAGCAGGAGGAGGACGCCCTGAGGTCGCTGGCGGACAGGGCGGTGTCCATCGTTTTGGAGATCGAGGGAAGAAGCAAAGAGATGTACGAAGTGTCTGTGCTGTACACGGACGACTCGTTCATCAGAGAACTTAACGAACAGTACCGGGGCGAAGACAGCGCCACCGATGTGCTTTCGTTTCCCATGATGTCCCCGGAGGAGATGGATATTTCCTCCGGCTTTCCGGACGTACTGGGCGACATAGTGATATCTCTGGATACCGCCGAAAGGCAGGCCAAGGAGAGAGGGGTTGCCCTCGAGGATGAGGTAGGCCTCCTCCTCATTCATGGTTGCCTCCACCTTCTTGGCTATGACCACGCTAACGCGAGCGAAGAGGCGATCATGTGGCGAAAACAGGAAACCGCGTTGAATTTGCTGAGGAAGTCGGTAAAGGGCCAAAGTTAGGGGAGGGTCGCCGTACGTCCGTCGGTGGAGATACCCGCTTTTTCAGGGCGAGGTCCCTCAAAGCGAGTTTTGGGTACGCCTGGGAGGGCCTTTCTTACGTCTGGACTACCCAGCGCAACATGAGAATTCACGTACTGATCGGATCCCTTGTGGTCTCGGCAGCTCTTTTGCTCGGCCTGGGTAGAGTGGACTTTCTTTTGGTAGTCTTCGCCATCACTCTCGTCCTCTCGGCAGAGGTCCTGAATACCCTGGCCGAAGCTTTGGTGGATCTGCTCACCCCGGACTACGCTCCCATGGCGAAGGTGGTAAAGGACGTGGCTGCCGGCGGAGTGCTCTTGGCTTCCATCTTTTCGGTGATCACGGGTTTGGCCGTGTTCGTTCCCGCGCTGACCGGGCTCTTTCGAACGGCCTGGAGCGACGTCGTCGCCGATTTCGGAAGGCGGTTGCCGTGGGCAGTTCCCGCCCTAATAACGCTCGTTCTTCCCGCCTTAATTGGGCTTTTCCTTCCGGCGAAAGGTGGAAAAAGATAACACCGCCATGGGCCTCTACCAGACCGAAGGCGTGGTCCTGCACAAAAGACCCGCAGGGGAATACGACAAAGCCGTCGTGCTGCTTACCGAAAGCGACGGACTGGTTCACGCAGTGGTGAAGGGCGCCTTGAGACCCGGGTCGAAGCTCGGACCTCTCACCGAACCCCTTTCGTGGGGCCTCTTCGAGCTCTTCCGGGGAAAAACTCAAGACAGGATCACCGGGTGTGAACTCAGGTCCTCTTTCCCCCGCATCAGCGAAAGCTATCCCAGACTGGTTTACGCTGCGTACCTGTGCGAACTCGAGATGCTTTTTTCTTCTCAGAGGGACCCGGATCCGAAGGCGTTCTGGTTTTTCGTCTCAGCTTTGAAGACGCTGGAAACCGCCGACGATTGCTGGTCTCCGGCCAGGCGCGCCGAAATAGGCATACTCGAATACGCAGGGCTCTTTCCGGTTCTCGAAGAATGCGTCGCGTGCGGCGGGGAAGTTCCGGGCGAGGCGATGTTTTCCCCTGGCCTCGGTGGTATCCTCTGTCCGAAATGCGCCGGAACCATCGAGCTCCCGGCGGGCGAGACTTATCCCATGTCGCCAGGCTCGAGGAAGACCGTGCTCCACCTCAGGAATTCTGCCCTGGCGGACGTTCACCGGGTGAACGCGCAGGGTTCCGTCAGGGACGAGGTGGGAAAACTCTTGAGGAGGTACATCGAGTACGTCCTGGGAACGAGGCCGAAATCGGCGGTCCTCGTGGAGAAGCTGGAGGAAAGAGCGGGATCTCGTTCCCGGAGGTGAAGGACATGGACGAAATACTGGAGAAGATAGATACCCTGAGAAGGCGCACCGGCGCCAGCTATAGGGAGGCTAAGGAAGCCTTAGATGCGTGCGGGGGCGACGTGGTAGCGGCCCTCATACGGCTGGAGGAGACGTGAGAACCGCAGCTTGTCTTCGGTTCCTCCCAGC
>JADBKE010000007.1 GCA_014896535.1 Candidatus Fermentithermobacillaceae bacterium
GTAGCGCTTCGTTCAGTTGCATGACCAACTCCAGCTCACCGATGGTGAAGCTTGAACCAAAGGTGAGGCCCGCGTTATTTTCGCGAAGTCACTTCCCTTTGGCTGGGAAGCTTACCATGGGTGCGGTCGCGTCACGAATATCGCCACTTTCGGGTAAGCGCCAGTAGCGGCATGGTTTGCGGGAATCAGCATGGTATTGCTGGTTCTGTGGCCTCGTGCGTCTGGCGTGGCGATCGTTCATCTCAACAAGCTTGGGCTGGAGACCTGCTCGCAGAGAAGCTCGCCCTAACCTCCATTGCCTGGACACTCATATCACCTCGGGGTCGTAGTCTACTTTTCCGTCGCCAAGTGGTGGCTCGGCATGGATGGAAGCCCATCACCCTCAGGAAAAAGCACTCCTACGGCCCACGGGCTGGGATTTTAATTTCCCACCCCTGGTAGCAGTTCATAGCCTTCGTCCAAAACTAGTGAAAACGGCGGGTCATAAGCATAGCCGGCTGGCCGGCGCCATCCCGCATGCGTTTTCGGAAAAACGAGTTGAGCGAGGGTGCAGCGGCGAGGAACGCCACTAAAATTATGACCCATGAGTAACCGTTCGGACACCCACTTGCAATGGGTTGCGGGGAGCATTTGGGCTTCGTCCGCCCACGCGAGACTGGTAATCCATTCGATGGTGAGAAGAATGGTTGCTACTAATATTATCTGAGACGAAGATAGTGTTCCAGCACCACCCAGAAATCAGAAGGGGACTCATTCCAGGCGGTCTGTCCAGCATCCCCAGGAAGCCTCATATGAGGATGAGGGCAGTCAAAAAGCCCCCGCTCTATCGTCATCGAGGGCATCCTCCGGCCACGACCTAATACAGCGGGTTGAGAGGCCGCACGAGAAGCCTGTCGATGTGGCCCGTCCGTACCATCCACGACACGGACATGAGCTCTACCCAGAAAAGGTGAAACAGCGACCGGGAAAAGATGCTCAAGCCGTAAATGAGAAGGACCTGCGGGAACGTCCAGTCGCCTATAGCGTGAATTCTTGTGAACAGCACCCACACGGTGGCGACCGAACCCAGGGAGTATACCACCCCCGCAAGATTCATGGTGATAAACGGGACAGGGTAGGCCATGAGAGACAGCCAGTTTGCCCTGAGATACCAGTAATACAGGCGCACATGCCTGGCTACATCCTTCGCTTTCTCGACCATCGGCCTAACCCCCCTGAATGGTCAGGCTTCTGAGTGCGCCCGACCACAGAACTCGCGACGCTACAACCATGAGGATGGTCCAGATGAGCTGGTGGAGGAGCGAGGATGCGACCGCGCCCGGCGCGATGATCCCGCTCCAGATACCCAGAGGCACATAGTGGATGGACTTGAACGGCAAAAAGTCAGCTACCCTCCTGAGCCAGCCTGGGAAGAAGTCGAGCGGGAAGTACAGGCCCGAAAGTAGTTCCACAACCGTGTAGACGTGATCTATCCCGACTCGGCTTTTGGTATGGAACGTGATCACCGCTGACAGGAGCGACGTTGAAAAAACGGTCACATACCCCATTAACATCGACATTGCGAAGACGGCCAGCACCGGGAGGCGGGGCACCTTGAGCACACCCGTCGACCAGAGGACGGTCAGGAGCGGTAAACCCGTGGAAACCAGCTTGTAAAGAGCGTTCCCCAGGTTCTGGAAAAGAAGCTGGAAATGGAGGTCCGCAGGTTTTACGAGGTCGTGCACGATCTCCCCTGACCATATGCGTTTTCCCGCTGGCAAAGCTACTGGTTCGCTAAGAAACCCCGAGACAACCCTGCCCATCATGGCATATGAGATCATGCTGCCGAGGCTGATCCCAGCTATTGGGCCCGTGTTCCGGTACACGGCCGTCCAGAGAGACCACTGAATGACCACCAGGATCGCGGCCCCGCCGAGGGTAGCCCAGTAGTTGGCGCGGTACCGGAAGCTGCTCTCGGGTATCGCTGCGCCCGAGCGGATGACGAGGGTAGCCCAGTAGTTGGCGCGGTACCGGAAGCCGCGGAGAAACTCGCAGCGGGTGTACGCCAGATATTTCATCCGAGCTCCGCCTCCCTGTAAAACCTCCTGACCGTATCCTCCAGGGTCCCCAGCGAGCCTCCGGTGACCCGGCGGAGCTCCTCTTGAGTCCCGTCGAACAGGATCTTGCCCTGATGGATGAGCATAACTCTGTCCGTGACGATCTCGAGGTCGTCCAGGTCGTGGCTGGCCAGAAAGATGGTCACGCCTCGCTTCTTCTCCGCCTTGAGAAAGTCGCGGATTTTTTCCCGCGCCAGGATATCCAAACCGATGGTGGGCTCGTCCAGAAAAACCACCGCCGGATCGTGCAGGAACGTAAGGGCCAGGTCGCACCTGGTTTTCTGTCCCAGCGACAGCATCCTGGCGGGGGTGTCCATGAGGTCTCCGATACCAAGAGCTTCGACCAGCCTGTCCCTGTTTGCCCTGTAGGTCTCCCTACTCAGGTCGTATATCCTGCCGAGCAGGTCGAAGCTTTCCCGCACCGGGAGATCCCAAAGAAGCTGCGTCCTCTGGCCCATCATGAGCCCTATGCGTCGGGCGTTCCGGGTCCGGTGCCTGAAGGGCTCGACCCCTAAAACGGTGACTTTGCCCGACGTGGGAACGAGCACACCGCACAGGATCTTGATGGTTGTGGACTTCCCCGCTCCGTTGAGACCGATGTACCCCACCGATTCGCCTGCGCGAATTGTGAAAGACACGCCATCCAGGGCTTTCACGTAGCGGTATCGAGGCTTGAAGAAACGAGAGACCTTCTCAACAAACCCTTCGCCGTCGAGCCTCACCCGGTAGTGCCGGGTGAGTTCCTCTACGACGATCACGGGGTCGCGTTCATCGGGCCGGGAAGCGTGGGGCGATCCTCGGCTCATCAAAGTGCTATTCAACAAAGCATCCTCCCTTCGGGGAAAGGTAATGTAATGCCATCGGCACGCGAACTACTTGCTGGAAGCGTTCTTCGTGACGACCCGCGGGCGATCGAAGCCCGCCAGGGTGTCAAACCCAATCTTCCGTTTCAGAACGTTATGGAGTCATGACCGGAGGGAGGAAGCAGGAGGTCGAGGAAAATCGGTAAGGAAAAGCGGTTAACCCATGCCAGCAGGTCTGCGAGCGGCTCCGAGTTTCGGACCCGCGTTCTGGACCAGGATTGGGATGCTGTCTCGGGATACTATCAGGGTAGAGCTGCTCGTCCAACTAGTCCGGCTCCACCTCTGTTCTTCTCTCCCATCCGGCCGAGTTGATCGTGAATGTCATGGATATCACTTCCTTTCCATCACACTGTCACGCCTGGACTGTGTTAGGGCGTACTATGACTGTTAATTACGAGAGACTTTTGCTCTTCTCCTGCAAATACCTTTCGTGTACCGTCTCACGTTTTCCTGACCGAATTGTCTCAGATTGAGATGACTTTTTCGTGATACGAAGAAGGCTGCCCTTGCTTCCAGGGCAGCCGCAGGGTCAGGGTTTAGTTCCCGTTCAAATCCTGGATCACCCTGAGCACCAGCTTCTGGTCCATGTTCCATTTTGTCAGCCTAGTGTGAGACAAACGGTCCCATTCAGGTCAAAAGAATGTGCGACGGTACAGGTATACCTTCCCTCACCCAAACGGGAGAGGTACGTTTTTACCACGGAAGCTTACGCACCGTACGACGTGTTGATAGCGGGAAGCGACAGGCAAGACGGGACCATAGGTGTTATCTTCCGTGTGGCATTCGACCCTGACCCGCGCAAGAGCGTCGAGATTAAGGAGTACAGGTTTCCCAGCAAGGGGCCCATAGCGTGTCAATCTCTCGAAGAAGACAACCAAGTGGTGACGTTCCGGTGGGGGACTGATGGCAAAGGGTATTTCGATTTGCGGAACGGAACTGCTACTTTCGAGGAGTACCGCCCAGAGCGGTGAGCAAGTTCCATAAGCAGCATCGTCGCGAGACGGAGGGCCTGGCGGGTTAGACGCCAGGCCTTTTCTAATAGGGTGAACGTTCGACAGTTGACCAAGGTTGTGAGGGATCACCGGCCGCCCAGCGGAAGGTTCACCGCTCGCTACCTTGCGTGCCAACGCAGGTTGCAAAATCCCGGACTAGAGCAGGACGAAAACCTTCCACCTCCTGGAAGGAGGACTCTCTAGGAGGTTTCGGAGGTGTCAAGTCCCCTCGCAGGTTGGGACGCACCCGAGATGAGATCAAGGCTGTACGACTTTGACGGGCTGCACGACGAGTGTGCGGAGGTACTGGCCGAAGCAGCCTCGGATGGAGCAGTTGAGCACCAGTGATCTGGACGCCAAGGCGGAAGAGATCGGGGCGTGGCTACGAGCGAAGGTGCCGGCGGTTTCCGGTCCCTCCCAGAGCAGCCTATTTGTTAAATACATCCTGCGCAAGCTCGTGTTCGGGTCGAAGGAGGAAATCTGGGTCACAGCCGGAAGAAAGGTTGCCTACTAACTCTTGGCACGGACGGTCGCCTACTAACTCTTGACACGGACCTCCGGTTGAGGCTGGTGGAACCTCGGTACGAAGAGTGGCCGGAGCAGACAATAACGCGCGAAAACCTGGGAAAAAATCCTCTGGGAGTCATTCCGTCTCAAAGAGGAAACCCTGAACTCAATCATGCGCGACCTGCTCAGAGCAAAGACAGCCACTTTCGCGGAACCTCTGCCCCCTCCCCCGAGTACCTGGTGATTCTCACGGACGGCCTTTCCAGGCTTCATCAGAACGAGTCGCCTTCTCCTTGAGACGCGCCTCGATTTGAGTGAGGCACTGTTCTGCCCTGGCTCTGATGGCATCGAATCCCTCACGCCCGCGGTTTTCGTCGCAAAGGGCCAGAACTTTCAGGCAACGCTCCCTCGCTTCATCGAGGTCTCCGCCCTGTTCCTTGATTCTGGCCGCCTGCAACATGAATCTGGCCATGAACTCAGGCGACAAGCTTTCGCCCAGCGACAAACCCTGCTCGAGAGCCTGTTCGGCTCCTTTAACATCGCGCCGGGCCAATCGCAGTGCGGCAACGGTATACCAGAACAGCTCCACCAGCGTTGTATTCTGAACCTGCCGGACGGCCTCTGCCGCTCGCTCCTCCGCAACAGGTGCCAGAGAAGGATCCTTCCTGGTGGTCGCCATGGCCTGGAAGGCAACGGCCACTGCAATCTCGGGAATGCCCTCAGCCAGCGCACGGTCCAGGTTTCTCATGGCACCAAGTGCCGCCTCGTCGAGATGGCCCTCGTCGGCCAACCTCTCGACGACAGCAAAAGCGTTCAGAGTCTTTAGGATAGGGTGATCCTGACCGAGTTCTATCATGCTATCGACATAGCGCGAATCTTCCCAAAGGACCACCGTCAGACCCGGGCACCCCGGCGACGTGAGCTTTCCTCCACCAAACTTCAACTCCTCTGCAAGTATCCAGAGTGTATCCAGAGGCCAGGAACCCTCTCTAGCGCAGCATTTCTTCAATTTCCGCCCGCTGCCGCAGAGACAGGGGTCGTTCCGGGAAGGGCCGCTCTTCAACAACCTCGGAAACCCGCCTGCAGCTACGTTCTGCACAAAACGGAGTTTCAAAAGAAAAGACTCCACACTGAAGGGTTGGTTACGCGAATCTCTTGTGGTCCACTCGTGTAAATAGACCTGCACCAGCAGGTGAATGGCTTCGTGCGTCCCGAGACCGGCATCCCGCAGAACATCGAGGGTTTTTCTCAATTCGGCGCCCACGAGGTCTTCCCGCCGGAGCAAGTCTTCGACGACGCAGTGAGCCACAACGTGGCCGACGGGGTCCATGCTATCGATGACAAACCTCAGGTGAGACGGGGATGTGCTCAGAAAGAATACCGGGTCGAATTCGGAGTGCCTTTCGAGAATTCCGGCGAGGAAAAGGTCATCTTTCTTAATACGGCGGTTACCGATGACTTTCTCCCAAACCGCGCTAATCCTCTCCCGCATGCGCCGTGTGTCCAGGGCCTCGACCGGCCAAAGCCCCGCCGTTGTCTCCTGGATCACATCCTTGAGCCACGAGTACGGATTCGGGAACAACCCGGTTTCTTCGTCCACGGTATCCGCGGTCCAGGAGGTCTCCGCCGCTGTTGGACGCCAGTATGGCATGATGAGTGAGGATATGATCTGAGCCTCCTCATCGCTTCCTGCCGCGCTGCTCTCGGGGAGGTGCTCCGGCAACCTTTCTTCACCAAGTAGGTAACGCGCGATGCGGGGGTTCTTGTAAAAACCCCTCCGCAATGCCCCTCTTGCAGCAGGGCAGTCCCCTTTTTCTCTGTATATCAGGTAGGCTTCGGCGTAGTCCCAAGAGGGAAAATCGTCGCGCCGCTCCCGGAGGAACTTCCGTACCTCCTCGAGCACGCCGAGTTCGAGATAGAGGGCGATCAAAATGTGCCGTACGCCCTGGTTATCCCCGGGGTTCAAACGAAGAATTTCTTCGTATAATGAGAGCGCTTCGCGCTTTTCCCCCGTCTCGTAGAGAAAATTGGCCAGAGCGAGTTTGGCCCGCAAGTACGGACGACCGGGGAGTACGGACCACAGGTCTCGTTGTTCTTCTCCGATAACGATTCCCTCGTCTTCGAGAGCGGCTTTTCCGACCTCGCAAGCCCGCTCCAGAAGGCTCCTCTTCTTTTCCGGGTTGTCCTCGAAACCAGCCAGTATCGTGTACGCGTCGGCGCAGTTAGCGTAGACAGATAAAGCTTCTTTGGCCAGCTTGACCTGCCTCTTTGGACTGGCCCCGACGGTCTTGTATATGATCCTCTGCGCCTCGAAAAACGGGGAAGCCGGCTCGACAGTCGGGACCTTACCGGCCTTCTTATACGGCTCAAAAAAGCGCTCCAATTCGTCGCTGGATTCGAACTTCATCCGCGCGGCGACGTTGGCTATCTCCATCGTGGTCGATTCGACCACACGAATACTGGTAGAACCCGGTCGCTGGAACAGGATAACCGGGGGCCGCATCCAACGTTTTTGCTTTGTTTCCTCCTGCGCCTCGCCCGGTGTTCGCCCGCTTTCGCCGCAACCCATGCAGCCAAGTGCCCGCTCCAGCATGGAATCGACGAGATGCCGTCCGGGCAAGTCAGATCCTTTGTCGCCCACTCTGTACCCACCCTTCGTCCGAGGTTCCCTTACGACCAGGCCGGAATATCTCCTCACACAGCATAACCCAAAGCCGCGTGCTGTGTGTAGCCCGTACCCAACCCGGTTTGGGATGAGCCTTCACGACGTTGATTTAGTTCTCCAGGTTGACTTAGTTCTCCAGATAAAGTTCCAAGCGCGACGGAGTCCTGAGACCGAAATATACCTCCTGCCTCGCCTTCACCGCGCGATCTTCCAACCAGGGAAGCTTCTCGGTGTTCATATTCCGGTCGTACTTAGGAAAGTTGGATGAGGATATCTCCAGCCTCACCCTGTGCCCCTTTCCGAAGACGTGGGCGCAAGCACCCAGAGAAATGCGGAACTCCGCAACCTTACCTGGCTCGAGAAGCTCCGGCCTGTCGAACCCATTCCGGTACCTCGCCCGGACGATCCCGTCGGTCACGATCCGGGGTGTACCGTTTTCGTCCACGTCAACGAGTTTGCCGGTAAAATCCGTGTCCGGACATGACGAAGCTGCGTACAGTACCAGAGTTACCGGGCCTGCCACGCGGAGGGGGTTGTCGAGCGGAGGCGTGTCGTACACCAGGACGTCCTCCCGCAGGTGACTGTGCTGCTCCACGGGTCCGGGCACCAGTCCGGCCCGGGGGAATTCCCACAATGCCCCGCCTTCGGTGGGTACCGGATCCAGCGGGTCGTATATGTACGTGTGCCTTCCTTCCTCCGGCGCCCAATCTTCGTTTCCCCTCGCCGCTCCACTCGCTTCCCCTTCTGGATCCCGGACTAGTCCATTTGCGGAAAGGTAAAACCGCGTCAAAACAGCTCCTTCAGGTGGCCACTTCCGGTATTCGCGCCACCCCGGCTCCGAACCGGTGAAAAAGCAGCGAACACAGCTCTCGTCTTCGCGATATGTATGGCGGTATCCCTGGCCGTCCCCACAGCAGCTTTCATCCGGGTTTACCCCGCTCTCTTTCCCCTTAAGCCACCTGTCGAACCACGCCAGCGCCTCCCTCCCAAAGGAAGCACCCGAACCGGGCCCGTAGTCGACTCCACCGGCAAGCTTCGTTCGCCCCAGTATCCCGTTGTGGCTCCAGGGCCCCAGAACCAGACGCTGAGGCACTTCTGAGCTTGACATCTCCTGATACGGTCTCAGCGTGGCGTCGAGCAGAAAATCGAACCAGCCTCCAAAGTGAAGGCCGGGTACTCTGCACTTCTTTACGTAATCCCAAACGTCGTTCTCATGCCAGAACCGAGACCCCGGACCATCCGATATCAAAGCTTCCCAGAGGGAACTGGTCCCGCGGGGCAAAATACCGGCGACGGGCAACGTGGAGTACGCCTGGGGAAACAGGACGTCCTGCAATTTCCCCTCCTGAATGAGCACCCACGGCAGAGCGTGGTGGAGTCTCAAAGCCCCCCCTTGCCAGGTGAGGGTATCTGCGGACACCGGGATGGTGACCCAGACGGCAGCTTTCACTTGTTCGGGAAAGAGGGAGGCGATGGCGATGCTGGCCGAGGCAAGGTAGGAAACCCCGATTATCCCCAAAGTCCCGTTGCACCAGGGCTGACTCAGAATCCACCGGGCGGTCTCTTCGGCGTCGGGGGGTTCCTGCGACAGAAAGCCGAACGTCCCGCCAGACTCGCCCGTGCCCCGGACATCCTGAACGACCACGGCATACCCATTCCTCGCAAAGAAATCACCGAGGGCGGACAGATTTTTCCTGCCATAGGGAGTCCTCACCACCAGAGCGGGACAGTCTCGGCCGCACGGTAAAGCTTCAGGCGGCAAATAGACATCCGTCGCTAGCACGGCCCCGCCTTTCGCGGGAATCTGGTATGTAACAGCGCGTAGCATGTGACCTGTGCCTCCTCGAGCTGGCCCATCGAAACTGAGTTACGCAGACGGACTATCCAGGTCGCAAAAACATGTCGTCCTTATCTCGTCGGTCTGGCCCATCAAACCCAAGGCTTGGTCTATCGCACCGGATTTTGGAGAGCAGACTGCGGTGAGACAAACCGCCTTGACCAGTCCGAGTTCGGCAAAGATGGGCCACTCAGGCTGGCTTAACTGCGAGTAGCATGTAACCGGAAGGACCATTCTGACGGGATCTACTGTCTTATCCCATGAACTCGCCAGCGCAACAAAGAACGCCCTCTCCTGGTCATGATTACCCATGGTGATGGCCTCCCGCGGTCAAGCTCCTCTTCTCAGGAAAGAGCACCCGCCAGTCACGCCTGCATAGCGACAACACCAAGGGGACACCAACAAGCTGGATTATCACGCCGGGAAGGGACTGGCCGATAGCTCCGACCAACGGTGCCCACAACGGGACCTTCTCAAAACCGAAGAGGGGCAAGACCAAGTAGCCCAGAATACCATACGCCACTCGCCCGCCGATCATGGCGCCGATGAGTGAAACATACCCTCCAAGATGAAGCTTTTCGTATAGAAGTCCAGTTAGAAGCCCATACAGTGCCAATTCGAAAACCATCATCTGCGCCACAGGCGGCATGAGGGGCGGCATGCCGGTTAGAAACGCGCTGAGTAGCGGACTTACCATGCCGACCAACATACCTACTACCGGCCCGCAGAAGAACCCGGCCAGCAATACCGGGATATGCATCGGCAAGAACACCTTCCCCAGCCCAACCGCATGGAACATCATGGGTAAAAGAATTGCCAGTGCGATGAATAACGCACCAAACGCCAATTTCCTCGTAGTCATCCGCAACCACCAATCGTCAGCGCCGTCAGAGGGTCCGGCTTGACCAGTCCGAGCTTGGCAAACAGGGGCCCGAGAGCCCAAAATAACGCCGCAATTACCGCCCATGAAAACCACGACATACGGAAATTACCTCCCGCACTCAATATTGGCCCCCTGAAGCCACCAAATGCTTCCCGGAGTCACAAAATGCCTCCTGAGGTCAGCAAATAACCGCCGAAGTCAGGAACATTTCCTGAACTCGGTTGATGTGCTCGGAGAAAGCTCAATTCCTCATGGCCCTTCCACTGGGGAATTTCCGGGACCAGCGTAACCGCAAGCGATATGCACTGTTGAGCGAACCGGCGTTCCTCGTCAAATCCCGCCGGGACACCGGTTACCACGCTACGCTCCAGCTAACGGCCCCTATCGAAATAGATGCTCTTTCCCGTCGCGCTCAACGGAATCCCGACCACGATCTCGTCGTCGCACAGCCCCATCCTCTTCGCCACCACTCCGACCCTGTACATGACGCGGTTGTCTACGTTCAGCATCGAAGCGGTCTTAACTGCAGATCCCACTGCAATACCGAGATCGAGCAGCCGCCAGGCGCATACCGGCCCATCGAACTCCGTACCCTTGCGCATCTCGAGTTCCGCGCAAGTGTTGTAGCCGCAGGCGCCGCAGTTCAGTCCCGCCGTCTCTGCATCCTTGAGACCGATCAAAACCACCGCACCGGAGTTCCTTACGTTTTCACCGTCCCTGTCGAAGTTCTTCTTACCGGAAGCGTGCCCGTACGCGATCATCTCGTCTGCAAGCCGGTTCAGTATCTCGCCCGAGAGTATCCTTGTGCTGACATAGTCCTTGCCCGCTGCCTTCGGTGCGGTCCTTGCAGACAGACACATGAGTTGTGCCGCCATGAGCAGGCCCTGGGTTTCTCCAGGATCTTTGTGCATTGAATTCCCTGCCTTCCCACAAGATGTCCAGGTATTCATGATGTTTAGGTATTTTGCTTTCAGTAATTCGCTGCAACGAAAGGCTGCTCCTACTTGCCGTTGGCACGAGCAGTCTCACCGACACAACGCATATGGCGTCCTCCCAGGCACGGGAGTCCATGTGCCTGGCGACCCGCCCCAAATGCATCTACTGAGCTCGGGAAGTACCTCCCGACGCAGCCTCGTACGGCTCAGCTCCGTGAGAAGAAATCCAGGCAGACCTGGACAAACACAGCCGCCCCTATATGAAGCACGCTTTCGTCTATGTCAAACTTGGGATGGTGATGGGGGTACACTATGCCCTTCTCCGGGTTGCCAGAACCGACGCCGAAGAACGTCCCCGGAACTCTTTGCAGATAGAAGGCCATGTCTTCGCCTCCCATAACGGGCTCAATGCTGCAGACGTTTTCGGGCCCCACCACTTTGGCAGCGGATTCGGCGACGAGGCTAGTCACACCCTCGTGGTTTACGACGGGTGGGTACCCGTAGTGGTAGTTCACAGCGGCCTCCGCCCTCATGCCCGAGGCTATGCTGGTAGCTATCTGACGAATCCGGTCGGCTATAAAATTGCCGAGCTTTGTGTCGAGGTACCTTACCGTGCCCTGCATCAGACACGTCTCCGGAATAATGTTGTGGGCAGTTCCCGCATGGATGGTTCCTACGGTCAAAACCGCCGGGCTCAGCGGATTGATTTCCCTGGATACGACGGTCTGTAGTGCCGCACATATGTGACATGCCACTACTACCGGATCTACCGACATGTGCGGAGCGGCGCCGTGCCCGCCGCGACCCCTGACACCTATCTCGAACCGGTCGCTAGCAGCCATCAGCGGGCCTGCCTTAACCCCGACCTGACCCCTGGCGAGTTTCCACAGAACTCCGAGATGTGCCCCGACTATCGCGTCAACGGGGGGATCGTCCAGGGCTCCATCTTCTATCATGAGCCGGGCCCCACCGGCTCCCTCCTCACCCGGCTGGAAGATGAACTTGACGTTTCCCGGAAGCTGATCTCTCATCCGCGACAGGACCGTTGCAGCCCCAAGAAGCATAGCAATATGTCCATCGTGGCCGCACGCGTGCATGGCACCGGGAATCTTCGACGCATAAGGCAAACCTGTTTCCTCCTGGATGGGGAGAGCGTCCATATCTGCACGGAGGGCTATGGTCTTGCGGGCACCGCCTTCGGCGCCGGAGCCACGTTCGACCTCTTTTCCGTGTTTCGTGCCCCTCAGCAGGCCCACAACTCCCCAGCCACCTACCCTCTCCCGCACCTCGATCCCCAGGTCGGACATAACGCGGGCCACGAGCTCCGCTGTCCTCGGGACCTCCAGGCCGATTTCTGGGTACTGGTGGACCAGACGACGCCACTGGATTATGTCTTTCTCAATCGCTTTACAAGCTTGCAAGACATCCATATAGGCACCTCCAAGAGCTCCGGGACAGGTGGGATGCGGCACGCCGCTCCCTGGACGAACTTCGCCTCAAGCACGGAAGACCTCTCATGAAGGTCGGAGCTTCCCTCCCCCGTCACCGCTGATCTAACCCACGGACTCCGTGTTCCGCTCTCCCGGCACCTCCTCCCCGCTTTCCTTAGGAGAGTTCACCCTCGTGAACACGGCATACAGCACCGGTATGACGAACAGCGTGAAGAGCGTGGACGAAGCGAGGCCCCCCATCGTTACGAGCGCCATCGGAGCGCCGGAGCCCCTCCCTGTCCGAGTCCGAGCGCCATGGGTATGAGGCCCAGGATCGTGGTGAGACTCGTCATCAGGACCGGCCTCACTCTCCTGCGGGATCCTTCGATCACGGCTTCCCGAGGCGGAAGGCCAGCCATTCGCCTCTGAATGATGAAATCCACCAGGACGATTCCGTTGTTCACAACCACGCCGGCCAGCACGATGACGCCCATGAAGGCGGTGATTCCGAAGGCGTAACCGGACAGGTACAGAGCGAGCAGCACACCTACTGCCGCCAGCGGCATGGTGAAGAATATGATGAACGGTATGCCCAGGGATTCAAAAGACGCGGCCATAATCATGTAGACCAGCACGACGGCGAGACACAGGGCAAACCTTAACCCGGAGAATCCTTCCTGCATGATCTCCGAGAGTCCCCCGATGGAGATGGAGTAGCCCTCGGGTAGCGTGGTTTCGGAGATCAGCTCGACAAGGTCCTCCGTGACGCTTCCGAGGCTTCTCCCGGCAAACTGGCCGGTCAACCGGGCACTGAGCTTCTGGTTGTTTCTGGCGATCACCACGGGCCCTTCGCCAGGAACGATGGACGCCACGTCCCGGAGTCTCACCGGACCGGACCTACCCCAGAGAAGGATGTTCTTGAGGTCCGAGACGTCCCTGACGGACTCCGGGTCGAACTTGACCACGATGTCCTGCGTGCTCACGCCCTGGGAGCTTTCCGGTTCGGGTTTCTCGAATCTCGAAACGGTTTGCCCCCGCACGGCCCTGGATACCGCCAGAGCCACCTGGGCCGGAGTAAGGCCGTTGAGGGAAGCTTTTTCCCCGTCGACCACCACCATCATTTCGGGCTTTCTCGCCGTCAGGCTCGAACGCACGGCCTTCATCCCTGGAATGGATGCCATCTTGGTGGCGAAGTCTTCGCTCAGTCTCTGAACCTCACGAACGTCGGGCCCGGACACGACCACCTCCACGGTTCCCGGCGCGCTCCCCGACATCATCAGGATGGACGACTGCGGGCTGAAGGTCACGGTGGCGTCCTCCACAACCTCTTTGACCTTCCGTTCTATGCGTTCCATCACGGACCTCGTTGCCTTCTCCCGCGTCACCCGGTCGGTCAGCTTGACGGAAATACGGGCATCCGCAGAGCCGGTGAAGAACGACTGAAGCATGCCCAGACCCTCCGGCTTGCCTATCGTCACGCTGTACGCCGCGACCGAGTCGTCGGAATCCAGGATCTCCTCGATATCCCTCACGACCTCGTCGATCCGCTCGAGCGGCGTCCCTTCCCTCATGCTAAGGGTTATGGCAAAGGCTCCTTCGTCGGCCTCGGGGAGGAACTCCGTCTGAATCTTCGGAAGCAGTAGCCAGACCGTCCCCGACATCCCCACAAAGACCACGGTCAGAAACAAAGCCCTGTGGTCCAGGCACCAGCCGAGGATTCTCCCGTAAACGCTGCGCCCCCGTTCGCCTCCGTCCTCCGGGGCCGGCGTCGTGGTTCCGGCGTTTCTATCACGGCTTCTGCGGAAGAGCAGCTTTGAAGCAAGCATGGGAACTACCGTCACTGCTACCACCAGTGAAGCCAGGAGCGAAAAGCTTACGGTAAGTGCGAGCTCCTTGAACAGAATACCGCTTATGCCTCCGACGAAAACCACTGGCAGGAATACCACCACCGTGGTTAGCGTGGAAGCCGTGATGGCCATCTGAACCTCTTCCGCCCCGGTTATGGCTGCCCGAACGGGGTCCTCTCCCCTCTCGACGTGCTGGAAGATGTTTTCCAGGACCACGATGGAGTTGTCCACCAGCATGCCGACCCCCAGGGCGAGACCACCCATGGTCATGATGTTGAGGGTGAGCTTGCCGAAGTAGAGGAGGACGAACGTGGCTATCACCGAGAACGGTATGCTTATTCCTATGACAAGCGTACTCCTAACGTCCCTCAAGAACAGAAGAAGTACCAGGGCGGCCAGGACTGCACCCATGAGGAGGTTGTCCGCCACAGAACCGATGGCTTCCTCGATGAACTTGGCCTGATCCATGCTGATCACGATGTCAAGACCGCCCAGTTCGGAGGAGATCTCTTCGAGCTCCCGCCTCACCGCTCGGGCTACGAACACGGTGTTCGCCGTGCCTTCTTTCTGTATCGTCATCGCCACGCTGGGTTTTCCGTTGATCCGGGCGATGGAACCTCCGCGAACAACCTCCTCCTCGACGGTAGCTACGTCTCCGAGTCTTACGGGGATGACCTGCGGGCCCATCCCAGGCACCGGGGCCTCCAGCGGAACATACCCGACTATGAGATCCTTAAGCTCGTCGAGATTCTTCAGTTTCCCGCTGAAACGGAGGTCCAGGACCAGGCCGTCGTTCTCTACCGTCCCAAGCGGGAAGTTGAGGTTCGAAGCTGAAATGACGGCCGAGACGACATCCTGTGTGAGATGATACGCGTTCAGTTTGGACGGATCCAGTTTGACCGTGACCTGCTTCGTAACACCGCCGAGGATGTCCACCGAGGCGACGCCCTCCAACCCCTCGAGCCGGGGTTTTATCGTCTTCGTCGCGAGTTCGGTTAGTCCGGCGACGTCGACGCCTTCTGGTGCCGTCAGGGAGACCTGCATGACCGGCAACAACGTCGGGTCGAACTCCACCACGACCGGTTTGTCCGCTCCCTCGGGGAGCGGAACGAGATCGATCCGCTGGGATATATCCTCCCTGGCCTCGGCCATGTCTTGCCCCCAGTCGAACATCATGATGATTGCCGATATGCCTTCCTGGGATATCGAGGTTATCTCCTTGGTGCCCGGAACCGTCGCTGCGGCGGATTCCAGCGGAACCGTCACGAGGTCGGCCACTTCCTGAGGAGACGCACCTTGAAAGAAGGTTATTATGGCGGCGACGGGCGGGTTGATCTTCGGGAGGAGATCCAGGCCCAACCTGCTATAGGACACCACCCCGAGGATGATCACCATCAGCATTAGCATGAGGGCAGTAACAGGTCTTCTAACCGAAATCGCGGGAAGACTCATATCCGTCACCTCTTACTTAACTTTCGTCCCAGGGGTTGCCTTCAATCTGAGGACACGCTCGCGCAAATCTTGTCGAGGATGGTGACGAGTGTTTCCATCTCTTCCTCCGAGAGTCTGTTGGTGAGCCTCTCGATTTCCTCTCTCCTGCGTCTTTGAAGCTCCGCAAAGACCCGGCGACCTTTTTCGGTCATGGTGAGCCATACCACTCTCCTGTCCTCCTGGTCCCCTATCCTTTCAACGAGCTCCGCCCTGACCAGGCCATCCCCCAGGTACGTCACCGCGCTCGGGGTGACCTGCAGCTTGGCCGCAACCTGAGACACGGATGCCTTCCCGAGATCCGCCAGGATCTTGAGGAGGATGAACTGCGGAACGGAGACCCACCCCTTCACCACGTCCGAGAGAGACTTCGATAAAAGCTCGACCATCCGGGAAAGGAGGGAGTCCAGCCGGTCAAGGAGCACGGCCCGTTTGTTGTGCATCGGCATCTTCACCATCTTCACCCCCGGGAGCGCCTCGTTTAACTCGTGCGGAACGAAGTAATTAAGGTATTAGATGATTTAACCCCTTAAACATCGTCACCTGTATTATGGGACGTCTACACCTGGGGGTCAACTACTGCTGCCGTTGGCTGACCCAAAACTTGAAAAGTACCGCCATGGCTAGCTTTCGACTCCGTGGGGGCGACGATGCTCTTCCAACTGGTCTCGGCGAGGTGCAAGCGTGGGAGCATCATCCTGACCTGAAACAAAGCATTCGGGGAGTGGGGTGAGATCTTCGGGGACACCGTAATGGCGACCGCGATCCTCGACCGGCTCTTGGATCATTTACATATCATTAACATCCGGGGCGAGAGCCGGCGGTTGCGGGAAAAGAAGCGTGCCCCCATAATCGAGGTTTCCGCTGAAACAACCTAGGTCGCTACGCGTCCGGAGCCGCAGGCTGCGGAAATGGCTGAGACATACCCCGGTCGAAGGGCCGAACTTGTCGGCGCCGAGCACTCCGCACAGGAATCTCTACGAGCAGCGACTACCTTCCCGCCATGGATCATTCCTGCTAATCCCCTCGATCGGTGGATTTCAGCAGCCTTACCCGCCGGCAATGTCACACCGCTATCGCACAGCTCAAGCGCACAGCGTAGAAAACTCTTCGGTCGGCGACCTCGCGGCATAAGCCCTGACAGCTAACCTCAGTTAGGTCCCGGGGTCGTGGCAGCACCGTCCTTTCCTCACGCCTACTGCTGTGATAATGGGGCCGGTGGCGAGCCAATGAAGCACCGTCTCTCCCCCTGTGTACCAAACGGATGCCTCCGCTGCGAGAACTAGAACGTCCAGGTTTCGCTTTCGCCGCAACCAATCTCATCATCTGTTACAGCGAACATATGCTTCTGCTTACCGCTGGCACGAGCACCGTATCCTAAGTCAACCTTTACAATTGTGCCGGCGATCTCGCGGACAGCCGTTTCTTCGGCCGTTTGCCGTCTGGGAATGACATACTCCAAATCTCTATTCGCCGACAAAGACGCCGCAAGAGCTAAACCTATGCTCATGGATTTGGTACCGCCGGTGTAGTCAGCGATGATCTCGTGTTCCCTCAGTCCGTACTTTGTCCTGGCTTCCTCGTAAATGTCGCGTACTTTTCTGAAAACCTCAGCCGGGTCGTAGGGGTTCCGGATGTCAACTTTGTGGAACTCGATACCAGTATCCTGATACTTGTTCCTTATTGCGTCAAAAACCTGGGAAGGGCCTTGTGGCTGGGAACTCGTTCCCACTAACAACCAGCAGTGTTTTAACGTTTTCTCGTGGTACTTTATGGCCACCTCAGCACTGGCCTCTGCGCCAACGCTCAGTATAGCGATCAGGCCCTTACGCGGCGTCGCCTCTTTCTCGCCGGATTCGGATCTTACCACCAGGCTAGCCCTGGCCCTTTCACTAGCAAGCTCCGCGAGCCGCCAGGTTATGAGGAGCGAGCCGATAACACCAAGCACCAAAGGCCCCATTTGCATCCACCGGCTACTTTGACTCCAGTAATCGGCTATCGAGTTCGAACCCACATTCTGGACGATTCCCCATAGGCACAAGATAACGAACCAAATGGCTTGTGACAGCTTGGGGAGCAATCTCATGAACCTGCCTCCCAACCTCCTAACTGTTAGCCCCGGTCGCTGATTGGTAAGCTACGCTGCCAGCGTCGGCAGGCACTAACCCTGCTCGACGCGCAAATCCTCAGCCGCGAGTCTCCGTCAGGATCTCGGCGATCGTGCGCAAACTCTCGCGCGTGATGATATCCCTTATGCCGTATTCCCGCGCCCGATCTCGAAAGCTGACCGGAATCTCCTTTTCCGGCAGGCTCGAAACGAAGCACATTCGAGCGAACAACCCCACCCTCTGACGCAGCGCCTGAAGCTTATTCAAGGTTTCCTGACCACCGGGGTCGCCGGACTTGCATTCCACGACAACGAACCGACCCCAGCCTGTCGCGGCAACGTCAAGTTCGTTTTCAAGGCCAGCGAGTTTCACATGCCACAAAACGTGGGCAAATCTCCTTTTCTGGCCCGGGGAGCTCTTACCCAAGAGATGATAGTCTAGAGGGATCGTCGACCTCTGGTGACCGCACCAGACGAACCTCAGTAAGAGCAAGACCATCCTGAGAACACGGGATGATGTTCTGCATCCGCTGCTCGCTGAAAGTCGGAGGCCTCCTTATATGTGTAAACGCTGCCGTGCCGGACCTAGAGCGTTTGTCGGTTCAGCCATCTCCTTCCTTTGAGTGCCAGGGTAGCAACCTTCTTCGGCCGCGACATAGCAACCGTGCTCGTGCCAGTTTCTGCCCGCCGGGCCAGCATGGAGCACCACCTGCAGCAACTCTCAGTCGCCGCTCGGGTTTTCCGGTCAGGACGATGGTCAGTCGCAGGGGATAACGGCCCTATTGCTAGACTCATCGGAAGCTTGCCGATTCTCCCCGTTCGTCCTTCTTTCTTACGCCCGAAGAACGTGTCCTGTGTTCGTCACGCACCCTGTGCCCCAGGCACCAAAAGCTTCTTCATACCCGCAACTATCTTCGACATCCTTTTCCGTATGGATTCAGGCTCTGTGGGTCGGTCATTCATAGCGCAGTGAGCAACGTCGTTTCGCAACTGGCCTAGCTGCATCCATAGCTTCACGATTTCATCTTTTTCCCGCAGCGCCTCTAACCGGTCGAGTATGTCCTCCTGACACTGGGCTTCTGGGCCCATGTTGCTGGAACGGGACGAGCTGACACGGGCACTGCAAGGCTCCCCCTGCTCGTTACGCTCCGCTGCTTTCGCTTTCTCGTTGAGGCGGAAGGCCACCACTTTTTCCCGCAAGTTCCGGTCAAGCCAGCGGCTGTGTTGTCCTGTCCGCCAGACCACCCAATTGATGAGCCACTCCCGGCCAAGCAACACCGCTTGTACGGTCAGATCCTTGTTAAGGTAGTATTCGATCAAGGCGAGTTGCCGCTGAAGGTGCTCGTCGTCAAGCGCAGACGCATTGGGTATCGCCAGCGGGCGGATTTCGTCTGTGAGGTCGGAAAGAACCAGACCGAAAGGCTTTGCCCAACGCGTAACCTCGTCTCGCACTTGGTCCGAGGCGCGCAGGATGTCGTGGGCCGCCTCGAGGGCGTCCAAAGGTCTTAATAAACGCACAGCCTCAGAAAAGGTTTTTATTGACCGAGCCATGCTCTGCAGACGGGCCCATCCCGCACGGTCCCGGTCTTCGCCGGACAGCCAGCCTCTGCGGTGGGCTTGATCCAACAAAAAAGCTAGCTTGCTGCCTTCGCTACGGACTTGGAATTCTTCGACCGCATGTAACCAGTCGTTCAGACTAACCAACAGCGTCAGGTCGAAGACAGGAGCCCTCGGCAAACCATTTGGTCCGGGCTGCCGGGCGTCAAACGCACCATACAGGATGCGCTCGAGACTGACCCCTTTTGTCACCCGAAGATAGTTGATGACACCGAAAATCACAAACGGCAGGGACCTAAAACCGTGAGTTACATCGAACACAACCCGTGAGCCCTGAGGCACGGCTTGGGAAACTCTTTCGAAGATATCCCATAGCTCCGCATCGTTCTGCCCGGTCGGGATCAATATAGTTTCCAAGCGGTCACCTAATTGCTCCGATATCCGATGATAATTATCGCTCTGGCTGGCTTCCCTAGTGACCATGAGTATGAGCTTGCAGGGTTCGAAGAAAAAGTCAATCGCGAGCGGGAACAGCGACGTCTGGTAGACACGAGTTTCGGACGCCTCATGCAAGCAATACTCAACCACCTCGTATTCATTGGGACCGACGGTGCTTACCGCTATAAGCGGCGCCGCCTTCTGCCCTTGGCCAGGCATGGGGTACACCCCCTATGGCTCGTAACTCCAGAGATGCGGACTCAGGCCTGGATGCTCGCAAGCAGCTCCTTGTACCACTCTTGATCCCGCCAGTTCCTCTCCTTACCGGCCTCTTTTACCTTCTCAAGGATGGCCTCAGCCAGGCACCGTTTGTCGCCGGGACTTGCCTCCACATTCCGCCATTGCTCGTAGAACCAGCGAATGCGCCCTGGAACTTCGGACGTTTTCAACACCCGCAGCTGCCTCAAAAGCTGGGCCACTTTTGGATCCTCCCCAGCGGATGCTGGCTTTTCTTCTATTTCCACCACAGCCAGCTTGCCGTACCCACTTGAGGTTTTCGCTCCGACCCCGATGTGCTTGAGTGCTTGCGTCATCAAATCAAATGTCGCGTCAACCCATCGTGGCGGACCCGCCAGTGCAAGCAGGTACCTCCCTGTCGCGGACAAGAATGGAACGGGGTTGGGGTTGTCCCAATCAGCGGGGGGCTTGCCGCCGTCACCGTAATAATCTTTGTGATGTACGGTGACAACGTCGGAATACAGAAGCCGCGAGTCCGGCAGCGGCATCGCATCGAAAAACGTCACGTATCCGGCCGTGTCAGTATCGCCGAAGACCACTTCGTAAGGCCCAACACAATGCTGGTCCGAGCGCTGACCACTTGGTTGCCATTCGTCCTGAAGGTACTCGCGAACGAATCTAGCGGTCACTCCTTTAAGAGCAGTGCCAGGAATGTAAGGAACCCCAAAGACGCGATGGAGCGTTACGGAGGTCTCGAGCACGCTCTCGTTGCCCAAACCAACTATCATCCGCCCCATAACCGAAGCTACCTTGCATACCGCCCCATAGTCGCGCAGCATTTTTCGCCAAAGCTCAAACCAATGAGCGTACGTCTCAGGTACCGGAATCTCCGAAACCTCGTCAACCAGGTTACGCTTGCTGCTCGTGTCACCCGGGTACTGGTTTTCAATAAACTTGTCCAGCCAGAGCCCCGCGTTTGACGCCAACTTATGTGGGTTTTTCCACCCGGCAAGGCAAGCTCGTCTTGTGCTCATAGCTCTCCCCCCACGTCGGCGTCCTGCTCTACGCCGAGGACAGACTGAGCAAACCGCTTGTACCAGACAAGCGCGGCCAATACCCTCCTCGACAGATGCATATATTCCTCGAGGTCCGCCTTGCGGCTGCGGTCAATAAGCTTTTCCCGGTTTTCCAGGCCGACTACGCCAGCAATATGCTCGAGCAGTGCCTTCCCGGCATCACCCCCGCGTGCGTCAACGAAGGCCAACGCCTGGGCTAGTCCCGCCGTGCGTATGAGTACAGGTAACTTGTGTGCCAGTGAGCCGTATTTGTCGCAATAGTCTTCATTTATGATGTTACTGACCTGCTTGTAGATGTGCAGAGCGTACTCCTGGTTACGTGTCCGCACGGGCCATCCCTCCCACGAGCGTAAGCCTGCATAAGCCATGGCCGACTGTGGCCTTGCCGCCAATCTGCAGAGGTTTCTCGATCAGGCGGGCCAGAGTCCGGAATACTTCGTCGGGTTTTGCCATCACGGGAATCGCCGCTACCAAACCGTACAGGATTGTCTCGGCCGGCAGCATTTCTTCGTACCACAGCCCACCCCTCTCCACGGTCTTGGACTGCTCCTGCAGCCTGATTCTCGCCACTACCTCGGTAGCTGTGTCGAGCAAGAAACTCATCACGTCGTCATCAACTATGCAAAACCGCCCCGTAAGCGTCTCCTGCCAGTACGCATCGCCGGGGAATACTTGCTTACCGACCCACTCGGCCCATGCCCGAGCATCGTCTGTGACAGCTGCCCGCAGGTCAAGGTCTTCTAAAATGACCTGTCCGTTGTGAACAATCGGGGCTTTTTCTTGAGAAACGATGCACATCCTTCGTTCGCCGGGCGATGGTACGTCTGCGGGGATTCCGGTAATTCCTGCGGCCTGCGCATCGCGGACAAGTCGCCGCAAGATAAACGGAGAGGTGACCCACGCAAACGTCCCGATGAGGCTTCGTACCGGCATTAGCAAGAGCCGTTGGTCGGATACTTGAATCGAGCCTGCGTGCTCGTGCGCATAGTCCGTGTCCGGACCGAACACCCTTTTCCGTAGGTCCTTGTCATCACAGGCATCCCGCAGAACGCCTTTGAGCGATGAACCGGGCAGGTATGGAATACCGGTTGACTTTTCTCGCGCAACAGGTAGGTCTATCACTCCCGTACCCTGCCCGGTACCCGGGTGCAGGGGCGACAAAGCATGTACAAAGAGAAGACGGGCGTTCACCACCATGACCTCCTCGTTAAAGAGTTTCTAGGAAAGCATCTAGAATGTCTTTCTTACCGCGTAGCGGCCGTATCATTTTGGCCTCTTCCGGAGTGAGAAGCGCCTCGACAGGCACGTAGGGGAGCTTATCCAGCACAAGGTCGCCGGGGGGAAGGCCCGTGCCGTCGAGGACAATAGCCACCCCGACACCTCGGTCTCCGTCGCAAGCCAACGGGCGAAGTATCAACGGGCTAGCCAGCCGCTCGTAGTTCCTACCTCGTAAGATCACATCTTGTAGATTCTGGCCTCTGAAATGAAACACGATGGGCAGCCCAAATGCCGCCCTGGGGACTTTGATGACTGCTGGGGTACTCTTCGGCGGCGCTCCGGACGTCACAGCACGTATAGCACTTGCCTCCGGCCAGTCGCTCCGGCCGCGGCCCGAACGACCTCCCCGGCTCTGGCGAAATTCCCTAAGACGTGAAATAAGGTGTTCCCACGCCTCCCATGCGCTCGGTTTCGCACCGGTGATCCTCATCCTCGGTGTCGACGAGAGGTGCGGCACACCGCTTGGCCACTTGAGTGTGCCCGAAGCTTTCGGCTCGGTGCAATCGAGGTGCTCAGCGAGCTTTTGCCTAATCCAATTTTCGACGTCGCGAGGGTCGGGGAGCTTCACAGGGCAACGGTCCACGGCTACGAGTTTCAGCGCCCCGAACCCGCGCCGGGTCCGGGCACCAACGCCCCCGAAGGTTTCCCACGCCCAGAGCGCAGCCTCCACGTCTTCACTGATACGTTCGGGATAGGTGAGGGTGAGTTCGAAACTTACACCCACCCTGACCTTTCGCGCAAGCTGTCGACCCTGTGACTGCAGGGGAAAGGCAACATACGCGATGTTTTCCCAACCCTTAGCGGCCCTATTACGCGAGACAAATATCTCTTTATCCTCGCCCGCGTTTATCACCCGCACCGTAATCTGAACGTTCGAGGGGAACCCTTTCCGATCCGTTCCAGTAGTCCCCCATATCTCATCCTCCCTCTTTTTCATCTCCGCCAGACTTCCGTTGAATCTCCCACCCCTGGTCGCCCGCCACCAAAACCGTAGCTGTCCCCGTATTTCCGTACCGCGAACAGGCATAACGGGGTCCGGTACACCTGGCTCCACACCGCCTCCGAAAAGAGGCGTAATCAGTTCGTACTCCCGAACTTGCGTGGTCAACGCAACCTGCTCGGTGCCTACCCTACGCCGGCCCAAATGTGGGGTAACGGGCGGCGGAATGATCTCCCGGCCGCATTCGTCAGCAGGTATCTTCCTCATCCATCCCTACACCTCCAGGCGATGAAGCGTCCCATCCCAGACGCCCGCAGCAGCAAGACCGAATCCGTCCCGACGATCTTGGTCTTCATCGCTTACGCAACGCATCCACACGTTTTCGACCCAGGTCCGTATCGAAGTAGACTCGCCGTGAAGGCTCAGAAAGAACACAGTACCCGCCGGGACGAGGCGACGGGTCGGTTTGGCCTCCCCTTTCTCAACGTCCCACCCGGATACCACCTGGGGCCCGCGGAGCGCCAAAGCTCGAAGACATGGCGTTACTCCGAAGCGCGATGATAAGAGCCAAAAAGGTTTCCACCCTTCCCTGAAATACGCCGGGGTGAGAAGTACCACCCGGCAGTGTCTCTGTGCCGCAATTTCGTCCTTCAATTCGCTGGGAAGGGGTGGGAGATCCCTTTTGCTTCTCCTCCAAAAAACCAGGCGCCCCTCGCCACCCAAACGCGAGACTCCCGGTTTGAGCTTGTTAGCATCGGTGGCGACTACCAGAGCCAAGCGCCGCGCGCCTCGGAGCGAGGGCTTCGCCCGCACGTAAGTAAACTCAAGTCCACGGGTTTGAAACAAAGCTCCGTTCTCCTCGTCAGCGGTGAGGGTGTCGGGTCTTATTCCTACGTGCATCCTCGATTCTGCTCCCGGGCCGTCAAAGCCAATATTGGCAACCACGTCCTCCACTTCCCGGGGCTCAATGAGCCACCGTTCGAACGAGCGCCACGACCAGAACCGGGGAGCTCTTTCATAACTCTTCCGTGGGTCCCGAACCGATAATCCAACAGGGACCAAACCGTCGGGAAGAGTGGTCTCGGTCCCTGGGGGCAGTTGGAGCGGAACACAGGGTCGTATCACAACCTTGCCAGGAGCAGACTCCGCCGCCTCAAACAGCACAGCGTCGGCCGGGGCGGGAGCGTACCAATCCGCGACGTCCCCGTCATCGTCGAGTTCAACCAGGAGTGGCCCACGGACTTCCAACTGCTTCACTCTGGGGATTTCGGACTTTGCAAAGGCACCGCACGCGTCAAGACCATCCCGCGTCCGGACAGCGCCTGCGATCGTCGAGGGAAAGGGGAACGGCAGTGACAACGCCCGTGCCCCCGGTGTACGGCCGAACGGTCGACCATCCCGAAAGATAACCGGGTCTCGCGGTTCTATCACCCACACATTCATGCTGGTTTCACCTCCCGACTCGGTTCGGCAGGAAAAGATCTACCGGCGAGATCTGCCGCCTTTGCGAACTCGCGAGCAATAATGATTTCGTCGGCAATCTGTCCGATGACTTGGGCTGGTTCTTCGCCGTCTGAAAGGGCGTTTCTGATCTCGGTCAGCAGTTTGTTGAGCGTCTCCCCGGCAATTGGCTCTAAGCCATGCCGCTGTCGTTTGCGGCTGATGATGCGCTCTACTTCAAACTTTAGGACTTCCTTCACTTGCTTCACATTTTCACTCGACTTGGTCTCCCCCTGCGAGTCCTTAAACTGCATGGCCAAATCGCGCAATTCATAAGCCGCACCGTCGGGAAGTGCGTCAGCTTGATGGAGAAATGCAAACCACTCGAGGCGACGGTCAAGCTCCCCCCAGCGACCCCTCACCGTTCTGTCCGCCCCGCTCCGCTTACTCAGGGTGATGCCGAGTGCGTTCTTGCCCTTTATCGACTTGGCCGCCCTTTCGGCATCCCGAGCCAGTTGGATGACGTCGGACAACGGTGCCAGGTGATGAGCAATGGCGATACCGACCGAGAGCGTGGGTGTGATTGTTTCGTTGTCCTGTACGACGCTAAAGTCTCTTAGCAAGCTGCCAAACGTTTCGGCGAGCGACCTTGCACAGTCCAGGACGGTATGTAGGGGAACGAACGCCAGAACATCGTCGCCTCCCGAATATACGAGCGAGCCATTGTGCTTTTCCACTATCTTTTTGGCTTCGCGGGCAAACCGACTTTGACAACTGGAAAGGTTCCGGTGTGCTTCGCAGGTCTTTTGGGCATCGATGACCTTGCCCATGTAGTCGCCATCCGCGAGCAGAAGCGCGTAGTAAGGCAACGGTTCTCGCTCCCCGCAAGCGTCTTTCAAGAAGCTACGTAGCGCCTGTCTGGCCTTGGCAAACTTCT
This sequence comes from Candidatus Fermentithermobacillaceae bacterium, assembly GCA_014896535.1. Lineage (GTDB taxonomy): Bacteria > Bacillota > Sulfobacillia > Fermentithermobacillales > DUSS01 > DUSS01. Next base: position 25,554 of record JADBKE010000007.1, read on the forward strand.
CTTTTTCGGGGAAGTACTCTCGCAAGCGTTGCTCAAAGAGTAGTTCTCCGTCGTTGCTGCCAAAGACAGGGTGCGGAGGTTGCACCGTCCCAAGAGCGTCTTCCAGGATACCAAGCGTTTTTAGCTCTTCGATATACCTCTTAACTAAAGGCACATCCTTGCTCTGAAGCCTATCCAGCAGCGGAAGCGCTGCCACATGCGACGTACTCAAGAAGTGTTCCTTCGCCTCGCGCCTACCGTGGCGCTTAAGCAGGCACACCCCACATAGGTGCTCACCACGCCGCACCCCATAGTCTCGGCGGAGTCTCTCATCGTGGTTCTCTCCCCGTTCGTCTTCTGTCGCGTGCGCTTTCGCTGGAATAACCGACTCCCGAATCCCGTCCAACGAGCACTTTGGTGCACTCCTTCCCCAGGAAACCGGGCCAAACTCTCGCGTCAGCTTCCGTGCGCTCAGCGCGGCCTCCGCGAGCTTTCGCGCCAGATCGTAATCGCTATCCCCGGTCAAAGTCGAAGCCGCCCAGTAAAACTCAATCAAGTCGTCCACCTGCTTCTCGGCGACGTCACGGGCGAAACTCCCTTTCACCTGGCAGTACGCTTCGTCTCGTAACTTGTGAAGTCGCTCGAGGATGGCGTTGTACACCGCGTCGGCGAGTTCCCGCGGGTCCTGTTTTATAAGCGCCACGATCTTGTTGGCAACGTTAAACTCCTCGGACTCTAGGTCCTCAGGGCCGGCCGGTGCCGGAAACACTAGGCACCTAATATCTCCACCGTTTATCTTCACGATCTTCAGGGCCGCGGCTTTAGCCAATTCGCTTAGCATCCACGAGCCAAACCAGAGGTCCCGACTACGTCGTGCCGTCGCGATGAATTCCTGAACTGGCCCTATGTGAAAAATGACGAGCTTCGTCCCGCCCATAATCTTCCTGCACTCCTCCTTTCCTCAAGAACTCTGGCAACCGACCTCCTCTTGTCCCCGCCTTTTCCTCGCCTCCTCCGGTACGGCTTGCAGATTTACGATCTCAGCCACTTCAAAGCGCGGTGGAAACAGAGCCCGGAACAGACCGAAGCCACACCACACAGCAAGTGACCAACAACCACCCCACGATCTCCACAACTTTGCGCCATGCTGAAACACGCAAGTTGGGGGCTGTCGCTCAGCGTCCGCCCCGACGCGCCACGAAGTAGAAGGTCTGCAATAGCACTGTATGTCTCCCTGGGCTTGGGTGAAACTCCGCAAGCTGGGTCGTACCCTTTAGAACGAGCTCCACCTCGAAAAGTTGGTTGAGCTGTTCCTACATCCACAACGCCTAAACACAACCGCGCAGTATGTCGGCAGACGGCGGATCAGCACGATCCTGGCTAATGTTTCTCCGCTCTGGGTTATGTTTCCTTCCCTAGGAGGACCACCGTGACGAAATATTCGGTCCGCTTTCGGCACGAACTTGCTTCACCTGACATCACAGCGGACTAGGCCTGACACGCTTGATTTCACCCGCATTCTACTGGTGGCACTCCCGCCATCGTTCAAGCTCGTCCCCCTCCTTTCTCTCAGGAAGAGGCCACCAATGCGCTCCACAGTCTTCGTCTAACGGGTCATTCCGCGCCTGTGGTCCGAATTGCCACCGAAACGGGGCTGTCTGACCAGCTGTCAGAAAGTCATTTTTCCCGCCACTCCTTTCAAGTGAGATCGATCTCAAACCGGACCCCAACTCTTCATAGGCCCTGATCCCAAATTCGCTCGCGACAGCCACATAAGCGCGAAAAACCGTTTTTCAGGATCGTGAAAACCCGAACGAGCTCTCCGCTTTCCTTCCATCGCGGTGCCGGTGATCTCAGGCCGTTGTATCCGCCAATAATGTCGCCATCAGCGTAGTTCGTCTGGGCTGTTAGACTTTTCTGGCAAAGGCTCCAGTGGGCCCAGGGAACGCTCTCAGTTCCCCCTGGCTAGCGGTTCTGACTGCAACATCAATGAGGTAATCAAGCAATGCAAGACTTACGAAGCTTTCAGTCCCCTCTACCTCGGGGTTCTCGCTGCCTTGTCACCTTGCACATTAATCTTCCGGGTTTAGCAGTTCCCTCTGTCACATTACTCTAGAATCTTGCCAATCCCTCTCTCGAGCAAAGTGATAATTTCTTTTCAGTTTGCTGTGGGAGGAGAATGGCTGTGCAAATTCTCTGGAGGGCGCCAATCTCGCTTGAGGAGTATGCTTCCCTGGGGAGGGCAGCAGAGTTCCCGGTTCCCAGGGAATGTGCTGCCTGCGGAAGGAAAGTGAGCCTGAAGCGCCACGGGTGGTGTCGGAGGTACGCGGTGAGGCAGGACATCGAAGTACAGGTCTGGATTCCGAGGCTTCTGTGCCCTGCGTGCGGCAGGACTATTTCGCTTCTACCCTCGTTCCTCCTCCCCCGGTTTCAGCGGACGGTGGAATTCATCGTCAAGGTGCTTGGAAAGAACGTCTCATGCTCAAGGTGTACCGTCTCACGTTTTCCTGACCGAGTTGTCTCAGATTGAGATGACTTTTGCGTGACACAAAGAAGGCTGCCCTGGAAGGAGCGGCAGCCGCCGGGTTAGGTTTCAGTTCCCGTTCAAATCCTGGATCACCCTGAGCACCAGCTTCTGGTCGATGAGTTCTTTCTGCTCGATGAAAGCGGCCAGGAGTGAATTGGCGCACACGTGGTTAATGCGCCTGGGGATGCCGCGGGCGTACTGGAAGATCTCCTCGATGGCCTCCGGGGTGAACAGGGGCGAGGTACGGCCTGCCACTTTGAGGTGATGGGCGATGTACTCCCTGGTTTCCGGGGCGGTGAGTCCCCGCATGTGGTACCGCACCATGAGCCGCTGGGTGATGTGGTCGTAGCAGGAAAGCCGGAGTCTGTCCCGGAGTGGGGTTTGTCCCACGAGGATGAGCGCCATGGGACATGCGCTGTCCATGTCGAAATTGGTGAGCAGCCTCAGTTCTTGGAGGCTGGTCTCTGGTAGCAGGTGGGCGTCGTCGATCACGACCACCGGGGTCTTTCCTTGCTCGAACACGGCCCACAGGGTATCGGCGAGCTGCTTCACGGTGTCCGATTTGTGGTAACGGGGCTCCACGCCGAGGCCCAGGAGCAGTTGGCGGTAAAGCCCCCGAGCGGGGAGCAGGGGATTAGACAAGGTACAACCAGCGTGACCTGAGTGGGTCCAGGGAGGCACGCAGGGCTCGCAGGCAAGTAGACTTTGCCCGAGCCCACGTCCCCTGTTAGGAGGGCCATGCCCCTCTGCATGACGGCCCAGTTCAGGCGGGCCAGCGCCTCGAGGTGGTCCTGGGAAGGAAAGAGTTGGTCCGGAGGAAGGTCCCGGCCAAATGGGGTGCGGGTGAAGTTGAAGAAAGCTCTCGTACATGCTATTCACCTCCGTGTGCGTTTTCTGATTTCCTCAAGGTAAGCCGAGATGTGCCGACCGGTGCCCAGGTGTCGGCAGGCATGTTCCAGGGCTTCCCGGCAGAGATCGATGTCCAGGGGGCCGTACGTGGCCCAGAACTCGCGGGCCTCCCTGGTTTCGGCTTCGGTGAGGTTGCGCCCCAGGCCCAGGTGCAGGAGAGCAAGGAACGGGGCCACTCCACCCGTGGCCCCGGGAAGCGAAGGTTTTGGGCAGTTCGGAAAAACGCAGGCGCTCGATTTCCTCGGCGAGGCGGTGGTCGTGCTGGGAGCGCAGGAGTTTGAGGTAACTCATGCTGAAGCCAGGCGGGTGCAGGGGCTGTCTCGGTGCTGCGCGAAAGGGATGTCTTGTTCAGGGTTAGAGGGACCGCCACCTGGTAGAAGCGACCATCAACCCACACTTCCACGCGGGTGAGGTCGAAGGGGTCGTAGCGCACCTCGACCTTCTGCCGGTCCCTGAGTTCGGGGTCCACCTGGTAGCGGTTGCTGCCTATACGTATGGTGGCGTCCTTCCTCACCGTGCGGGTGTCTCGGGTGAGGAAGAGGTTGGCCAAAGCCACGGGGTCGGGAAGTTTGGGTGGCTTGCGGAAGTAGCGGTCGCGGGGAGGCTCGCCCGTCTCCGAGTGGGGCCTTCGATGGTAGTCCTCCTCCAACCAGGCCCAGAAGTAAGCGTTGGCCTCTTCCACGGTCTTCACCTCTTCCCTGGCTACCAGCAGGCGAAGTTCCGGGTAGACCTCGTTCTGCACGGTCTGGTTGAACCGCTCTACCTTGCCGCGGGCGGCGGGGTTTTTCCTGCGGCCCAGGATGACCTGGATGCCGAGGGCAGCACAAGCGGCGCGGAAGTGTCGCGAAACGTGGATGCCGGCCCGGTCCACGTAGACGGCCTCAGGGATGCCGGCCTTGGCCAGGGCCTGGCGCATGCAGTGCTCGAGGCGCGGCATCTTGCCGTCCGGGTAGAACTGGGCGTGGGGGCAGTAGCGGCTGTAGTCGTCGATGACGACGAACAGCACGGTTTTGCGAAACTTCCCCGGCCGTCTGGGGTCGGGGAGGAAGATGCCGTCGGCCTGGTCGATCTGCCACAGTTCCCCTGGTTGTTCCCGCTCGAAGCGCTGATAGACCCGACGCGGGCCCGGCTGTCTGCGGGTGAGGCCGAGGGCGTGGAGGTGCCGGTGCAGGGTAGCCCGGGAGATGGACCCCTTTGCCACTCCCGAGTCGGGGTCGGCCTCCAGCATCCGGATGATCTGGGGGATGGAGCGGGCGGGCAACTCCCGCTTGAGCTGGGCGGCCCGCTCGATGAGGGCGGGGGTAAGGGCACGCGGTTTTCCCCGGTCCTTCCGGGGTTTGGGCTTGAGTGCCTCGAACCCTCCCTTGCGGTAGCGGGCCAGCCAGGACTTGAGCGTGGAAACCGACAGACGCACCTTCTCTCCGCCCGGAGCCTCCCATTCCTGGTTGGCCAGGCGCTGCAGGATGCGAGTCTGCTCGCCGCGGGGGAGTTTCCGCTGCAACAGTTCGGCTATGCACCCGTAGCGGAACAGCGCCACCTCCACCCTGCGGTCCTCGTCGTCCATCTTCTGGCACCTCCCGGCCCCGAGCGTACTACCCGGGCACCGGGACTGAATACTTCGGGTTGTGTGGGACATGCACCCGGGGACGGTGTTCTTCCTGTTTGTAGCAGCAGAGTCGGAACCCACCCAGGCATCATATCCTGGAGCAGATGGTTGCTGGTTCGAAAGGCAGCATATGGACGGGAGAGGCATGGAGTCTTCCCTGTTCGAGATGGGTTACAGCCAGATGGGGGTGTCCTCCTCAGCGCTGGCACTGAGGTGGACGTTGCACCACCCGAGCGGCCTTGAGGCGGGGAAATCGAGGTCGGCTTTGACGCGCCGGCAGGCGAGCCAGAAGGCAATGATGGCCGCGTGGAGGAGTTTCAACTTGTCGCCGGTGAAAGGGCGCAGGAGAGTGTCCAGTTCAAGTTCGGGGTCAAGCCGCCTGGCATCGCGGGAGAGCATGGCCACGACCCTGTCCGCCAGGTTGCGGATGCGGCGGATCCAGCGCTGGAGGGTGGATGGGGAAACCTGCGTGATGGCGTTGGCCAACTGGTACCAGGAACATCCCCTGAGGCGGAGGCGGAACGCCCTGTCGACAAGAGCCATCAGGCAGGGCCGGTGAGGTGCGAGGAACCAGGGGAGCACGGCGTGGGTTCGACGGCATCCGGGGCAGCGCACCCTTCGAACCTTAACACCTATCTTACGCCAGTACCATCCGTGGCCCTGCAGTTTCCGTCCGCACTTCGGGCACTTGCGGAGCAAAGCTGCTCGGGCTTCCTCATCGCCCGACTCCGTATCTATCGTGCCAGCTCTTGTACTCCTTGACGTTGGAGCCCAGGTTCCTTACGATGATCAACGGGATCTGGGTTCTACCCACAACCAACACAGGCCTCTTGCGCTTCGGAGCCGTGGCAAGAGGCCTGATCTTTCTCCGCCCAGGCAGAACCCCGTAGGAAGTTCCTCACCCTATCCAGTTTTTCCTTTTGGTCAGCCTAATGTGAGACAAACCGGCTCATTCAGGTCAAAACAATCTGCGACGGTACACTCAAGGGAGATTGCGGGGTTCTACTGAAACAGGCTCTTGAAAAACATCAACCGGATACTCGCGTTTTTACCGGTTCCTGAAGGCCTTGGCGCTGGCAGGTCCCAAACAGAGAAAGGAGCCGGGAAGAAAGAGGTTCGCCTACGAAAAGGTCAACGCCATGTGGCAGGCGGACATCTCCTCGGGTCCTTACATCAAGATGGGCAAAAGAAAGGTTCCGACGTTCCTCTTCGCCTTTCTCGATGACGCGTCAAGGCTCGTGCCCTACGCCCTGTACACCCCCAACCAGGGGTTTGATTCCCTGAAGACTGTCTTCAAGGAGGCGCTGTCCAGACGGGGCATACCGCAGATGATCTACGCCGACAACGGGAAGATCTACACAAGCCAACAGTTCCAGTGGGTTTGCGCCTCGCTGGGCATCGCTTTAGTCCACACAAAACCCTACGACCCTTCGGCAAAGGGGAAGATCGAGAGATTCTTCCTCTCGGTCAGGCAAAGGTTCCTCTCCGCCCTCGATTACGAAGGACTGACGCTGGATTCCCTAAACGAGTCCTTCCTCTCATGGCTTGAGAAGGATTACAACTCACGGCCCCACAGCGCCATCGGGATGTCCCCCATCGACATGTACATGTCTCAGTCCAGTTCCCTGAAGATGCTGGACGACCCGTCGGTCCTGGAGCCTCTTTTTCTTCGAAGGGAAATCCGCAAGGTGCGTCACGACTCCACCATATCCGTGCAGAACCATCTCTTCGAAGTGCCTCCGGCGCTCGTCGGCAAAAGGGTGGAGGTCAGATTCGACCCAGACGATTTGAGCGAAGTCCTCATCTACGACGAAGGCGTGGAGGTGGCGAGGACAAGACCAGTAAATCTCCACGAAAACGCCAGGGTCAAAAGGGAAAAGCCGGCTCTTCGTCTGTCTGAACTCGATGCACAGGAGGAATGAATCATGTACAGGGCATTCTACTCGCTTTCTCAGGACCCGTTTACCAAGGACATTCGGCCTCAGGACCATTTCCCTTCGAGGGGGTTCAAAGAGGCCTTGGCCCGCATCAGGTACCTCGTGGAGACCAGAGGCATGGGCGTGATCCTCGGCGAGCCCGGCTGCGGCAAGACTTATGCCTTGCGGTCTGTGGCGGAAAGCCTGAATCCGTCCCTCTACAGGACCGTCTATTTGCCTCTCTCCACGGGAACCACCATGGACATGTACAGGGCGATCGCAGCCGGTCTGGGTGAGGAGCCTCGCTTTCGGAAGGTGGACCTTTTTGGCCAGATCCAGAAGGCCGTCGGGCATCTGTACTATGACAAGAAGATTACCCCCGTCTTCATCATGGACGAGATGCACCTCGCCCGCTCAGACTTCCTCCTCGACCTGGCCATGATCTTCAACTTCTCCATGGACTCGAAAAACCCCTTCGTCCTCATCCTGTCGGCCTTGCCTTTCTTCCAATCCCGCCTCAGACTCAACCAGGCACAACCCCTGGCGCAGCGGATCATCGTCCAGTACAAGTTCGAGCCCCTGGACAAAGATGAGGTCAAGGGCTATCTCGACCACAGGCTCAGACTCGCTGGTGCGGTGACACCAATCTTCACCGACCAGGCCATCGAGGCCATAGCTTCTCACACGGGCGGATGGCCAAGGCTCATCAACAACTTGGCATCCACGGCCCTGCTCTACGGAGCTCAACTGAAGAGAAACCCCATCGACGAGGACATCATCCGAATGGCCGCGGAAGAAACCAACTTGTGAGCCTGTATCGGGTGGCCACCTCCGCGGTTACTGTTCTTCTGGGTCCGGTCTCCAGCCGGACGCAACCGTTTCATCCGGTCCATTCGAAAAAGGTGCTCGCAACCACCAGACGACTGTGCAAAACCTCCGCCAGACGCGACCATCCAGAGTGAAAATGGCGAATTACCGTGGCGTAAGACGGCTATTACAGTGTGACAAACGGGGGCGGAGTTAATTCGAAAAATGACACCTTTGGGCAGAAAATTTACGTGGATGGAGTTCTAACTTTCAGTCCCCTCTACATCGGGGTTCTCGCTGCAACTGGTACCTGCCCGAGAGAGAGATCCCTGACCTCTTCTTTCAGTCCCCTCTACATCGGGGTTCTCGCTGCAACTCAGTGGCGAAAGAACAAGCTGATGCGAGCAGAAACCTTTCAGTCCCCTCTACATCGGGGTTCTCGCTGCAACACGAGGAGACCGACATAACAAGACTCGGGCTCGAAGGCTTTCAGTCCCCTCTACATCGGGGTTCTCGCTGCAACCGCCAGTCCAGTGGCGGGGTCGCACAAAACATCCGGGCTTTCAGTCCCCTCTACATCGGGGTTCTCGCTGCAACGCGATTCCGCAACGAACTTGACTTTTGTCGCCAACATCTTTCAGTCCCCTCTACATCGGGGTTCTCGCTGCAACCTGAGCCGCATCGACAGCCAGGAGCTCTCCGAGTGGACTTTCAGTCCCCTCTACATCGGGGTTCTCGCTGCAACTGATAGAACGCGGCCGGACCGAGGTGGCCCGCGCCGACTTTCAGTCCCCTCTACATCGGGGTTCTCGCTGCAACTAAGACTCTCTTCCGCGATTGGTACGAAGTCAACAGCTTTCAGTCCCCTCTACATCGGGGTTCTCGCTGCAACTGAGGCGACGGCCCTCAGACAGCTTCTTGAGTGCTTTCTCTTTCAGTCCCCTCTACACCGGGGTTCTCGCTGCAACCCTTCTGCGTGTCAAGCCAGTGGTAACCGTCCTGATCTTTCAGTCCCCTCTACATCGGGGTTCTCGCTGCAACCGTTATCAGAAAAACGGGCCATGGTCTGCCTTCGCCTTTCAGTCCCCTCTACATCGGGGTTCTCGCTGCAACAGTGCTGGGAGGTTGTTTGCAACATCCAACCAGACGCTTTCAGTCCCCTCTACATCGGGATTCTCGCTGCAACGAATTGCGGCTGCTGTCAGAGAAAGACCCAGGCCATCAACCTTTCAGTCCCCTCTACATCGGGGTTCTCGCTGCAACAGTGCTGGGAGGTTGTTTGCAACATCCAACCAGACGCTTTCAGTCCCCTCTACATCGGGATTCTCGCTGCAACGAATTGCGGCTGCTGTCAGAGAAAGACCCAGGCCATCAACCTTTCAGTCCCCTCTACATCGGGGTTCTCGCTGCAACTCAGGCTCGCCAACAGTCAAGCCAGGCTGCCAGAGCTTTCAGTCCCCTCTACATCGGGGTTCTCGCTGCAACGCAGGTGATAATGCTGGCGGAAGTGACCGTCGCAACTTTCAGTCCCCTCTACATCGGGGTTCTCGCTGCAACCCGGCTGCGGTATGAGCCTGAACTTGGCCAGCTAGCTTTCTTTCAGTCCCCTCTACATCGGGGTTCTCGCTGCAACTTCATTCTCCTGTCGATGCGGAAACCATTGGCCAGTGTACTTTCAGTCCCCTCTACATCGGGGTTCTCGCTGCAACCTACATCGACCTTCTGCCCAGTCTCAGGATTAACACTTTCAGTCCCCTCTACATCGGGGTTCTCGCTGCAACTCGAACCACCTGACGAGCTCCGCATAGCGGGCTCGCCTTTCAGTCCCCTCTACATCGGGGTTCTCGCTGCAACCAGTTCACCATGCAGGGGTGCAAAACCGGCGTAAACTTTCAGTCCCCTCTACATCGGGGTTCTCGCTGCAACAGTTCGATGACTCGCGCAAGGCACGAGATATGCAGCCTTTCAGTCCCCTCTACATCGGGGTTCTCGCTGCAACCCTTCGCGAGGTGCAGGTAGATGTACCCGGTCACGCCTTTCAGTCCCCTCTACATCGGCGTTCTCGCTGCAACCAAGGCGTCGAATACGAATCCGACGACCAGGGTCCTTACTTTCAGTCCCCTCTACATCGGGGTTCTCGCTGCAACAAGCGCATGACGCTCGGGTTCTCGGGGCTGCCCTTCCCTTTCAGTCCCCTCTACATCGGGGTTCTCGCTGCAACCTCCGGAAGCAGGATCTCCGTGATCACGCCGTTCTTGGCTTTCAGTCCCCTCTACATCGGGGTTCTCGCTGCAACCAAAAGATGGAGCTCACGCAGCGGTTCTTCAGGGCTTTCAGTCCCCTCTACATCGGGGTTCTCGCTGCAACGCGCCGGGGTAGGCCGCCGGGCACGGCCCGAGCGGCTTTCAGTCCCCTCTACATCGGGGTTCTCGCTGCAACTCGCAATCGCACTAGGGACCGCGCACCCAGTAAAACACTTTCAGTCCCCTCTACATCGGGGTTCTCGCTGCAACTCAAACTATGCGCGTCGAAGCACCTCTTCTAATTACTTTCAGTCCCCTCTACATCGGGGTTCTCGCTGCAACGGCGGGTGCCGGATTATGGCTCCGGCGCGCCAGATTTGCGGCTTTCAGTCTCCTCTACATCGGGGTTCTCGCTGCAACAAGCTCATCCGGCAGGCCGGTAAGCCGGATGCCGAGGCTTTCAGTCCCCTCTACATCGGGGTTCTCGCTGCAACTTGACACCGAGTTCCGAGATGGACCGCCTCAAGGCCTTTCAGTCCCCTCTACATCGGGGTTCTCGCTGCAACGAGTGGTCGTGTGAAGACGTGCATTTATGGGCTTCTGCTTTCAGTCCCCTCTACATCGGGGTTCTCGCTGCAACCACCCGGAGGGGAAAACACTTTGCTCGTAGGATTGACTTTGAGTCCCCTCTACATCGGGGTTCTCGCTGCAACTCGAAGCGGTCATGGGCCGAATTGACTTTCCTAGCGCTTTCAGTCCCCTCTACATCGGGGTTCTCGCTGCAACGGGACAATGTATGCGGTATATGAGAACGCTCTCAGCTTTCAGTCCCCTCTACATCGGGGTTCTCGCTGCAACCTGTAGCGGCGCAGGTAGCGCCGATTTACAGCATCTTTCAGTCCCCTCTACATCGGGGTTCTCGCTGCAACGTGTTACCGGTGCCTGAAAAGCTGCAAAAAGCCATCTTTCAGTCCCCTCTACATCGGGGTTCTCGCTGCAACCTCCCGCTCCCAGGCGAGGAGCGTCTCAACAGTCTGCTTTCAGTCCCCTCTACATCGGGGTTCTCGCTGCAACTCACGTCGTCCTTGGTTCCCTCCAGCCCGACCGCGCTTTCAGTCCCCTCTACATCGGGGTTCTCGCTGCAACTAGTCTGGCAGTTAACTGGACAGAAGCCTTGCCTACCTTTCAGTCCCCTCTACATCGGGGTTCTCGCTGCAACTTTATGTATTTACTCATTCGGCGCGAAAACATCCCGGCTTTCAGTCCCCTCTACATCGGGGTTCTCGCTGCAACGGGAACCAGCCAGCGTGCCGCGGACGTGAAGTCCGCCTTTCAGTCCCCTCTACATCGGGGTTCTCGCTGCAACCCTTATCCTCCGGTTCTGTTTCAGCAACTGATACAGCTTTCAGTCCCCTCTACATCGGGGTTCTCGCTGCAACGGTACATCGTCCGCGTAGGCGGCGAAGAAGTTCGGCTTCTTTCAGTCCCCTCTACATCGGGGTTCTCGCTGCAACACGTATCCTCGGTAACTGGGAGCACCGACTTCGTAAGCTTTCAGTCCCCTCTACATCGGGGTTCTCGCTGCAACGTTATCGTGATACTGCCAGACTCATACTGTGATACATCTTTCAGTCCCCTCTACATCGGGGTTCTCGCTGCAACGCTAGCTAGGCGCTCGGCTTCGATCGCAGCCGGCGCAGCTTTCAGTCCCCTCTACATCGGGGTTCTCGCTGCAACCAGTTTTGGATGCTGACCCCGCCTTGATGCCTGACCCTTTCAGTCCCCTCTACATCGGGGTTCTCGCTGCAACGTCTATCGATCTCGGAACGCTAGATTGGATGTACGTACTTTCAGTCCCCTCTACATCGGGGTTCTCGCTGCAACTCATACCGGTGCCCAGGGCCTCGACGCGACTTCCCCCTTTCAGTCCCCTCTACATCGGGGTTCTCGCTGCAACCCCGACCCGTTGCTGCCGGTTGACGAACCACTCACACCTTTCAGTCCCCTCTACATCGGGGTTCTCGCTGCAACTTTTTTGTGGGGTTCATGCTTCTTGTAATAATGCACTTTCAGTCCCCTCTACATCGGGGTTCTCGCTGCAACTTATCTTTAGCGGGGATCCCCTGGCCACAATTAGCTTTCAGTCCCCTCTACATCGGGGTTCTCGCTGCAACTGTATAGGGCCCTCGTGGTAATAACTCTGTGCTGTCCTTTCAGTCCCCTCTACATCGGGGTTCTCGCTGCAACCGCCGGACGCTGGGAAATCCAGATCCCCTTGACGCGCCTTTCAGTCCCCTCTACATCGGGGTTCTCGCTGCAACGGGCTCGGGCGCTGGCGAGACTGTGATGAAAAGAACATCTTTCAGTCCCCTCTACATCGGGGTTCTCGCTGCAACTACACAAGGTCCGGCCGAATTCTCCACAGGTACCCCCTCTTTCAGTCCCCTCTACATCGGGGTTCTCGCTGCAACTCGGGATCAACATTAATGACTTGCTGAGCTACGTCTTTCAGTCCCCTCTACATCGGGGTTCTCGCTGCAACTGTAGGAGAGGAGGGAAACTATGCTAGTTGGCTTTGCTTTCAGTCCCCTCTACATCGGGGTTCTCGCTGCAACGTATTCCCAGTCGTCACATAGGCTTGTCACATTAAACTTTCAGTCCCCTCTACATCGGGGTTCTCGCTGCAACTAAGCGAAGTACAACAAAAGTAAGGAGATGATCAGCACTTTCAGTCCCCTCTACATCGGGGTTCTCGCTGCAACCTTCGTTTTGGAGCCAATCCACAAACGGCTTGTTCTTTCAGTCCCCTCTACATCGGGGTTCTCGCTGCAACACGAGCTCGGCATCGGACATCTTCGCCAGGTCCTCCTTTCAGTCCCCTCTACATCGGGGTTCTCGCTGCAACCCGTTTCGCGGTCCACCCACCGGCCGGGGGCGTTTGTGCTTTCAGTCCCCTCTACATCGGGGTTCTCGCTGCAACAGGTGGCAGTCTGATGGGGGACTTCCAACTGAAATGGTACTTTCAGTCCCCTCTACATCGGGGTTCTCGCTGCAACCCCACCCGGCCTGCGCGGTCGCCCGGAATGCTGCCTTCACTTTCAGTCCCCTCTACATCGGGGTTCTCGCTGCAACACCTGACGAGTGTCTAAAGCGGATTGTGCCTCTTGCCTTTCAGTCCCCTCTACATCGGGGTTCTCGCTGCAACCGGATGCCCACTATCGGATGCCTTGAGCCTCATCGACTTTCAGTCCCCTCTACATCGGGGTTCTCGCTGCAACTATAATTAGAACCGCGTCGACCCCGACCCGTGGTAGCCTTTCAGTCCCCTCTACATCGGGGTTCTCGCTGCAACTCTCTATGCTCATCGGTCTACACATTAGCGCAATCTTTCAGTCCCCTCTACATCGGGGTTCTCGCTGCAACACCTGGGTCCTTCGGGCCCAGGTGCGGTTGTCCAATGTTCTTTCAGTCCCCTCTACATCGGGGTTCTCGCTGCAACTAAGACGACCAGGTACCCTGCGCTACTAAGGAACCGTTTCTTTCAGTCCCCTCTACATCGGGGTTCTCGCTGCAACGGTTCCGTTTTAGAAGCCAGCTCTTTAGCCACCTGCTCTTTCAGTCCCCTCTACATCGGGGTTCTCGCTGCAACTAACGCTGTAGATGTCAGGTGTCGCATTTATCACCTTTCAGTCCCCTCTACATCGGGGTTCTCGCTGCAACATAAGTGCGTATTGCATTCACGGGCAAGATGGGCAGCGGCTTTCAGTCCCCTCTACATCGGGGTTCTCGCTGCAACCGTTTTCTTCGCATCCGCTAGTCCGCTAGAAAGAGGCTTTCAGTCCCCTCTACATCGGGGTTCTCGCTGCAACCTATCGCCAGATACCGCTGGTCGACCTTCACCTCGACTTTCAGTCCCCTCTACATCGGGGTTCTCGCTGCAACCCCGGCCAGGCCGTGCTCGGCCCACAGGTACACGTCTTTCAGTCCCCTCTACATCGGGGTTCTCGCTGCAACGCGGGCCGCATGCCATCCTCCTTTCGGATGGTTTTGCTTTCAGTCCCCTCTACATCGGGGTTCTCGCTGCAACATCGGCCCCCGCTTTCCGCAGGAGGCGGGTGGCGACTTTCAGTCCCCTCTACATCGGGGTTCTCGCTGCAACCAGTCCTGCCAGCCGCAGGAGCTCCTTCCGGTGCTCTTTCAGTCCCCTCTACATCGGGGTTCTCGCTGCAACTCAATGACGGATTCGCCGATGTTCCAGACCTCGGGCTTTCAGTCCCCTCTACATCGGGGTTCTCGCTGCAACATTTTCACCGCACTTGACCCCATCCCATATGACCCTTTCAGTCCCCTCTACATCGGGGTTCTCGCTGCAACCTGAGCGATGCTACAGCCCTACACGCGAAGATTGAACTTTCAGTCCCCTCTACATCGGGGTTCTCGCTGCAACCGAGATACCTGCTAATCCACAAGACGGCGATCTGCTTTCAGTCCCCTCTACATCGGGGTTCTCGCTGCAACACGGTACTAATTCCGCCACATGCTATGTAACGTTACTTTCAGTCCCCTCTACATCGGGGTTCTCGCTGCAACGGACCAGCCCGGTTTGTAACCCTCGCCGCTGCAACGCTTTCAGTCCCCTCTACATCGGGGTTCTCGCTGCAACTGAGGCGGTGCGGCATGGACCCGGCTCCGCTCTTGCGCTTTCAGTCCCCTCTACATCGGGGTTCTCGCTGCAACCGGTGCTACGAACGATGCGCCGACGCTCGATGCGCCTTTCAGTCCCCTCTACATCGGGGTTCTCGCTGCAACTGCCGAAGTGGTGGACGCGCTGGGCCTCGCTCGATCTTTCAGTCCCCTCTACATCGGGGTTCTCGCTGCAACCTGAACCCGCGACGCATGCACAACATCATGGTCGCATCTTTCAGTCCCCTCTACATCGGGGTTCTCGCTGCAACCGACCCAGGAGCTCGCCCAGCAGGCGGCGGAGATGCTTTCAGTCCCCTCTACATCGGGGTTCTCGCTGCAACCGCAGGGAGGCAGGTGATAGACGTGCCTCTCAAGCGCTTTCAGTCCCCTCTACATCGGGGTTCTCGCTGCAACCTTCCCCTACGGCACAGAAGTTGGAGGCCCAGTATGCTTTCAGTCCCCTCTACATCGGGGTTCTCGCTGCAACTTTTCCAACGTTCCGTTGATGTCTTTTCGCAAATCCACTTTCAGTCCCCTCTACATCGGGGTTCTCGCTGCAACTCCATCAGAATACTCGACTTTCGTTACGTATGCCCCTTTCAGTCCCCTCTACATCGGGGTTCTCGCTGCAACCTGTAGTACGGAGTAGGTCCCACGCGCACAGCCAGCTTTCAGTCCCCTCTACATCGGGGTTCTCGCTGCAACTACCCAGTTTGCTGGCGGACCCGTAGGGTATTGGGCTCTTTCAGTCCCCTCTACATCGGGGTTCTCGCTGCAACCAGACCTGCCCGACGATGACATCGAGTACCTACGTCTTTCAGTCCCCTCTACATCGGGGTTCTCGCTGCAACGTCACAGACCGGATCGGCAACCCTGGTCACCAGAGTGCCTTTCAGTCCCCTCTACATCGGGGTTCTCGCTGCAACCGTATTCGACGCTGACCGCGCTTGAGCAGATTCTGCTTTCAGTCCCCTCTACATCGGGGTTCTCGCTGCAACTGCACAGCATCCGCCGTCTGGGCCGGGTAGCTCACATCTTTCAGTCCCCTCTACATCGGGGTTCTCGCTGCAACGAGTTCGAACAGTGATTGAAGTTTTCGGACCCTCTCCACCTTTCAGTCCCCTCTACATCGGGGTTCTCGCTGCAACTCGGGATGAGCAGGATGCCAGTGCCTCGGGTGCTGCTTTCAGTCCCCTCTACATCGGGGTTCTCGCTGCAACATACCGTGGCGGGGTCCTGCGGGCGGCCGTATGGATCCTTTCAGTCCCCTCTACATCGGGGTTCTCGCTGCAACAAGTCTCCGAGTCCGAGGTCCGCTCCTGGGAGTCCCTTTCAGTCCCCTCTACATCGGGGTTCTCGCTGCAACAGAGGGCGGGGCGGCACTCGAGCTTTCCAACATATCGCTTTCAGTCCCCTCTACATCGGGGTTCTCGCTGCAACAGCATGTATGCATTAAAGTTTGCGAGACTGGTGGGCTTTCAGTCCCCTCTACATCGGGGTTCTCGCTGCAACAGAAACTAATTGCGGGTGACCCCGATGGAAGAAACTTTCAGTCCCCTCTACATCGGGGTTCTCG
The DNA here is from genome assembly GCA_014896535.1 of Candidatus Fermentithermobacillaceae bacterium. Taxonomy (GTDB): domain Bacteria; phylum Bacillota; class Sulfobacillia; order Fermentithermobacillales; family DUSS01; genus DUSS01. The sequence continues at coordinate 41,803 of JADBKE010000007.1, forward strand.
CTGCAACGTGGCTCCTACGTACCCGATCTCGCGGGTGGCGTGGCTTTCAGTCCCCTCTACATCGGGGTTCTCGCTGCAACTTCGGGACGGATTATCGAAGTTTCCGGCTGTGCTTAACTTTCAGTCCCCTCTACATCGGGGTTCTCGCTGCAACACGAGGGATGGGCCCCGTCTGCTGGGGTCTTAGCAACTTTCAGTCCCCTCTACATCGGGGTTCTCGCTGCAACTCGACGTAGCTGCTTCGTTTGTGTACTTGCTTCAGGCTTTCAGTCCCCTCTACATCGGGGTTCTCGCTGCAACTGGGCCGTGGGCCTCCGGCAACGCCTCCGCTGGGCTCGCTTTCAGTCCCCTCTACATCGGGGTTCTCGCTGCAACCGAGCCGGGAGCTCTCCGAGTGGATGGCGTTCTTCCCTTTCAGTCCCCTCTACATCGGGGTTCTCGCTGCAACCCGGTTAATCGAGCAGTTCAATGGATCAAGCACAATCTTTCAGTCCCCTCTACATCGGGGTTCTCGCTGCAACTGCTTTGCGATTTGCTCGCGTTCTTTGATGTCTGCTTTCAGTCCCCTCTACATCGGGGTTCTCGCTGCAACACGGCCTTCGTTCCGTCAGGATTCACAGATGAAACCTTTCAGTCCCCTCTACATCGGGGTTCTCGCTGCAACTCGCCAGAAGCTCTCTCACGGTCATCCCGAGTTCCCCTTTCAGTCCCCTCTACATCGGGGTTCTCGCTGCAACTGGACCCGCGTTACGCAATAGTGCGCCTGCAGCCCTCTTTCAGTCCCCTCTACATCGGGGTTCTCGCTGCAACAAGTTCAGCCTGGGTAGCCACATCCGCCGCTACCTTCGCTTTCAGTCCCCTCTACATCGGGGTTCTCGCTGCAACTCAATTCTTTACCCGGGGGGGTATCAGATTTTTCGGCTTTCAGTCCCCTCTACATCGGGGTTCTCGCTGCAACACGAACCTCCCGGAATGTAGGTCAAACACGTTAGAAGCGTACTTTCAGTCCCCTCTACATCGGGGTTCTCGCTGCAACTCAAGGGAGCTGTGAAGTGAGGTAGGTTTCTGCGCGAAGGACTTTCAGTCCCCTCTACATCGGGGTTCTCGCTGCAACTTGATGAGCCGCTCGAGCGCTGTGAGCGTCGAATAAGCACTTTCAGTCCCCTCTACATCGGGGTTCTCGCTGCAACCGACGATGCCGTGCCGATCGCGGTTAAGTATGCACTTTCAGTCCCCTCTACATCGGGGTTCTCGCTGCAACTGACATCTGCGCTCATCGCCACCGCGTATAGTGTTAGACTTTCAGTCCCCTCTACATCGGGGTTCTCGCTGCAACCGGACCATCGCTCCCTGGCCGCCCGGGCCCAGGGACTTTCAGTCCCCTCTACATCGGGGTTCTCGCTGCAACTTCGCCAATCCATCCCCGCAGTTTCGATCGAGCATTCCCTTTCAGTCCCCTCTACATCGGGGTTCTCGCTGCAACACATGAACGTAAGCAGATGGAGGAGCGGCGTTTATTCTTTCAGTCCCCTCTACATCGGGGTTCTCGCTGCAACCGAATACGGGCTCGGGACCTGGACGATTTCCTGCGACTTTCAGTCCCCTCTACATCGGGGTTCTCGCTGCAACTCCCGGGGTCGGGAAGGTTCGGGTAGCTTACGGTCGGCTTTCAGTCCCCTCTACATCGGGGTTCTCGCTGCAACCGATCCCCGGCCCGATCTTAATCAGGACCACGAGCTTCTTTCAGTCCCCTCTACATCGGGGTTCTCGCTGCAACGGACCTCTTTGGCCATATCCCGGATGCCACGCGCCACTTTCAGTCCCCTCTACATCGGGGTTCTCGCTGCAACGCCCCCGGGCCAGCCTCAGATACGGCCAGCCGTGCTCTTTCAGTCCCCTCTACATCGGGGTTCTCGCTGCAACCCGGACTATGTGGACAAGGAGACCGGGGAGCGTAACTTTCAGTCCCCTCTACATCGGGGTTCTCGCTGCAACCAAGCCGTAGAAAGGCCGAAAAAGGCCTTTTTCGGCCTTTCAGTCCCCTCTACATCGGGGTTCTCGCTGCAACAGAACACCGATCCGCGATTACCCATACCTCGTCGGTTCTTTCAGTCCCCTCTACATCGGGGTTCTCGCTGCAACCGAGGGGACCAAGATATTGTGACAGGTTAATCCCCCTTTCAGTCCCCTCTACATCGGGGTTCTCGCTGCAACGCTCAGGTACGTTTTGTAGCCTGCGGCCCCCTCTACCTTTCAGTCCCCTCTACATCGGGGTTCTCGCTGCAACCCTACTAAGGACAGAGAAGGACTTTATCACGCTAGCAACTTTCAGTCCCCTCTACATCGGGGTTCTCGCTGCAACCTTTCGACGCACTGGGGTAGAAGTATATGAATTCTTGCTTTCAGTCCCCTCTACATCGGGGTTCTCGCTGCAACTTGTGACGGGGCAGGTTACCGCTGCCTATTATAGGACGTCTTTCAGTCCCCTCTACATCGGGGTTCTCGCTGCAACTTGAGCCAAGCCCAGGCTCAGGCATTGAGTTATCTCTTTCAGTCCCCTCTACATCGGGGTTCTCGCTGCAACCGTAGACGACCAACTGAGGATAACTCGCTCAATGTCCTTTCAGTCCCCTCTACATCGGGGTTCTCGCTGCAACTGCCCCTGCTTTCATCAAAGGAGGCAAAACGAGTGCCTTTCGCTTTCAGTCCCCTCTACATCGGGGTTCTCGCTGCAACGGCCCCTTTCCACCACTCCAGTTTTTTCGCTCCCTGAGCTTTCAGTCCCCTCTACATCGGGGTTCTCGCTGCAACAGGAAACCTGAGGTTGAGGCCTGACCGTGGCCCTGTCTTTCAGTCCCCTCTACATCGGGGTTCTCGCTGCAACCTGATCCGCCTTTGCATTCCGCCAGGCATGCGGCGCCTTTCAGTCCCCTCTACATCGGGGTTCTCGCTGCAACTGACGTACCAGCAGCCGAACGCCAGGGGCAGCTGGACTTTCAGTCCCCTCTACATCGGGGTTCTCGCTGCAACCACCATTCGACCGTGCCGCACACCCAGCCCTGCACCTTTCAGTCCCCTCTACATCGGGGTTCTCGCTGCAACAAGCTCGAGGAGCTCGTACGTTTCTGGCGTCAGGTTCCTTTCAGTCCCCTCTACATCGGGGTTCTCGCTGCAACCCGGGGTGCCTGTCCTCATCTGGGGTCCTCCAGGTGCCTTTCAGTCCCCTCTACATCGGGGTTCTCGCTGCAACTGAAACTCGGCAAACCTGTGTTCGCTGACCTGGCAGACCCTTTCAGTCCCCTCTACATCGGGGTTCTCGCTGCAACCGCGCGAGCCTTCCAAGAATTCCGAAGCGCGGGTCTTCTTTCAGTCCCCTCTACATCGGGGTTCTCGCTGCAACTGCCAGAATTGGTTCACCAGCTTTCACAATTCCGACCACTTTCAGTCCCCTCTACATCGGGGTTCTCGCTGCAACGTCTATCGGCTAGGATCCAGCACCACACCTGGCTAGTCTTTCAGTCCCCTCTACATCGGGGTTCTCGCTGCAACGTCAGGGTTTCGGGGGAGCGGGTGGAGTCGGTAGGGCCTTTCAGTCCCCTCTACATCGGGGTTCTCGCTGCAACTCCAGTCCAGGACGAATTCGCATTCGTTGCGCCACCTTTCAGTCCCCTCTACATCGGGGTTCTCGCTGCAACTGGTCGCCTTGGCCGTGGCCAACTGGCCTGCCATGCCTTTCAGTCCCCTCTACATCGGGGTTCTCGCTGCAACGATTTCGCTGACGCAGTTGTAAGGTACCTGTATGATCTTTCAGTCCCCTCTACATCGGGGTTCTCGCTGCAACTTTGCCTGTATATCTCGTACTGTAAACAGATCGATTCTTTCAGTCCCCTCTACATCGGGGTTCTCGCTGCAACTGACCCGGCCCCTGGGCGAGATGATCACCACGCCGGCCTTTCAGTCCCCTCTACATCGGGGTTCTCGCTGCAACCGGGTGCCGGGATTCTGGCTCCCGGCGGGCCAGATTTCCTTTCAGTCCCCTCTACATCGGGGTTCTCGCTGCAACCCAGCATATGGGTCCCATCCCGCGCTTAACGCTCGTCTTTCAGTCCCCTCTACATCGGGGTTCTCGCTGCAACGACAGGTGGGCGCCGAATCTCATGGGCATGTTCGCCCACTTTCAGTCCCCTCTACATCGGGGTTCTCGCTGCAACCGACCTACGTTGCTGCGCCTTTGTAGCCCCTGCCTGCGGAAATGGCTGGCCCGCACCTCGCTTGAAAGCGCGAATTTATCGACGCCAAGGATTTTGCGCCAGAATTGCTACCAACGGCGACAGTCTTCCCGCCATCGATCATTCCTGCTCATCCCCTCAAAGGGCACACTTGAGTGGCCCTACTTACCACCGAGTCCGCGCCGTTTCCGCACAGCCCAAGAGCGCAGCGTCGAAAACTCCTCGGGTCAGCGACTTCGCACCGGAGCCCTGACGGCCAGCCTGAGTTATATCTCAGGGTAGCGGAGGCACGGTGCCGTCTTTAATGTAGCATACCGACGCCTATTCCTTCGATAACGGGATCGACGATGGGCCGAGGAGGCACGTCCCTCCTTCAGTGTAGCATACGAAAGCGTCCACCGCGAAGGTCGAAACGCCCAGTTGCAAGCTGCACCCAGCGTGGCACCACTTCCCAATGGGCTTCAAACTAGACAGTTGCGACGGTCGGAACATCCAGTATCAAATCCAGTATCAAGCTGCATCCTCGTCCGCCCACGGCAGACCGCATAGTATCCGCAGTACTCCGGACACTCTTCGGCAACTCCAGGGTCTTGCCCCTCGTACAACATCCTCATCTTGTCGTCTCGCTCGTCTATAAACCACTGCCGGAGCTCATCATCGATGAGGAACAAGTCGCGGGTGATTACGGGAACCGAACCTCTGAGGTCTACGTACACTATGCACCCGACATCTACCGGGAACTCCCAAAGGCTCTCCATGACCATCCCGTAGGCTGTGACGCCCAGCCTGTGAAAGTCCCGTTTTTGGCCGAACTTTACGTCGTATATCACCGCTCCGCCAAAGAAAGCGGAATCGCAGCTGAGAAGAGGACTTAGGCCCAGAAACCTACCGTCGAGCTTTTGCTCACACACCACCGGTATCGCCTGAGCTACGAGAGAATCGCACCCGGAGTACGGTTGCTTGGCGAGGGTTTCGGAAATCCGGCCGATTATCCGCGGTACCTCAAAATCGCAGATCTTTTGCACTCGCTCCCGGACGAGAGCAGCCTGATTCTCTGCAAGATTCTCCGGTAGCGTGATTTGGGGCCGGAATTCACGGAGGCCGGTAGCAATGCCGTCGAGGTCCTCCGGGCCCTTTAAGTATATGAGCCGCTTCGCCTGCTCAATCAACTGCGCGACAGCACTATGGCAGGCCGTTCCCGTCAGCATAGCTACGCTAGGCTGTGATTCCACGCGTTCGACGCGCTTTAGGAACAGGTCCCGACCGCTGGGACAGTATTTCCCCGCCACCTCAGACACCGTCAATCTGATTTCGTACGGCGGCTCCAGCGGCGAGTCATGCCAGTTCCACCCCCGCAGTTCACTGGCAACGCCTTCCTCCCTTGCCCTGGGAATTAAATGTTTGAGTAGCCACCTTGATTCTTCTTCAGTGAGAAAGTACATAATGGTCCCTCCCGATTTCGGCCACCAACGGCCTCCGTAGCCCGACCAGCATAGGCCTCAGCGGACAGCCGGTTTAACCGAACCGGCGCCGCAGGCTGACTCAAACCTCCCTGCAATCGCCGCAGCGTAGACAAGGCTCATCACCAGGCAGACCGGCCCGGTCCCTGTACCGAGATCAGGCATCCCTGCAGTAATTCCTGAACTCGCAGTCCCTGCACCGCCCGCCCCACCTCGTGCGCTGCGGCATAATACCCGTCCGGATGATGTTGACCATCGCTGAAATGATCTTCCGGGTGAAGACGCGGGCGGTCTCATCCACGGTGACCTTGAAGATCTTTTTCTTCGGGATGACGTAGATGAACCCGGCCTTCGCCGGTTTTCCTCTGGCCTCTTCGGTCATCATGGCATACGCGACCAGCTGATATTTGTGATGAAGTCCCGGGTCGCCGCGGGTGTCCTTAAATTCGACGGGGTACACGTTGGATGCCGTGGTGATGAGAAGATCGAGGCGTCCCGCTATCCCCAGCCTGCGCGATTCTAGCTGAACCCTGAACTCCCTCGTCCCATCTTCCAAGCCGTACTTAGCAAGGGTGCGTCTGGACTCAAGTTCGGAGAACTCGGCGTGGGACTTAAGTCCCTCTTCCATTTTCACCGTCGTCACGCGCGGAACGGGGATCACGTAATTGAAATAAACGATCCGGGGACAGTACACGTACTGCCTGATATCCGATACTCTTAAGGGCTCGCTCAAACCGTGCGACGCGGCGAGAGGTTTGCTCCTACCAGGCGAGATGGCGAATAGCCCCGGTGACTCAATCAAGCTGTGCAACGGAGGACCGGCTCTAGCCGGCTGCCCGGGTGCGAAGTTCCTCTGATCTGTATGGATCATAGCCGTTTACGCTCAGCTCCTTCTTTAATCTGATGTCCTTCTCACAAATCACGTACATCTGGATGTTGCCCTCCGTGTCGCCCAGGATACGGCGGAATTTCAGCATCATCTCCTCCCTGCGATTTCTGTCAGTCAGCCCAAAAAATGCGCTGTACTGAACTCGCTCGAGCCCGTAGTCCTTGCAGACCTCGGCGATCCGCCGTCTCACCTTGTCCTCAACGATGTCGTAGATGACCAGCGTACACACCATCATTCCCCGACCACTCCTCACCAGCTTTCACCACGTGGACAAATAGGGCTTGTACTGTCCCTCTCCCCGAAGATAGCTGGCCAGGCGCCGGGCCTGAGCCAGGACTATACCTTCCAGTTTCTGCTTCTTGCCCGAATACCTGTCCCGGAGTGCGAGTCGCTCGAGTACAATGCCGGCGATGTGACGCCGGGACTCCTGGGTCAATGCGTTGTCCTCATCGAAATCCGGTCTCCACCCCTTGATGAAGGACACGATGACGCTGCGGTCCACGACCGGTGCGCGGAATTCCTCCACCATGTCCAGGACCAGGCTAGGTTTGCCGGGCCTGTCCACATGAAGGAAACCGCCAAATGGCTCGAGACCTGCAAGCACCAAGGCACCCCAAACCTGCGTGTATAGAATGCCGTACCCGTAGTTCAGAGAGGCGTTGAACGGGTCCGTCGCGCCCCTGTGCTCACGGCCCTTGAAGTCGTCGCCTGCGGCCAGAGGACCAACGATGTCCCAGTACAAGCTCGCCGCTCGTCCCTCGAGGTTCATCAAGTAAGGCCTGACTTGGTCCACGTGGTCTCCGTCGATTTCGTCCGCTTCCTTTTCGAGCTTTTCCATTTCGGCAGCAGCGTCCATCATCTTCTGGTAAGATTCGGTCCCGGTTCTGTGCTTGGCGAAATACTTGATGAGGCTGGCCTGGTTTGCGATCTTACCTTTGACAAAACATCGTGCGAGGTAGACTCCGCGTTTGTCGTCATACGCCTTGAGCTGTTCTCGTCTGGTCTGGACCGTGCCGTTAAGTTCGGGGGACGTAACCAGGGCATACGGCTTCCCGGTGGGTGTAAGGAAGTTCATGGGGATCCCGAACTCAATACAGCTCGCCAGCGCGTCGGTGGAAACTGTAACGCCTCGTGACGCGATGGTCACCTGCTCCAGGTCCCTGAGCGGAACTTCCTGGATTATCTTCCCTTTCGATGAAATCGTCAGCCGCTCTGACTTCTTCCCTATGAACACGCCAAAATCCGAAACAACCAGATGCATGGCGAATCAACCCCCAGGTACGATTGTGATCCGGTGCCACCATTCGCCAGTGCTCTGCTAACCATTCCCGCTAACATGCACCGATCGACACATCCCCTCCCGACTTCGGAAGCGGATTCCAAAGGGGTGGCAATAGTTAATTTCGTGAAAATGGCGGAAATAATTTAGTGTCGTGGAATTAAGGTAAGTTTCAAGAGGCAATTAGAGAAGCATATGTTTCTAGGCAAGCTTGTGCCTGAATAGTAAGGAATCAACCGTCGCACGAGGTGTAGGACCCTATCGTCAGGACCATATCGTCTACTTTTCTCTCCGACCTACGCTTCCAACCCGTATTCTGCCGAGTACGGTACGTCGACAACCGCCGGCCACCGGTACTTTGACAGTAACCGTCGCTTTTCGTTGGCTTTAAGCCAAGTCCATGGGACGGGCACCAGAAGCTCCGCCGCTTGAAACGGGTTGGTCTCGCGCGCTTCGAAGTACTCATCACAATAGCTACTGGGAATTACCTCCGTTCCGTCAAACATCTCATCAAAGGTTTCCTCAAGTCCCTCGATACTGCTAAACGGATACAAACTGTCCAGACATTCTCTTCTGAAGTACATTTGCGCTTTCCGATACTTTTCCTCCCACTCCTCTAGCGGCTCACCAGTGTATACTTCATCAAGCCACATTTCTATGGACCGCTCGTCGATATCTTTGCCGTCGGCATACTTTCCCAAGACCGAGAGAGTCTGCGCCACGAGCGATGAAAGATAGACCCCCTGGCCATCCGCCGGTTGCCTGCATACGTACACAGGCGCCTTATCAACTCTTCGTAACCCATTGACTCTGCCAAACCGCTGAACAAGAGCTTCCAAAGGTGCCGGGTCGGTGAACAACACGTCCAAATCTGTGTGGAAACTCAGTTCCGCCCACCAGCTAAGCCGGGAACCTTTTGTAACCATCTAGGTTTCCTCGACGACCAGCTCATGCACCCCAGAAGGCTGACCTAATGTTTTCCCGCGAAGCTGTTCGAAACAGCCCGCGAAAGGCCACATTGCCGACGTCTGGAGGTGGCCCGCTCCAGCTACCCACTCGTCCGCTGTCAACCGTCAACCCTATATGCGCTCGTAATAGCTGAAACTCCGGCTGGAGCGGACCAGGCGATATGGCAAGATCACGCTTTCGCGGATCCGGTCCCTGCCTAGACGAATATCCCTATCGCTGTAGGTATTCACCTTTTCGAACGTAAGCTCCGGACCCCAATCATCAAGCACCTGAATGATACCGAGCTTGAATGAGGTTGCCACTTGACTGCCAATTTGAGTGCCAGTCGCAGATATCCCCCTTAGCACCACAAACCCCGCCGGAAGTTCGGTAGTTCGTTCCCCCGCACTGAGCAACTGGAAGAAACTACCTCGCTTACCAAAATAACTGATCTGGGGAAGCAGCGCTTCCAACTCGTCAAGGACAACCTCTTCCCCTCTAAAACCCAATCCAAGATTCCCCATCAGGTACGCATACTCCCGAAAGGCAATAGTGGATTGCATTGCCCCTTCGCGCTCGGCCTCAGCACGCCGCGGCTTGCGTACCTTGGCAAACAGGTTAGTAACCACCACCCGCTCTGGAACAAGCGCAGCAATCGCGACAGTTTTCAGCATTCGGAAAAATCTCGGCGCCACCTGTAGCCCTTGCGTCCGTATGGCGGCATCCAACAGCGCCGTGCGAATAGCGAAGGGTGTTGGCAGGAACACGGTTTTGGCCCCCGTAGATGTGGCCGGTCCCGCCTTGAGGGAAAAGAGCCCTACTGGTCGGTAGTACGCGATAAGCCACATGGGATTACCCTCACTTGGCGAACAGCGTGTAAGGCTGGGTCTCCGCGATGAGGTGCTGCATGATTTCTGTAAAGCGACCCAGAGAGTCAAACTCGTAAACTATCACGGCACTCTCGCGCACCCTGTTTAGGGTAGTTGCCACGCGCTTAAGCTCGTCCGCGTAGGCGTCCTCAAGAGGGCTGAGAGTTGGGGCTGGTACTACTTGGGTGCTTACCGTTACGACTCCCTCGAAGCCCAGAATATGAGGATTCTGGGTACTGCGCATGGCCCCGCTCGGCTCTATGAATGTGTAGAGCACACTTTCTAGCAGCGCTTTGTAACGCTGCTCCCGCTGTTCCTTCTCTATGCTGTAGGTTTGGCTGATGTCGTTAAAACCGATACGCGCTACCTCAAAAGTCGCTACTGTCGCGTATACACCCGAACTGGCAGGTCGGTGGAAGATGGGTTGGGTCACCCGTTCTTCGCCTTCGGCTCGCTCGCCTCGTTCGGTCGCATACCGGACATGAAAGTAGCTTTCGGTGCGAGTGATCTCAGGCAGCCCAATCACCCAACCAAACTCGGCTACGGATTTGCGGGGAATAGAACGTGCAGGAATTCGTTCTCTGCGCTCGGCCTCACTGTCTACCTTTTCAGCCCCCTCTGAAGCTCTGACCGACTCGCGCTCAGGAGCAATAAGAACGCCCTCAAGATCATCAAGTGTGCAGGTCTTAAGGAGCTCATCAATGACTTCGCTATCCCTGAACTTCCATCGGTTGCCATCTCGCTTGCCCACAACGTTCCTCATGAACTCTTTGTCGTCTAGTATGCGGCTCGCGCTGAATTTCTGACAACCGCCGCAGAGAGGAAGCTTGCCCTTGGCTAGGAGATATAGGTGCTCCGCCTGAATGTGCTTGAACATGTCGCCGGAGATTGCGTTTACGGAGGCCAGGCGAGGCTGGCCCGTGTGGCGGTCTTCGTAAACAATGTTGACCATCCGCGTGGTGATCTGGTTCCCTTCACCACCCTCATTGTTTAGGGAGTGCATGTCCAAAGTTACACGGCCAGAGATAGAAAATGAGTAAACTGAGATCGCCATCAGAATACCTCCTCTCACGTTGTCATTCGGTGCCGGTTTCGTTAGCTAGCCCACCCGACTCTGCATCTTCTCGCGGCTCACGGGCATATCCGTAGGCTACCAGGAGATTAGCCACAACCTCCGGCCCATACTCATCCACGAGGCTGACCACTGCTTCGATGTCGGTAGTTCGAAGGTCACGCCGCATCTGTTGTTTGTGCCTCTCCAGCACCTGACTGTTCTCCTGGTTGTAGCTCTGCATGAAGTCAGCCAAGGCAGCCACAAAGTCATCTCGGACGGTTGCCTTGCGCTTGAGCTCCATGCCCAACCCGTATCGGATATCATACAGAACGTGCTCGCCCCGGGCTTTGCGGCCCTGCGGGATAACCGTACTATGCCGTATTGCACGGGCCACGTTCTGAAATCCGGGGTTTTCGATGATCCGAGTTAGAGGTTTGCTTGTTGTCATAACCAACCTCCTAAGAGATGTGGTAGTGAACAAGGGAACCCATCGTTGTCCCTGCGCCATTCGGCTCATAGCATAATGGGCATAGCCAGCGGCGAACTCAAAGAAATCGTCCCAACGCTGGCTCGACAGGAAATCCCGGTAGCGGAGCAGCAGATGATAGCCGTCGCTGCGTGTTTCGTCAATGCTGTCGATCACCTCCCGGTGCTCGCGGATAACCTTCCGCAAGTTGAGAACTTCCTGGCGACTACGAAGGTCACCCGTCCAGAGTGGAAGGCCAAGAAAGGCCAGGTTGATAGCTGTGAAGGCGTTCCGACTCAGCAGCTTATATTGGACGACGTGAAAGCCGGCCACCACATGCTCCGGTCCGTAGCCCTCGAAGTTTAGCTCATCGTACTGGCCAGCTTCACTGTATTCCAGTAAGGTGTCGGTGTAGAGCAGGGCCGCAACGCAGTCCATCTTTACCGCGGTCTCGTTCCATAGACGCTTGGAAAAAGTTTTGAACACCGCTTGATGCGTAGCAAGCGTTACGTTCAGAGGGGCCAACACGTACGTTTTCCGGTCTGTGCTACCTTCCACAACCCGCGGTGCGCTACACAACCATAAGCCGGCGGCTTTGAGATACTCGAGTAGCCAGAACGAACCAATGTTTTTTCCCATGGATAGGGCGTTAGCCTTCGCTTGGTTTTGGCCCTTGCCCTGATGCGGATTTAGAAGCTGGATAGCAGTCAACTTGTCCGTTACTCCGGGCACCTTCACCGTACGGCGCCAATTACGCGCTATGGTTTCTAGATCGGCATGTTGTGTCGCGGTCATACGCAGGATGGTTTCCAGGTTGAAGGTGAAATACTCTCGCGTGAGAGCCCATTGAGTAACGGCCTGGTTGTAGGTTTTCAACGCTTGCATCTGCGGAGTGCCCAGGAAGGTGACCACCGCCCAATCATAGGGGGGTTCCGCATCTTCCACCTGACGCTTGAAATCGTCAGTCATCTCCGAGACTCTGCGCAGCTTCTCCCGCACTGCTTGGTAATTACGGTACTGTTCCCAAGTTTCACCCACGTTTCGGACTCGTACGCCTGCCGGTGCAGACTCCGTCTGCCCCGTTGTAATATAGGCAGGCGGCCCCGCAAAGTAAGTACAGTTCCTAACCCATTCAGCCCGTAACGGCTCTTCCAATGTGACGGTATAGTACGGTCCCGTGTCTCGGATCCACACTCGGCGGCGGCTTTCTCGTCCCAACGCCTGAGCCAGGATCTCATCGAGGACCGCTGCCAAACCGTAGGCTACCAGCACGTCGGCAAAGGTACCACTAGTCTTTTCCGCAAAGTAAACTGCCTGGTACATGGCACGCCTCCCTTCAACCCCCACCTTTTTGTCCCTCTAAGTCATACCCCGGCTCTTGCGTGACATCAGCAACGAACAAAAGGACTATCTATCTTCTTGCTATCTTCTTGCGATTTCCCATCCGCCAACCGCAACGCTCGCACAATTAGGAAATAAGCCAGCCACCATGCATGCGGATCGTCCGGTGGCAAGCGCAGGATGTGGTTTTCCAGCTTTGTCGCTGGCGCCTGGGGCAACCAATCTCCTGCTGCGCTGCCATCCAGCCCTGCTGCTTCCAGTGCTTCTTTGAGCGCAACTCGAGCACTGCGATTTAACCGATAGTCCCCGAAAGTCCCTGCCTGCGCACTATGATGCCGCGCCACCGCAGTGATCACAGCTCGGCGCAATCCTTCGTTACCTTCCAGTACCTTGTGAGCGATCTTCGCTCCGGCTATAGCTCCTTCCCCTGCATGCGGTGGGCGGCGGCTTTTCATTCGAAGCGCGACTGCCTCATGTTCGGGCGTTTCCATGTGTACGTGGACCGCCATGAAGGTTTCATCGTCCAAGCGTTCCCCGATCTCCGCCTGGTAGGCTCGCACCCAGGCCTGCCAGCGCTCATCTAACTTGCCTAGGTCGTGGAGCGCGATAGCTAGCCGTATCGCCCGATCAATCCCGCTGGCCGGGAAGCCGGCCTTTTTCTCCAATCGAGCTGCGGCATAGGCCAGTCGGTTGACCAAGTCACGTTGGTAAACGCGTACCATGGACCGGACATGGTCGGCGTAGGTCTCGAGTCGGTACGTGTAGTTCTCTTGCCGCTTCTTCCTCTGCTGGTCCGGTTCTGTACGGTAGCCCCCACCATCCTCAGTGAAGCGAAAACCCAGGCACTCATCGTAGGCCACGAGCGCTGGATGAACGACGAAGAGAAAGGCCGCTCCAATATCGCCCTCGGAGTGCACGGGCAACCACCGGTAGCGCGTCGGCACCCGGGCATCTTCTTCTGCCTCCGCTTCTACCGGATATTTCAGTGCCCAGTCCAGTCCTTTCGCCTTTCGCCACGCTTCCAATTCCTCCAGTTTAGCGCGCAGCGTGCCATGCCAGAGAGAGAAACCGGTACAGCCGAACGGGTTCTCCAGGCCCTCTGGGTTGTCGTGAACTAGAACGGTCCGGCTGTCTACCTTGCGGATCAGTTGGCGGCGCACCGAAAGGTCGTTCAGCGCCATTGCCCGACCTATCATCGCCCAGATCTGGCCTTCCTCCTGCACCATCTCCTCCAGTAACCGTCGGTCCGTCGCAGTATGGACATAGTCAATCACTTCCTGCTCACCACGGAAGTCCAAAGCCTCTCCGTCCCGTTCCCAAAAGGCCATCCAAGAACTTTGACACAGCTCTGCCTCTTCTTTGCCGATATAAGGCGCATAGTTGGGCTTACCCTGTTTATCTGGCGGCACGTTGTAAACGTACACGTCCCCATTCTCCCCTGGAAACCGGGCGCACCGGCCCGCCCGCTGCAAGATGCTGGCCGCCGGAGCCACCTCGGTATGCAGCGCCTGGCAGGTAATGTCAAGCCCTACCTCGATGACCTGAGTTGCCACCAAGATCAAATCCTTTGCTGACCATGCTTCTTTGTCCTTGCCGAACTCCCGACGCACTCGCTCTTCCTTAGCGTTCCGGTGCTCGTGGGTGAAACGGCTGTGCAGCAGGATCACCCGTTCTCTACCGATTCGGTCGCAAAGTTCCGCGTAGAGCTGCTGCGCTCGTTCCACTGTGTTACAGATGGCAATGGAGCGACGATCGTGGTATCGAAGCACGGAGTCGGCCGTCAGCAGGCCATCGATAGCGTGAAACCGACGTACTTTTCCTCGCTGCGAAGGAATGTGCGACAGTTCGTGAGATGAGACAGTAACCACCTCAGCACCGAGCAGGCTCTTCAGCTCGCCGAGCATGGTTGACGAGAAAGTGGCTGTCATCAGGACGAAAGGAGTTACGTCCTTCAGCAGGCGCAACACTTGCAGAGTGGTCTTTAGCGCACCCTCGGGCGGGAAAAGGTGGAACTCGTCAAAGACTAGATATGACCCAATCACTGCTCCTGCGTTTAGGTTGGCGCGGCTAGAGCTCAATGCGTAGGGAACTCCCAGGATATTACTGAGAGTCTGATCAATGGTAGTGAAGATCAAATCACCTTCCATCGTCGGATCGCCGGGTCGATCGCTCGTCTGAATCGTCACCCCTTTTTCCAACTTGAAGCCATCCAGATGACTGTAGGACTTTACGACCTCGGCATATTCCACCGCGAATTGGTTCGCAAGCACCTGCATCGGTACAGAGTAAATGCACTGGCGCGGGAAGCATCCTGGGGCAGGTTCTGCCAAGTGATAGAGAAATGGAAACAAAGCAGCCCGCGTCTTGCCGGCCCCGGTAGGTGCTTGCAAAACCACATTGTAGCCATGGGTCAAAGCCTCAAAAGTGCGCTGCTGAAAGGGAAATAGCTGCATGATGTACCCCCAAACACATGCCGAAAGCAGGCGTTCATGCCACCAGGACCACTTTCCAATGTCCAAGTTCGCAAAAAGAACCAGGAAACAGGACGAAAGAGCGTCTTCATCCTTTGTATCCAATCAAGTAACGGTTAGGACCTGGCACCTGCTCGATTTTTTGCTAACACCCCAACAGCCAGGGTATGTACCCTTCGAAACACCGCATAGATCTGACTATACGAGCTATATCTTCTTCACGATTGTCCTCAATTCCTCTATTGTAAGGACTCGCCAACTTTCGTCTGCTGGATGGAGTGTTAGACAACCCTCAGTCAGTAGTTATGAAGCACTTCTCCAAGCTCGCACCGGTCCCGATCAACCTCTCGGTCACAGATCATTCCGGCCAGCCGCCAGAGTTTTCACTCTATAGGGATCTACGTCATCCACGCGACCCTGGTACACATTGAAGCCCCTGGAGCAAACCTTCCGAGACAAACATATCCCGTTGCTCACAAGAAGAAGCAGTGCCCCAAGTGCTATATATCTGTTCATCGCTTCGTCTCCAATGGCGTTGGGGTCTCTGGTGCCTTTAAACCACTAGTTGCCAGCCACGTTACCGCTTTCGAACAAAACAACCGGTCGCCCACTCGCCCGCCCTCGCTGCAGTTGTCACATGCGCCATTCCGCTCGATCTGGGGCCTGACCAGAACACCCCACAAGACCACTCGACCACCATCAAAATGGTCGTTGGGTGTCAAATCCTACCCCACCATCCTCAACCTGCACCTCGCCGGATCTATCGCCGTCAGAATAGGCCTCAACATATGCGCGAAACTTACCACGGCCTGCCCCGGGGCCAGGGTAGGCAGCTTCCGCCACATAGACGCGTCAACCCCAGCGATGACGCGGTTCAGCTCATCGATGACCCCGGTATCGGTGATCTTGTGGAGTATGAAGTTGTTTACCAGCCCCAAAATCTCCCGCGGTAAATGCTGAGGAAGCTGGCTCACGAAAACCAGCCCCAGCCATCTCTTCCTTCCGCGCCGGGCGATTCTGGCCACCTGCTGGAACACGTTGGGCATCTGCGATATCCGGTCTTTGCTCAGGAATTCGTGAGCTTCCTCGATGATAACCAGGGTTCTCCGGGGAGGTATGCTTTGCTCCGTAACGTGTCGTCCCGTGGAGCGGGGAGCACCCCGAAGTACCGCCGGGCTAGCCCCTGCTGCTGAACTACCTTCTGCCCGACTCTCCCTCTGCCCCTCCTGATACGCCTTGTCCTGCGCCTCGAGAATGCCGCGCAGGATGTCGCTGATGACAAGGTTATTCAAGATAGGAGAGTTCGTATCGGACAGGTCTATGATGCTCACCCGGCCAGGCTCGGTGAGGGCCGAGTAATCGATGGGTTCGGCCGCGGGATTGTCGAAGACTCTGGGCCGGTGGATTTTCCACAGCTTTGATAAAAGTGCCCGCCAGCTAGAAGGGTGATCCGCTTTGACCGCGGCCACCGCCGCCATCAGCGCGTCCCGGTTTTCTCTCAGCAAAGGACTGTACGGAACGAAGGTATCCGGCGTCTTTGAAACCTGCGCGAGAAATGCCCCGGCCACGTCGGTCAACAGCGAAAGCGTCATCCCCGGATACCCCCGCTCCATTTCGTCGATTTCCATAGCGGCCGCTTCGTCTTCCGCCCCTCGCGGGAATACCCTCAAGGAAGCCAGGAGCGTTTTCAGAACATCATAGGCCTGGAAAAACCTCATTTCCTGAGGCTCGCTGAGGCCCATGATTTCGCACACTGTGTACGGGGACAGGTTCGAAAAACTGAGACAAAACTGCCGGCGGTCCGGATGCGAGGGGTTCATGGTCTCTCTTCCGACGAGGTGGTACAGGGTCGTGTTAGCCACTCCTTCGGGGGAAAGGCCTCTCGCCCTCAACGCCGCCAGCATGCCCGGGTCGGTCGCAGGGTCGCATATGGCGGTATACTCTCCCTCTACGTCCAGGATGACCACGGCCATCCCGGCCTTTTGAGCCTGCATGACCAGTGTGCCGATAGTGGTCGACTTTCCCGACCCGGTGGTTCCGAGGACAGCCGTGTGCCTCGGGAAAACGTCCTTCCGGTCGCTCGGGACCGAAACGGTCATTTCATAACCGACGCAGCGACCCAGCGCGATGTCGCCTTCGGCCTTCAAGATCCGCCGCGCCTCATCCTCTTTCAGGAGGAACACCGGGCTGTTGGGCCTGGGCCTCCATCTCGGTGGGGTAAGATGCCCGTCGTTTTCTTCCCCGAGGATCTCCACTTCGACGCGACCGTGATAGTTCGGGATAAATGTTGCGCCCCTCGCAGCGGTGGTCACCATCAGCGGGGTATCCCCTCTGATGCCGTCTGGCTCGGCGAAGGGTCCCGCCGTCACCACTCCCACGTACGATCTACCGTCTTCGAGGCTCTTGATCCTGACCAGGGATTGCGACGGGACGTTGCCAAGTTCTCTCTTGGGCAGGATGACGCAGACCGTGTTGTCCCGGCTTTCTTTCGTGTCAAAGAGGGTCCGGCCCACACAGCCCCTGTACGCCTCCGGCTCCTCCCAGCCCTGCTCATCTTCGAGGTCTTCGAATACCGGCGGCATCTCTCCGCCCAGCCTGGTGCTGTCGTCCAGCGCCATCGCCCTCACCTCGTTAGCAGCGTTTAGCCCGCCCGTAACCGCGTCGCCCGGACGCAAAATGTGGTAAGCGGTACAATCGTTACCCCATCACCAATCCCGAGTTAGCTTGTAACCGGTGTGCCGGCTGTTTGGACCGGCCACCTTTTAACCCGCCTCTTTCAATCCGGCCACGTCATCTCCCCCGCATCGAGATAGGCCATCCTGATGGAATCCAGGAGCACCTCCGAGGCGAAAGTGGTCCTGCATATGTTGGCCGCCAGGTCGAGCAGAGTCGGGAATCCTTTGTGCTCCTGCAGGGATGAGTCGGCCATAGCGATGAGCGCAGCTTCATGAGGGTGTGACGCGGGCGCGTAAAACACCCTGGACCTCGAGTACCGTGAAACCCTGTAAACGCCTATGACGATGGCCGGACCCACCTGAGCTGCGAAATCTTCCAACAACGCCCTTTGCTTGCGCGGATATCTCCTGCTCCGGAGGATGCGCTCTATCTGTCCCTCCGCGGTGTCCACGATGGCGTATTCCATGGGCGCGAGCGCGTCACCGATGGTGTTGAGAAAGCGCATTCCGCCCCCGGAAGGCACGAAGACGAATTTTTTGTGGTCGAGGCACAAGCGTAACAGGTATTCCAGTGACCGCTCGAAAAACTCCGGGCTGCCGCAGCCGGTCAAAAGCTCCACCGGGATCACGGGGCCGTGACCCATCCGCCACTCCGCCCTGGAGCGATCCACGAGTATGGCCCTTTCGGCGAAAGCCATGATCCCCCTCCTGGCCAGGTCGGAGAGCCCGCGTTGCACGGCATCCGATTCCCCGGAAAACCTGCGTTCGAGAAGGGTCATGGCTTCTTGCACCGCGTCTGCAGGCCTGAACCTCAAGTCGCGCCGGAAGAGCCGGTGCACCCAACTGCCCTGGTCCCCCCTGTACGAAACGAGACACACCCCTACTTCCACGACATCCAGAGATAGCCCCTCATGGGCGACGGTGATGCCGTCGCACGCCTCCACCCTGCCGGGAAACAGGACCTTTTTGTGACACATCTCCAGCCGGTCTAGCGGAACTTTATACACTCCGGCGCTGGCGGGTGCGCCCGGCCTTTCGGCGAGCCTGGGGAAGACGAGTTCTCGGACCTGACGTCTCGTCCTGCGCTCCTGCTCTACCGCATCGCGAACTTCCTTCTCCAGTCTTTCGTAGAGCGCCCCGAGGTCGAACCCGGTGGACCACGTGTCCAGGTTCAGGGTGGCGTTCATATCCTCACCGAACGCCTCCGCGTAAGCTTCGGCCGTCACCGCTCCAAGGGGCACGTCCGCGCCTGCAAGGGTCAAATCCCCCGGTCCAACCGCTTCTACCTCTACGGGTTCTGCGGGTTCTACGGCTTCTACGTGGACGATTTCGCCGTCGAGAACACCCGCGCTCGAAACCGCGAAGTCGCGAGCCGGGACATCCAAATCGCCGGACTTTCGCGGAGTCCCGTGACTTGCGCGCTCAAATCTCCCAGCCCCGGCCACATCTCCCGGCTGGCCGAGTTCATCCTTCTGCTCCGTCACATTCATACCCCCCGATCCTCGCTCGCCCATGTCGATCGCACCTGCACCGTAAGCCCTCAAGACGCCGGGCTTCCCACCCAGCCGTCTCCGCTCACTCGCGGCGACTTAACCAGAAGCGCGATCAGGCTGCCCCGGCTATGTAACTCTGTGACTCTATGACTCTATGACTCTGTGACTCTGTGACTCTGTGACTCTGTGACTCTGTGACTCTGTGATTCTGTGATTCTGTGATTCTGTGATTCTGTGATCCTGTGATTCTGTGACTCTGTGATTCTGTGACTCTGTGACTCCGTAACTCTGTGACCCCGCAACTTTGTAACTTTGTATCCTCATAGCTCCCCTACCTTCGCAGAACCCGGGCCTTCCAGCCATTCCCTGAAAAGTCCGCGAGAACCGGCCGGTCGTACTTTGGTTTTCAGGTAGCCCGCGTACCACCGCGCCACACCCGCCGGCAATCCGTACTTGCTCACCAGAATGCTGGCGATCTCGGCGCATGAAGTGCGTACGGAAAACACAGCCGAAACTGTTTTTCCATTCGACCGGTAAAGCACTCCTCTCCCTTCGAGCATTTCTCCCTCTTCGCCCTGCATGCTATCGGCAACCGCCCCAAACACCTCTCCAAGCACTCGCCGGGCCGGCGCCAGGAGTTCTAAGGCCAGCATATCCGCCCTGTTTTCCGAGGATAAGCGACGTTCACGAGGCGTGGCCTTAACGTACGTGCCCAGGGGAATTCCGCACAAGAGGGCGTCCACACGCTCCTCAACATCGGGTACTCGCTCGCCGTCGAGCACGGGGCGTATCCTCTCCCCCATCTTCGACAACGCCCGCTCACGAGGGATGAGGTAATCCGCGAGAAAGTGGGAAACTTCGTGGGCGATGGTAAACGAGGCTTCGTCCGCGGGTAGACCCTTCTCAAGAAAGATTATGCCTGCACCTTTTGACGCCACAAGACAGCCGTAAAGAGGAGAAAAGACGTATTGCTCGAGCTCTTCCGCGCGCCCGCTCGAAGGAAAGTAGGCGGCCACCGCGGAGCCGGTCAAGCCCGAAATCCACACCACACCCACGGGCAACGTCCAGATGCACGCGCTGAAGATGTCTCTCGGGAAGGTCTCAGGGAGTCCGGAAAGACGCCAGAAAGCTTCGGCTATCTCTTCGTACGTCTGACCGAGCTCATGCCATTTGAAGCTCTCCATCAGGGTGCCTCCCGGCAGGTGGTTATACCTTCGGCGTTGGCAAACTTCTCGGGGTTCCACCGTTTACGACTCAATCGGTTCGTTTGTCGGGTTTCTCGCCGGTTTGCTCTTCTGTGGGGTTGGTTTGCATCGCAGGTGCCCTCGCCGCCACGACCCCACCAGCAGCCACTCTATCCCAGTACGCCACCACATTGAGCAAGTTCGCCAGGGCGGTCTCACGGGCACCCGTGTACAGAGCGCAATCGCGGACATCTCTTTTGAACTCCGGCGTTCCGACCTCCGGCCGCCCGCACAACGCCAAGCGGAGAAAGTTAACACCCGAGCACCCGAGATACTCTTCGAGTTCTTCCTGCGTAATACGCTGGATATCCATGTACCGTCCGAGCGCGTAGGCCATGAAAGACGATTGCCGTCGGGCTTTTTCCGCGAGAGCTTTCATGAGATTTATGGTCCCCTCCGAGGGACTATCCATCGGAGCTCCCCTTCCATTTCGCATATATCCGGACGAGTTTTCGCTTGAGCAGCGTTTTCCTCCGCTTCACTTCTCTGCGCATACCCGCGGGATCAGCACGCTCTATATGCCATATTCTCGCATATTCTGCGTACGATTTGATGCCCGCCAGCATCAGCCTTATTGCAGTCTGGTCATCTGCAGAGAAGTTCCGTCTGATCTCGTCCCAGAGCTCCGTGTCCGCTCCTTCGTAAAGATCTTTCCGAGGATTCGTGTCAAATTCACCATGGCGGTCCAGAATCTCTTTCCGGCCTCGATTGTTCCTCTTTTCAAGGAGGTTGAGGAGGTCCCCGTTCGCCGACATGACCAAGTACGAAGGCAAACTCCTCTTGGAAGGGTCAAACCGCTCGGGATGCAGCAGGTAATTCATCAGCGCCTCCGTCGTGGCATCCGTCAGGAGTTCGTCGTCCACTCCCGGCTTGAGGCTCTTCAACACGCGCTTTACGTATTCCATGTATCGCTCCGCTACCGAGGCCCAGGCAACTTTATCCCCGGCGAGGACGGCCTGGTGGAGCACAAGCCAGTCGTCCATGCCGGGTTGCGCAAGGATGTCGCCGGAGCCGGTTTCGCCGCTTAAAATTCCCGCCGCCGGTCCATCGCTGTTGGACTGTTCGTCTTGCCCTTGCCCTTGAAATCCATTTCCGAAACGGTCTTCCGCCATGAGAGGGTCCCGGCCTTTCAACCAATCCTGGTCCCTTTTTCAAACTCCCTCGAATGGGCACCGTAGCCTCGGCCGACGAGACTTCGAACTTGCTTCGTTCCTCTTTCGCCACAGCAGTCAAGACTGGCTCCAACGATCAAACGCGGTTAAAGGCACGCAAAGGCCACGTTAGGAGCCGAAGTTGACTGCCAGGTCCCAGCCTTCCTGGTAACAGAGGATATATTCGCTAGAAAAGCGCTTGTTCCTGCACGGTTGGTCGTTCCTGCCACACCCTGAGGGACTTGCTCCTGGAACTTCCAACGCCGAGTTGCCACGCCGACGAATCGCCGCCTTGAAGACCCGGGGACCATCTCACGCCTTCGGCGTTTTCCTGGACAGCTCCGCCATCTTGCCGAGAAATCTCAATACGGCCCTGAGAATCGCAGCTCCAGGAACCGCCAGAAAGAAGCCCCAAAACCCGAAGTAGTGGCCGCCGATGAGAAGGGCCGCGATGACCGCCAGAGGGTGAAGACCCACCCGCTTCCCGGTCACCCTCGGCACGATGAGCGCAGAATCGATTTGCTGAATGATGAGTACCGCGATGAGAGTTTTTAGCCCGGTGACAGGTGATTTTGTGAGCCCGACGACGATCATCGGGATGGCGGCTGCGATGGGTCCGAAATACGGTATGAACTCGCCAAGTCCGGCGATGACTCCCAGGATTGCTCCGTAGTGAAGGTCCAGGATGGCGGCGGCCACCCACACCATCACCGCGACCGCAACAGCCACGACCGCCTGTCCCCGCACAAAACCACCCAGCACCATATCGGTTTCGTGGAAAAGCTCGAGGTACGGGTCGGGAAGTCTCGACAACCGGACGAGGACGGCTTTTCTCCACGAGTTGATGTCTTTGAGGATGTAGTATCCGACGACCGGCGCCAGGAGTATCTTGGTTACCGCCTCGGCGGACGCCGCCACGTTGCGCAGGATGTTCCCGGCAAAAGCCTCTGCGCCAGCCCAAAGCTCGTCCAGACTCTGCAGAAACGACTGCTCGACCCCCTGCGGGATGCCGTACCTCCGGCAAATCTCTCGCAAACGCCCGCGAAGCCCGGTAAGCATATCGCTGTACCGGGGAACGGCGGATGCCAGCTCCTGCACGTCTCGCAAGAAGTTGGGCACGAAGTAGGCTGCCATAAGTCCCATTACAATCGCGATGGCCAGGTAGGTGAGTACGATCGCCTGAGTCCGCTTCATCCTGCGGGACAGGTAACTCACCGCGGGCTCGAGGACGTAACTCAAAAAGCCACCGAGCAAGAACGGCAATATCACAGGCCTCGCGAGGAACGCCAGAAGGAAAACGCCGGCCAAGGCGAGGACTATTCGGAAAACTTTCTTTGCCATTGCTTTCTGGTCGCCTTCCGCCCCGCTCGCCGTCAGCCGGTCGGAAGACGATCAACCTCACAAACTCCGGTTCCGGAGCGGTGCGTCACTGCCGGGCGCACTTTGCCACTCTTCCCACGGTAGTGGCCGCACGCCTGAACGTTTCCCTGGCCTCTCTGGCTCTTCTGGCCACCATGGTTTTGGCTTTCTGCATGGTGGACGGCTTCGGCCTCGCCATCGACCGGAAGAACAGCGCCACCCCGGTGGCCAGCCCGATAGAAGCACCGATCAAGATGCCGTTCCAGAACGTCTTCCTGGTCACTGCGATTCCCCCTCCGGGTCCAGTCCTAAACTACGAGTTCGTCCCTTTTTGAAGGCCATGAACTGCGTTGTCGCGGATAGAACTCAGTTCCGTCTCGTTGGGCGATTTCACCGACTCAAGGATGGCCGCGCCTTCGGGATCGATGGAATAGATTCGCACAAAACTGCCTTGTACGTGGAATTCAACGTTGCAGTCCCAACAGTAAAACTGGTCCTGGCCGATCCGCCCGGTGGACCGGCTTCCGCACTTAGGACACCTCAATACGACCGACCTCCGAAGAGGATCCTTCCCGAAATAAGGAGGAATCATAAGTCGCGCCATGCTCTCGCAGTGACGGCTCGAGCGCCGGGCCCGGACCCGGACCCGGAGCTCCTACGGTGTCGAAGTTCTTTTCACCCTTGACCGGAGCTCGTCCAACCTTTCCCTCAAAGTCTTCTCAAAACCTTGCGGGTCGGGCTCGTAATACCTGGTGCCTTCCAGCTCTTGAGGAAGATATTGCTGGGGTACGTAATGACCGGGGAACTCGTGGGGGTACAGGTAGCCCACTCCGTGACCGAGCTTTTCCGCGCCGTAATATCCGGTTCCCCTCAAGTGGGGTGGCACCGGGTACGCGGGCTTTTCCTCCACGTCTTTCATGGCTTTGTCTATCGCAAGATACGAGGCGTTGGACTTGGGAGCGCACGCCAGGTACAGCGTAGCCTGGGCCAGCGGTATCCGCGCCTCGGGCATTCCCACGTGTTCCACGGTGCGAAGCGCAGCCTCTGCGAGCACAAGGGCCATGGGGTCGGCGTTCCCGATGTCTTCAGCTGCTGCGATAACGAGCCTCCGGGCTATGAACCTGGGATCCTCGCCGCCCTTGAGCATCCGTGCAAGCCAGTATACGGCAGCATCGGGGTCAGACCCCCTTATGCTCTTGATGTAGGCCGATATGATGTCGTAGTGCTGATCGCCGGCGCGGTCGTACAGCAGCGGCGCTGTTTGAGTCACGTCCTCGGCGATCTTCAGGGTTATCTTGATTTTCCCCGTAGGGTCCTTTTCCCCCGCGTTCACCAACGCCTCCAACGTATTCAGGGCGATTCGGGCGTCCCCCTTGGCGAACCGGATGATGTGCTCGATAACCCCGTCCTCGATTTCCAGCGCCAGGCGTCCATAGCCCCTTTCCTCGTCGGCGATGGCCCGTCTCAGTATGGCTTCGATGTCCCGGTCCTTGAGGGGCTGAAAACGGAATATCCTCGAGCGCGATATGAGCGCGGGATTTACGGCGAAAAACGGGTTCTCCGTGGTAGCCCCTATCAATATGAAGGTTCCCTTCTCCACGTGAGGTAAAAGGACGTCCTGCTGGGCTTTATTGAAACGGTGAATCTCGTCGATAAACAGGATCGTCCGCTTCCCTCTGGACTTCCACAGGGCGGCCTCCTCGGTGGCCTTGCGGATGTCGGCCACCCCCGCAGTCACCGCAGACAGCTCGACGAACCTGCTCCGGGTCATGCTGGCAATGAGCCTCCCCAGCGCAGTCTTGCCGGTGCCCGGCGGGCCCCAGAAGATCATCGAACCAATCCTGTCCTCCTCTATAGCCCTCCGGAGCGCCCTGCCCTCCCCGACCAATTCCTCCTGGCCGAAGAATTCCGAAAAATCCCTGGGCGCCATGCGGGCTGCGAGGGGTTGGCCGGTCTTCTCACCGGGGGCTCGAAACGCAGCATCACCCCGCTCCGGCCTTTCATCGGGCCACAGCCCTTGCTGCCGGCTGCGTTCGTCTTCCAAAGGTCTAAGACCTCCCCGTGGTTTAACCGCTCTTCTTCGCGGTCGCCCGCAACTCGGCCGCGACCTCGGCGATGATGCGGGCAGCTTCCTCCACGTCCTCGCGGCTTATCTCCCGGTGGGTTACCAGCCTCACCCTGTAAGGAAGATCCGCGTTGCAGAGGACTCCCCGCTTCTTGAGGGCCGCGGCGAAATCCGGGCCGTCCACTCCGAGACCCCGAGTCCCCACGACCACCATGTTTGTCTGCACGGTTTTCATGTCGATGTAAAGACCCGGCACCTGGCACAACCTTTCCGCAAGGACTCGTGCGTTTTCGTGATCCTCCTTTAGCCTGTCCACCATTTTCGTGAGGGCAACTATCCCCGCCGCCGCGAGAATCCCCGCCTGACGCATCCCACCGCCCAGGAGTTTCCGAGCCTTCCTGGCCCGCTCTATGAACTCCTTGCTTCCCGCGACAAGTGAACCGACGGGTGCAGAAAGCCCTTTAGACAGGCAGAACTGAACCGAATCGCAGTATCTGGTAATCTCCTTGACGTCCACCCCCAGGGCCACGGCGGCGTTGAAGACCCGGGCACCGTCGAGGTGCACCTTCACTCCATGCCGGGAAGCTATCTCGTAGATGGCCTTCATATTTTCTATGGGGATGACGCATCCACCCGAACGATTGTGGGTGTTTTCCAAGCATATCAGCGACGTCCTGGGAAAGTGGATGTTGGGCTTGCGGATGGCCTCTTCCACTTCGGCTGGGTCCATGACACCGTAGATTCCTTTGATGGTCCTGATCTGGACTCCGGATATTACGGCGGGCGCTCCTACCTCGTAAGTGCATATGTGGGCCATGGATTCCACGATGATTTCATCGCCTCGCTGCGTGTGGCACATTATGCAGACCTGGTTACCCATGGTGCCCGAAGGCACAAACAAAGCCGCTTCGAAACCCACCATAGCGGCGCCCAGCTCTTCCAGGCGGTTGACGGTGGGGTCCTCTCCGTAGACGTCGTCACCGACTTCCGCCCGGAACATGGCCTCTCTCATTTCGGGGGTAGGTTTTGTGACGGTATCGGAGCGCAAATCGATGATTTTACTGGGTTTTTCCAAAGCCTGTCCCAAGTTCATCCATCTCCTCATCGACCATTTCGAAAGCATCCATTCCTCTGAAACCCGCAGCGTCGGGGCCGGGGCGGCCGGGCAAAGGTGCCACCGCCGGGACGCTGACGGCCTGGCCCCGGCGGCAGACCGTCCGGCCGCCGGCGTTTAATCCGGATGCTCAGACCCCTTTTCCCTTGAGAAAAGCTCCGAGAGCTTTATCCGACTTACCGATATGGTTGTACCACCAGTCCACGAGAAGGCGCTGCGATTCGATGGCCAGGAGAGAACCTGGACCTTCCTGGTCGAACCTCTTCCGGAGGTCGGAAAGATTTCGCACGAACGACATGTGTTCTGCCTTATGACCGAGGCTTTGCGGGTAATCGTGCGCCTGCATGAATTTTTCTTCGGTACCGAAATGAGTCACCACGTAATCGGCGAGAAAGCCCAAAAGCCCCGCAAGCTGCTCCTTGCCTTTCCCCTGCTTCATAGCGGAAAGCAAATCGTTGACCCTTTTAAACAGCTCCTTGTGCTGGTCGTCGATAACGCCGATACCCGTAGCCAGATCCTTAGTCCACGCAAGCATTTCGGATCCATCCTTTCTTCAGTGGTCTCCACATGGCTCCCTTTAGATACCCTACTTACACGCGCACAGGCTTTTTCGACACTCACCTGATTTGCGTACCAATTCGCTGTCGGTTGGCCCATACCTCCTGGCCATCGGGAAACTCCGCGAACGAGCGCCGGTCGAGGTCCTTCTTCGGACCCATGATGGCTTTACGACTCCAGTCGTCGGGAAACTCCGCGAGCGAGCGCGCGCCGGTCGAGGACGAAAGGAAAGACCCGGGGCCGCGGCGGCAATGCTAAAATGAGATTCGTTAGCAAACCGAAATCGAAGATCAGGAGGGGCCTGGATGTTCGACTCTCACGTTCACAGCTTCTTCTCCGCAGACTGCCATACACCACCCGAACCTCTCTGCGAAGCCGCGATCCGGCGGGGGCTGGACGGGATAGCGATCACCGACCACTTCGATTACGATTACCCGGGCTACAACGCTTCTTCCCAGATAGATTTCGATG
This sequence comes from Candidatus Fermentithermobacillaceae bacterium, assembly GCA_014896535.1. Classification (GTDB taxonomy): domain Bacteria; phylum Bacillota; class Sulfobacillia; order Fermentithermobacillales; family DUSS01; genus DUSS01. The sequence goes on from JADBKE010000007.1 coordinate 68,939, forward strand.
CTTATATCGCCCGTCTGGACAACCTTTCAAGTCGATACGGGTCCAAGCTGCAAGTACTGAAAGGTGTCGAGGTGGGGATACAACCTCACGCAGTGGACCAGGCCCTCCGAGTGGTTAGAAGTTACCCGTTTGACTATGTGCTGGCCTCCGTGCACATCATAGGCGGCGTCGACCCCTACGCCGGCACATATTACATCGGCAAGGCCAAACGGGAGGCATACGGTCGTTACCTCGAAGAAGTGCTTTTCATGGTGAGGCACTTTCCAGATTTCGACGCCGTCGGCCACCTGGATTACATAACCCGGTACGCCGGGTATCCCGACAGGTCCATGAGGTATGCCGATCATTCGGACCTGTTTGATTCCATATTCAGAGAGTTAATCGCCGCAGGCCGGGGACTTGAGGTTAACACCGGCTCATACAGACAAAGCAGCGCAGCTGGTTCCCAAATCGCCTTCGACGTAAACATATTGAGGCGATACAAGGAGCTCGGAGGCGAAATAGTCTGCCTCGGATCCGATTCCCATGGTGCCGACTACATCGGCTACAGGTTTGATGAGTTCGTCGAACTTCTCAAGGAATCGGGGTTCAGGTACGTCGCTCACTTCGAAGGTCGAAAGCCGGTATTCGAGGCTATTTAGACATCAAGTTTGCCTACCGCAAGTTTTCCCCTAACGCTTCGGGATTCACCGGCGTATGAACCCGGCCTGTGACGAGGTAGTCCCGGATATTCCTGGCGGCAAGGAGTGCCATTTCCGTCCTGGTCTTTACGGTGGCGCTGCCGATGTGAGGCAAAAGCACTACGTTGGGAAGGGTGCGAAGCGGGCTGTCCATAGGCAGCGGTTCAACCTCGAAAACATCGAGACCTGCCGCCCAAATCCACCCTTCCCTCAGCGCTTTGTAGAGAGCTCGTTCATCGACAACCGCTCCCCTCGCCGTGTTGATTAGCACGGCGGTGGGTTTCATCATGCGAAGCTCCCGCTCCCCGATGAAGCCCCTGGTTTCCGGCGTAAGAGGAAGATGAAGCGATACGTAGTCTGACTCGCGGAGAAGGGTCTCCTTGTCCACGTAGCGCGCCCCGATCTCCTCTTCGACCTGGGGGTTCCGCCTTTTCGAGTAATACAGCACCTTCATATCGAAGCCCCGGGCCCTCTTGGCAACAGCCTGCCCGATCCGGCCCATCCCCACGATGCCCAGGGTAGCGCCGTAAACTTCCTTTCCCGTAAGCAACATGGGCGACCACGTCTTCCACTGCCCTTTCAAGAGGAAGTCCATGGCCTCGGGAAGCCTGCGCGCCGTGGCGAGAAGAAGCGCAAACGCCAGGTCAGCGGTGGCGTCCGTAAGGACGTCGGGGGTGTTCGTGACGACTATACCCCGCTCCGTGCAAGAACCCACGTCTATGTTGTCGTATCCTACCGCCATGTTGGCGACGATTTTAAGGCGCGGAGCCGCGTCCAGCAGCTCGCGGTCCACCTTCTCCGTGAGGACGCAGAGGAGCCCCTCGACCTCTTTGACTTCCCGCATCAGCACATCTCGGGGAACCACCACGTCCTCCTCCGGCCAGACCGATACATCGAGACTCTCCCTCAAGAGCGCAATGGCGGGTTCAGGTATCTTTCTGGTTACGTATACCTTGGGGCGGGTCATCGGTAAACTCACGCTCCAACGATTCCTTACGCCACATCCCAATCTTAGCATGTTTCAGTTCACGCTTGCGTACGGCATATCCTTATACCTTTAGCGCCCTTAGTCCGCGCAGTCAATCGGCTGCTGCCCCCGTGATGCCAGGACACGGTTATTGACCCAGGACCAGCGAGTCTCCAAGTTTATTCGGTTCGTGGGCAGCCCTGTATTCGTCTGCCGGCTCCCGTCTTATTTCTAGCCCTGCACCGGGGTGCACACCACACCCGGTGCAAGCTACGCCTAACGACTTCGGGAGCCGGCCTTGTTCACCATTACTAGTCACCCACGGTGACGCGAATCTCTCCGGAAGTATCAATTCGCAGAACGTGGCGGCCACTTCCCACGGCTGCGGTTTTCGCCACTTTGCCGGACCACCCGTGGGCAGAGTCCGTACGCTCCTGGTAACCCTCTACTGTACTCCACGCAACGTTGCCCGAAATCATCTCGGGTGAGACGGAACTTGCCAGCAACCTGACGTCGTCGGACGGGCTAAGTTCAACGGCAACCGGTCCGCTGGCCTGCACACTCCAGCCGACACTGAGGCCCCGCGCTACCACCCGCGCAGTTCCAAGTTCCGAAAACTCGATGGGACGGTCGGCCGGAGCCAGGATAATCCACCTGTGCTGCGACGTCACGTGTCCCAGACCGTCGCGGCGGGCCGGAGGTTTGAGGGACAGGTAAAGCGTCGTACCGTGCTTGCGGGATACCACTCGCGCTCCCTTTGCCCAGTTAATCGCGTCTTCTTCGGAAGATGCCGAAACGCGCCCATCTCCGAATATGACCATTTGCCCGGGCTTTTCCGGAACCGCAGCTCGAATTTCAACCTCGGCGTCCTCGGCGGTGACCACCACTTTTGACACGTCTCTGTCTATGCTAACGGATGTCTCCGGAAGTTCCACCGAGTAAACCGTGGAGGTCAGAGCGCTTTGGATGGCCGGCAGCACTCCCACTGCGGTCAGGGTGTAAACTCCGGCGGTGCACAAGACGACGCACAAAGTCACCAGCACTCCGAACCAGTCGTACCTGATGAAGGGCTTATCTTGTCCCGACAAAGCGTTGGCCAGGAGCACTTCAACACCAACCAGGATCAGCACGACGGGCCACCACCGAACCGCGATTTCCAGGGACGTCCCCCAGCCCCGTACTTGGCCCACCATAATGAGGACGCCAAACAGTATCAGCGCAAGTCCCATCGAAAAGGAACCGACCCGCCACTGTCGCATGGCTATTCATCCTCCTCTACGATAGATTTCCTGGACTCACGGATTCTCCCGGCTTCGGCCCCCCTCGGCTGGAGTCCTCCGCCCAATCGGCGTCCCCAGGGCCAGCCGCAGCCCGGCGCCGATGAGGACGCCCGCTGCCACAACAGTCTTCAGGAGGGATACGAGCCGGTAGTCGAGAAGGGGAACCACAAGATTGTCGAAGAGCGCCATACAGCCCAGAACGATGAGGGCGGTACCCACCCATTTTTGATGAGCCGCGATCCATCCGACGAAACCCGCGTCTTCAGGATGCTTTCCTGCGGCCGGGATACTCCACGATGCCCCGGTGCGCTCGACCTGAGGGCTTTCCCCTGCCTGGGACGCATCGAGACCGGCGATTCTGGACCCCGGTGTTCCATTGAGGGCCATTGCGGAAGCAATCTGTAAAGCATCGAAGAAGCTGTAGAACCATATCACCGGCAGCATGAAGAGGAAAAAGCTCAAGTGCAACCAGTCCATGAGAAACAGGGCGCCGAAGAAAGAAGCCATGAACGCGAGGCCCCTTTCCTGCCATCCGAGATACATGTGGCCGGCTCCGGGGACTACGCTAAACAACAGGGCCCACAAGGTGCTCTTCTGTCCGGTCCGAAGGCCTTCCCCGAGCCCGCCGAAGAGCTGCCAGTCCCGGACCTCTTCGCCCCGATTCAGGCGGCCGCACAGGTTGAGAGCGTCAAAGAGCCCGTACACCCACAGAATGGGAAGCGGCGCAAGCAGCACCGTGAACACACCGCGTTCGATGGACCCCAGGAAAGCCACCAGGAACATCCAGCCGAGGAAGATGCCCATCAGCGTCAATCCTCGGACCGCAAACCCCAGGTACAGGTGGCCGAGCCCCGGCACAGCCGAAAAGATGAATGTGAGAAAGGCGCTCTTACGCAACGCCCAAGGCCTCCTTTCCGCATTACCCTTTGATTTCCGTCTCCGGTCCCCGCTTTAGATTCCTCCCCAGACTTCGCTGCCGTTGGTGACGAACGCGATCGCCAAGGCTCCGTCTGTCACCCTCTCAGACCCCCCCTCAGAGTTCCGGCGGTTATGTCCTCACTGTCCTATCTCATCACCGCATCTACCCAGGACGATATCCTGTCAATGACCTTGTTCGACCAGCCCGAGGGCATCTCTTCGCTGACCCGCACTATGGTTTTTCCTGTCTCGTACAGGGCCGACGGCGCGGTGCGGGATACCGCGTCAAACCATCCACCGGCAAGAAGCATGAGCGTGATAGCTGCCGCTACGGCGTAGTTGCGCAGGGCCGCAAGTCGGTCGGGGGTTGGGTTCTGCCTTTCCCAATCGCATCTGCGGCGATGGCCGTGACTGCGGGCACAAACCTGTTCCGCATCGGGCCGCCGCACCAGCGCCGCACCAGGCCCCCGCGCCAGCGCCGACAGAACCCGTTGGACGAAGTCCGGGCGCAACGTCATTTCAGCCAGTTCCACGTCCCGAGCATCCACCGTGGCAAGGTAGGTCTCCAGGCAGACGTCGCAGGTGGAAAGGTGCTCCTCCATCTGCCGCCTCAACTCCCCCGGCACAAAGCCTTTCTTAAAAGCAGCCCACTGTTGGGGAGAGTAATGCCCGGCCATGTCCGGGCCGCGCACATCGGAGCCGGACACGTTCGAGCCAGGCCTATTCGTCCTGCGGGAATTCGGAGTCATACCTTCTCAAGGCCTCCCTGAGCATTTTCCTAGCCCGGTACAACCTGGACTCCACCGTTTTGACGCTGACGCCTTCGCGACCGGCGATGGACTCGTAATCGTATCCGCCTGCGTAGTACAGGAGAAAGGTTCGCCGGTAAACCGGAGGCAACGCCCTCACGGCCCCGGCAATCCACTCCATCCCGAGTTGCCTCATAAACTCGTCTTCGGCGGAAGGACAGTCGGCGGTGCGTGCCGCGCCCGAAAGCTCCGGGACGTAACGCTCTGGATCGTGCGGGACGGCAAGTCCTTGCCGCCGGTACCAACCTGCCCCATCCGGTATGTCCGCGGGACTCTCCAGCAGCCTCAGCCGGGCGTTCCTCCTGCGCCAGTCGATGGCCTTGTTTACCGCTATGCGCGCCATCCACGCCCTGAGATTCCCTCCTTTGAATTCCGGTAACGACAGATAAATCTTAAGAAACGTCTCCTGAAGCACGTCCTCAGCAGCCACCGGGTCGCGGACCACCGGCAGAATGACTGCGAAGAGGAACCCTTTGTAAGCGTCGAGTATCTCACCGAAAGCCTGGGTGTCCCCGCTCTTCGCTCTCTCCACCATCTGTGACTCGCGGTCGACGGCTAACCCCTCCTCTGCCGGCTTCCACAAGTACTTAACGCTCAAAACACCGGAACCCCTGCACGCCTTCGTCGTTCTACCCGGCGCAGCCCAGGCCATCTACGAGTTCAGAAACGCTTTGGCGGAGCACAGGCACTCCATTGTGGACATAACCCCCATGATGCGGAACCTGACCCGTTGAGTGAGAGGCTGCAAAAAAGCGGGACCTCGGACCCGGGAGACCAACACGCCGTAGGGGGCACTTGCTGAACCGCTCGAAACGGGCGCTCCGTCAGGCGCGGTGAAGGAAGAAGATGTGGAGGAAGAAGACGTGGCTGCTTTCTGCCCGTACTGTGGTCAGAAGGTCGGGTCAGACTTCAACTTCTGCCCCAGATGCGGGAAAAAGCTTCCGGACGGCGGCTGATACGACGGAGTTTGCAGGTATACCCGCTGAGGTTCGCCGCTCTCAGCCATCCAGCAGACTTTCAAGCCAGCTCGAGAGTTCTCTATCCGCGATTTTGCCCTCGTAACGGCCAACCGGCGTGGGACCTCTGAAGGCGAGAAGCGTCGGGATCGCCGTGATGCCGAATCTTGAGGCGCAATGGCCAGCATCCATGAACGTTTCGGCATAATTTCACATCGGAGCACCTGATCCAGCACCACGCTGATTGAAGCATAATGGCCTCGCACGCAGGAGTCGAACCAATCACCGAATCCGGCTGCTTTGGCGGGCTCTGCCAGGCCCGGCTCCACTGGCGGTCTATAATATCCTGCCGCATCAGCCTTGTCTTCGCTCATCTGGGGCTCTGTTTCCTTCCCACTGCTTCCCAGGAACGCTCACCTCTACTAAACCGTAATCCGCCGGATCTGTGCTAAATCTCCCGCCAGCAAGTAATTTTTGCTTGTGACCTGGCCGCCCTGGTTGTCTATCTACGTCCGATAATTCACTAAGGGTCCATGATGATATCTCGAGAGAGGGTCTTTAATTTCGAGTACCGTTGTCCTGCTCGATATGAGCCTTTCCATCTGTTCAGGGTCCATGGATACTTTCACCATACTTCTCGCTCGATTTGTCTGTATCTGATCTCAAATGAGTGCATCCGCACATCTTACCCTTCATGTCCATTCCTTTCTTGCAACGCCCAGCTTCCTCGCCATGTTTCTGAATCACGCATTTTCAGTCTTCTACCATTTTCCCAGCTCCACAGCGCCTCCCGCACCACCATTGGGCCTTTCTCCTGTGGCCTTCCAGCACCCCCACCGCTTCAGAATGAAAGCCGCGGAGGCTCCTCACCTTCGCCAATGGATCATATTGAGATGATGAGCTGGAGCTGTTCAGTGCTCCTTATCTCCGTTCATGCCGCCTAATTTCCGCCGGTTGATGGTTCCATCCGGTCTGAGAATACCCGCGCCGAAGGCATCCACGACCCGGCGCCATCCGATTGTGCCCGGCGAGACAACCTCCCTGCTCACCTCGTCAGCGTCGATGATAACCGCTCCCAGCTCCCGGAGCATCCGCGACACGGTGCTCTTCCCGCTGGCTATCCCACCGGTCAAACCTATAACATAGAGACCCTTGTATTTCATGCTGTCCTTTCGCTCCCGGCTTGTCCGGGCAGCCCTGTCGGTCCGCCACCCTTTCGGCCAGGAAACCCGCCAATCTGGCACCCTCCGGCCGCGGCCGGCCCCGACCCGGCAAACCCGTCGAACCGGCCGGCCCGGTGCCTTCCTTTACGATCATACTTCGTACCACGTTTGCCCGACTCCTATGTCCACCTCGAGGGGAACGGAGAGCTCCCTGACGTTCTCCATCTCTTCCCGAACCATCTTTTCCATGGCATCCCGCTCGTCCGGGGGGATTTCGAAGATGAGCTCGTCGTGAACCTGGAGGATCATCTTCGACCTGAACCCCTCCTTCCGGAGCCGCCGGAATATCCTCACCATGGCCAGTTTGATGATGTCGGCAGCGGAACCCTGTATCGGGGTGTTGATGGCAGTCCGCTCCGCAAATCCCCTGACAGCTCTGTTCTTCGCGTTGATGTCGGGAATCGGCCGCCGGCGTCCGAAGATGGTCGTCACGTACCCGTTCGTCCTTGCCTTTTCGATCGCCTCGTCCATGTATTTTTTGACCATGGGATAACGGCGGAAGTAGGCATCGATAAAGCGGCGGGCCTCTTCCCTGCTCACGCCGGTCTGCTTCGCCAGGCCGTAATCGGATATCCCGTAGACGACACCGAAGTTTACCGCCTTGGCTCTGGAGCGGAGCTCGGGCGTCACGTCCTCCAGCGGCACCCCGAAAATCTCCGAAGCGGTTCGCCTGTGGATGTCCTCTTTCCTGCGGAAAGCGTCGATGAGAGACGGGTCGCCCGATACGTGGGCCAGTACTCTGAGTTCGATCTGCGAGTAATCCGCGGAAAGGAGAAGGTACCCCGGTTCCGCCCGGAATATCTTCCTTATCGTCTTGCCCAGATCGCCCCTGACCGGAATGTTCTGAAGGTTCGGTTCTGAACTGGAAAGCCTTCCGGTTGCGGTGACGGTCTGGTGGAAAGTCGAGTGAATCCTTCCGTCCTCGCCCACCACCTCGGGGAGGATGTCCAGGTAAGTGGATTTAAGCTTCTGGTACTGCCGGTATTCTAGAATCCTGTCGGCGATTTCGTGATGCTGCGACAGTTCCTCCAATACCTCTGCATCGGTGGAGTAACCCGTCTTGGTCTTTTTGACCGGTGGGAGCTTCAAATCTTCGAACAGGACCTCCTGGAGCTGCTTGGGAGAGCCTATGTTGAACCTCTTTCCCGCCAGGCGGTAGATGGTTTCCTCGACATCCCTCATTCTGCTCTCGAATTCTTTCGCGAGATCTCTACCGGTCTCGAGATCCACGCATATCCCCGCAACCTCCATCGCCGCCAGGACCTCGATGAGCGGAAATTCGATTTCCACCGCAAGATCGTAGAGCCCGTCTTCCGATAGCCGCTGCCGCAGCCTGTCTACGAGAAGCGCCGAGGCAACCGCGCCGCAAGCCAGGTGAGCTCTGTGAGAGGAAACCGCATCGCGACTATCCCTCTCCGCCTTCGGCCACTCGTAACGGGACGGCGGGACCTCCAGCGAGATTTCGTGGGCGGAGAAGTCTCCGATCTCGTAAGTCGTCCTGGTGGGATCCAGGAGGTACATGGCAACCTGCGTGTCGAATACTTCGCCCCGAACGTTGAAGCCCCGCTTCATGGCGAGCACATACAGCCACTTTATATCGTGGCCGACCTTTCGAATCGAAGCATCTTCCAGCAAAGCTCGCAAACCATCGGGAAGCACGGCTTCATCTCCGGCCAGGTACGCCTTTCTTCCGTCTGAAAGACCCACGAGAGCGGGAACCCCCGTCTCCCGGTCCTCGGGCACGGAATAAACCGACAGCACGCGCGACCGCCGTACCTCGTCGCAAAATCGTTCTAGGTCTCCGGGGGTTCTCAAGAGATGGATTTCCGGAACTTCTTCCACGAAAAGCGCGGGCCGGAACGGCCTTCTCTCCGCCCCTTGTCGGTCCGGACCCGGCGCTTCTCCCGGTTCCCCGACCGGACCCGGTGCCTGCCCCTCATCCACTTCCCGGGCTGAACCCGGCTGCGGAGCTCGTCCCGCCTCCAGGCGTACTTCGCCGGGAGAAACCTCCGCTTCGTGCGGAGCCCCGCTGTCCACGGACGAAGGCAGGAGCTTGAGCCTGGATATGAGCGAATGGAATTCGAGCCGCTTGAACACCTCGGCCGCTTTCTCCGGGTCCATGCCCGGCCACTCCAAGCGCTCAAGGTCCTGCTCTACGGGGGCGTCTCGCAAGATGGTGGCAAGTTCCCTGGAGAGGAAGGCGATTTCTCGCCCGTTTCTGAGAAGAGACTGAACCCTCGCCGGGCCGATCTCGTCCAGGTGCTCGAAGACCCCCTCCAGATTCGAATAACGCCTGAGGAGCTCGACGGCCGTCTTTTCGCCGATGCCTTTCACTCCCGGTATGTTGTCGCTGTGGTCGCCCGCTAGGCCCTTCAGATCGGGTATTTGGGAGGGCCCGACTCCCATTTCCTCGCGAACCCGCTCCGGGTCAAACTCCTTCACATCGCTGATGCCCTTGACGGGAACCACTGCGGAAATCGCGGGGGATACTAGTTGCAGGCAATCCCTGTCGCCGGACAGGATGAGCACGGAGAAACCTTCTTCGACGGCTTTCCGGGACAGCGTCCCGATGATGTCGTCGGCTTCGTACCCTTCTTTCTCGGCCACGGGTACTCTCAGAGCGTCTAAAACCTCGCGAAGCAGCGGAATCTGGACTTTGAACTCATCGGGCGGGGGCTTGCGAGTAGCCTTATATTCGGCGAAAGTCTTGTGGCGAAAAGTCGGACCTGGAAGGTCGAACGCTGCGACAACGTGAGTCGGCTTTCTCTCCGCCAGAAACCTGAGAAGCATGTTCACGAAACCGTAGACGGCGTTTGTGGGAACACCCGACTGGGTACGGAGAGCCGGAACCGCGTAAAACGCCCTCCTGGCGAGAGAATGGGTATCCACCAGGAGGATAACCTTACGCCCCTCGCCGGCACCCGCGCCATCCGCTCCTCGGGGGCTGCCAGCTAACAGGGTCCAGGAAAATTTCCAGTGATAGCTCAAATGGGAGGCCCCCTTTCCGGCATGACCTCGCCCTTGCGCCGGCTTCAACCTGGTACGGCTGGCTCGTCAGGCTACGGCCGGCTACGACCGGCGCCGGGACCTCAGCACCGCCACCGGTACAACCGAGATAAGGGCGAGGACCGTCACCCAGGGAAAGATCTTAGCCCCGAACACAAAGATTCCCTTCCATGAGGTGACGAATGCCTCCCAGACCTCTTTCCAAAAATTCGACCACCGTTCGGCTCCGACGGTGGCGCCTTCTTCCACAAAATTCACGGATAGTGCGGAAAGCGCTGACGCGCGTTCAATGTAGTTGAGCTGCCCCTGAATGGACTCGATCTCGGCGCGAACGCGCCAGAGCTCCGCCTCCACCTGCAAGAGTTCGCCTACGGTCTTTGCCTCTCCCATTATCTGAATGAGCCGCGCCTCCTGAGCTTCCTTGGCCCGCACCCTGGCAGAAAGGTCAATGTGCTGTTCGGTGACATCCTGGGCCGACTCGCTCTGGTCGATGAGCTGCCCTAGAGTCCGGATGTCCTGCATCGTCTTGGTGAGGTTCTCCGCGGGGACCCTTCCGACCACGTATGCGCTGGCATTTCTCTTCGTCGCGGGGTCGCTCGTCACGAGGGAAGACGACTCCACATACCCCCCGGCCCCCTCGATTATCGCCCTCGCACGGTCCAGCGCGTCTCTTGCGACGCCCCTCGACACCGAGATGGTCATCCTGGCGTTTCTGATTATCTTACGCTGGATAACCGAGGCTGCCGCCGAGTACACATCTTCGCCTTTCGTCCCGGGCGCAGTAGCCTCGCCCGACCGGGGGAGGCCGGACTGCGTCACGTCCGTGAATATGGTGCGAAGGTTCTTGGAACTATCCGAGGTTCGACCGCTCTCCGAAGTGGAAGAACCACCGCCTTCGCCCCCACCACCGGTGCCGGGCGGAAGTTTGCCGGCATCGCCAGCTCCCGGGACAGGGGTAACCTCCTTCCCCAAGCCTTCGGCAACTCGATATCCCGGCTGTCCGGTCCTTCGGGCCACCAGATCCCGAATAATTCCGAATGAACCCACGAGTATCAGCATGACAAGGGCCCCGGCCAGCGCAGGCATGGCCCAAGACAACCTGGGATGCCGCACCCACCCGAACCAGCGCACCGGGAAGGTTCGGCCCGGTCCGGCACCACCTGCGGGTATCTCACGACGGTCGGCGGATTGAACGCCCGTTCGCGCTCCTCTTATTCGCATCATGATGCCTTCGTGAAGGTCGGGCGGCACATCGGCATCCACGAGCTCGGCGAAAGCCCGGCGTATGTTCGCCATCTCATCGAGAAGCTTGCGACAGGATTCGCACTCTCTGACGTGCTCTTCGACCGCCGCCCTCTCCACGGGCGACACCTCACCGTCGATGTAGCACGACAGGAGCCCGATGATATCGTCGCACCTCACTTGCCTTCCCTCCCTTCACCGGCGTCATGAGGTTTGACGATGCTTCCCGGGATTTGTTCCGAAAACTCTTGATTGACCGGGGGGACCGGAGGTGTCGCAGTTTCCCGGCCTGTCCGGCCGCCCGCGGGGGCTTCCGTGGCGGCCACGTACGGTGTTTCGGTTTCCCTCCGACCGTTTTTCCGGTTCCCGCCCGGTGCCGCGGTCGTTGACGACCCCGGGCACGGTCTTTCAGAACCGCTCAGAAGCCTTTTCAGAGCCCACCTGGCCCTGGCAAGCCTCGACTTGACAGTACCCATAGGAACACCGGTGATCTCGGAGATCTCCTCATAGCTCAGCCCTTTTATATGCGCAAGCACGAGCATGGTTCTGTGCTCGGGGGAAAGATCTCCGAGAGCATCGGCGATCTTTTCCACCAACACTCTGGACTCCACTTCGTCTTCGACGGAAGGGCCTTTTTGCGGGACCTGGAGAGGCGCATCCCTGTCCAAGTACGGCGCGTCGAGAGAATACGACCAGTTCTTCTGTCGCTCCCTGATGGCGTCCACGCACAGGTTGACGGTTATGCGGTAAAGCCAGGTCGAAAAAGACGATTCCCCGCGGAAGCTGGGGAGCTTCTCGTATACCCTGACGAAAACTTCCTGAGTAACGTCCCTGGCATCCTCGGGGTCCAGGAGCGTACGCAGAGCAAGGTTGTACACCTGTCTTTCGTACCTGGCGACGATGGTCTCGAAAGCGCCATCATCACCCCGGCAAGCACGTTTTGCGAGTTCCAGGTCATCGGGCAGACCCACGAACGCACTCCCCTCCGGAAACCCTCCACCGGTAGCCGTGTAGCTGACTCTTGCCCCGCTTACGTGTCCCGCCGTCCAGACCAGTCGCCTTCCAAGGCCCTGCTCAACCCCGAACCCGCAAAGCCTGCGTCAGTTAGACCTGGTTACGGTGGTCTCGCAAGCCGCAGCAGGTGCGACCGCCCGCGCCGCAACGCTCAGCGACGGCAGTTCCTCTTTTGCCGGTCAGGTCCGGCCTAGTCTCCGGCCCGCTCCTCACGAACGCGTTACCTTTAACGCTTTACCTTTATTTCAATGCCCAGCTCGTCGAGTTTCTCCCGGTCGATGGGGGCCGGTGCATCGGTCAGGACACACGTGCCGCTTGAGGTTTTCGGAAAAGCGATAACCTCCCGGATGGTTTCGGCGCCGGCCATCATCATAATCAGCCGGTCCATGCCGAAAGCGATCCCCCCGTGCGGCGGGGCTCCGTATTCGAACGCCTCCAGCAGAAAGCCGAACCTTTTCCTAGCCTCTTCTTCATTCAATCCCAGGACTTTGAATACCTTCTCCTGGACGTCCCTTCTGTGAATACGTATCGACCCCGAAGCCAGTTCCACTCCGTTCAGCACCACGTCGTAACAGCGGGCGCGTATGGCTCCGCGGTCGGTTCGGGCAAGCTCCTCGAACCGTTCCAGGTCCTCCGGGACCGGACTGGTGAACGGGTGATGCGCCGCTTCCCATTCCCCGGTCTCTTCGTTGATTTTCAAGAGGGGAAACTCCGTGACCCATAGAAAAGCGAATTTCTCCCGGGGGATCATCCCGAGCGTGCGGCCGAGATCCAGCCTCATCTTCCCCAGCACCTCACAAGACGGCACGTCTTCTCCGGCCACACACAGGACCAGATCGCCGGTGACGGCGCCGGACATCTCCCTCACCCGGTCGAGCTCGCTGTCTGACAGGAATTTCCGGGCTGGCGACCTCACCTCTCCGTCAAGATATGCCAGGGTGATGAGGCCCTTCGCCCCGTATCCCTTGGCCTTTTCAACCAGAGCATCCACCTGGCTCCGGGACATCCCCGCCTGTCCCGGCGCGACGAGGGCTTTCACCCGTCCGCCGCTGGCGAGGACGTCGGCTACCACCTTGAACGCGGTACCTCGAAAAGCTTCGGTGACGTCGCGGATCTCCATGCCGAACCTTATGTCGGGCTTATCCGTTCCGTAGCGGGCTATAGCTTCCCGGTAGGTCATGCGCGGGAACGGAACGGGAAGGGTCACCCCTAAAACGGTCTCCCACATATATCTCAACAGCCCCTCGACCAGCGAGAACACTTCCTCCTCGCCGACGAAGGACATCTCTATGTCTATTTGGGTGAACTCCGGCTGTCTGTCAGCTCGCAGGTCCTCATCCCGGAAACACCTGTTGATCTGGAAGTACTTGTCCACCCCGGCCACCATCAGGAGCTGCTTAAACAGCTGGGGCGACTGGGCCAGGGCGAAGAACTTTCCCGGTGCGGTTCTCACCGGAACCACATAGTCGCGGGCGCCCTCCGGGGTGCTTCTCGTCATCATAGGGGTTTCTATTTCCCAAAAACCGAGGCCGGAAAGGTAATCTCGCACGGCCTTCACGGCGCGGTGCCGGAGTTCGAGATTTCGCAACATGGGATACCGGCGCAGATCGAGGTATCTATACCTCAGCCTCAGATTTTCGTCGGCGCTGGCGTTATCCTGGATATAGAAAGGAGGCGTCTTCGCAGTGTTCAGAATGTGAATCCGGAGGGCTTCCACCTCGATTTCGCCTGTGGGAAGAGCGGGATTGACGTTCTCCGGCAACCTTCTGGTCACCGTTCCCTCTACGGCTACCACGTACTCGGATCTCAGGAGTTCGGCAGCGGAAAACGCTTCGGCACTCCTGTCGCGAGAGCTCACCACCTGAACGATTCCGGTCCTGTCGGCCAGATCGATGAATATGAGCTCCCCGAGGTCCCTGCGCCTCCGGACCCAGCCCATGAGCACCACGGATCGTCCGGCGTCTTCCAGGCGCAACTCGCCGCAGTAATGGGTCCTCCTCAAGTTACCCAGGTCTTCGAGAGCAAGTCGAACCTCACCCCGCGGCTCGCCGCTCTGTTTCGCTTTCCCGCTCCCGGGACCTTGTTCGAGTTTCTCGCCCATGTTGATCCCCCTGTTTCACCAGCATCTCTGCGGAATATCTGTAGAGAACGCCTGCACCAGACATCTATACTTGGAGATTACCACAAAGGAGAACCCGGGGAGAACACGAGACGGCAGCCGCTCAGCGCCCGCCTGCCCTCGTCAAAGAAACGATTTCCTTTTCGATTTCGCTCAGCGGGACCTCTCTCTGCCATCCCTCGTCCATCGACCGGACGGTGGCCACTCCCCTCGCCGTCTCCTCGGGACCGAGGATAATCGCGTGGCGAGCTTCGTAGCGTGACGCCTGCTTCATCTGGGCTTTCAGGCTCCGCCCGAGCTGGTCGAAGTCAGCGCTGACCCCCGCTGCCCGCAGCCGGTTGGCGATTTCCAGGGCGCGATACGCGAGAGCGTCATCTACGTAGCATACGAAACAATCTAGCCTGTCCCATCCTTGGGGCGGGTTTTTTCCTTTTTCCACGGCCATGAGAAGCCTTTCGAGTCCCACGGCAAATCCCACACCAGGAACGGAGGGACCACCCAGCGCCTCGACCAATCCGTCGTATCGACCCCCACCCAGGATGGCGTCCTGAGCACCCAGGGGCGGCCATTTGACTTCAAACACGGTCCGGGTGTAGTAATCCAACCCTCTGACCAGTGACGGGTCTATCCGGTAACTCATCCCCATGCCGGTCAGGATCTTCCCGAGCGTCTCAAAATGCTCTTTGCACCCGGTGCAAAGGTAATCGAGCATAGACGGAGCTTCGGCCAGGATCGCGCGGCATGTTTCGTTCTTGCAGTCCAGCACACGAAGGGGATTTCTTCCGACCCTCCTCCGGCAGTCGTCGCATAGGTCAGATTCCCGGGCTCCGAGATACTCTGTAAGGGCTTTACGGTACCCTTCCCTGCATCCGGGACATCCTATGCTGTTCAGGTGTAGCGTCGTCTCAGTGAGCCCCAGGGTGTTGCAGATCTCGACGGCAAGGAAAATCACTTCGGCATCGCACAGAGGAGAAGAAGAACCTAGAAGCTCGGCCCCATACTGCACAAACTCTCGATATCGCCCTGCCTGGGGCTTTTCGTAACGGAACATCGGTCCTATGTAATAGACCTTGACGGGTTGAGGGCCGGAATAAAGCCGGTTCTCGATATACGCGCGACCCACCGGAGCTGTCCCTTCCGGCCTCAACGTGAGGCTTCTACCAGCTCTATCTTTGAAGGTGTACATCTCCTTCTCGACGATATCGGTGGTCTCGCCGACGGTGCGGGTGAAAAGCTCGGTGTGCTCGAAGATGGGAGTCCGGATTTCCCGGTAATTGAACCGTTCCGAGACGTCTCGAAGGACCCTCTCCACCCGAAGCCATTTCCCCGTTTCCGCAGGAAGCCGGTCCTCCGTACCTTTGGGACGCGAGATCATCGCCCTCACCTCCGAGCCTTCTCTTCAGGCAGAGCTTTAGACAAAGGGATTATGAACCTTCTCATGTCCGATGGTGGTTGTCTCTCCATGCCCCGGGTAAACCACCGTATCATCGGGAAGCAGGAAGAGTTTCCCCGTAATGCTATCCCGCAGGTCGGCCACGCTGCCACCCGGAAGGTCGGTCCGTCCGACTCCCTCGAGGAACAGAGTGTCTCCGGAAAACAGCGTGCCTTCACGGTAGAGGCATATGCTGCCCGGCGTGTGCCCGGGAGTTTCCAGAACCTTAAAGGAAAGCCCCCCTACGTTCACCAAGTCGGATTCGTTGAGGATGCCGTCCGGGCGAATTCCCTGTGAGCTTTTGGAGTTCATATACGGCCTCATCCAGCCAGGGTTCTCCAGAAGCTCGGCGTCTCCACTCCCTAGCAAAACCACGGCGCCGGTCTTCTCCTTGAGTTCCGCGACCGCCCCCGTGTGGTCAAAGTGCGCGTGGGTGAGGACGATCTTCTCCGCTTTGACACCCTGTTTCCTCAGGGCGTCCAGAATTACCGCAGCGTCCTCGCCGGGATCGATGACCATGCAAGCCCCGGAGCTTTCGTCCACCACCACATAGCAATTGGTGTCAAGCGGACCTACTGTTAGACAAAGGATCTTCATTTATGCGACCGCTCCCGTATCAGCCATCAATGTTCGTTGCTTTAAATGAGAGTGTAACTCTACGGTCAGCCGGACGGGCAACGACTGTACGCCGACCTAGAATTCCTTCTTACTCGAGATGAGAATGGTAACCGGCCCATCGTTGACCAGTTCAACCTGCATGTGAGCACCAAACTCCCCCGTTTTCGTAGGCACACCGCGACGCCTGAGCTCCTCGACAAAGGCTTCGTAGAGCTCCCTGCCCTTCACCGGCTCCATCGCCATGTCGAACCCGGGCCGTTTCCCCTTCTTTACGTCACCAAAGAGCGTAAATTGGGACACAACCAGAGCTTCGCCGCCCACGTCCAGTATGGACAGATTCATCTTGCCCTCCGCATCCGGAAAAACCCTTAGACCGGCGACTTTTTCGGCCATGTACTCTGCATCTTCCCGAGTATCGTCTCGGCCGACTCCCAGAAGTATAAGAGCGCCCGGGCCCGTGGCCGCTACTTCCCTGGCGCCCACCGTCACCCGGGCGCGGGAAACCCGCTGGTATACGGCTCTCACCCGTTCTGCGCTCCTTTCTCCCCCTTGGAACGCGTCCTCTGGGCCGGCCCAGCTCCTCAGCCGGCCCGGAATGACCGCGCCACCCTTCTCACTTCGGTGACCCCGCGCACATCACTCATTTGCTTGGTAAGGCGCTTGAGTTCCTCCAGATCGTGGGTTTCGAATGTAACATTGATGAACGCGGTGCCGTCGGAATTGCCTCTGGCACTCGCGGACAGGATATTGGCCCCCGCTTTGGCCAGGATTCCCGTGATGTCGGCGAACAGGCCGGGTCTGTCGTGAGCTCTCACCTCGATCGAGGAAGGATAGGCACCGCGGGAGTTCTCGTCCCAGGATACCTCGACAAACCGCTCCTTGTCCTTGAGGTTCTCCAGGCTCGGGCAATCGAGCCGGTGCACTGAAACGCCGCGTCCTCTCGTAATGTACCCGATGATCGGGTCTCCGGGCACCGGATTGCAGCAATGGGCGAGCCTGACCAGGAGGTCTTTCATCCCTTTCACGATCACCGCTTCTTCCGGACCTCTCGGTTTGGCCGGCGTTACCTTGGCCTCCTGAGGCTGCTCGGGTGGGACAGGGTTCTTCTTCTGGACTTCTTCCTTGATCTTTGAGGCAACGTGGACGGCACTGAGGCCACCGTAGGCGATGGCGGCGTAAACATCCTCGAAATCGGTAAACCGCAGCCGCTCCAGAACGCGCTCGCGGATTTCCTCGTCGTCCAGGCAGTCCAGTTTCAGACCGGCTTTGACGATCTCTTTCTCCAGCTGGGTCCTGCCCCTCAAGACGTCTTCGTCGCGGAGTTCCCTCTTGAAGAACTGCCTTATCTTCGACCTCGCCGACGGGGTCTTGACTATGTCGAGCCAGTCCAGGCTTGGCCGCCCCGACTGCCTGTTGACCAGGATTTCGACGATATCGCCGTTCTGAAGCTTGTAGTCGAGCGGCACCATCTTGCCGTTGACTTTCGCGCCCACGCAATGGTTTCCGATATCCGTGTGGATCCTGTAGGCGAAGTCCAGCGGCGTGGCACCCACCGGCAAGTCGATGACGTCGCCTTTGGGGGTGAAGACAAAGACTTCATCGTTGAAGACGTCGAGCTTCAGAGCTTCCATGAACTCCCTGGCGTCCGTCATCTCCCGCTGCCAGTCGAGAAGCTGCCTTAACCAGGCCATCTTCTCTTCGAAGCTTTTGTCGCCCTTGGTACCTTCCTTGTACCGCCAGTGAGCTGCGCTGCCGTATTCGGCCGTCTGGTCCATTTCCCTGGTACGGATCTGGATCTCGAACGGCTCGCCCAGCGGTCCCACCACCGTAGTGTGGAGAGACTGGTACCCGTTGGGCTTGGGCATGGCGATGTAATCCTTGAACCTGCCGGGAACGGGCTTCCACAGAGTGTGACAGAGCCCCAGAACCTCGTAACAATCGGGAACGGTATTCACTATCACCCTGGCCGCTATCAGGTCGTATATTTCCGAAAGCGCTTTGCCTTGCCTTTGCATCTTTTGGTAGATGCTGTACAGGTTCTTGGCCCTGCTCTGAACCTCCGCCGGGATTCCCGCCCGAATCAGCCTGTCCTTCAGCGCCGCCATGACCATCGCGGCTTCAGCTTCCCTGTGGCTGCGGTGCTTCGCGATGGCTTGAGCCAGCGCCCGGTATTCCTCGGGGTGCAGGTACTTGAAGGCGAGGTCTTCAAGTTCCCACTTGAACCGCCAGATCCCGAGGCGATGGGCGAGAGGAGCGTAAATCTCCAACGTCTCCTGGGCCGTGGCCTTCTGCTTTTCCGGCGGAAGGGCGTAGAGCGTTCTCAGGTTGTGCAGCCGGTCGGCAAGACGTATGACCACGACGCGCCAGTCCTCGGCCATCGCCAGGAACATTTTTCTCAGATTCGACACCTGCTCTTCTACGGGGTTCTTGAACTCGATGCGGGCGAGCTTCGTCACTCCATCGACGAGTTTGGCGATCTCGCGACCGAATTCTCTCTCTATATCCTCGAGGGTGACGTCGGTGTCTTCGACGGTGTCGTGAAGCAGGGCCGCGGCCAGTGTAACCGCATCCCCCTCCATCTCCGCCAGGATTTTAGCCACGGCCAGAGGGTGCTGTATGAAGTCCTCACCGGTCAGCCTGTACTGGCCCTCGTGGGCCTTCAGGGCAAACTCGTAGGCTCTTTCCACGAGTTCGGCGTCCTTGGCTGAAAGGTACCCCGCTATGTCCAGCCTGGGACTGGAGACAGACACCTTGACCCTCCTCTAAAAAGCCTCCTAAAAACGCTAACCCCGGTGATAGCAGCCCAACCGCGCTCGGGGGGCTTGCCATCGTCCCGGGGTCATCGGTGCTCTCCCGCCGGAACCTTGCCCCACTTTGCCCTCGCTCGGGCGCGACCGCACCACGACTCATATCCCACTCATATCCCGCCGGTTCTACAACCGGTCCGGGGCCGGTTCGTCCGAGCGTTCAGGAGTCGAGCTTTATCACCGATATCACATTCTTGTAACCTTTTTTATTCAGATTAGCCCTGCCGGGAATGTAAGTCAATTCGATGAGAAACGCCACCGCTTCGACAGACCCACCCAGTTTCTCCACCAGGTCGATGGTGGCCAGGATGGTCCCACCGGTGGCCAGCAAGTCGTCGAGAACGAGAACCTTCTGTCCCGGTCTCACGGCGTCTTTGTGGATTTCGAGCACGTCTTGTCCGTATTCCAGCTGGTACGATCCACGTAAAGTCTCCCAGGGAAGCTTGCCCGCCTTCCTCACGGGCACGAACCCTTTACCAAGCCGGTATGCCAGCGCCGCGCCGATCATGAAGCCGCGAGCCTCGGGCGCGACGACGAGCTCGAAATCCACGCCCGACACGGCCTCGGCCAGCGCGTCTATGGCTTCGCGGAAGGCCTGCCCATCCTTGAGGAGAGTGGTGATGTCCTTGAAACTGACTCCCTTCTGAGGAAAATCCGGGACAACTCTCAGGAGCTTGCCCAGCCGCTCACCGACGTTCGTGGACACGTAAAACACCTCCCGTTGCCTGCGTCTTTCGCACGAGCTGGTTTCTACCTCTCACCTAAGCTTTCCTTCAGCCCGCACCTTCGGGCGGGTCATCTGACCGGGCGTGTACCAGCAAAAGCTTCCTCCTTAATGTCGATGACTTCCAGAGCGATTTCCTCCCTCCCCTGGGACATGCGCAACGAAGGAGACAGTACAACATCCGCGGTCAAGCCGGAAATGCCGGGTGCCACGAAATCCGAAGATCTGCTCAAACCCCGGTAGTAACAACGCAACGGAACACCCGAGTGCCCTGATATGTAGATTTCGAGGCCGTTGTCGCTCTTCCGCTCGACTTTCCGTATAACCGCCTTACTTACGCCCACCAGCGGTCGGGGATTTCCCGGCCCGAAGGGTTCAAGCCTCAAGAGAGAGGCGAGATACTGGCCGCTGAGTTCGTCCGAGGACAGCCAGTCGTCCAGGGCGATCTCGGGGCGAAGGGCGGGCAGATCCAGATGTTCTTCGGCATACCGCCGGAAGTCCTCGAAGAAAGCTTCGACCTTCTCCGGGAGAACCGAAAAGCCCCCTGCCTCCCTGTGTCCTCCCCAGGTTTCGAGGTGCCTGGAACACGAAGAAAGACCCGACCACACGTCAAAGCCGGGCACAGCCCGTACGGAGCCTTTCAGAATGCCGCTGCCTCCCGCCAGCGCCACGGGGCGCCAGAACGCATCCCTGATCCTCGATGCCACCACGCCGATCACCCCGGGATGCCACGAGGGTGACCACGCACTTACCAGCGCTTCTCCGGCCGGGTTTCCTCGTTCCTCGAGCATCGCCACGCACTCTGCGGCGATCTGGTCCTCGGCCGCCTTTCGCTCGGCATTGAGCTCGTCCAGGAGCAAGGCGAGGCGCGCAGCTCCCGTCTCATCAGGGGCGGTCAAAAGCTCGTAAGAAAGTCGCGCTTCCTTCATTCGACCCGCCGCATTCAATCTGGGAACCAGTCCAAACGTCACGTCTCTTTCCAGGTTCAGCCTTTCCCCGCAAAGTCCGGCCACCGCCGCCAAGGCACGTATTCCGGGACGGTCCGGCCTTCTCAAAAGTTCGAGACCGACCTCGAGCCACCTGCGATTTTGACCTAGAACGCTCACACCGTCCGCTGCAACGGACAGCGTCACGAGGTCCAACCAATTTCCTGGCTCCTCACATGTCCCGACCCGGCCGCGCGTCTTCAGCTCGCCGCGTACCCCCGTCTCCGCGTGGGCTCCCGCCTCCGCCAGCAGGCGACGGGCGACCAGGTACGCTACCCCTGCTCCCGACAGGTTCTCGAGACCCGAGTTCGACCATTCGGGCATCTGCGGATCGACCAGGGCAATCGCCAGCGGGAGAGTCTGGCCTGGAATGTGGTGATCCGTGACTATGACGTCCAGTCCGAGTCCCGCCGCCTCCCGGAAACCGGAGCCTCCCGCTATGCCGCAGTCCACAGTTATGATTAAAGTCGCACCCTGGCTCGCGAGAACCCGGACCCCTTCCGCGTGAAAGCCGTATCCTTCCCTTAACCGGCAGGGAAAGTATACGAGGACCGGGTGAATCCCGCAGCGTTCGAGGGCTTCCCTCATGATGACAGCTGAGGTAACGCCGTCTGTATCGTAGTCGGCGTAAATTCCCACCGCTTCCCCGTTCTTTCGGGCGAGCAGGATTCGCCTTACGGCTCTGTGGAGTTGCTCTTCGGCCTCGTCGGGAAGAACCGGCATCAGGTCCGAAGGCCTAGCAGGGCGGAACAGTTCGGCCGCCCGACGTAAGTCACCCTGCGCCCGCCGAAGGGCAACTCTGGCAGTCCCTTCCGGGATGCCAGTCTCTCGGGAAAGTCTCAAGACTTTCGCCGGGTCGACCTCGGAAGGTGCTTTCCAGACGTAATCCAAGCGAGGCGCCACTTTTCTCAAGACGCCGCTCAAAACGTTCGATCCGTTTTTCGAGGGCTTTTTCCTCGAGTCCGTATCCGCGCTATTCTCTTTTCCTTCCAGATTCCCTTTCACGGTCTGCCGATCCTTGCCAGTCATAGGTTTTGAGCTTCTGCACCTCGTCCTCGAGTTCTTTGGCTCTTTCCATCTCGGCCACGAGCTTCGTTTCGAGCTCGTGTACTCTTCGCTTCAGTCCAAAACTCTTCACCCAGACCCACACGGCTCCTACCAGCACTCCTATGCAGAGAGAGGCCAGAACGACGAGGGCTAAGTTCAACTCCACGGACCAGACGAGGAAACTCAACTCCACCATTCCCGCATTTTGCACTGCAAAAACGACCACCAGGATTAAAAGGGCTATCACTACCAACAGCATGGACTTCACCTCGCTGGTCCTTTTTCGTCCCCGAGTGAGATTTACCCTCTGTGTATGCCCTGCGGGGGATTATCTGTTCTCCCGCGACACCCGGACCGTGCTGCGCCCTACGATGCCACCGTCGGTGGCCAAACTCGGACCGGACGCGGTATCGCCGCGTCACGAGATTTTTGCGTCGCTTTGCGCCAGTGCCATTTCCGCAAGGAGTGCATATTCCAGCCTCATTTTCATGAGCTCGCAGCCCAACGCGTAAGGTATTGAGATATCTCCGTTAAACTCGTAGGCGCTGGCATGACAACCTCCGCCGCAGTAGAACCGCGCCCAGCACGAGGCGCACACGTCCTTGGAATATACGTGGGTCCCTGCGAACCGCCTCCGGAGAGCCTCGCCCTTTCCGGGGTCAATGCCGGAAAACACATCGCCCATTTTGAACTCCCCGTGTCCGGCAAAGCGGTGGCACGGATAAAGGTCACCGGAAGGCGCCACGGCAAAGTATTCAACCCCGGCCCCGCAGCCGGTCAGGCGCTTGTACACGCAAGGGCCGCCGTCCGAAGGCACTATGAAGTGGTAGAAAGAAAACCGGCGGCCGGTCCGGGCGGAGCGCACGTAGAACGCAAACAGCTTTTCGTACTCCCGCCGGAGCCGCTCGAGGTCTTCCTGACGGATGGCGTAAGGAGCTTCCTCGCCCGCTATCACCGGTTCCATGGAGATCTTGTCGAATCCCAGATTCACCAGGTGCTCGACGTCGGAGGCGAAGTCGAGAGACTGGCGGGTAAAGGTCCCGCGAACCCAGTAGTCGTTGAATCGTAAGGGCGACCCCGTATCGCTCGCCGGTCGTTTCTGCCCGTCGGAACCGAACTCCGGCTCGCCGAGGACATACCGTTTGTACTTCGCCAAAACCGCCTGGTAGGTGCCGCCTCCGCCGGGAAACACCCGCATTTCGTCGTGGACCCCGGGCCTGCCGTCCATGCTCAAAATCACGGACACACGGTGGTCTAACAGCAACCGGACGATTTCGTCGTTGAGGAGGATGCCGTTGGTGGTCAGCGTGAACTTGATTGTCTTTCCCGCGGCTCGGGCTTTCTCCTCCCCGTAAAGGATTGCATCTTTGACGACGTCGAAGACTAAAAGGGGCTCGCCCCCGAAGAAGTCCACCTCGCACCGGGAGCGCTTCCCCAGCCCGGCGAAGAGGAAATCGAGACTCCGGCGGGCCACCTCCGGGGACATCTTGGACCGATCGATGCGCCCGCCCTTGGCGAAGCAGTACCTGCAGCGCAGATTGCAGTCGTTGGTTACGAGGAGGCAGAGGGCTTTGACGTGATCGGGCTCCGGGGGTATGTAGCTTAAACCGACCGGGTCCGGCCTGGCAAACCTCCCGGTGCGCCGGAGTTCCTCGAGCTCGGCGATAGCTTCTTCAACGTCACTTACGTCGTAACGCGTGGACAGCGCAGAGAGCGCTTCTTCCTGGTTGGTGCCATCATATACATCCAGAAGGTCCCAGGTTATCTCATCTATGCTGTACAGGGACCCGGTGTTGACGTCTAGGAGCGCCCGAAGACCCCCGGCCCTGAATTTATGCCAGTCCTTTTTCAAAAAAGCGGTCCCAGCCCGGGATCCCGGAAGTTGCGTGCCCATCGTGACCTTCTCCGGCCTCTATCTTCTTCGCGAAGTGGTCTTGTTCACGCACTCCTGGTTGGATACGGTGCACGAAGTTTTGCAAGCCGATTGGCAAGACGCCTGGCACTCACCGCATCCCCTGTTTTCGATTTGGTCGAGTTCTCCCTTAACCACCAGCTGGATGTGCTTCATTTTAAAACCCCTTTCAATGCGGAGTCGGACAGTACCCATGATAGCAGGAACGCGATGAAGCTTGAAGATCGCTTCGCGACGCCGCTAAATTGTCGCCAGAAGCTCCCGAAGCTCGGAGATGTTAAGATCCGGCAGAAATTCGTCGGGCACTTCCAGGAGCGGCATCCCTTCGAACCGGCATAACGCCGCCTTCATCCCAAAGCTCTTGGGGCCTGCCACATCCTCGAGAAACCTGTCGCCGACGAAGAGGGTCTCCCGTGGAAAAACCCCCGCCCTATCCAGAGCTTCCTTGTAGATGGCCGGATGAGGCTTCCGCCAGCCGGTCTCGGAACTGAGAACGCGGAAGTTGACCCTTTCGAGGATCCCAGACTCGAGGAGATACCGGTCTATGATCTTCGGAGGTATGCTGGTATTGGACACGATGCCCAGGATAAACCCCCGCTCTTTTAACGCGTCCAGAGTACCCAGGGTATCGGGATATGTCTTGCATCTCTCACACAATCTCGCGGCGAACTCCAACGCCACCGGGGTGATAAGACCCGCGTCAATAGTCACACCGGCGCCCTTCAGCGAATCGCGGACGGCACTCGTGAAATCCGCTTCCCTCAGGTGAGAAAGGTTAGGGAAAAGCTCTGGGTCAAGACTGCCTCGTTTCTTGTCCTGACCCTTGTCCGGTGCGATCCCCCGCCTCTTCAAGAGAGACAACTCGTGCAGAAGGTCTTCCTGGAGTCCAGGGCTCGGCATCATCCCCAAGCCGTCTATCCTGTCCCTGATGCTCGTCATGAAAAACTCGACCTCGACGTGCTTCCCGGAAACACAAAAAACCTTTTGAAGCAGCTCTCTCGCCGCCTCCTCCAGAACTTCCTCCCGCTTCCTATCTCCAAACGGCATCCAGAGCGTGCCTCCCAGGTCGAATAAGACCGCTTTGATACGACGTCCGGTTGAGTCCCGGGTCATCCACGAACACCTGCCGGTTTCGCCGCACGGTTTCCTCGCCCATCTTCTCATCTTGAACGGCAGCGTGACAACGTCCGACGGCTTGAAGGTCCCGACCGGGTTACACAAAACCGAGGCCCGTATGCGAGCCGAGAACGATTTGGCCTCGGGGCATTTTCCCATTTCCGGGTTAAACCCCGAGGCAGTCGCCTTGCACCTGGTCTTTACGCTCTAAGGCCGACCTACAACTTCCTTTACTATCTCCGCGAATTCCCGATCAGAGACTGTGCCTTTCTTCGCTATTCCCAGTTGCTTGACCCGGTTCAATACGGCTCGCGCTTCCTCCTCACTGAGCGCTATCCCCATTTCTTCAGCTTTTATCTTGACCGAGTTGATTCCACTTTTCTTTCCCAACACCACTCCCGGAGAACTTCCCACAAACCGCGGGTCGAGGGAAAACATTGCAAGCGGGTACTTAATCACCGTATCGATCCCGATACCCGACTCTCTTACAAAGTTGCCGTCCCCCACGATGGGCTTATTGGGGGCCATGGGGAAGCCGGAAAGTTCCCGCAACACCTTCGAAGCTTCTTTTAGTTTGTCAAAGCGGATACCCGTATCGACCCCGCACAGTACCTTCAGGGCAACCGCCACTTCCTCCAGCGGGGCATTGCCCGTCCGCTCGCCCATACCGTTCATACATACGTGCACCACGCTCGCACCCGCAGCTACCGCATAAATCGAGTTGATGACGGCCATCCCGAGATCGTTGTGGGTGTGGATCTCAACGGGTACCCCGACGAGGTTCTTAACCTTTCTGACAAGGTAAGCGATGGCTTCGGGCAAAGCACAACCCACCGTGTCCACCACACCGACGGCATCGGGCTTCGCGTCCCGAGCTACCCCGGACAGCACGTTTTCCAGCTCGACCGGGTCGGCACGGGTGGTATCGTAAGGGAAGTATACGGTGTACAGCCCGAGACTCTTCGAGTAGTTGATGGCTTCGACGCTGACGTCCAGGACCTTCTGCCACGTCCACCCGAACTGATATTCAAGTTTTGGCTTACCGATTGGTACCTCGATGATTACCCCGGAGCACCCGCAATCTTTCGCCTGGTCGAGGTCGGATTTCATGGCCCGCACGAAGCCCATGATCTGAGCTCTTCCGCCCATCCGGGCGATTGCTCTGATAGCCTTCGCGTCGTCTTCCGAAACAGCAGGCATGCCCGCCTCGATGCGACCAACCCCCAGCTCCTCGAGCAGCGCAGCGATGCGCACTTTCTCTTCGCTCCTGAAAACCACACCCGGGGTCTGTTCACCATCCCTGAGCGTAGCGTCGTGCAATATTACCCTGTGGTCGAAGGTCAGCGTTCGCGATACTTCGGGTATGTGGTTGTAGGGACTCGTCCACCAGTAATCAGTTCGCCAGGGTCGTTCTGTCATATTCGATCCTCCAATCCCGATGTGCTCGAATGGTTCGGTCAGGCCGCCGAGCAATTTTCGAGCAAATACATCCTCCCGAACGAGGGATACTCCTCCATCGCCGAACTTCTTTATCGGCGCTTGCTCGCGCGGTAACGTGTGAGATGAATTACCAGGAAGACCGCGAGGCAGCCCAGCCCAATCAGGTCCGTTACAAAGCCGGGGTCGATTAGCATGATACCGGCCGCACCGGCGAGGAGTCGTTCAACGAAGGTGCACGGGAGAAAACCGTAGCCTTCGACCGCTATTGCAAACATGGTTACGCCGGTAACCGAGGTTGCAATGGCGCGGAGTATGGCGACGGCGGAACCCTGCATTAGCAGTTCCGGACCGTAAATCCAAAGATACGGGACGATAAACGAAACGAGTCCGAAACGAAAGGCGGTCCATCCGACTTTATTCGGATCGGTCTTGGCTATGGCCGCCGCAGCGTAAGACGACAGCGCGACTGGCGGCGTTATCGTGGAGATGCAACCGAAGTAAAACACGAACAGGTGAGCCGCCAACAATGGAACACCCAATTTTACCAGAGCCGGTACAGCCATCACAGCAAGAACCACATACGCAGCGGTCGTCGGCAAACCACACCCGAGTATCAGCGAAGCAATCATCGTGAGGATAAGCGCGAACAACTTGCTTTGGCCCGACATCGATAGCACGACCTGAGAAAACTTGAGGCCGAGCCCGGACATCCCCGTAACCCCGACGATTATGCCGGCGCAGGCGCAGGCAGCGGCTATGGTAATCATCCCTCTGGCCCCTTCTTCCAGGGATTGGTATACCCTGCGGAAGAAGCCTCTCCGGTCTTTGTTGAACATCAGGTCGAGCACGAGAATGGAGCCGATAGCAAGCGTAACGGCCTTCGTGGGCGTCATGCCCTTCACGATAGCCACGGTGAGAAGCACGATGACGATGAGGAAATACCCTTTGTCGGCGATTGCCTTTTTGAGAGGCGGTCTTTCGGACGGAGGAAGTGTAGGAATATCTTCCTTGAGGGCTTCCAGGTGAACTAGAACATGTGCGCTCAAGAAATAAAGGATAGCGGGGATCGCAGCGGCTTTCATAACCTCTGCATACGGAACGTTGATCATCTCCGCCATCAGGAAAGCTGCGGCCCCCATAACCGGAGGCATGATCTGCCCGCCGGTTGAGGCGAGAGCTTCGACCGCCCCGGCCACCCAGGGTTTGTATCCGATTTTCTTCATCATGGGAATGGTAAACGTTCCGGTGGTGACCACGTTCGCAACCGCCGACCCGGATATCGTGCCGACCAACGCGCTGCTCAAGACAGCTGCCTTGGCCGGCCCGCCTCTAAATCTCCCGGTCAAGGCCAGAGATGCTTCTACGAAGAAATCACCCGCACCGAACTTCTCCAGGAAAGCCCCGAAAATCACGAACAAGGCTACGTACGTAGCCGAAACAGCCATGGCAACTCCGTAAATTCCCTCGGTCGTCGAGTACAGGAACGCCGTTATCCTCTGAAGCGAGTAGTAGGGGTGACCGAAAAAGCCGGGCAGCCACGCTCCGAAGTAAGCGTAGGCGAGAAACGCTGTGCCAACAAGCATCAGAGGAAGCCCTACTACACGTCTGGTGATTTCGAGTATGAGAAGCACCGCAATGACCCCGAAAACGAGGTCTACCTTGTTGGTTACTCCAGCTTCTTCTGCCACTCTGTCCCAGGTGGCAAGCGCGTATATGCCCGTCGCTGCAGCCAAGGCCGCCAACAGATAGTCCGCTAATGAAGGTCTCTTGCCTTTGCCTTTAATCGGGTACAGAAGAAAGACGACCGTTGACAGGATCGCCCAGTGTACGCCCCTCTGAAGCATTGCGGACGACGCGCCGAAAAGTCCCGTATAAATGTGGAACAGGGACAGCACCACGAAAACGATGGATACCGCTCTGGCTAGAATAGAACTTCTTCCGTGACCCTCTTGTTTAACGGTTTCCGCCACAGTCCGTCACCTCCCGAAACCTTCTAGTCAAGCGAGACCAAGGAGAAACCTGGGGTTGTCCCTGGTCATAACGAAAATCTCTTCGCGGGAGATTCCGCAGCGCAACATCACTTCGCAGAACACCCTCATACCCTCGACGGGCGAAAAAGTCTCAACTTGCCCGTAATCGGTTATCATGACGCAGTGGGCAGGACCAACCCTCTTGATTATGGCCGCGATTTCGTGGGGATCCTGGCGCCCGTGGAGAGGTGAGCACACACCGAAGGAGAGCTCGAGAAGACACCGCGCGGCGACCAACTGGTCAAGTATGTCGGGAGTGAAGTCCTCGAGCCAGGCATTGGGGTGACAGATGGTGAGCTTCCTGAAGCCTATCTTGACCGCTTCGTCTGCCAGAGCCAGGCACTCTTGGGGCGACACATGTCCGCTGCTCACGACGGCATCGTAGTCTTTGGCGATCTTGAGGATTTCCCTGACCTCTGCCCTCAGCCGGGAAACAGAACCCTCCTGCAAAAGCGAAATCCCTTGGACCGTGTATCCAAAAGATTTCTTCTGGACGTACTCCTTTATCCAGTGGCCCTGAGCCGCTTTTTCAATGCAATATGCAGCGTCTACCGTAGGCATCCAGATATACTTTCCGCCCGTCCTGAGGCAGGATATGACAGACCGGGGATTCAGTCCCCCGACCGTGTGGTTCAGTGCGATGCCACCAAACACCTTGATCTCCGGGACCACCGTGCTCGTTAGGACCGCTTTTTGCGCCGACGAGCATAGATGGTCTTTCACTACAATAGCAGCCATGCCTCTCCCGGCAGCTTCTCTCGCCAGAGTGATGCTGTCAGAATACCTGGGACTGTCATCGGGTCCTATGTGAATGTGGCAATCTATCGCGCCGCGGAGAAAATCCTCCACCACGGTTCCCTCCTTATCTTTGAAAACGGTGGCCCGGCGGCGACAGCCTCCTCCGGGCCACCAGCGTACCTTGTTACTTGATGAGACCCTTCTCTCTGAAGTACTTCTCTGCACCCGGATGGAACGGAATTGGACTCTGCGCAGCAGACTGGAGGGTTACCTGTTTAATCGAGGCGTGATACTGGCTAAGCGCCGCCAGATTGTCGTAAATGGCACGAGTCAATTTGTAAGCCGTCTCATCATCCATTTTCGCATTTACGATGAGAACGTTGCTTACGCCGATCGCGACTGCATCTGTGTCCATCTTGTATGTCTCTGCCGGGACGGTCACCTTGCTGTAATAAGGACATTTCGCGATGAGTTCGTCGAACTTAGCCGGGTCGATTTCTACGAATCTCACTTTGTCGGTGGTGGTGAGCTGCATGACCGCCGAAGTCGGGTAGCCGGCGGCAGCCAGGGCGGCATCCACGTTCCCGTCCTTTAAGGCCATCATGCCGTCCTCGTAAGAGAGATAACTCGGCTTCACATCATCCAGGGTCATGCCGTAAACGGAGAGAAGGTCGGTGAAAATCGGTATGCTTCCGCCCCCCGCAGGCCCGACGGCAATCCTCTTTCCTCTCAAGTCGTTCACCGTTCGTATGGGCGACTTGTCCAGAACTATGATGTGCAGTATGGTCGAGTGGAGAGAACCGAGGGCTCTGATGTCGTACTTCTCTTTGTACGGCTCCATGCCCTTGTAGGCGAAGTATGCTGTGTTGGCGTTGGTTATTCCCAGGTCGGCCTCTCTATTTCCGACAAGCCGGCAATTTTCGACGGCCCCGCCGGTTACCTCAGCAGTCATGGTAACGCCCTTTACGTTCTTGGACACTATTTCGGCGATGCCTGTGCCAATCGGATAGTAGGCTCCGCCCATGCTGGCGGTAGCAATGGTCATTCGCTTGGGCCCGGAAGACCCGCAGGCCGAGAGCACAAAAGACACGATGAGGAGCCCAACGATGATAGCCAGGCTCTTATATGCGGCTTTCACTTGCTCCACCCCTCGTTTGTGGTTTTGTTCATTGGGCTGGTGCCCTGAAACTCGGTGACCCAGCGTCGTCAAAACAAGCCTTACTTTCCAGCTGCTCCATGGAAGTCTGACCCAGACTCGGCTGCCAGAAGCTCTGTTTTTTCACCTCCCTCGGTGAGCGAACGCAGAAGCGACCGTGCTGCAGCGTAGCGGTGCTGCTTCGTAAGTTGCTCTGCCTTGTCGGCATCGTGATTACGAAGAGCCTCTACCAGGGCTCTATGTTCGTCTCGGGAGGCTTCCAGCCTTGAGGGATCCAGGATGAAAACCGAGCGAGAGCGCTCTGCGCCGTACCACAGTTCGTCTATCATTTTGAGTAAGCGCTTATAAGGAGAAAGTGAGAAAATCATTTTATGAAACTCCTGGTTCAGTAAACCGTAGGTAACCGCATCTTTTCGTTTCACGCACTCATCCATTTGCTTCAACAATTCCTCGAGTTCGACGATGTCCTCCGGCCCGATCCTTTCTGCTGCCGTTCTTGCGGCGAGACCCTCCAGTACGGCTCGAATTGCCAGGACTTCCTCCATTTCCAGGGGATCGAGTTTTGCCACTTCTGCACCAGCGTGGGGTATAACGGTTACAAGCCCTTCAGCCTGAAGGCGCTTTATCGCTTCGCGCACCGGTATTTCGGACACCTGTAGCTGCTCGGCTATCCATTTCTGACCGAGGCGCGTACCAGGTCTCAGGTTTCCGCTGATTATGTTTTCTCTGAGAACGCGGTAAACGTACTCGCTTTTGGTGGTCACAGGTCTGTCGGTGGCAGTCGTTAGGAGTAAGGGGTGCTGCATACGAGGTACCTCCATCTCGTTTGTAAGGCAAGTATATTATATACAATATACAAGCCACGTCAACGGGGCCGGGTTGACGGTCAAAATCCCACGGCTCTTTACGCAGAGTCCTCACAGTCTTGCTGTAGCCGACATCAGCGGTGTAATATCCAGTCGAGTTAGGCAGTGAGGAAGGAATCCCGGCTCCACTCTTACCGTGGCTCTTTCGCTCATTTTGTGACCTGTGGGACGCACGGTCAGCCCGAGAATCTGATTATAGGCACATCGAATTTGACCGGAAAAACGTCCTGGCTTTATGCGGCTAACACGGATTGCAACCGTCGGCGTCCGGCATTTGCCTTTGTGCTTCCGAAAGGAGCGTAGAACCGATGGAATTCACAAAGACCAGCGGCGGTCGTACGGTATCGCTGTATGTTGGCAGCAGTGAGAACATGATCCACGTCCGCGATGACTCCGTATCGCTCACAGTCACGTCTCCACCATATTGGAACGCAATCGACTATGATAGGCACGCCGAAAATCCCGAGCAGTCATACCGCACGCGTCAATACAAGAGCGGGTTTGACGACTACCAATCATACATCACCTGGGCTACGCGGATATTCGGCGAGGTACTAAAGAAAACCCGGCCCGGTGGTTTTCTGGCCGTAGTTGTTGGCACCGTCCTGTGCGATGGAGTTCTCTACCCGGTACCGTTCGACCTCGTCTCAAGCCTCACGAGGTCCGGGTGGCTGTTTCACCAAGACATCGTCTGGCATAAAGTCACCGCAGGCGTCAAAAGAGCCGGCGTGTTCATCCAGCATCCGTATCCGGGTTACTACCACCCCAACATCATGAACGAGTATATCCTCATTTTCAGAAAACCTGGTGCTCCGATTCACCGCACCGTGGCGCCCGAAGTAAAGGCAAACGCAAAATACCAGATAGATGCGCTTTTTACCAAAGAAATAGCCAACAACGTATGGCACATCGCGCCTGTGCCCCCGGGCACCCTGAATCATCCGTGCCCGTTCCCCGAAGACATCCCTTTCAGACTGATCCAACTTTACTCGTATCCCGGCGACACGGTTTTGGACCCCTTCCTCGGCTCCGGTCAAACAACGAAGGTTGCGTGGGCGCTTGGCAGAAGTACCATTGGGTACGACATAGTAGAAGAATATGTCAGGTATGCATTTCAACGTCTTGACGAACCGCTGGCTGTAAGAGAAAAACAGCTTGTTGCCGAATACAAGCACGCCGACCTCGGTGCTCCTCTTGGAGCGCTCGGAAGAGCGAGGCACGGTAGGACGCGGCACGGCGCGGGGTTGCGCAGCCGAAAGCGGAATGACGAACCAAAGGAGGGGGACCCAGGTGCCATTCCAGAGGGAAAGAGAAGGATACCTCTCATTAAAGAGAATGATTCAAACGGACTCTGAACTTCGTGAGAATCTGACAGATTCCGTATTCGATGTACTTTATATCGTTGCCTCGGCTGGCTATAGTCGGTGAACCATCAAGGACTCAGATCGCTTCAGCAATCATTGCTTCGCACGTGTTGGTCCACTATCCCAAACTGTTTGGGCACTCTCCCTCCTTGGAGCCGCGAGAAGAAATGCGAAGGGACGCGGTCAAAGGGGGGCTTTTGATGGGCCCCATGTACCATCTCATTCGGCGAGAGGACAGGATGAAGGCCCTGGGCGAGCTTCGCCGTGTTCTGAAGCCTGGTGGCGTGGCGGTGGTGGCCTATCCCAATTCCTGGGGAATACTGAGGTCGCTTCTGACAGAGAATCCGACGTACTATGAAAGCAAGGAAAAGATCTTTGCGCTTACCCGGAAATTCAACAATAGCCGTCCGGGGGAGGTTTCACCGAGGCGTACTTCACAATTCCCTCAAAGGCCACCGCAGAATTGCAGGAAGCAGCCTTCACTATCCTGTGCTATGCTGGCGCAGAAAGCTACGCCTCAGGATGCATCGAACCTTTGACCAGAATGAGCCAGGAAAACCCCGGCGCTTACAAGAACGTGCTCGAGACTGCGGCAGCGCTTTCCGAGGAGCCCCCTGGCGTGATTCCACGGAGCACGTTCATTTTGTTGTGAGGAAATGAGATGCACTGAGAAACGCAATCGGGGGAGGGATCTCCTTTGTCTCAGTCCTATATCATCACCGACGTGGGAAGCACCACCACTAAGGCAATACTCGTCGGAGAAAAGAACGGCGAATACAGGCTCCTCGGACGCGGTGAAGCGCCTACTACGGTCGAGTTGCCTTACGAGGATGTGACTTACGGCGTCATCAACGCTGTCAGGGATCTGGAGGATAGTACTGGCAGAAAGCTCCTTTGCGAAGAACCTGGCACCAGCTGCCCACTGAAGCATCCAGGTTCCGAAGTCAGGTATCTGTCTACTTCAAGCGCCGGCGGGGGATTGCAAGTCCTGGTCTTCGGCGTCATGAAGGGCGTAAGCGCGGAGAGCGCAAGTCGCGCGGCCTTAGGTGCGGGAGCCATATTGCTGGACGTGATGGCGGTAGATGACGGAAGGCCAACCTTCGCAAGAGTCGACGCTATTCGTAATGCTCGACCAGACATAGTTTTGATTGCGGGTGGGTATGATGGCGGCAACGCGGCCTTTGCCCTGGAAATATGCGATCTTTTGAACCTTGCAAGGCCAAAACCCAGATTCGGCAAGGGTTTCACAATCCCGGTGGTATACGCCGGAAACAAGGATGCCGCCCCGCTTGTCCGGGATACCCTGAGCGAAGGCTTCGACCTGAAGGTCGTAGAGAACCTCCGCCCCACTCTGGAGCGGGAAGTTCTGGAGCCTGCCAGGACTGCCATCCATGAACTCTTTATGTCTCACGTCATGGCCCATGCTCCGGGCTACGAAAAGCTAAGGTCATGGGTGGATGCTGACATCCTTCCCACCCCGGCAGCAGTAGGGCGCATGATGGAAGTCCTGGCCTACCGGCATAGGGCCAACCTTCTGGGAGTTGACATCGGAGGAGCAACCACGGATGTCTTCTCCGTCATAGACGGATCCTTCCACCGTTCCGTCAGCGCCAACCTGGGAATGAGCTATTCGGCAGGTAATGTCCTGATTGAAGCAGGTGTCGAAAACGTGTTACGCTGGCTTCCCTTTGAAGTTCCCTGGCACCAGGTTGCGGACAGGGTTTTCACCAAGCTGATTAACCCGACCACGGTCCCCAGGACGCTTATGGACCTCCAGATAGAACAG
This sequence comes from Candidatus Fermentithermobacillaceae bacterium, assembly GCA_014896535.1. Classification (GTDB taxonomy): domain Bacteria; phylum Bacillota; class Sulfobacillia; order Fermentithermobacillales; family DUSS01; genus DUSS01. The sequence goes on from JADBKE010000007.1 coordinate 103,175, forward strand.
GCTCTGGCCACGGAAGCTTTGCGGCTGGCCTTCGTCCAGCACAAAGAGATAGCTTCAAGCCTCCCCGTTCAGATGTCTCCCCTCATGGCCATGTTAACCGGCCAGGATGAGCAGGTCAGGGCCAGAACTCGCCGAACCTCTTTGGTAGATATATCTGACGTGGACATTATCGTCGGTTCGGGAGGAGTACTATCCCACGCTCCGAAAAGAGCTCAGGCAGCTTTGATGCTCATAAACGCCTTCCAACCGGTAGGAGTCACACACCTTGCAATAGATAGCATCTTCATGATGCCTAACCTGGGAGTCCTGTCTCAGCTGGAGCCCGAAATGGCGCTTCATGTTCTCGAAAGAGACTGTTTCGTGCGGTTGGGTCCGGTTGTTGCGCCTGAGGGAGAGGTAACACCCGGCGAGCCGGCTTTAGCTGTCACGATAAGGCACCACAGCGGCGGACAAGAAGCCATAGTCAACGGAGGAGATATTCACGTTTTCCCTCTCCGGGCGGGTGATGAGGTGGAAATCGAGGTGGAGGCTCTGGGCGGTCTGTCTATAGGGGGAGGGTCCAGGGCAAAGTTTAAGACGTCCGGCGGGGTCCTGGGACTCATAGCAGATTGCCGCGGGAGGCCTTTGAAGTTCCCCAAAGATCCAGGAGAAAGAGCAGCGCTGGTCTCCAAATGGCAACATCAGATCGGTGCATACGGGGAGGGGTGTCGGTGAAAAGGACCGAGATACGTAAGACTCGAGCGGTTCCTCCTACCGCCAGGTTGCTCGTATCGGTAGGTGACCGGGTTAATCCGGATACTCCCATAGCTCGCGTCGAAACCATTCCCGGCAAGCTCTGGCGGGTTAATGTCAGCCGGGCTCTGGGCATCGATGCCGGCGACATCCGGCCCTTCGTACTGAAAAGCCCGGGTCAGACCGTGGTCCAAGGCGAAGTGATCGCCGCGGCGTGCGATTATTTTGAGCCTCGCTCGGTAACTGCACCGGTTTCGGGCGTCATGGCTCTCGTTTCCAAGCACCTTGGAAACGTCTATATCAGAGAGACCGTTGAGCTCGGAGAAGCCACAGGCCCGGTAACGGTGGAAGTCAGCAACAGGTTGGGAGTGCACCCCCGTCAGGTGAAAGATTTCCTCAACCGTGGCGTGGAGGCCGGGCGTTTTGTGATGAAAGGAGAGATCCTTGCGTCAATCCAGTGGGGACCGAAGCCGCGTACCGTGGAGTCGCCTATCTTTGGGAAGATCAGAGAGATATCTCTTAAGACCGGAACGATCACCATTGAGCCAGCATTCAAATCTCTAGAGATCGACGCTTACCTCGAAGGCACCGTCACACGCATCGGCCCGGAGGAAGTCGAGATCACCGGGGTCGCCACTTTGCTGAACGGTGTGTGGGGGCTCGGAGGCGAAGCCCATGGGGTCCTTCACGTTATGGAAGGGGACCTCGAGGTCCGGGATTCCTTACCGAAAGGAGCTGTAGTCGTGGCTTCCGGAACTGCCAGCTACGAAGCGCTTGACCTGTGCAGGGAGAGGGGAGTCGCAGGTGTGATCCTTGGTTATCTCGGGTCGGAAACGCTCCTGAGATTTGCAGGTCCGGAGCTGAATATGGGCATAACCGGAGGCGAAAATGTTCCTTTCCCGGTCATCCTGATGGAGGGATTTCTCCCCGCGGACATGAAACCCGAGACTTTCGAAACCTTCGCCGAGTTTCATGGCACCACAGTATCGTTGAATGGCACGACACACATACGGGCAGGAGTCATCCGACCCGAGATTATCCTGTTTGGAAAGCCATGACCAGAGTATGGGAGTGACGGGCTGATGAAAGACTTCAGTTTGAGCTCGGTTGGCTCGGGAGAAATTGGATCGCTAAAGGACTCTGGCCCGACGGCGGAGGACTGGTTCCTCTGCGTGAACTTCTACAGCGCGGGCGATATCATTGAGACTTACGGGGCCTGGCCGTACCATGTCTTGACTCCAAGGATCTTGGCCGATTTGTATAATATGCCCTCCAGCACGCCGCTTGAGCAAGAACCGGCGGCTCGATCTTTTTTCAAAGTGCTGGAAGGCAGGATAGCTCCTGCTTTCCCCTTCCTTGGTGAAGAGGAAGGCAGCACATTGGAAAGCTTTTTTGCCAATCACCGGAGAGAGGTTTACCCGCCTGTCAAAGACCTTTTCTTAAGGCTGGCCGGCATCGAGAGTCCCGCTCCTCGGGAAGCTTCGCATGGAACGGGTGGGCTTTCCGACAAAGTGCTTCTTATATTCCAGCACCTCCTCATCTTGCGCCTCCGAGAAGAAGAAAGGAAGGCCGGCCTCTGGGAAAAAAGGACTCCTGCTCAAAAGAAAGGAACGCTGTTCGCGCTCAACCCCAGTAGCCGCACGACCTTTACCAGGATCAAAGCTCTTCCCGTGGGCAGGGACACGAGGCTTGCTTTCCCATGGGGCGGAATCTACAAAGCCTATGGAAAACTCTTGCCCCTGATGGAGAATAGGTACACTAAATTCATCTTTTCTACGGCAGATGAGAATCTCCGCATGCTAATAGATGGTCACGTACTTAAACCGTTGGTCCTCTCGGGGCTCATGAAGCTCGAAGGTGACATCGCGAATATGCAGAAGGGCGCGTATCTCATTCCCAACGTCCCTTCCGTATCTTGGGGCGAGATTGAAGGTCTGATGGAAGAAATCTCGATGGCTGCGCGGGATGTAGCACGAAAGACTCGCCCCCTCATACCGGACCTAGTGGATCTGTGGAGGTCTTCAAGGTATTCGTACCTCGATGGGCATGGTGATTTCGTTGAAATGGCCTATACCGTCCTTTTGGGGCTTCTCATCTTTTGGGCAAACCAAGATGGAATTCTTCCCGACCCACCCGAGTTCAGCCTTGCTGGAAATTACGCAGCTGTGAAACGAACGTTTTGGGAGATTCTTTGCGGCAGGTACCCGCCTCTGCCGGGGATCGTTGTGCTCAAGGGCGCGAAAAGGGCGTGGGATTGGATCTTGAAACAGGCGGAAGGCGAAAACGTAACGGTCCGGGCCGTAGCGGTCCCTTAGGGTGCCTTAGTAAGGAAACTGCTCGACCGCGCTGCGTATGCCACCTAAGAAAGCACGTAAAATCACGGCATCTTGAGGCCGACAGTGAGAAACTAGTAGGCCCGCGGAACTCCGCATGATGGTGCCCCAGGCCCGCGCAGCACCCGCCAGTCTGGACGCCCAAGACTGACCAGACAGCCGGGATTCGTCAATACATCTTCGCGTAGTACTTTGTATCATGGGGTGCCAGGAGAACCGTTTCTGCGACATGCTGATGCTCGAACGCATCATCTGGACCCACTTGTCGCGCCTATCGTAATAACTCGGTAGGACCCCGCCGAAAGGCACCTTATACAGCGACTCCAAATCGTGCGCCTCTGAACCCTCGACGCCGTCCCCGAATTGCCAGCCGTTCACCCCGTGAACACAGGCTTCCGGCCACCACCCGTCGAGGATGCTCAGGTTTAACACACCGTTCATAGCAGCTTTCATACCTGAGGTGCCGCAGGCCTCGAGAGGACGCCCGGGGGTTATTGAGCCAAACATCCGAACCCCTGGTCATGAGCCGGCCGATTTTCATGTCGTAGTTCTCGAGGAAGACCACGCTCTTTGGGATACTTCGGGGCGTAGCGAACCAGATTTGCAACTAGCTCCTTGCCCGTATCGTCCTGCGGGTGCGCCTTTCCGGAAAAGAACATCTGAATACGCCCGTCTTCCGGGTAAGGTTCAATCACCTCCGACCCCGTATGTCAACGGCGACTCTCACGCCCGTGTCCCCCGGTTGCCGAAAAGCAGAACCCGTCAACTGGGTGCCGCTTCTCAGTGCCCGGCGATGAGAGCGGCGGTGCTCAATTCCGGTAGCCAGCATTATCACCGCCGCCTCGCCGGCTCATTTGGGAGTCACGGTCCCTTAGTCGCCCTCGGTTTCGGAAGCGTTTATTTCCCGAGCGTCCTCATATTCTCCGCTGTCCTGTGCAAGCACCGTTCCGTTAATCGACTCATTTTGGAATTCCATTAAACCTCAGTTAGAAGCAGATTAAACCTGAGCTTAAGGATCGGCTATGGCGAGAATCCAAGCTATGACCGGTCCCGAACAGGCGCACGGCGACTATAACCATGTAGATCTTGACGACCCGGAGTTAATAGGGTCGGCGGATGACGGCAGGATATTAGTGCAAATCGCCGCTCCGGACGGGCGGGTATTGAACGCTTCAGGGACTTTGAGAGGCACCCTCCTGCCCCCAGGATACGTTGGTCCCCCAGTGCTGTCAGAAGTGAATGGACAACCAATGATCATCGCAGGAGAACGACTGGCCGGCGGGGCGCTGGTTCAGGTGGCCCGACCCGTGGGAAGGGAGAGAGCGTTTCTCAGGATGCTGGCCGGGGTTATTTCATACTCGTCCCGCTTCTGTTCGCTTGACTGATAGACGCATATGCCCTTGATAGCCTCGGCCTGGAAAACGGGGTGCTGCTCCTCGAGAAAAACAAGGTCCAGCCTCAGAGGTTTGAAGAGCTCTTCCAACTCGTTGTAAAGTCTCGCGTAAAAGGAAGGACGCTCTGAGGGTCCGGGAAGAGGACCGTCGGTTACCACGCCCACGTCGATATCGCTCAGGGGGTCATCCTCCACCACTTTTTCCCCAGCGAGGATCTTAACCCCCGTGCAGGCGCGGGAACCGAACAGGTATACCAGCGAGAACCCCAGTCTGTATGCGCATCACAAGAGTGACCCGCAAAGTATGGCTGCCCGACAAGTACGGAAGCGTACCGCCGTATGTAGTTGACACCAACTTTCTCGTAAACGAGGACAGCCGGACCATAGGTAAGCTCTACGGTTGGTTGTCCGAGGAGCGCGCCCCCAAGCAGATAGTTACCAGGGCTGCTCGGTTGTGCAGGTTAAGCGCCCTCAGTTTGAACGCTTACCGGTGAACCGTACTCGGTTCGGGCAGTTAGCGGTGGACCATGTCCTGTTCCGGCAGTCGCCGGCGAAGCAGTCTCCAGCTCGAGTAATTCCACGTCTTTTCTGAGATCACGTAGGTCCCAGCGCCGCTTCTGGTACACCGTGAACGCGCAGTTGTCCCAGTACCGAGATTCCTGAAGATCTCCTTGCTGTTCAAGGAGCTTCGAAAGCCACAGAGCAGCGCAGGCGGAGTCCCGTTCATCGCCGCTCTTACGGAAATAATCAAAAGCCTGCCTTGCGCAGGAAATGGCTTGCCTCAGTTTGTTTTGCTGCTTGAAAATGGATGACCGGGTCAAACGAATCCAGCCGATTTCGTTATGGTTCCTTTCATTGAGGATCTGCTCAGCCTTCCTGAGCAAGGTCTCAGCTTCTTCCAGTTCACCCATTCTAGCATAGATCTTGGCGAGCTCCACCTGGGTGTAGGCTATATTAGGATGGGCTGGGTTGTCGACATATGGACCCGCGCCCTTCTCGATGTGCTCCTTGGCTTCTTGTAACCGGCCCTCGCGGTAAAGGATCATCCCCAGGTTATTATGGGCAGCAGCCCGGTGAGCTTCTGTGGCATGTTCGTCCTGCAAAACACTGAGGAACCTCTGTTTAGCTGCAACCCACTTACGTTTTCGAAGATGGATGATTCCCGTAAGTAGCTCGTAATTGCACCGCAAGAATCCGATCCTGGGGTCTGCCGAATCTTGCCCCGAGAACCAATCCTCCAGTTTGGCACACTGTTGCTCGGCAGCATCCAGTCTTGTCAGTTCGATCAAACATGAGATGCTTGAGCAAAGGAGAGCCCCGTAGGTGTATGATCGTGCTAAGTGTTGTTCCTTAAGGCCCTGACGGTACCAGCGAAGAGCACCTACTGGATCTCTATCGAAGAATGCGTGTCCCATCCGAAGGCACACTTCGGCAGTCAAATCGGCAGTCAGATCGGATAGCCGGTCCTCGGTGGCGCAGCTCAGGGCAAGCGACCCGAGGGCTCTGGCGGCATCGCCCTCACCTGCCAATACCATACAGCGTGCGGCCTCACACAGGAGAATCGCCTCCTCACGACGGTTCTCGATCATACGACGGAGCAGAGCGGCTCTATGCCATGCATCTGCTGCATCAGTGAACAAGCCGTCCTTCTCGAATAGCCGGGCAGCATGCTCAAATCGAAACGATGCTTGGTCTATGAGGCCCGCACGGAGGAGGCACCGGGCCAGCCTTAGTTGAAAAAATGGGCCCGAATCTGGATACATCTCCATGGCCCTGGCAAGGGTTAGGTACATTGCTTTAATCTTGTCTTGAGTGTAGACACAACTCAATGGGAACTGAGGAGCGGCTGCGCTCAGGTTTACGCGATATCCGTCGGTGCTTTCCGCTAGAGTGATCAGGCCCCGAGCTTGAAGATTTGAGGCTAGCTCGATAAACGCTTGCTCCGTAAGGTTCGCTGTGGCAAGCACCCACTCGCTTCTCGCGTGCGGGCCAGCAATGTGGCACACTGCAAGAAGTCTCTTTTCGGGTTCCTCCAGGGCAACTGTATCCGCGATCACCATCGAACTGTGGGATTGGAGTTCCTTGATAACAGTAGCCAGGAAGTTCCGCACTGTGCGCGCTTCCGCATCGTTCAGCATGCCTGTTGTTAGGTAAAAAGGTGCCCTAAAATCGTGGCCGCGAATTAGGTCCAGAAAAGTATCGATAACTTGACGAAGTCTCATGCGGTCCCGATCTTGCAGTGAGGGCTGCGTCCGATCGGTTTCCCACGTAGATAACTCGGGCAGTTCTTCAGAGTACAGCACAGACAACGGGACCCCCAGAAACGAGGCGATCCGATCCTTCATGTCGTCGCTAAGCCCTTTGGCCCCGTTCAGTACCAGTGAAAGATGCGAAGCGGAAATCTGCGTTCCTTTGGCCAGGTCCTTCAGTCGAAGGCCTCTCATCTCGAGGAATGCTTTCACGTTACGGGAAAAGAGCGCTTGTGACGGCATGAGTGATTCCTCCTGGAAAAGGCCTGTTCGTCTTCCGTACGCTACGCTTACATTTGCGGTACCTGCTCAGCTTCTACGATCCTGGTTCCCCCGATCGACGGGTGTAGGGCATCCCCTCCAATAGGGGGCTTCGGAGGCATCTGCGGACCGTGGCGGACAACGTGGGGGGGGGTTCTCCCTACTGCCGATATCGATTAGGAGTCCAGATGGGCACGACCAGACCGTGTCCGTACCCGAAAAGGCAGACCATCCCACGAACCAGAAGACCGTCAGCCACACCACTAAAGTCATAAAGAAGGATTTTGTAGTACGACTTAGCCTCACATCTGGCCACCTCCCCTGTTATCTGTTCTTTAACCGCCCATTGCTTTCCTTCTCAGGAAAGTAGGATACTGGAGCATAGCGCAGGAGAGATACCTCTACCTTGCTTGTTTGCCGTAAGAATAGTTTTTGACGGCGAACATATACATGGCGCAGCCGTATCAACGGTCCCAGTGCTCGGGAATTTGCCGGTAAGCGACTCGGACCTCGGACACACGTGCCAGGGAGTTCATCCAATATCCCGCGTTTTACCCCCGGTGAACCACATGAAACGTGGAAGCACCAAGCAGCTTGATCCAGGCCGACTAGCCTTGTACTGTCTGAATTGGGGACTTCATCTGGAGTTGCCGCATGCTGAAAGGAGGGCTTCGCACGAAACCAGGCTAGACTCGAAGGAGGTGAGAAATGTGTTCAAAGTGGAAAAGGTGAGTCTCCCAGCTTCCACGGGTCTGATCCGCCTACTCGCTGACGGAAAATGGTGCGGCTCGGGGTGTGGCGACGGTTGCGGCAGGGGGTGCGGATTGGAATGCTACAACTGATGGAAGCATCTGGCAGACTCCCTGAATTCATCGCGCAGCGTGGCAACGCGACTTTCGATGACGCCTGAATCGGCGGTAGCTATAGCTCGAGCCTGTGTTGAGAAAATAGGAGGGCCCGACTTCTACATGTTTTTCGGCGGCGAACCCACCATGAACATTGCAGCAATCAACCGGGTATTTGACGCGCTCGGCGGAGACAACGCTCCACAGTTGTTTGGAATTGTGACTAATGGCACCTTTTCGCGGAAGGAAATTCAGCACCTTCTCGAAACCCACAAGATGACCCTGACATTCAGCATCGATGGTCCCCAGGACATACACGACTTTCTGAGACCCTACAGCGATGGGCGCGGCTCGTTCAATACCGTCCTAGATAACTTACGGTGGGCTCAGCAGTTCACTAGAGTAGGCGTTGAAGCTACTTTCACACCAGATCATATAAAACGTGGGTACTCTCTTGTAGACCTGATCGAGTTCTTTCATAGCATCGGGATAGACGGGCCTCATATCGTGCCAGTAGCACCCAGGAATGGTTACCGCGGGTTCGAGCCCGATATCCTAATACGCGAGTACAAACAAGCTATTGACTATTGTCTACAGTCATTTGTCGAGGGCCGTCCCCGCTGGTACACGCTCCTAGTGAACATTCTCGGCGCTTTTGCCGACGGTCGCAAGCGCGAGTACCTTTGTCCTGCAGGTGTTTCGACCCTCTGCGTCGATTCCAATGGAGACCTTCATCCGTGCTTTATGTTTGTGGGTGCAGCGGAATTCCTGCTAGGGAACATTTTCCATCTCGACAAATCCGATTTTGAAAAACGAAGAGACACCTTTATCCGGGCCGCACGCAAGTCCAACCGCAGTAATTGCAGTTCTTGCTGGGCCTCTAACATATGCGGCGGCTGTATGGGAAGTGCTTTCTGGGCGACCGGGTGCCTTACAGACAATGACCCCGCATGGTGTGAGCTCCAGAGGCAGACCATTGCGTACGCTGCACAGAGGCTTTCCAAACTCCACAGCGATCAAGCAGCCTGGCAATGTTTCGTGGACACACTCACAAAGGCAACAAACGACGTCGAATGAGAACGGGAGGTAGTGATTCCTATGATCGCTAATTTTGCATGGATGTTCCCTTTGATGCGCAGATATCGTGTACTGACGGCTGTGGTGATAGGGATAGGGGTATTTCACTGTGTGGCGCGTATGGGCTATCCCTGGGCTCAGAAGGTCTTCATAGACTCGGTAATCATGCCGAAACGAGCCGACTTGCTACCCGCAGCAGCAGCCCTGTTTGTCGCGACTGCAGTACTTGAGATCGGGGCAATGCTTCTCAATACATACATCTCGACCCTTTACTCGCAGAAGATATTGCTCTCGCTCAGAGAGGAGATATACGGGAAGTACCGGGCCAGTAGTTACGTAACGCAAACCCGAGTTGAGCCTGGTAAGGTAGTATCACTGATGCTATCGGACGCCTCATCTGTGAGCGAGACTTTTAATGAGGTTATTCCCGAGCTGGCTGGTACGCTTGGAACATTAATCGTATACACGGCGGTGCTAGTTGCCCTGAATTACCGCCTTTTCCTGATAGCACTGCTATTCCTACCCATTTATCTGCTCGGCCCAAGGCGATTCTCCCCGGTCCTGTACGGCCGCGGCCAGCAGGTACAGTCTGCGATAGAGGGTCTGAACTCGGTTCTCCAAGACGATTTAGCCAGGACCACTGACGTGTACGCAGTGGGGGCCAGAAACTGGTCGGTGGCACGTGTCCTTCAAGCCGCAAAGCAGGTGATGTCCGCGGTCAAGAAGCAAGCAATAGCTCTCCAGTTGCTGGGTTCATCAGTATTCGGTTCACTCATCATCTCCCAGGTCACCCTGCTCGTGGTTGGCGGCTACTTCGTGATCAACGGTACGATGCAGCTCGGACTCCTTCTTGCTTACGTGTCTTACACATCAGGGTTCTTCAATGCCTGCAAAGAGGTTTTCAGGGTGTCCGCAAGTCTTGCTGGACCTAAGGCGGCTTGGGACCGGATAACCGAGTTTTTGAAGACACTAGATCCAATCCCTAGTGAAGGTGAGCCGGCGGAGTTGACCGTACCGTCAGTGCTCCTCGAGGGCATCACTTTTGGGTACCAGCCGGACTCGCCTGTTATCCATGAGGTAAGCTTATCCGCTGACAGAGGTTCTACACTTTGTATTGTGGGTGCGAGTGGTTCAGGTAAAAGCACCGTTCTCCAGATAATCGCCGGATTCTTAAAGCCGTGGCGAGGAGTGTGCAGGGTGTTTGGGCACGAGACTTCCGGACTACATCCCGACGAACTCAGAGGCGCGGTGTCGTATGTGGTGCCGAATCCCCGAATGTTCCACGCCAGTCTGAAGGAGAACATCCTTCTCGGCAGAGAAGTCCGTCCTGAAGGTCTCGCCGCGGCCTGTGAAGTATCCGGAGTGAACGAGTTCGTAAAGGAACTGCCCGACGGTCTTGATACTGTGCTTGGGGACAAAGGTTACGGGCTGAGTTTGGGTCAACAGCAGCGAGTGGGTCTGGCGAGGGCTCTGGTTGGCAGGCCGAAGATTCTCGTTCTAGATGAAGCACTCTCGGGTGTGCATCCGCCGTTAGCAAGCCAGATCCTGACGCGCCTCAAAGAGTTCCAGCGGGATGGCATAATCATCCTCGCGACACACCGGGCGGATACTATAGCCCACGCAGATCGAGTCGTTAACCTGGAGAATGGGAGATGCGTTGGGCCGTAACACTTGAGGTCTGTCTGAGGTAAGGCGCGCCGAGTCCCCGTAGGTGTTAGGGAACCGGAAGCGCCTTAGCTTTCCGCCGACCAGCTCTGTACCCTCGCAGTAGCCCTGATACGCGTCAAAAGCAACGTAGTGCACTGGATCACCCCTGCGAACCCTGGGGGCACGGACGGAGTTGTGCGACATCCACCTATCCGGGCTCGTGCCCACCGGGCGGGTCGTTGGGGACAGCTTCTTCGTGTCACGAAAAGTTATCTCAATCCGAGACAAGGTGCTCGTGCATCTACCCTATCGTTGTTCCTTTTTCAACCTCGGCCTGTACGGCAGAAGTAACCACTTTCGCAGCAACCTTGGCAGCATGCCCGGAAATAATGGTCGAGCGGCACCTGCTTACGAGGTGCCGCTTTTCACTAGCTGGCGGTGAGGGCCGCGATCCTCTGTCGTGGCATCCAGCATTACCACCGCCGGGTCATTTGGGAGACGGTCGTCTAATCGCCTTCAGTTTCGGAACCGCCTATTTCCCGAGCGTCCTCATATTCTCCGCTGTCCTGTGCGAGCACCGTTCCGTTACCCGCATCAACCTTGACGTCCACGGTCCCCGTCGACGTCTTTATTTCGACGCTGTATACCACGTTACCGTTTTCATTATCGAGAGAAACCTTGACGACCTGTCCCGGCACCGCCTTCAGGGCGCTCGCAGTAGCTTGTTCGGGGGTGATTTTCGCCAGTTGCTGCAAGGACCTGCTTTCGGTCGCTTCGTCGTCCTGATTATCGTCTTCTGCGGTATCCTGCGGGTTCGGCACGCGGATAGAGGCTGTGTACGACGGGTTTTGGGCTTCATGCTGTCCCTGTGCTGGAGCAGCGTTTTGGGTTGCCGGTTGCGTAACCCCTGCTGCCTGGCCTACCCCATTTGCCGCCTTTGCCGTCTGAGCGTTGTACACGCCCAGACCGGCGAGTCCCCCAAGTGTCAGCATCCCCAAGACCAAGCAGGCTATCAGTTTCTTGCTCATTTGAAGTACCTCCTGTCAACTGCGGTTAGGCTGGAATTCTTCTGATTGACTTATCCCTGTTCGCCAACATCAACCGTCTCTTGACACTTCATCTCCGGTACAGAGCTAGTCACCCCCTTCGCGCTGGGTTTCGAGAAGCCACAGCCGTTTCCGGCTCAGTAGGCAATCTACTCGACTCATTTTGGAATTCCATTAAACCTCAGTTAGAAGCAGATTAAACTTGAGCTTAAGGATTTTCTAATCTCGCACCTGTAGAAGTAATCTGGGTGGTTGCGCTATGGAAACAAACGCCAAGCCTCGCATTCTCGTGGTTGAAGATGAGGCCAGCCTGGCCCGTTTCCTTCAACTGGAACTGAATCACGAGGGTTACCATGTAGAGATAGCCCGAGACGGATGTGAAGCTCACAACCGAAGAGCTCAGACTAACTCCCCTCTACAGCCCTGCGCGCCCACGCAAGGGCTTCGGCTATGTCTTTGTAGGGAACGCGATGAGCCCTGTCGTCGGGGTTTCTCAGGATCATGGCTTTCTGGAACTCTTCCATTGCCAGTAGGACATCACCCTGACTGCGCGCCCAGACGCCCATCCAGTAATGAGCGTCAGGGTTTCTCGGAGCAGACTTGAGGGCTTTTTGAAAATGAAATCCGGCCTGCTTATGTTCCGCCTGGGCCATGTAAACGGCGCCCAGTCCGATGTGGGCCTCGGCTAGAGTCGGAAGGTCTTCGAGAACCTTTTGATAGGCGGACGCAGCGGCCTCAAGTTCCCCCTTGGCCGCGAGGACTTCCCCCAGGGCCATCGAAGCTAGGGGGCCGTCACTTGTGAGCTCCTGACACCGGATGGCTTCCGCTAGAGCTTCTTCGTGACGACCAAGCCGGGACAAAATTCTGGCGAGGAGGTAGTGCGCGTGCGGGTCCGAAGGCGTTCTTTTGAGACCCTCTTCGAGAAGTCTCGCCGACTCAGGAAGATCGCCCTCTCCCCAGGCGAGGCTTGCCAGTGCCATGTACGCTGCTTCGGTAGCTTTTCCGGTATCCACCGCCCTCCTGTAGCGGAGGTTAGCTTTGTCGTAGTCGTGCCATAGCCACCTGTCGAGGAAACCGGCGTGTTCGAGAAGGATTTCGCGCCAGATGAACCATCCCAACAATACCCAGACGAAAAGGGCCAGGAGAACGAACCTTCCGTCAAGGCCTTTCCATATGTAAGCAGCCCAACCTCCGAGCACAATGATGAGAAAACCGGCATTCCACGGATGCCTCCACGAAAATCTGACGGGCTCTCGCAAGAAACGTACACCCCCCAAAGCCTTGGCAGCTGTTCCCGATGGCCCCGGTGGCAAAGGGCACCTGTACCCCGAGGCGCATATCCCGCAAAGAAGGATTCCCCGGATCACCTTGCTTGCTTCACATTTTGAGGCCTCTGCGGATGAAACCGCGCGGAAGACCTTTCGGGCGGCAACAGACTCAGGTCCAGCCGGCGTACACCGAACGGGCACCTCGCTCATTCGCCGGCGTTATTCTGTGGACGCGGTTGCACTTGACTACCAGGTTCTGGTATATTGTGATCGCCGGTGGCAACAAGGGCCTATCAAGAGATGAAATCAACACTTGCCGTCTTTGGCAATCAGGCTCACGCCCGGAGTAGCAACAAGGGCCTGTTGAAATACGAAACCAAAACACGCCCCCGCATCTGGTCAGCCAGGAAAGGATTTTTCCGGCAACGAGCACGGATGCCCTCTGCTCGAGCCCGTCTCCCGAGCGTTTTTGTGCTCGCGCTGCTTGTGTTCTTCCAGACGCTCGTCGCCCAAGCGGGTCCTGGTCTCGGCGCCCGTGCGCAGAGCTCCGCCCCATACGCTGCCGCCGGCGCTGTTACTTCCCTCGCAGCTTCGGCCCCGGGCGCCGCGACCAATGATCCCTGGTACCGGGACCTCGCTGGTCACTGGGCCCGTCCCTACGTCCGCGTCTTATGGGAAGAGGAGGTTGCCGACGGCTACGTTTACCCTTCCGGCCGGTCGTATTTTTGGCCCAACAGGCTGTGTGATAGGGCGCAATTCCTCCTATTGCTGGCCAAAGCATTTCAGCTCGAACCTTTTGAACCGCCCGTCCCCTCTTATCCGGACGTAGGCCCTTCGTTTACGATCCTGAACGGCAAGAAGATTTGGGCGTACGTAGAAGCATGCGTCCGGGCTGGAATTAGTTTCGTCCCCCCAGGACGGAATCTCTTCCCCAACGCCGAGGTTACCAGGGAAGACGCCGTGGAGTTTCTCGTGAGATGCCTGGACTTGTGGCCGATGGCTCAGCTCATCCCGGAGGACGAAGCCAGGCGAATCCTTTCGAGGTTTACCGATGGTCATACGACTTCACGAGAACGGCTCAAAAGCATGGCACTGTCCGTGCGTCTGGGCATCGTTCAAGGCTGCGGCGACGGTACCCTGCAACCGCGGCGGCCGATGATGAGGTGCGAGATGGCCACCATTGTATACAAAAGCTGCCTGGTGAGGGCCCAGGCGCACCCCCCGTGGTTTTCGCCGGACGGAGATGGGGTCGACGAGACCGTCGAGTTCGAATTCACGTGGCTCAAAAACCGGAACATCGTCTCGTGGAACGGCGGGATAACGGATGCCACAGGCCAGACCGTGTTCACCTTCAACCCGGGTCAAGCCCCGGGGCCGCCTCCCCGTAGGTCGGCGTGGGGCGGGACGGACTCCTCGGGACGACCCCTGCCCGCGGGACAGTACTTTTACCAGCTCTGGGTGAAGGACAGATTGGGAAACCAGTTCTTCTCGGTCAGGAAGCCCCTGTACCTGGTCAAACACTTTCTAACGGCGCGTCTTCATCCCGAAATTGCAGCCGACGGTGACACCGTATTTGTCCTGGCCGAAACCAGGCCCGCCGCGCTGGCCGTAACGGCGACTTTTATCTGCGGTCGTACGGTGCCCCTGGAATCCGCGCCCGGCGCGCAATCGTGGACCGCTACGCTGGAAATGGGTCCGTGGCTTCCCGTGGGAAAACAGCCGGTTGAAGTTCGTGCGGTTTTCCCAGGCGCTGTCAGGGAAGAAACGCTGTATCTGACAAGGCTCGATCCGCTGACCATCACAGCCGAAGTGAGACCGAATCCGGCGTCACGCGGTCAGACCGTGTTGCTTCTGGCTTACACCGGGACGGGAGTTGAAGCCGTGACCGCCACGCTTTTTGGAGAAACGATTGCGATGCGCCCGGATGGCCCGACACGGTGGTTAGGAGAATCCAAGGTACCGATCACGGCGCCTGTCGGTCCCAACGACGTGCTCTTTTCCGCGTTCGCGGACGGGCGTAGGAAGGATTGTATCGTCATTCTGACGGTCGAGGAATCTCCCCTCGTCAATCTCACGTTCATCCTGAGCGAATGAGCTGTCGCACTTAACGAATGCTCTCATCGGGGAATACCCTCATCGGGGAGCTCCAACGTAACGGGGCCGAACTCACCCTTCCGAAAGCGGGCCAGGTAAAGCTGGGCAGCTCGGGTCAGGTCAACTTCTCCGCCTTTCTTGACCTGACCCGTTTCCCTTCCGAATTGTTCCAGGAAAAGGAGGGCCGGCTTCGGTGGCGGCCCGGCCGCGTCCTGCAACACCGTTGGCTCGCCGGTGAGCAGTTCGCGGCTATCCCCGGAGCGTACCGGCTCCGCCGCCTCCAGGTCGGCTGAAAAACTCGCCCTAAAACCGAACTCGTCAGGCACCCCACCTGGCTTAGCCGGAGCCAGCCGCTCTATCAGCCAGAGAGCCACTTCCAGCGGGTCGTACCTGGCCTCCGGAATCGCACCGGTGGCAGCTAGGGCCATCAAGGTATCTCCTTTGACCGCGCCGGGCTCAAGCACACCGGGGGTGTCCAGGAGAAGGAATTCTTCCCCGCACCGTATCCAGTGGATTCCTCGGGTGAGACCGGGCTTTGCGCCGGCGGGTGCTCTCACCCTGCCGACAAGCCGGTTGATGATGGAGGATTTCCCCACGTTGGGTAAGCCAAAAACCATCAGTTTGAGGGGCCTTTCGAGCGTGCCTGGAGGTCTCGTCCGGTTCAGCCTTTCCCGTTCGCTCCTGAGGAAGGCGAGGAGCTCTTTCATGCCCTCGCCCGTATTGGCCTGCACGCCAAAGGCTGGCTTCCCCTCACTTTCCAGGGCGGCAATCCAGCTCCTGGTGGCTGCGGGGTCGGCCAGGTCGGTCCTGGTGAGGACGTAAACGAATTTTCTGGGAGAAAGGTACTTCCTGGCCACCCGTATCGAAGTCCTCGGTATCCGGGCATCCAGGGCAAACAAGATTACGTCGACGACGGAGAGGAAGGTCCTCCTCCCCGGTGTCATCAAAGGATTTCCCCGCCGCTTCATCGGATAACCCCGGCGAACTTAAACGGCCAGATTACAATGGACGCCCTTCCTTTGATGAGACGGAGCTCCACGGGGCCGAAGCTCCTAGAGTCCTCGCTGTTCTGCCTGTTGTCGCCCATGACGAAAACGGTCCCGGGCGGGACCACAAAACTTGACATGCTGAACAGACCGGGGTGGAAGACGTAAGGCTCCTCGACGAGCTGGCCGTTCCGGTAAACTCTCCCCGTGCGGATTTCTATGACGTCCCCCTCGATTCCGATAACCCGCTTGATGTAATCCTTGGACGGGTCAAGGGGGTACCTGAATACGATTACGTCCCCGCGTTTGGGTTTGGAAAAGCGATAGGCGAGCTTGTTCACCAGCAATCGCTCGCCGTCTTTTAGGGTGGGCATCATAGATGGCCCCTGCACCACATAGGTCTCGACGACAAAAGTTCGTATGAAGATGGCCAGGATGAGGGCCACTACTACGATACTTACGACATCCTTCAGGAACTCCACTCTCGTTTTCTCCTTGCGGGGTGAGCCCCGGTTGTCGAGACTACTTTTGCCGCTTTTCCTCAATGCGGGATTCTTTACCCGACAGCCCTCTCAAATAGAACAGTTTCGCCCTGCGCACCCGGCCCCTCCTCAAGACCTCGATCCGGTCGATCCTCGGAGAATGCACGGGAAAAGTCCTCTCGACCCCGACTCCGTACGAGACCCTTCGCACCGTAAAGGTTTCCCGGACTCCGCCGCGCTGACGTGCGATAACGGTGCCCTCAAAAGGCTGAATACGTTCGCGGCCTCCTTCGATTACCTTGTAGTGCACCCTGACGTAATCACCTGGCCTGAAGTCGGGGATATCTTCCCTCATGCCTTCCCGCTCCACAAGGCTCACGAGATCCATTGCCATCACCCTTTCCACTTGAACGCTCTGATTCTATCATTTCACACCGGGTTGCGCGCCTCTGCCGGACGCGTTTGTTCCCAAATCGTCGCCGGCGTCCGCCTCCCAGGCTATCTCCAGAAGCAACTCCCTGTCCTCCGGTGTAAGTACGGCTTTCTCCAGAAGATCCGGTCTTCTCTCGAGAGTGCGCTTGAGCGACTGCTTCCGCCGCCATCGCCGAATCTTTTCGTGGTCCCCGGACAGCAGGATTTCCGGCACCTTCATACCCCTATACTCGGCGGGCCGAGTGTACTGGGGCCCCTCCAGGAGACCGTCGGCAAACGATTCGCTTCTGGGCGACTGGTCGCTTCCGAGCACCCCCGGAACGTATCTGGCCACCGCATCCAGTACCACCATGGCTGGGATTTCCCCGCCCGTCAGCACGTAATCGCCGATGGATATCTCCCGGTCGGCGAGGTACCTCACGCGCTCGTCGAACCCCTCGTAATGTCCGCAAATGAGCACGAGATTGGAAATTCCGGCAAGTTCCCGGGCCATCCGGTCGCAGAAAGTCTCGCCCTGGGGAGTCAGAAGGCAAATGTACGGTGCATCTGGAGACCCTGAACTCGCGATTTCCTCCTTCACAGCATCGACCGCCTCGTAGATGGGTTCGGGCTTCATCACCATACCCGGACCGCCTCCGTACGGGTAGTCATCGGCCGTTTTGTGAGCGTCGTGGGTGAAATCCCTTATGTCCACCAGCTTCACCCGGATGACTCCCCGTTCGATGGCCCTGCCGAGAATGCTTGCTCCCAGTACTCCTGAGAACATCTGGGGAAATAGAGTGAGGATGTAGACGTTCACGCTACCCGCCCTCTTTTCCCCGATTTCCTTCCAGGCCTCCCGCATCCTGAGTTGCGGGGTCTTGTGCTGCGCCGGGCTCCCCTTGCGGTCGCATCTTGCGACCCAGGTCTACGCTGAACGACCGCCCGTCCCTGACGGCCAGGACGACACCGTCCTCTATCACTATTTCGGCGGCCAAGACTTCAGGCCAGATGTCCCCGGGCTTCACCTCGACCAGTCCCTGGACCTGCCCTCTCACCACTTCCTGCCCGATTTCAAGACCGGCGATGTCCTCGAGGTTTTTGATGAGGCTCTGCCGCCTCGAAGCCTTGTCCGCCCTTTCTTTTTCCAGCCGGGCTACGGCTTCGCCTTTAGCTCCCAGGGCCCGGCGCCTGGCGAGCTCTTCCTCGATGGCCCGGAGCTCCAGGTCGAGCCTGCGAATCTCTTCTTGAATATCGCGGGCAAGCTCTTCCTTGAGTCCAGGCGTTACCCTGGACTTGACGGTGACAGACCTGAATAACAGCATGGGTCACGCGGGCGCACAGCCGCCATTACTCCAGGATCTCCACGGCCGCCCTCTTGCCTTCCTTGGCCGCAGCGGCCTGTACGAGGGTCCTGATAGCCCTGACGACCCTGCCCTGCTTGCCTATGACCTTACCCATGTCCTCGGTGGCTACGCGTACCTCAAAAACGCAGGCCCTCTCGCCTTCAACCTCTTTGACCTGAACGCCGTTGGGATTATCCACTATCGACTTGACGATGAATTCCACAAGGTCACGCAACATAACCCATCCTCCTCGTTCGTAAGGTTAGCGAGTCCCCTCTTCTTTCCGCAACGCCTGCCATCTTTCCATGATACCCGCTTTTGTCAATAGGCTCTTCGCAGTAGGCGTAGGCTGTGCCCCGCGTCTCAACCATAATATAGCTTTTTCCTCTTCCAATTTAAAGGTGGGCGGCTCGGTCCTGGGATTGTAATACCCCAGTTCGTCGATGCTGCGCCCGTCCCTGGGAGCCCTTGAATCAACCACCACCACGCGGTAGACCGGAGCCTTTTTTGAACCTATCCTCTTGAGTCTGATCTTTACCGCCAAGCTTTCACCTCTCCTTTCTAGAGATTGTGCCGCGAGATTCCCGTTCCGGGCGGTGCCGGTCCCGGTGGACTCACCCGGGCACCTGGTTCCGACCGTACCCTCCATTCCCCGGCACGCGCTTTCGCCTATTCCGCACGACGCCGGCAGAAATACTCAACCGCCGACCGCGTCCCGCTCAAAACGGGAACTTCCCGGCCTTGTCCATGGAAGACAGCCGCGACATCATCTTCCGGACTTCGGCGAACTTCTTAAGGAGCCTGTTGACATCCTGTACCGAAGTACCGCTGCCTTTAGCTATTCGCTTCTTTCTGGATCCGTCTATGATCTCGGGTCTCCTTCTCTCCTCCTTTGTCATGGACTGGATGATGGCCTCCACCCGAGTCCACTCCTTGGGATCTACATCAAGGTCCAATTTCGCCCGGGACAAACCGGGGATCATCCTCAGAATGTCTCCAATGGAGCCCATCTTTCTCATGTCTCTCATCTGCTCGAGGAAATCGTCCAGGGTAAACTCGTTTCTCCTGAGTTTCCGGTCGAACTCCCGCGCTTTTGCCTCGTCGATGGCTTCCTGAGCTTTTTCAATAAGAGTTAGCACATCGCCCATACCGAGGATCCGCGACGCCATTCTGTCGGGGTGGAAGACCTCGAAATCCTCGAGCTTTTCCCCCACCGAAGCGAAGAGAACCGGCTTCCCCGTGACCTTGACGACGGACAACGCAGCGCCGCCTCTAGCGTCGGAATCAAGTTTGGTCAGGATTATCCCGGAAATACCCACCTTTTCGTCGAAAACCTGGGCAACTCTGCATGCCTCCTGTCCCGTCATGGCGTCGACGACGAGGAGTTTTTCCTGCGGCGCGGAAACGGAAGCGATTCTCCTGGCTTCTTCCATCATATCCTCGTCGATCTGCAGCCGTCCGGCGGTATCGAGGATAACCACGTCGTAGCCCTGCCGTTTCGCCTGACTTATCCCCGCGGCCGCGATATCCTCAGCTTTGGAATTGCCTCCCAGCGTGAAGAACACTGCGCCAGCCTTCTGAGATACGATTTCCAGCTGCCTCTGCGCTGCAGGCCGCCAGACGTCGCAGGAAACGCACATCACGTGCTTACCCTGTTTCCTGAGAAGAAGAGCGATCTTTCCGGCCGTCGTGGTTTTGCCGGAGCCCTGAAGGCCGAGCAGGAGGATTACCGCGGGTGGAGAGCCGGCGAGGTTGAGCCGACGGACGTCCTTTCCCATTATGGCCGCAAGTTCTTCGTATACGATCTTGATCACCTGTTGCGCCGGGGTAAGGCTGGAAAGTACCTCTTCACCGACGGCTCGCTCGCGTATGTTGGCGATGAATTCCTTTACCACTTTATAGTTGACGTCGGCTTCGAGTAAGCTGAGCCTGACTTCCCGTAGCGCGGCATCCACGTCTGCCTCGGTGAGCTTCCCTTTTCCCCGGAGCTTTCTGAATATGTCTGAAAGCTTCTGCGTCAGGCCTTCGAACGGCACGCCGTCTCGCCTCCTGGTTTCCTCACCGGTTCCGGCCTCCCTTGCAGCTGCCCCCCACCGGCGACGTTGGACTCCGCGCCCTTGCGGTAGCCCGCTGGTTTCATTTTTCACTTGCGGTGCCCGCTTCTTCCAGAAGCCGCAGGGCCTCTGCCTTCACCGACGTCCAGTTAGACTGGTCCATGGATTCGAGAAGCTTTTTCAGCCTTTTGAATTTCTGGTTGACTTCTTGACTGTACTTTAGAAAGCCTATTTCCTGCTCAAACCTGTTCAACGCCTCCACGCACGACTGGAAAGCATCCTGGGCCGCCCCCCTGGATATACCCAGTTCGCAGGCGATCTCCGAAAACGAAAGGTCCTCGTCGAGTTTGAGCCTCGCGACCTCCCTTTGCCTCGGTGCCAGAAGACCTTCGTAGAGGTCTTTCAGAAGCCCTAGCCTGGCCACTTCGTTCACGTCACCGGTGACGCCCAGCCTGACCGTCCTCCTTCTTCCAGCGGCAGTGTACGGGTTACGAGCAATACACCTTGCATTGTAGATGTGCCGGGGAATACAGTCAACATCTTCGGCGGCAGTTTTTGCCCATCGGTATCGCCACGCCAATGGTGACAAGCGCGGCAAAAGAGCACATCTTCTAAATCTCAGGGCTCTCGTCGGGCGCCACCCAAGAAGAGTCCGCGCTGGAGAAGCGGTGGTTTTGCGCGGGAAGGATTATCTCGTTCGGGTGCAAAAAAATAAGTCGCAATTCAGGTTCACGGAAGGAGCGTAAACAATGGGCAAAGTTCACATTCCACCGCCACCGGAAACCCCGCAGAAGATCGTCGTCGAGATGGTTCACGGCCAACGCATCGAGGACCCGTTCCGCTGGCTGGAAGACAGCGACAGTCCCGAGACCGTAGAATGGACCTCAAAGCAAAACGAGCGCACCGATGCCGTGCTGAGCGGCCTCCCGTGGAAGGCGGGAATCAGGGACGAACTTTACCATCTCCTTTCTCGCGAAATAGTGGGATCGGTTAAAAGGCGCGGTTCCAAGCTGTTCTTCCTTCGCCGGAGGGCGGGTATGAACCAGCCCATCCTGTGCGTGATGGACGAGACGACCCGGGAAGAGAGGATGCTCCTCGACCCCAATAAAGAGAGCGACCGTGGGCTCGTGGCTCTGGACTGGTGGTACCCCTCGCACGACGGCAAGCTCCTTGCCTACGGCTATTCCCAAAAGGGCGACGAATGGAGCGTGCTCCACGTTCTCGACGTGGCGACGGGGGAGCGTCTCGCCGATCGAATAGAGAGGACGCGGTACTCCAGCGTCGCCTGGGACCCGGACGGAAAGGGCTTCTATTACACCCGCTATCCCCGGCCCGGACAGGTTCCCGCAGGCGACGAAAACTACTACAGCCGCGTCTTCTACCACAAACTGGGCGACGACCCAGCCAACGACCCTCTGATTTTCGGCGAGGGCAGAAGGAAAGAAGACATGTTCTCGGTTGAATACTCGGACGACGGCCGCTACCTATTCGTTTCGGCAAGCTCCGGTTGGACCAGGACCGACCTTTATTTCCGCGACGCGTCGGACCCGGAAGCTTCCAGGACGGCGCCGTTCATCCCGGTGATCGAGGGGGAAGAGGCGCTGTCCTGGGGCATCAGCGTCGGCGACACCCTCTACCTGATGACCAACTTGGGGGCTCCCAGGCAAACTCCAAACCCTTTCCCCCGGACACGCTCACCCTGCTGCGGGTTGAGTCGGAAGCCGGGCACGGTCAGGGGAAACCCGTGAGCAAGGTGGTGGAAGCGGAGGCGGAGTCGTGGGCGTTTCTCGAGTGGATGCTCATGAGGTGAAACGGGCCGGAAGACTCGGTCGCTTTAATCTCTGGCGAAAAGAGCCCTGGCGAAGTCGGCGGGGTCGAAATCTTTGAGGTCATCCAGTCCTTCTCCCGTACCCACGAGCTTGATGGGAAGGCCGAGCTCGCTGGCGATAGCCACGGCGATGCCGCCTTTGGCGGACCCATCGAGCTTGGTGAGGACGACCCCCGTCACCCCCACCGCTTCCGTAAAGACCCGGGCTTGAGTGAGTCCGTTCTGTCCGGTCGTGCCGTCGATGACGAGAAGGACTTCGTGGGGAGCGCCGGGGATCTCCCTGGCGATGACCCTCACGATCTTTCTCAACTCTTCCATCAAGTTTTTCTTTGTGTGAAGCCTGCCTGCGGTATCCACGATCAAGAGATCCTTTCGACGGGCAAGAGCTGCGTGAGCTGCGTCAAAGGCCACCGCTGCCGGGTCGGAACCCTCCTGGTGCTTTACGATTTCCATCCCCACCCGTCTCGACCAGACTTCGAGCTGCTCAACGGCCGCCGCTCTGAACGTATCGCAGGCGGCAGCTATCGCCGTCTTCCCCTGCAAAATCCAGCGGTACGCGATCTTCGCCGCAGTCGTGGTTTTACCCGAACCGTTCACCCCTACGAGGAGGTACACCGTCGGGGGACAATCAGAAACTCGAAGCGGTTTTGACGTTGTACGCAGGATGGTCGAAACTTTTTCCTCAATCAAAGATACTAGCCTGTCGGGATCCTGGAGCTTCTCCCGTTTGACCCTCTCTCTGACTTCCTCCACTATTTCCCCCGCCGCTTTGACCCCTACGTCCACCTGTATCAGAAGGGCCTCGATCTCTTCGAAGGATTCCGGCCCGATCGCCCCGGGCCGCAATGCTCTGTCTATTCCTTCCCGTAGAAAAGCGGAAGTTTTGCTGAGAGACACTTTAAGTTTCTCGAACAATCCCATATCCTTCACCTGCTAACCGCGGATTTTCGGCGCCGCTGGCTGGATCGATTATGTCCTCACCCCGAACCTTGCGCCTCACACCTTGCAGCTTACGCCCTATACAGCTTCCAGTCTTATCCCCAGGACTTTCGATACTCCCGGTTCGTCCATGGTGACTCCATACACCACGTCCGCCACCTCGATGGTGGGTTTCTGGTGAGTGATGACCAGGAACTGGGTATCCCTGGAAAGACGTCTCACAAATTCGCCGAACCTGAGTACGTTCGCCTCGTCCAGGGCGGTATCAACCTCGTCCAGGACCACGAAGGGCGAAGGCCTGGTTTTGATCAGGGAAAATATGAGGGCAAGTCCGGTCAAAGAGCGCTCGCCGCCGGACAGAAGCATAAACGACCTTCCCCGTGAGCCCGGAGGCTGGGCAATGACCTCTATCCCCTTCTCATCATCGGTCAGGCGCAGGTCGCCTTTGCCGCCACCGAAGAGCTCCGCGAAAATCTCTCTGAAATTGGACCTCACCTCCTCGAAGGTCTCCCTGAACCTCCTCTCCATCTCCCGCTCGGCGAGCTCCTTTATCCGCAACAACTCTTCCTTGGTTTTGAGCGCCTGGTCTTTCTCCTTTAGGTACTCGGAGATGCGCCTGGAGAGTGCATCATACTCTTCCTCGGCCCTCAGGTTCGGCTGGCCAAGGGACCTGATTTCCGCGTCTATTCCCTCGATTATGGAGAGAGCCTCGTTCCGCGAGTAACGCCGGATGTGTCCGCTGGAATCGGGGTCAATTCCGTATTCCTTCCGGAGGACGACGGAAATCCGTTGCACTTCCTGCGTCTGGCTGGAGATCTCGGCTCTCATTTCCTCCATCCTGGACGAAGCTTCGGCAGCGTCCCTCTTTATGTGGTAAATCTCGTTCACGAGTTCCCCAAAAGCTCGCTCCTTTTCTTCAACGGACGAACGCATGGAGACGAGTTTCCCGTTGAGCTCCCGCACCCGGCGGTCGAGCTCGTCTATGGACGTCTGGAGGTCACCATGTTTTTTCACGAGATCTTCTTTCTCTTCGAGAAGACGGCAGAGTTCAGCTTGCTCTTCGGACAGCGTTCGCCTCACCGAGTTCATTTCGACCTCAATCGATTCCAGCCTGCGGTTTAGGGCTGCGACCTCCGCCTCCAGGATTTCCCGCTCGCGGGTGAGTTTTTCCCACACGCTGGCCGTGGCCTCCTGGGCATCCTTCTCTCTGAGCTCCTCCTCGTACCGGCGAAGTTCCGTCCAGGCGCGGTCCAGCTCATTCTCCAAAACCGCCTCCTCGCTGGCGGATTCCCGGAAAAGGTTCTCCGCCCGGCTGAGAGCTTCTTTCTTCGCCGCAAGCTCCTCTGTGAGTCGCCGGACCTTTTCCTCTTCGTCCGCCACAACCCTCGATAGCCGGGCGATCTCATCGGTCAGGGCAGTCAGCTTAGCCTCGGCTGCCTGGATCTGAGCCTTGTGCGAGTCGCGCTCCTGGAGAGCTTTGGCCCTCATCGCCTCCAGTTCCCCTGCGCGCCGCGCCCACGCTTCGAGAGCCGCCGCAAGGCGCCTTTCCTCTTCCCTTAAGGAAAGAAGTTCCTGCTTTCTTTCGAAAACCTGGGCGTGCCGGGGCGCGTCCCCTCCGGAAATGCTTCCGCCCGGCTCGAGGCTTTCGCCGCTGAGCGTCACCACGCGGCACGACCAGCCGGCCTTCCGCATGAATTCCAGCCCTGTATCCATGTTTTCCGCCAGCACCACGCGACCGACCAGGTACTTCACCGCCTTCTCGATTTCCCGCGGGTACGAGATCACGTCCATGAGGGGCCGCACGCCCCTCACCTGCACCGAAGCTCTCCTCGCTTCTTCCGGGAGGTCCCTGGGTCTCAAGAGGTCCAGTGGAAGGAAGGTAACCCGCCCGGCCTTTTCTTTTCTCAAGAGTTCGATAGCTCGGCGAGCAGCCATCTCATCTTCCACCACCACGTTTTCGACGCTGCCACCCAGGGCGGCGGCAAGGGCCGGAATGTACTCCTTATCGCAGGATAAAAGTTCTGCAACCGCGCCGACAATGCCCCTGAGGACACCCCGGGCCGCGGCATCCAAAACCGTCCTGGTCCCTTTACCCAGGCCTTCGTGAACTTTCTCGAGATCGGCGAGAATTCGCACTCTCGCCGAGACGCGGGACAGTTCCGCTCTGGTAGCCCTTTCCTTCTCGGACGCGTTTTTTACCTGTTCGGTCAGGTCCTCGACGGCTCGCGCACACCTTTCAAACTCCTCCCGCAGGGACCGAAGCTCCCCGGAAATCGCATCGACCTCGTCCTGAAGCTCTTGCTGTCGCGCTCTGGACATCTGGATGGACCTGGTTGCGCCCGATATCTCGGTTTCAAGGGATAACACCTGGGCTCTGAGACGCTCGACCTCGGCTCTGCGCGCATCCCTTTTTTCCTGCGTTTCTCTGATCTTTTCCACCAGTGCCACCGTGTTTTGCCTGAGAGCTACGATTTTATCCCTGAGAGCGCCGGCTTCCCTCTCTCGAGCCTTCTTTTCCCGTTCTATCTTGTCTATTTGCTCCAGCAGCAAGTCGCGTTTGGGCAAAAGCTGGTCTCTTCTTTGAAGAACCTCCTCTTTTTCCCGGGCAAGCTTCTGCGCGCTTTCGGCCAGGGCCCTACACCTCGCAGTTCTCCCCTCGATTTCCCTACCGAGAGCTTCAACCATCCCACCGAGGCCGTCCCTTCGCCGTGTGAGCTCCACCAGGGTTCTGGATATCTTTTCCCGCTCGGCGGAGGTGACCTGCTCAATCTCCTTTGTTGATGAGATCTCCCGTTCCAGGCAAGCCCTGGATGATTCGAGTTCGCGCACCTTCGCTTCCGCCTCTTTCAGCGACGCCTCGGCGTCGGAAAGCTTCTTGGCCAGGTTTTGAAGTTTCCGTCTTGCGTGGTCCAGGTCCCACAGCCACGTTCCGGCTTCCAGTTCTCTTCTGGACGCCATGAGCTCCCTGTACCTTCTGGCAATGCGGCAGGCTTCTTCAAGCTCTGCCCGCCTGGCCTCCAGTTCAACAAGCAGATCGTCGAGGCGCGTCAGCTCCACATCGATTTGCTCGAGTCTCCTCTCGGTCTCTCGCTTTTCCATCCGGAACGCCGCAACCCCGGCCGCTTCTTCGACCCACTGCCGTCTATCTTCCGCGTGACCCCCCGCCAGCTCGTGGATAACCCCCTGCCCGATCACCATGTATCCGGAGTAAGAAAGTCCCATTGCGCCGGTGGCCTTGATGATGTCACGCCATCGGCAGGGTACGCCATTCATCTCGTATGAAGACTCGCCGTCTCTTGTAAGTCTCCTCGTGATTTCCAGCTCCGAGCCGTCGGGGGTTTCCATGAGAAGCTTGACTTCCGCCATACCCATGGCCTTCTTGCGCTCGGTCCCGGAGAAGATCACGTCCTGAGAAGAATCGCATCTCAACACCTTGGGGTTTTGCTCCCCCAGGACCCAGCGAAGCGCATCTACGAGGTTGGATTTGCCACAGCCGTTGGGTCCCACAATGGCGGTAACCCCGGGACTCAGCGACAGGCTGGTCCTGTGATAAAACGATTTAAACCCGTGGAGGGTGAGGCTTTTCAGCAATCCGGTCTCTCCTCAAAGCTTAAACATTTACTGATTTAGGATACACGACACATGAACCAATTTGAAGAGTCGCGCGACGTTCGAATACCCCGCCCCGTTGCAGCACCCGGCGCTTGTACCATAATACCTGTAGTCGATTTACCCACATTATGTAAAGGTTCATTCGCCCGCTTCATCTAAGTCGTACATCATGGACACGAACGCCAGAGACATCGATGAATACAAGGTCCTGCGAAAGATAGCTGCGCTCGTGATGGAAGATCCCAACATCACCGTGCGGGAGATCGCTCGGAAACTGGGTTATTCTGAGGAAAAGTCCGTTTATTACTGGCTTGAGAAGGCCAAATTCGCAGGAATCAAGGATTTCAAAAAGACCGTACTCACCGGGGCGCTTTCCCCCGGATTTCTTGCAAGCGACAGGGAACCGAAGCCGGCGGTCAAGGACGGGACGAGCCCCAGGGATACCCTGACCTTGCTGGACCTACCCGTTCGAGGACGTTTTCCCGTAAGAACGCCCGTGGACAAACCTTTATCTCACTACATACCGACTGACTTCGGTCCCGGGTCGTACCTGGTCCCCGCCACCGAAGACCTCCCGGCAGGCTCGGTACGGAAAGGCGACCTTCTCCTGGTCAACCCTTCGTCACCCATCCAGTCTGGGGACCTCGTAATGGCTGTGTCGGAGACGGGGGAACCGCGGGTCCTGCGGAGATACGCGACCCCTCAGGGTGGTGAGGTGTTCGTGGACCTGGCGAAGCCGGGCAGCATTGTGTCACCTGCAACGGTAGCCGGCAAGATCGTCCTGCTCATCAGAATCTCACCTTAGGCTTTTCGACCTGGCAGCACTGCTGCCAGCCCGGCACAGCAGGCGCGAGGAACGTCGCGGTACCCTCACCTCAGAGCGCTGACCACGGCAGCATCGCGGCACGGTGGGCGCAAACTTTCAGACCCTCGGTGCCGCACCGGTGCTGAGTTGACTGGCACGACGCATGACAGCCATTGCCGCTAAGCGAAGATTACGGCACGTTGCCCGTCCGGTAGCGGGCCAGAGCTTCCTTCGCTGCGTTTTCCTCTGATTCTTTCTTGGAAGATCCCGTTGCCCGCGAGACCTCCTTGCCGTCGATGAACACGGCGGTTGTGAAGGTCGGCATATGGTCCGGCCCCTCCACGTTGACAACCCTGTACTCCAGTGTGGCACCCGGTCTGGCCTGAACCATCTCTTGCAGAGCCGTCTTGGGGTCCTGTAAGGGCTCTCGAGGCTCTCCGCTCAATACCGTCTTCTCCACGAGTTCCCTGGCTTTATCCCAACCATGCTGAAGGAAGTAGGCCCCTATCACGGCTTCAAATGCGCCCGCGAGGTTTTTCGGTCTCTTCCTTCCGCCGGTCATTTCTTCTCCCCGGCCCAGGAGAAGAAGATCACCGAGACCGGCCCGGAGAGCAATAGCTGCCAGAGCCTGACCCGAGACCAGGCTCGCCCTCATTCGCGTAAGCTCGCCTTCGGGAGAGCTGGGGTATTTCTTCAAGAGGTAATAGGCAACCGCCAGCGATACTACCGCATCTCCTAAAAACTCCAGTCTCTCGTTGGACGGGATCTTGCCTTCGCGTTCGTTGGCGTAAGATACGTGCGTCAGAGCTTCTGTCCTCAACTGCTCGCTGAGGGACCCCAGAGCTTCCATGAGGACACGGCTCATTTCCGAGGTCATTTTGTCGCCAGTCACCCGCTTCGGCCTCCAAGCGTCCGGAAATTTATCACACCCGCGTCCAGCGGAACTCTACGGTTTCCAGAGGGACCTCGTCAAGGCCGTACCGGGCCGTGGTCTGGTAGGCATCGCGGTCGCGATGAACGGCCTACGTCAAAGGCTGGTCACAGTGCGCCGGGGATTTCAGCCTCATCCACACCCACCGTAAGGAACAACGGCGGAACCAGGCTATTTGAGGCAGGTACGGCAAGGTCTAGTAGCAGGCCTATAGCAGGCCCTCTGCCCTCTGGCCGGAAGGGACGGGCGGCCCGTTTGACATCCCGGTCGCAGCCCTTGTAGAATGGACCTGCCGTCTGCTCTTCATCTGGCCACAAGCAGGGGCGCAAAGCGCTTTGCCACCTTTGACCGGGATTTTGCTAAACAAGCTCGGAAAAGAGCGGGTCACGTCGAAGTGATCCTGCCTTGAGGCTCGTCCAAGACGGCTTCCGCATCGCCACCGGGTACGGTTAGCGATGGTATTAAGGTTGACGCGGCCGACGTCAGCCCATACTTCTTTGAGACGGATGCCACCGCCGTGTTCGAGATCAGAAGTTCAAGCGCCTCCTACTCATATCGCGTCAACACGAGGCATGCGTTTTGCCCGCCGAAACCGAACGAGTTCTTCAGCGCCGCCCGCACCAGGGCCTTTCTTGCGCCCTCCACTACGTAATCCAGATCGCATTCGGGATCCGGCTCTTCGTAGTTTATCGTCGGCGGGATCACGCCTTCGTAAAGCGCCATTATCGTCGCGATCGTCTCAACCGCTCCCGCAGCCCCCAAGAGGTGCCCGATCATGGATTTGGTAGACGAGACCGGAATCCGATAAGCCTTCTCCCCGAACACTTTCTTAATGGCTTGGGTCTCGTTGACGTCGTTGGCTGGCGTGCTCGTTCCGTGGGCGTTGATGTAATCGATATCGCCCGGGACGAGTCCTGCGTCGCGGATGGCCGCCAACATAGCTCGCGCGGCGCCTTCGCCGTTGGGTGATGGTGCTGTGATGTGGTAGGCGTCAGCGGACATTCCATATCCCGATACCAGGGCGTAAATCCTGGCACCTCGCGACAGGGCATGGTCCAGCGACTCAAGCACCAGCGCCCCTGCACCCTCTCCCATAACGAACCCGTCGCGACGCTTATCGAAGGGCATCGAAGCTTTTCCCTCGAGGTGGTTCTGAACCGTCATCGCCTTCATCGAGCAGAATCCGGCAAAGGCGAGGGGAACGAGCGGTGCTTCCGTCCCTCCCGCGATCATCACGTCAGCGTCTCCCCGGCGGATGATTTCGAAGGCGTCACCGATGGCATTGGCCCCCGAAGCGCATGCCGTGACCACCGTATCGATGGGCCCCTTCAATCCCAGGTCTATGGCCACCTGACCCGAGGCCATATTGGCGATCATCATCGGGATAAAAAAGGGAGATACTCGGTCCGGTCCTTTTTGCCGGAATACCTCTTCCTGTTCCACGAGAGTCGTGATCCCACCGATACCGGTGCCAAAGATCACACCGGACCTCTCGGGATCGAATTTGCCGTAAATGCCGGCGTCTTCCATCGCCATCCGGGAGACAACCACGGCAAACTGGACAAATCTGTCCATCTTCCGCGCTTCGCGCCTGTCCAGATACTGATTGGGGTCAAAATCCACTTCGCCGGCGATTTGGGTGGGAAAAGGGGAGGGGTCAAACCTGGTCACGCGTCTTATACCGCTTTTGCCTTCCTTCAAAGCTTTCCAAAACTCTCCGGCGCCGGTTCCTATCGGGCTTATAACTCCGATTCCCGTGATCGCGACGGGGCGGTTCCTTCCGGTCCGTTGAGCAGCTTGAACTACATCTTCCACCAGAACCGTATCCTCCATCGGAGTTTCTCTTCCCCCTGTCTTCCGCTCCTGTACTCCAGCAGAGAATGCTCGGCGCTCGAGACCGGCATCTGACGCGCGTCACGTTCCCGCGCTTTACGACGCGCCTTGCGACTTGAAAAATCCTCTGCAACCGGACCACACTTCATCCGGCGCGACGAGATATCTCTCCCGCGTCCCGGGGGTCCAAAGGCCCGCGGTCGCGCCGGGACGCGGGGTTCGTGCAGGCTCAGTCGTTGTCTTTGGAGTGCCGCCTGATGTACTCAACGGCATCCCGCACAGTGGAGAGGTTTTCCGCATCCTCGTCTGGGATGCTCAGGTTGAATTCCCCCTCCATCGCCATTATGAGGTCAACTATCTCAAGGGAGTCCGCCCCCAGGTCGTCGATGAAGGATGCATCCATGGTGACCGAGGATTCGTCCACGCCGAGTTGCTCGACAATGATCTTCTTGATTCTCTCGAAGATCTCATCCGTTGACACCCGCATTCACCTCCTTCTTGCCACAGCATGATCTATGAAACCCATCCCATAGACATGCCTCCGTCCACAACGAGGACCTGCCCGGTCATATACGATGCCCCGGGTGATACCAGGAAACTGACCACGTGGGCGACATCTTCGGGTGTACCTGCGCGCCCGAGGGGAATCATTTTCTCTATCTTTTCCTTGACGGTTTGGGGTAACGCCTTCGTCATCTCGGTGTCTATGTACCCGGGCGCCACGACATTGGCAGTTATACCGTACCGGGCGAGTTCTTTAGCGACCGCCTTCGTGAACCCTATGATTCCCGCCTTGGAGGCACAGTAGTTAGCTTGGCCGATGTTTCCCGTAAGCGCCACCACCGATGATATGCTCACGATCCGGCCCGATCGTTGCCTCATCATTTGACGGGCGGCAGCTCTGGTGACGTTGTACACCCCCTTTAAGTTGACAGACATAACCTTGTCCCAGTCTTCTTCGGACATCCTGGCAAGTAAAGCATCCCGCGTCACACCCGCGTTACAGACCAGGACATCCAGGCGTCCGAACCTGGCTATGACCTCGTTTACCATCCTTTCGGACTCCCGGAAGTCGGCGACATCCGCTTTGACGAGGACGACTTCACCGCCGGACTCCAGTATCTTCTCTTCGGTCTCCCGAGCTCCTCTTTCGTCGGCGGAGTAATTCACCGCCACTTTAAATCCGTCTTGAGCGAGTCTCAGCGCTACGGCGCGGCCGATTCCCCGAGAAGCTCCAGTTACCAGGGCAGACGAAGTCGCGCCAATCATCTTAGCAAAGCCTCCTTGTGGAAATCAAGGACGGCCCCCAGCTCCGCCGGGGTGATAAAGTTCGCCGCCATCGCGTTGGGGTTTATTTTCCTCACGAACCCGGTCAGGGACTTACCCGGTCCGACTTCCAAAAAGGCAACGGCACCATCCCTAGTCATGGCCTCCACCGAGGTTTGCCACAGAACCGGTGAAGTAACTTGTTTCACGAGATTCTCAACGATCTCCTCCGGCGTCATTTCCCTTTCCCCGGTTACGTTGGAGTAAACGGGGATGGACGGTGCCCGGACGGTAACGCGTTCCAGTTCTCTTCTGAGCCTTTCTTCGGCGGGAGCTATCAGCGGTGAGTGGAACGGAGCGCTGACGTCCAGGGGGATCGCCTTTCCCCCCTTGGACCGCGCCAGTCTCGAAACCTCGGCGACCGCAGCGGCTTCACCAGAAACGACTATCTGTCCCGGGCAGTTGTAGTTGGCTGGCTGAACGATACCCACAGAGCGGGCCTCGAAACACATAGCCTCGATCTCTGCGGCAGAAAGCCCCAGGATAGCCGCCATCCCTCCTCGCCCCGGGGGGCAAGCTTCCTGCATGAACCGCCCCCGTTTTCTGGTGAGGACGACCGCGTCCCTCAGGGAAAGGCTCCCGGCGATGACCAGCGCGGTGTACTCGCCCAAACTCAAACCCGCCACCATGTCCGGCTTGAGCCCCTTCGACTCGAGGACCCTGGCCGCGGCGACGCTTGCTGTCAATATGGCGGGCTGCGCGTTGGCCGTAAGGGTGAGCTCCTCCCTCGGTCCTTCAAAACACAGCCTGGATAGGGGTTCTCCCAGGGCGTCATCGGCCTCTTCGAAAGTACGCCTCGCTTCCTCGAACTCCTCGTAAAGCTCCCGGCACATCCCCGGGAATTGCGCTCCTTGCCCCGGAAAAACCCAAGCTACCTTCCCCATCGCAGTCACCTTCTTCTTCTGCCCGGGATGCCAAACCCGAAGCGTATTGAAAACCGTTTACGGTACGGGCACGCCTACGCTGGTACTATAGAACCGTATTACGGCACCGGAATGACGATCACGGCGAGCGTGCCGGGTCCCGTGTGGGTTCCGATTATTGAACCGATCTCGGTTTCTTCGTAACGAGCTACATCGTACTTGGGAACGACCATCTCCTTCAGGGCTTGCGCGCGGTCTAGTGCGTCGGCATGACATATTCCCACAAGGACGCGGCTTCCAAAGGGAACCCGTTCACCTACGAGCTCAACCATTCTTGGTATCACCTTCGAGCTTCCGCGCACCCGTTCCACGGCGGCAACATACCCATCCCTGTCCAACGTGAGGATGGGCTTCATGTTTAAAAGGGACCCTACGAAGTGCTGCGCCCGGCCTATGCGACCGTTTTTGAGAAGGTAGTCGAGGGTGTCCACCGAGAAAATGGTCGCATGAGTTGACGCCATCTTCAAGGCGGCATCCCTCACCTCCTCGAAGGAAGCGCCTTTTTCGGCCATGGCCTGGGCCTCGAGGGCTATCAGGCCATATCCTATCGAAGCAGCCTTGGAATCTACCACCGCGATCTGGCGACCCTCCAGAGCTTGGGCTGCGATGGTCGCAGCCTGATAGGTGCCGCTCAGGGCCGAAGAAAGCAGGATGGCCACCACTGGCGAGCCGTCAGCTGTAAGTTCCTCGAATACTTTTTGAAAATCTCCGGGAGACGGCTGCGATGTCCGCGGATGGTATTCGGAAGTCCGCAGTTTATCGTAAAAAGCCCTCCCTCTCATCTCGTAACCGTCTTTGTAAGACTCGGGTCCGAAGTGGACCGTAAGGGGAACCACTCCTATCCCCTTTTCCTCCAGGATCTTTGGATCGATGTCACAGGCGCTGTCCGTAACGATCTTCACCCGTGGCATTTCCCGCACCCCCATTGTCTTTTGGTTTTAATAACCCCCGATTGCAGATGAGCGTCGAAGTCAACCCGATCTGCTCTCTATCGGCCCAGATCAGCCCCGCCGGCCCCAAAAGCGGCCTGGCCGGGAAGTTTCACCACGTTATCGCCACAGAACCCCAGCTCAGACCCGCGCCGAACGCCACCAGCACCAGGAAATCCCCTTCGTTGACGCGACCATCCTTCACTGCTTCCCAGAGGGCGATCGGCACCGAAGCCGACGACGTATTACCGTACCTGTCGATGTTGACCACCACCTTATCCCGAGGTATTCCCAGGTACTGGCAGGCAGAATCGATTATCCTGAGATTGGCCTGATGCGGAATCAAGAGATCTACGTCCCGCGGGGTCTTCCCGCACTGGTTGAGAACCGCCTGAACCGCGGAGTTCATAGCTTTGACGGCGAACTTGAACACAGCTTTGCCGTCCATATGTACATAATGTAGTCCCGCATCCACCGTCTCGTGGCTGGCCGGCAACCGCGATCCCCCGGCTGGAAGCCGCAGCAGGTCCGCACCGGATCCATCTGCCCCAAGGTGGGTTCCGATGATACCCCGCCCTTCTTCGACGGGAGATAGCAGCGCCGCGCCGGCGCCGTCTCCAAAGAGGACGCAAGTATTGCGATCCTCCCAGTTGACTATCCTCGACAGGGTCTCGGCCCCCACTACCAGCACGTTGTCGTATAAACCGGTCTTGACGAACTGCGACCCGACCACCAGGCCGTACACGAAGCCGGTGCACCCGATTTCTATGTCGAAACACGCAGCGCGGCTGGCACCTATCTTGGCCTGAACCAGGCAAGCGGTGGCGGGAAAGAGCATATCAGGGCTGGCGGACGCGACGATGACCAGATCCACGTCCCGGGGTGCCACGCCCGCATCCTCCAGGGCCATCAGGGATGCTTGGGCCGCCAGGTCCGACGTGGCCACCTCCGGCGTGGCCAGCCTTCTTTCCCTGATTCCGGTCCTCTCCACTATCCACTCGTCCGAAGTCTCCACCATCTTCTCGAGGTCATAATTGGTCAACCGAACCGGAGGAATCGATACGCCGAGACCCTTGATGCCGCATCCTCTCACGCCGTCCACACCTCTCATCCTTCGCCCCACAAGCAGCTGGCGGCGAGTTCGGCCTCGTCACCGTCGGCCGTCCCGGCCCGGTCTCCACTCCTCTCCCGCCCGCTCAGCAACACACGTCGTCGCCGGGCCGCAGCTACGCCGGTGCCGCTTCGTAATCCTGGGAATCATCGGGTACCCGCCCGGGCCTGCAAAGCCCGGCCGATCTTGCCCGTAACATCCTCTTCTACACACCGGAGAGCTGCGCGAATGCCGTTTGCTATCGCCTTTCCTCCGGATGAACCGTGGCACTTGATTACCGTCCCACTGAGACCCAGAAGGGGCGCACCTCCGTACTCGGTGTAATCCAGAATCTTCCTGACTCTGGAGAATGCAGGTTTCAGCAGAAGAGCCCCCAACTTGGACCTGAGGTCCCGAGTTACCTCCCGTTTTATGGTCTGAAGCTGGAAGAAAGCGGTACCCTCGCAGGTCTTAAGGAACACGTTTCCGGTAAACCCGTCACACACTACCACACCGCCGTCTAATGCGAAGACGTCCCTGGCTTCGATATTCCCCTGGAAGTTTATGGGTGCCCGCGACAGAAGCTCGAAAGCTTTTCTCGAGAGAAGGTTTCCTTTCTCCTGCTCCACTCCAACGTTGAGAAGAGCCACGGGCGGGTTTGACCAGCCCAGCACCGCGCTGGCGTACACATGGCCCATCACCGCGAACTCCACGATGTTTTCCGGCCTGCAGTCGACGGAAGCCCCCAGGTCGATGAAGAACACACCGCGACCGGCCGACGATGGAAGGACGGTACCCAGCCCCGGCTTTTCAACCCCTTCCGCCCTACCCAAAATCAGGACTCCGCCAGCTACCAGCGCGCCGGTGGAACCAGCCGAAACAAATGCGTGAGCCCTGCCTTCCTTTACGGCTGTAAGTCCCAGGACGATGCTGGAGTCGGGTTTTCCCCGGATAGCCCTCACAGGGGCATCTGAAGGAGAGATCACCGACTTCGAGACGATGAAATCTACGTCCTCCAGGGTCAGCCCGGGAACCTTCGTGGCCCTCGCCTTGAGGTTTTCTATAGACGCTTCATCTCCCACAGGGACCACGTTTATCCCTTGAGCCAGGGCTTCCAGACACCCTTCCAGCGCAGCCTCGCGCACGTCCCCGCCCATGAGGTCGAGGGCAATCCGGAACTTAGAGGTGGGGGAATCGTTACGATCCACGATATCAGGAGTTTTCCGACCTTCCTCCGGCATGGTCACCCTCCCTCTCCGCG
The DNA here is from genome assembly GCA_014896535.1 of Candidatus Fermentithermobacillaceae bacterium. Lineage (GTDB taxonomy): Bacteria > Bacillota > Sulfobacillia > Fermentithermobacillales > DUSS01 > DUSS01. Next base: position 138,876 of record JADBKE010000007.1, read on the forward strand.
TTACGCTGGTCCACTCCTTCCGCCTGCGTCACACCCGCCGGCAGGCTGCTCCCTTGCCGTTCGCTGCTTCCGCCGATTGTTCGCGAACCAGGTTCGGGACTGCAATCCCCCTGTAGCACGGGGTCCGTCCCGAAACCGGGATTCGCCGGGAGAACCTCATCTGCCCGGGAAGCAGCACTCGGTGGCGAAAGACGACCTGTCTGCGGACCGCTTCCGCGACCGGCGTCATCCAGCGCAAACATCAGGAATTTGGCCCTGAAAACCAGATCACCCCGGGACCGCGTCTCCACGAGGACCACCGACTTGTTGCCCTTGGTCCTTACGACCTGAGCTTTAGCTACCAGTTTTTCCCCAATTCGAACGGGACGTTTAAACTTGAGGTTGGCGATACCCGTCACGACGTTACCGGCATCTATCACCGAAAAAGCCAGAGAATCGGCCTGGGCGAAAATGTAGTGGCTGCGTATGATGCCTGAACGCTCGAAGGCCATGTCGGGGGTGGCTTCCATCACAGATATGGCCGATTTCCCCAATTCAACGTCGAGGAGTTCGCCAATGATTTCTCCAGGCGGAAGAGATTTCACCCGGCCATAAACCATCTCGGCGAGTTTCTTGGTTCGCTCCCTCTGGTCTGGTATGCCCAGGGCCATCCGGTCAAGACGCACCGTCTGAGGGCTCACGCCGAAGTGAGAGGCCAGCGCTTTGTCGGAGAGGAAAGGATTCCGGGAAAGCATGGCCTGGATCTCCGCCCGCCGCCTCTGACATGCATCTGCTTCTCTCACCGCCATGTTCCCCCCTTTCGACGGCGTCATCTCCGGCCACCAGAGCAGGAAGTGTGCTGGCCGGGACCCGAGTTGTGACCAGGTGATAAGATGTGCCGCTAGCAGCATTGTGTAATGATCTGGCTCTAGATTCGAGTATACACTAGCCCCGGCGAGGATACAAGACGGACAATTAAAAGCGTTACCGCGGACGTGCTTTGCCCGCACGTGCAAGCCTTCGTCAGGCAGTGCGGAACCCGCAATAGAGAAAGGCCACGCGCGGCAGGGCGGCAGGTTGACGGAAGGCAAGACGCTCGGGCCTGGTGACTAGACTGCGGGGTTTGTGCCCCCTCGCTCCTGAGGGGCACGAAGACGAGAACCGCAGCTTGGCCGAGATTGAAACCGCCGTCGGGTTCAATAGCGCCAAGCCAGCCAGGATGTGGGCTAGGGGCTGAAGAGGAGGGCGTGGCAACCCTACGGGCTGGGCGAAATTCTCGAAATACCGCAACTGCTCGGAAGCGGTCTCGGGTCCTCGGAGGACCGTCGTGCCGCTCCCGGGCCCTGCGCAGGGTGTGGGCTTTGCGCAGCCTACTTTTCCTTGACCTTCAGCACTTCCCTACCGTTGTAGTATCCGCACTCCGGGCAGACCCTGTGCGGAACGATCAGTGCGTGGCATCTGGAACACTCCACCAGAGTGGGTGGCTCCAGCTTCCAGTGCGCCCTTCGCATATCCCTTTTGGATGCGGACTTTCGTTTCTTGGGAACAGCCATCTCGTTTCTCTCCTCTTAATCAGCGGCTTTTCAGCAGATTCGGAGGGCTCGCGGTCACCCTCGTATTCGTTGAAACCCCTAAACGGTGTCTTTATTACGTTCGTCGTTGGCCCCCCGGTTCGTCTGTTTGCTTTCGCCTTCGCCGGCGTTCTCACCGCTTTCATCGCGGCTTTCGCCCATTTCCCGGTTAGGTCTCAAGGCCTCCAGAAGCTTTTGCCCGAAAAGGCTCGGCCCTGTTCTCGCCGGAGTGCAGGAGCAGTCTCCTTCGTTGAGGTTTTTGCCACATACAGGGCAGATGCCCCTGCAATCGGGTCGGCACAGCGGTTTCATGGGGAGGCTGAGCGTGACCTCGGCTACGATGGCTCCGGAGATATCGGCCATGCTTCCTTCCAGCGGATACACGCACATATCCGCCTCAAGAGCGTCCTCGAGTCGGAACTCGTCTTCCTCTTCGTTTTCCCGAGGCGATACCGTTCCTCGTCCCTTCTCGGTTCGCTCGTCTTCCTTCTTTTTGAGATCCTGAGCCTTCTCCAGCACCATGGCGTCTACGAAGAGAGCTTCGAATCCAACATCAAACCGCTGGGTAAAGCGGGCAAGGCAGCGGGAACACTCGAGCTCCACCACGCCGGTGGCGTTACCCTCCACGTAAACGCCGTTGCCCGTGTTGGTCGCAACGCCGCGAGCTCTCACGGCTTCGGGAAAACGAACCTCCGAGCCGCCCGCCACAACCGGGTCAAATCGCGCCCGCTCGTCGAAGGCGGTGCTCGCCCCGATTTCGTCGATGATCTCCGAAAGGTCGATCTTCAATCTCTCATCCCCAGAACATGAGGCATTATACCCAGCGCCTGTCGAGGGTGTCAAGAAAGCGGCAAGAGCCGGCGAAATCAACCTCCGTCGGGCACTCCGTTACTTCCCGGACACCTCCCGCAACGCTTGAAGAGCTTCCGAACAATCCCGCACGGGCAGGATTTTCATAGCCCCGGCGTATTTCCTCGCCTCGAGTTCGTTCTGCCAGGGGACGAGGAAGTATTGAATTCCGGCATCTCTGGCGGCCATAGTTTTCTGTTCTATGCCACCCACCGCTGCCACGCTCCCGTCGGGACGCAAGATGCCGGTCCCGGCGACCTTCCCCATGGGCTTAAACTCGTCCGGCTTGAGACGGGACGATATCTCCAGAAAGAACATAAGCCCAGCCGAAGGACCACCGATATCGCCCGTATCCACGGTAACCTTAAGGGGAGGCTCCTCACCCGGGGTCAGGGGGTACCCCGACATCTCCAGCGCGAGTTTCACCGCCAGCCGTTGACTCTCTTCCATCTCTTGCCGGGCTTTTTCGCTGTACTGTTCGAGGCTCAGCCCTCCCAGAATGGCGTCTTTACTCCATAACGTCGCCCGAGGACTTATGGCAGCGTAAAGTGTCTCGTACAAGTTGGTCTCCTTGACAATTACGAGGACCATGTACAGGCGATCGCTTGAGGCCGGGTGTCCCTCCACCGAGACTATTTCCTGCATGGGCTTCACCGGCCCGGGATAGACGGCCAGGTAGCCGCTGGGGACGAAGTACAGGATCACCAGTAAGAGGGTCACGCCGGCGGCGTACAGCAGCGCTTTCCGGTTGTTCCTGGACCACCGGAAAACTCGTTTCAACGGATTAGGTCTCCGGGCCTCCTGAGGTTTCCCGCCGAACCCGGAAAACTCGACTCTCGAACGCAACCGAAGCACCCCGTATCCCTTCCTTCCAGTCGAGTTCGAATAGCTCCTCCTTCGGGCCAATATAGATGTCATGTGAGCGAGGGAGGTCGCAGCATGCGGCTAATTGGAATCATCCTGGCCACCGGTCTTTTCGCATTCTCCGTACCGCTGCTCCTTCGAAAGAAGGACGCAGTCATTTCCCTGAGTCTCGCCGGACTGGTCGCTGCCATAGCTCTATCCATGGTCCTGTTTCCCGAACCCTCCTTCAATGCGGCCGAGAGAGGGATCAAGGTCTGGTGGGATATCGTCCTCCCCGCCCTCCTCCCATTTTTCATCGCCGCGGAACTGCTCATGAGCTTGGGCGTGGTACATTTCATGGGCGTCCTGATGGAACCCATCATGAGACCTCTGTTCAACGTTCCCGGAACGGGTTCCTTCGTCCTGGCCATGGGGCTCGCGTCCGGGTATCCGCTGGGCGCAGCGCTATCGGCCCGCCTGAAAGACAGCGGAATGGCATCGAAGACCGAAGCCGAAAGATTGATGTGTTTCTCCAATACGTCGGACCCGCTGTTCATGACCGGTGCAGTCGCAATCGGGATGTTCAAACGGAAGGATATAGCCGGCATCATACTGGCAGCCCATTACATATCGGCATTGCTCGTGGGGTTGGCCCTGAGGTTCTGGCGCTTGGGCCGGGACTCCAGCCCGCCGATAGAACAGCAGGGTCAGGGGTTCATAGTCGTACGCGCCCTCAAGACAATGAGGGCCGCCCAGCGCAAAAACCCCAAGCCCTTCGGGGAACTTCTTGGAGACGCGGTGAAGAAATCGGTGAACACTCTCCTCATAATCCTAGGATTCATAGTACTGTTTTCCGTGATATTCGAACTTATGAAGCTATCCGGAGCCATCGCCATCCTGTCCAGCGTAATCTCTCATCTCGCTCCGAAGGCCCTCTTCCCACCCGAGCTCCACGAAGCACTGCTCAGTGGTTTCTTCGAGATCACCATCGGAACATCGGCGGCAAGCCAAGCCGAATCTCTGCTCCCGTATAAGGTCGCGGCCTGCAGCGCCATAATAGCGTGGAGCGGTCTTTCCGTTCACGCCCAGGTCGCAGCGGTAATCCAGGGGTCCGGCCTCTCTGTATGGCCGTACACTGCCACCCGAGCATTTCAGGGCGTTCTCGCTGCGGTGCTCACGCTCCTGCTCATGAACCCATCGTCGCCCAGGTGGGCCGTTCCCGTATTCGAACCCGTGATTGTCACGGGGCCGCTGGCCTGGTTTTCGAACCTGGGAGCATCGATGGGCCTGTGCCTGGTCATAACGGGAGGAGTGTTCGCCGTCTCTCTCGCAGGCCTGATCGTCCATTGCGCCGGGAGAAACCTCAGACGCTGAGTCGCCCGTGGTGGTCATTCTCCCGGTCCAGAACTGCGGAAGCCCCCGTCCCCATCTCCCGGCGCGTCTTCATCCGATGGGCTCTCAGTTGCCGGCGGCGAGGACACCTCAAGCTGCCTTCGCCCCTCCCTCACCGCCTCGAGAACCTCGGTCAATACTCGCTCCACCTTGAGCATCAGCTCATCCGCGTATTGTCTCGACCCGAGGGTGATTTGCCGAGCCACTTCCCTGGCCCTCTGAAGGAGCTCGTCCGCCTGCACCTTCGCTTCCCGGACGATCACCGATTCCGAAGCCATAGTGGCTATCTGTCCCTGGGCATTCCTGATTATCTCCTCGGCTTCCTTGCGCGCGTCGGCGAGGATCCGCTCACGCTCTTTCAAAAGCCATCGCGCCTGTTCCACTTCCTGAGGAAGAGCGGCGCGAATGTCATCGATCAACCCAAACACCTCTTCCTCGTCGACAAGAAGCTTGCCTACCAGCGGAACTCGCGGGCACTCGGAGAGATAGCTGTCGAGTTTGTCGAGGAGAGCCAGAACGTCCACGGAAATCACCTCGTGTGTTGCGGGAATCTCCTACCTGGATCGGCACATCACCACACCACGGGATTCTACGAACGTCTTCGGAACTTGTCTTTGAGCCTCGGAAGGACGTTGGGAGGAACCAGGCCTTCCACGCACCCGCCGTACGAAGCCGTTTCCTTGACGAGACTTGAGCTTAAAAACAGGTACTCCACCGATGTCATCATGAACAGGGTATCGATCTCTGGAGCGAGTTTCTTGTTCATGAGCGCCATTTTAAACTCGTAGTCGAAGTCGGATACGGCTCGAAGCCCTTTGATGATCACCCTGATTCCGTGCTTGCGGGCAAAGTCCACGAGCAGTCCCGAGGAACTCGAGACTATGACGTTCTCCATGTCTTTGCAAGCCTCGGCAAGCATTTCCACCCTTTCCTCCGTGGTAAACAACGGCGATTTGCCGACGTTTTCGAAAACGACCACGTATAACTCGTCGAATATCTGCGATGCCCGCTTGATGATGTCAAGATGACCACAAGTGACGGGATCGAAACTCCCCGGATATATCGCACGCTTCAACGTCCCTTTCCCCTCTTTTCCAACGCCCTGCCGGCCTGTTATGCTTTCACAAAAAAACAGCCTCGTTTTTCTCTTAATGAATAAAACTTCTTTGGACGGTCCACAATACCCTTTGAGAGTCGAGGGTGAGACAGGGCTCACCCGACAGGCTCTTCCTCCGGTTTCTCCTCTCCCAATGCCGCTCATTTTTGAGCGGCATTTAAATTTTAGAGAAACGAGAGACCACCGGTTGGCACGCAAGACGTTTCTACAAAAACGCCGTGAAAACCTGCATAGTTCCCGCGGTCTGCCGCCACCATTCCCCTAACAGGGGCTCACCCTATCCGCAAAAAGTCCGGCCCGTTCCGCGGACGCCGCTGGCAACAACCAGCTTTTTTGAAAGTCCCGAAAGGTTCCGGACCTGGCTGACCCTGTCGACGTCCTTTCCCGTCACCGTTTCAAAAGCAACCACGCCCCGAGGCCGAACAGAACCGCCCCGAGCGCTTTGAGGGGAGTAAACGATATCCTTGTACCCACCAGACCTGTAAGATCAAGGAGCAGGGCGGTACCGATTTGGGCGAAGAGAATCGCCGTCGTAGCCGGAGCTACTCCGAGCGTCCCCACGCTGGACAATACCCCCCATATGATGAGGACGTTCAACGGTCCTCCTAAAAGCGCATACCAGGGACCATCCGTGATTTTACCCAGGCCTCCGTCACCAGGCCCTAGAAGGAGAATCATGCCGAGAAGGCACGTCCCTATTGCGTGGACAATGAACGACGCTTGAAACGAGCCGACCCTATTGCCCAGGATGGCGTTGAACGCTCCCTGCAACGCCATAGAGCTCCCTGCCAGAGCAGCCACCAGGTACGCCAGGACGGGTCTCAATTCTAGAATCCTCCTTACGGTTTCGTCGGTACTCAGCGCGCCATCGCACGGCGGGTCGCGTCCGAGGAATAAGGCGATCCGGTCGAGCATCTTCTCCGCCCTGATCCCGCGTTTTTTGAACGGAATAAGCTTCACCCCTCCAGTGAAAGATTAACCGCGAAAGTTCGCGGCAAGCTCTTTCGCGGAGGGATTGCCATGGCGCAGGAGCAGCCGATACAGGACCTGTGGAACGAGAGAACAGACCTGGCCCTGGAAAGGGCGGTGATGGCTCAGCAGAGGATGGGAACAGTCCCCGGCCTTCTTACGACCGAAGACTCGATAGACGGCATCAAGGTCACCAGAGTCAAGGTCACGACGCCGCAGGCGTCTGGGGCCGTTGGTAAGCCTCCGGGCAACTACGTCACGGTCGAGTGTCCCGACCTGAGGTTCCGGAGCAGGGTCACCTTGAAGAAAGTCGCCGATGTGGTGGCGTCCGAGCTGGCGGCGATGGCGGGCCTTCCCAGGCAGGGGGACGTCCTCGTAGTGGGTCTCGGCAACTGGCAGGCCACCCCGGACGCTCTCGGACCGAGGGTCGTTTCTCAACTTATGGTAACGAGGCACATCAGAGAGTTCATCCCGCAGGAGCTGGGCGGCAGGCTTTACCCTGTAGCGGCCATCTCCCCGGGAGTCTTGGGAATTACCGGTATAGAGACCATTGACATAGTGATGGGGGTTGTGCGGCAGATTCGTCCCGAACTGGTGATAACGGTGGATGCCCTAGCAGCCAGAAGCGTCTCGCGGCTCATCACGACGATACAGCTGGCTGACACGGGGATCCAACCCGGCTCGGGAGTGGGGAACAGGCGACCGGGTATTAACCAGGAGACTCTCGGAGTTCCGGTGGTGGCGATAGGCGTTCCAACGGTGGTCAGCGGGGCCTCCATCGCCGTCGAAGTCTTGAACGCGTATTTTCAAAAATACAACCCAAACGCGACAGCTACTGTCGATTCGGTCACCGATTTCCTCACCTCGGAACTGCATGACCTCATGGTCACACCGAAAGACATCGACGTGGAAATCATGGAAATGTCCAAGCTTCTGGCGGGCGTTCTGAATCACGCGACGCAGCCGGCAGTCAGCGAGGAAGAGATACTCGATTACCTCCAGTGATCGCTTATCCTTACGTCGATGCGCTGGTGTTTGGGTTTGCCAAGTAAACCTTCGGATTTTAGGGAATACCACGGCGGTCAGACCGTTGCCCCATGGCGCGACTCAAACGAGGACGCGGGGTAGCGAAGCGCCACCCCTGATCCTCCCAGATGTGACCTTGTCCCGAAGAGTTTTTCCGGTGCGCACTCCTGCGCGTGCTCCGATACTACCTCACCTGAGGCCCGGGACCCGCCGGGAATCTACCACTGGCGAGGCTCTGCTCGGCCAGCTCGATCATGCGCCGCACCATGTGGCCGCCCACTGCTCCGCAGGTCCGTGACGGGATGTCTCCCCAGTATCCGCCCGGGGGTTGAATTCCGAGCTCGTTGGCAACCTCATTTCTGAATGCATCGAGCGCCTGACGAGCCTGGGGCACGACCGCGACGTTTCTCTTCTGACCCGTTCCCACTGCTGTTCACCTCCTTCTCGCGTTACTTATTATGTTCACTTCTAATGAGCGTATGCTGGCAATTAGCCACATAAAATCCGGCATTATGTTTGGGCTTACTTAAATTTCATTTTTTGACAAGATATTGTCCTGCGACCTGTTGGCTTCGATTCTGGCGCGGCCTCATGTCGCAAAAAAGCCAATAGGACCGGGAAAGGCGGTTTCGTCAGCGGGACCTGCCGGCCAACACTACGTGCCCGTACTTCCTCTTGACCTCGGCGAGAAGGTCGGCCATTCCGCTCACGTCCCCGGACAGTCTCTCCACCAGCGCTGCCGCTTCCTCCCGCGCCTGCGCCATCAGGTCCAAGTCTATCCCCAGGTCGGTGACGTTGATATCGGGAAGACCGTGCTGTCTGGTACCGAAGAATTGTCCGGGCCCCCTCTCTGCGAGGTCCATTTCGGCCAGCTTCAGACCGTCGTAGGTGCTGCACATGACGCGCAGCCTTTCGTAGGCCCGCTTCGAACGGGGAGACGCTACGAGGAAACAGATGGATTCTTCGGAGCCCCTGCCCACCCTACCCCGGAGCTGGTGAAGGGTGGCGAGGCCGAACGCATCGGCGTCTTCGATTACCATGACCGTGGCGTTGGGCACATCCACCCCGACTTCGATGACCGTGGTGGAAACCAAGACCTGTACCTTGCCAGCGACGAACTCCTTCATCACGCTTTCTTTTTGATGCGACGGCAGCCCCCCGTGGACCAGACCCACCGACAGTCCACGAAGATAGCCTTTTCTCAGATCTTCCCATGTTTCCACAGCCGAAACTCGTCCCGACTCCCCTTCCTCGATGACGGGACAAACCACGTAAGCTTGCTCGCCCCGGGCCACCCGTCGCCTGACCTCGTCGTAGGCGCGACGACGCTCCGAGGGGTGGAGCGCCACGGTCTTGACTCTCTTGCGACCGGGAGGAAGCTCGTCGATCACCGAAATATCCAGGTCACCGTAAAGCGTCAGGGCGAGCGACCTTGGGATCGGCGTGGCGCTCATCACGAGCACGTGCGGAATCAGCCGATGATCATGGCCGTCCTGGGCTTTTTCCTGGAGGACGAGCCTTTGCCGCACCCCGAACCTGTGCTGCTCGTCGGTGACAACGAGGCCGAGGTTCCTCCAACGAACGCCCGGTTCCAACAAAGCGTGGGTTCCCAGCAATATGCTGACCTCTCCGCTTTCAAGGCGTTCCAGGATGGCGGAACGTTCCTTTGGTTTCGTGCTACCCGTGAGGATCTCCACGGTGGCCGTGCCGTCCAGAAGCCTCTTCAGGTTCCTGTAGTGCTGCTGAGCCAGGACCTCGGTGGGAACAAGAAACGCCCCCTGGAAGCCGTTTTCAGCGGCAGCCACCAGGCAGTATGCGGCAACCACCGTCTTCCCGCTGCCCACGTCCCCCTGGAGGAGCCTGTTCATGGCCCTTCCTTGCGAGAGATCCCTCGATATTTCCCCTATCACCCGCTCCTGAGCTTTCGTGAGAGAGAAAGGAAGCCTGGAAAGAAACTCTTGTGCACGGGCGAACGAGGCAAACCGGGGGCCTGCGCCGTTTTCTTCGAGACCCTGTTTCATCAGGAGGAGAGCCATCTGGAACAACAGCATTTCGCGAAAAGCCAGGGTTCTGCGGGCTGCCTGCCAGGCTTCAACGCTCTCAGGAAAGTGAATCTGGTACACGGCGTCCGGTTCCGGCATGAGCTGGTGCTTATGCCTGATGTCTTCCGGCAATATGCTCTTTAAAAGAGAGCCGTACTTCTCCAGGGCCGTCCTGACCACCTGGCGCACCGCTGAGGACGTCAGTCCTTGCGTGAGGTGGTAAACGGGAAGAACCGGTCCTTTTCGGATCTCCACCGTTTTACCGGAAACCACTTGCCAGACCGGGTGGGCGATTTCCATAGACCCCCTGCGCCAGGCCGCCTTCCCCGATGCCATCACGATGCTGCCCCGCTTAAATGAAGCGGCGATGTAGGGCATGTGGTAAAAGACCAGGTACAATACGCCGGTACCATCCGATATCTCGACGCGCACCGCAGGTCCTCTTGTGGTGTGAATGCTGGACACACCGAGCACTCGGCCCGTGATGGTCACGTCTTCACCGGGAACAACCTGGTCGATGGGTCTTAATTTCGAATAATCGTCCACGCGGAAGGGATAGTGTTCCAGGAGATCCCTGACGGTGTAAATGGACAAGGCTGCGAAGCGCTGAGCTCTTGCGGGACCCACGCCTTTGAGGTAACGGATCTCGTCATCCAAGGTCATACTAGATTTCATTCCAGCGACACGATGTAGTAGTATAGCGGCTGGTCGCCCCTATATACTTCGATTTCCATGTCGCCGAACCTTTTCGATAGTTCCTCTGCGACAGCTTTCTCGGTTTCGGGGGAAACGTCTTTTCCGCAGTAAACCGTGAGGACTTCGTACCCGGGTGACCTCATTCTGGAGATGATCTGGTAGAGGACCTCTTCGGGGCTCCGGCCCACCGTTTCAACCTTTCCATCACAAAGCCCTATTACGTCACCTTGTTTAAAAACATGGCGCCCGAACCTTCCGTTCCTCGCTGCAAACGTAACCTCCCCGGTCTTCACGCGACGCACCGCCTTTGAGGCCCGCTTGAGGTTCTCCGTCATGCTGCTTTCGAGATTCAGCGCCATCAAGGCGGATATACCTTGAGGCACCGTCTTGGACGGCACCACGTACATCCGCCGGCCTGTGAGCTTCTTGGCCTGTTTTGCCGAGAGAAATATATTGGCGTTGTTTGGAAGGAATATCACTTTCTTTGCCTTAACTTGGTCCACGGCTCTCGCCAGGTCGGCGGTGGAGGGGTTCATCGTGGTTCCCCCGTCTATTACCAGGTCCGCCCCGAGACTGGACATTATCTCTTGCAAGCCTTTTCCCGAGGCCACCGCAATTATGCCCGTCTCTTTCAGCGGCCCGGCGGAATTAGCCTCGACGGCTTTCTGCTGAGTCGGAGGCTCACCGACCCCATGTCCTCGGGAATCGCTTTCGCTGCAGACGGGTGCTCCACAACCGGACTCGTTCAACGTCGCCTGAGCCTTTCCACCCGGCCGTCCTTCCCGGTCGAACTCCCCATCTCTCAAGAGTTCCATGCTTTGTTCGATCATGTTGTCGATGACGACTTGAGACAGCATACCGTACTTCAGGCAGAGGCTGAGCACTTCTCCGGGCTCGGACGTATGAATGTGGACTCGCAAGAGCTCAGCCGAACCGACAACCAGCAAGGAATCGCCGTATTTCTGGAGTTTATCCCGGATCTCCTGCGCCGGAAGGTCTTTGCCGGAGATGAGAAACTGCGTATCGTAAGGAAACCTGATGTCGAAAACTTCTTTTTCGGTGAGCTCAAAAGCTCTCGACTTTTTAGGAACCGCCCTGGAATCCGTTCGGCTTGCAGCAGCATCGAAAGCGGTCAACGCGCCCTCCATTATGATGCAAAGACCTTTGCCGCCTGCGTCTACCACTCCCGCCTGCTTTAATACCGGCAACATATCCGGAGTCCTCTCCAGGGTCTCCTGGGCACCGGAAAGGAACGCCCGCAACACCTCGCGGATGTCGTTGGTGCTTGCGGACTTTTCAACGGCTCTCGCCGTTCCCTCCCTCAACACCGTGAGCATAGTCCCCTCGACGGGCCTCACCACCGCTTTGTACGCAGTGGCGACGGCTTCTTTCAGGGCAACAACCACCTCGGCTGCCGTGGCGCTGTGAGTGGCTTTAAGCGCGCTGGACATGCCCCTCATGATCTGCGAAAGGATCACGCCCGAGTTTCCTCTCGCGCCCATGAGACATTCGAACGCACATATTTCCGCAACCTTAGAGAGGGGTATATCGGGGTCCTCAATTGCCCTGAGCTTCGAGGCGGCTCTGGATAAGGTGAGGAACATGTTCGTACCCGTGTCGCCATCGGGCACGGGGAATACGTTCAGGGAGTCAACCTCGCTCTTTCTGGATTCAAGATAGTCCGAAGCCTTGAGGACCATCTCTCTGAAGAGCCAGCCCGTGAGCTTATCGACCATGGCGTGTTCATTCTCTCTGTACGCGTATGCCTTCGACATTGACCCTTACGTTCGCCACCTTCAGCCCGGTTACCTGCTCCACCGTGTATCTCACTTTCTCTATGACCATCCGGGCCACTTCGGATATCCGGACGCCGTAACCAACTATTATGTAGAGAGTGATAAACACGTTATCGCCCTCGATGGAAACCTCCACTCCTCGGGAAAGGTTTTCTCTGCCGAGGAGCTCAGCTATGCCGTCCGTCATCTTGCGGCCGGCCATCCCGACCACACCGTAGCACTCTATGGCCGCGGCTCCCGCCACCGTCGCTATAGCTTCCTCGGACAACACGAGCTTGCCCAGAGGAGTTTCCACGATCTTGCCGGTGATCGGCGGCAAAAGAGAAGACCTCCTGGGATTATTCTTCTTGCGATGGATGGCATTTTCCTGCGTCCGGTCGCTCTTAATATTATGTTTGAATCCCGGAATTCTCGTGTAGCGGCGAGCCGCGCTGCCGCGTCGACCGCGGGTTTATCTCCTTCAGGGTTTGCCCAGGGTTCGCCGGCCGGCTCCGATGCGAACAGGTGAGTCTTTACCCTGACAAATCGGAGCACCGACTTGTGCGCCGTTGGCGCCATGGGTTAGAATTAAAGGGTTCTATGGGGAGGAGGTTGTTATCGTGGCCACAACGTGCGAGATTTGCGGCAAAAGACCCTCCGTCGGTCACAAAGTGAGTCACTCCAACATCAAGACCAAGAGAAGGTGGTTGCCCAACGTCCAGAGGGTCCGTGCCATCGTGGATGGAAGACCTGTAAGAATCTACGTGTGCACGGGTTGTCTCCGTTCGGGCAAGGTTAAGCGAGCTGTTGCTTCGTAGCGGGTTCACGATTTGTCTCCCGTTCGGGGCGACTTCCTGAAGGCGTTGCGGTCCCGGGGCTACCCGGGACCTTTCGGTTCACACCTTTTGACCGAACAGCCCAAGGATAGTCCGTACGATGGGCCTCAAAATTTTGGGTACGTTTATGACCTTGACTTTCACAGCACACCGGGGCCGTTCCCCGAAGGGAAAACGCCCTGTTCCCCTCCTTTCGCCGTTCAGAACAGGTCCTTGCCCAAGTAGTACGCTCCTCCCAGCAATCCAAGACCGATGAGGACAAGCCATACCCTCCACGGAATCGCGAAAATGAGGATGCCAAGCCCCAAGCCACCCAATATCAGCGGTAAAGCGGAACTCTGGTTGAAACCGCGAATCCGCGTTCGCTTCATCGTCACACACGCTCCGGGAGGATGTTCTGCCCCGATCAGGATATTCCCGAGGACAAACGAGGGTTCTTTATCTTTCCCGGGAACACATCTTCAGCGAACGCACCGCCTCGCCGGGGTCGGTAGCTGAAAACACGTAGCTCCCGGCCACGAGAATCGTAGCACCTCTGGCCACTGCTTCTGCCCCGGTAGCGGCGTCGATCCCCCCGTCCACCTCGATTTCGCACGGCACGCCGGCCCGGTCTATCATTTCTCTTACGACCTCTATCTTTTTCAACATGGCGGGAATGAAAGCCTGGCCGCCGAAACCGGGATTGACCGTCATTATCAGCACCATGTCGAGCTCGTCCAACACGTAAGGAAGGAAATCCGGGGGGGTCGCCGGATTCAACGCCACGGCAGAACGAACCCCCAGTCCCCTGATAGTCCGGAGGGTCCTGGACAGATGAGGGGTTACTTCGGAGTGAACTGTGATATACCGGGCACCGGCTTCCGCGAAAGCCGGTATGGCCCAGTCCAGGCAGGCGGCGCTCACCATCAGGTGCACATCCAGGGGAAGCAGGTTGATCGAAGACAGTGCCTTGGCTGTGGCAGGCCCGAATGTCAGGTTGGGAACGAAGTTTCCGTCCATGATGTCGAGGTGCAGCATGTCTGCCCCAGCCAAAGCCACCTGCCGCACCTGGGATTCGAGCTCAAGGGGGCGGGCGGACAGTACCGAAGGGGCCACTTTCACTTCGCCGCCGTGACGTGCATTTCTCTCCAATCCTTGTCCCTCCCGAGAGCCTTTGCCCGGCCCGTGCCGGCTCGCACCCTCTCCGGCACCGCATCCCACGGTCCCGCGTGCTTTCCGGCCAAAGGGCATCCGGGTCTTCATTCGTATCGGTTTTTCCATGCCTCGACGCATTCGTCGAGTAAACGCAGATAGTTCTGGTAACGGAGCTCCGCCACCGCCCCCTCGGACACCGCCTCTTTTACGCGGCATCCCGGTTCCGTCTTGTGAAGGCACCGCGGAAATCTGCAAAGGGGAGCGAGTTCCGCCATCTCCCGGAACAGGTAGCTGAGTTTTTCGGGCTCGACGGTCACCAGGTCTACTTTTTGAAAGCCCGGTGTGTCGGCCAGATACCCTCCGTCACCCACAGGTATGAGCGACACCCACTTGGTGGTGTGCCTGCCCCGGCCGATCCTGGACAGCTCTCCCACAGCTTGCTGTTTACCGGTAAGTTTTGATATCAAAAGAGACTTTCCGACTCCGCTGGGACCGGCTAGAACGGTCACCTTGGCTTTGAGAAGACCGACCAATGCATCAAGTCCATTACCGGTAACGGCGGAGGTGAGCACCACCGGATAACGGGCAAGTTTATATGCCTCGATGATTCTCCGGGCAGCATCCAGCGTATCGCCGGCGTACAAGTCGGATTTGTTGACGCATACCGCTCCGGCGATACCCTCTCGCTCGAGGACGACGAGAAGTCTGTCCACGACGACCGGATCCACTTCGGGTTCGACGACGGAGAAAACCACAATTACCTGATCCACATTAGCAAAGGGTGGCCGGGTGAGGGCATTTTTCCTTGGGAGGACCCTGGACACGACCCATACGTCGGGTCCTCCCTCGATTTCCACGATATCCCCGGCAAGGACTTTCTGAGACTCATAGCGGAGTCGTCCGCGCCACCCGCACCTGAGCACATCTGCTCCCACTGAAACAAGGCAGCCGTCGGACCGGACGGACAAGACGCGTCCCTCGAGCTTCAGATACCTCACCTGCCTTCGGACGATGGGGTCTCGGGTCTCAGAGTAAGCGTGGTAACCAGCTTCTCGTCGAAGTATAAGTTCAGCTGGGCTTCGGCACCCACCCATTCGACGCGCAGCTCAAATTGCTCTCCCGGCTTTCTGTCTTGTTCTAACAGGGTTTTTGCCCCCTGGGCGTCCTTGAGTACTGCTTTCACCCGGACCGTATCTTTGTCCAGTTTGGGAACGGAGATGGGTATTATCCGGACATTCGTAGCCGGCCCCGTCCCCAGGGACACCGCAACGATTATCTCCGTCCCCACGGGCACCTCTGTCCCAGGCATGTGCGACTGGCTTATCACCGTTCCGGCAGGTTGTTCGCCCGGCAGCGGCAGGAACTTCGGCGTCAGAAGAGCCTTTTCCAGCTCCTCCTTGGCCTGGTCTCGCGTCATACCGACGACGTTTGGGACGATCGCAGTTGTGGGCATCGGACCTTTGGATACCTCGATATCAACTGTGGTTCCCTTGGGCACTTCTATGTCGGCTTTGGGATTTTGCGTTACCACTTTGCCCGCGGGAATCGTGGGATGGAAGACGGGAACGGAATCCCCGAGGATGAGGCTGGCTTCCTCCAGCATAACGGAAGCCTCCCTCACGTCCTTTCCGATGAGATTGGGGACTTTCACCATTTCCCTCCCCTTTGAAACCACCAGACGAACTTCTCGGCCTTGTTTCACCGTATCCCCGGCCTCAGGAACCTGGTTGATGACACACCCTCGAGGCACTTGTGGGTCATACCTCTCCGCCGCCATCACGGCCACGAGGCCCTTTTCCATCAGGATAGCTTGTGCTTCGAGGAACGGTTTCCCCACGACGTCCGGAACCTCGACGAGAGGAACTTCCATCCACCTATTGAAGGCATATATCCCCGCTGCGACCAGTCCCAGAAACAACACCACAGCGGCAAGGAAGATCTTGACCGCCAGGCTCATCCTCCGCTTCGGTCGCCTTCTTTTTCTTGCCAAGTCTTCGTCTCCTTCCAGCGGTAGTTCTTCGATTTCGAGACGGTCCGATTTCATCTGCTGAGCAGATCCGGCTTGAACCGGAAGGCACATCTTTATGGCCCTCAACAGGTCCTTCGCGGACGAGAACCTGTCCGCGGGTTTCTTGGCAAGACACTTCATCACCAGAGCTTCCACTGCCGGGGGGACGTCCGGCCGGAACTGCCTTATGGAAGGCACCTCACCTTCCAGGTGGCGCATGGCCATGCCCACCGTGGATTCGGCCTGGAACGGGGGACGCCCCACGAGCATTTCAAAGAGGACTACCCCGAGCGAGTAGATGTCCGTCGCCGCCGAAACCTCGTCGTTGGACACCTGTTCGGGAGCCATATAGGGCAACGAGCCCACCACCAGGTCACCGGTGGTGGAGACCCCGCCGACGGCCCTAGCGATACCGAAATCGGTCACCTTTACGAGTCCTGTCTGGGTTATGAGGATGTTCTGGGGCTTGATATCGCGATGGATGATCCCCCGGGTGTGCGCTTCGTGAAGGCCGCTTGCAACCTGGGCGGCAATATCCAGAGCCTGGGCAACCGGAAGGCGACCCGCTTCCTTGAGCTTTTGCCTGAGCGTCATCCCTTCCACCAGTTCCATCACGATGTAATAAAGCCCGTAATCCTCGCCGACGTCGTAAATGGCCACTATGTTAGGGTGGGACAGTCTAGCAGCAGCCTGAGCCTCTCTGCGGAAGCGAGCGACGAACTCCTCATCTTCCGCCATTTCCTGGCGGAGCACTTTTACGGCGACGTTCCTCCCGAGAACCGTGTCGAACGCCTTCCATACGACGGCCATGCCCCCTCCGCCCAGTCTCTCATCTATCCGATACCTGTTTGAGAGCTTCCGCCCTATCATTTCATCGTGCTCACGCAAGGGAATTCACCTCCGGGTCTCCTCTCGTATCGACCCAGAAAACTACGAGTGTAATGTTATCGTATCCGCCTCTCGAGTTGGCGAGATCCACGAGGAAACTCGAAAGTTCCGACCTGGGCTTGGTCTTTACAGCTTCGAGGATTTCGGAGGAACTGACCAGAGTCGTAAGACCATCAGTACACAGAACCACCACGTCGCCGTCTTTGAGGCTTTCGCGGTAGGACGATACCGGGAGATCCGCTTCCGTACCCAGAGCAAGGGTGAGTATGTGGCGCTGGGGATGACGCATCGCCTCGTCTTCGGAAAGAGCCCCGTTTTTCATCAATTCACCCACAACGGAATGGTCTTCGCTGATTTGCTTGATAACTCCGGACGAAATGAGGTAGGCACGGGAGTCGCCCACGTGCGAAACGTAAAGGTCATTCCCCTGGATGAGAGCGGCTGTCAGAGTGGTCCCCATACCCGGATAACCGAAAAGTTTGAGAGCTTCTTTATAGACCACTTCGTTAGCTTTCTTTACTCCGTTTTCCAGGGCCTCCGGCAAACTTCGCCCCGAACGCACCCCTGCCTCATTCTCTCGCGCAGCGGGCTTGGAGCCTTTTTCACCCTCGCCACACGCGGTTACGGAGCGCACCACGTGCTCGTAGCAAGTCTGAATGGCAAGTCTGGACGCAAACTCCCCTCCCTCAAACCCGCCCATGCCATCCGCCACGGCCAGAAACCACACATCCGGCTTTTCTCGTATTCGTCTAACGAGCCACGCATCTTCGTTCTTGCTCCTCACCAAACCGGGCAAGCTCTTAGCGTCCCAACGCAACCCTATCACCTCCGGGAGCTTGGCCGTTCCTACTTTTTCGCTCCGCCACCCATTCCGTCCTTTTTTATGGAATGACCAGATCTTTCGCAAAACAACATCGGTTTAATTGCATCGAACGGCCCTCGCTATGAAGAACCCGTCAGTCCCGTGAACGTGAGGCAGTAAAAGAACCGTTCCCGGCACTGTCGACAGCCGGCACCTCAGCTCAGAAGAAACTTCGCCCCGGAACATGCTGACCGGAAGGAAAGGGCGCGGATCGGAGGGCCGGAACTCGGGGTGGTTTTGAAGAAACTCCGAGAAAACCCCCTGGTTTTCTTCTTCCGTGAGAGTGCACGTGCTGTAAACCAGTACCCCGCCGGGTTTTACCAGGGGCGCAACAGCGTTCAGGAGTTTTTTCTGGATCTCCGTCATCAAGCTCACGTCTTTTTCTTTTCGATGCCAGCGCAGATCCGCACGACGTCTCAGCACTCCCAGCCCGGTGCAGGGTGCGTCTACCAGCACCCGGTCGAACGGCCTCTCGAATCTCCCTGCAACGCTTTTCGCATCGGTCACGTCCATGTGCGCGATCTTAATGTTTCGCAGGCCAAGCCTGATGACCGAATGCTTGAGAAGGCCCAACCCTTCTTCGTGCTTGTCGGTGGCCACAACCAACCCCTTACCTCCCATGAGTTCGGCCAGGTGTGTGCTTTTTCCGCCGGGTGCCGCACACGCATCCCAGACGACTTCGCCGGGCTGCGGGTCAACCACGAGCGACACGGCCATAGCCCCTTCGTCCTGGACGGAAAACAGTCCATCGCGATAACCGGGAAGTTCCGTCACCGGCCCCGCTCCGGTCACCTCGATGGCCATATCAAAGTACCTTCCGGGCCGGGCTTGGACCCCCGCTTTGAGCAGAAGGTCCATGAGAGAATCCCGGGTCGTCCTGAGAACGTTGGTCCGCAACGTGACAGGTGGCACCCGTTGATCGAAAGAAGCCAGGGCCAGAGCCCCTCTCTCGCCAAAGGCCGTTATAAACCGCCGGACTATCCACCTTGGATGGGAAAATCGCGTTTCGATGTAAAGTTCCAGGTCCTCAATGGGAGGCATCTCGACGTGCCCCGAGTGTTCCACCACCCTTCTCAGCACGGCGTTAACCAAAGCTTTTTGACGCGGGGCTTTCCCGACCGCTTCAACGGTGACCGAAACCGCTACCGGCGGGGGTATGCGCGTGAACAGGATCTGGTAGACTCCGAGCCGCAACGCCTCCCTTACTCTGGTCTCCAGTCGTTCCACGGGATACCTTGACCATGAGGCGACGACGCTGTCCAGGACGTTCCGCCACCGCCAGGTCCCCATCACAAGCTCCTCACAGAGCGCACGGTCCTCCGGGGTCAAGGCCCGGAAACTCTCACCCTGAAAAGGACTGGCCCGGAAAGCCCCTTTCTCTCCGCGACAGAGGATATCGAGAGCGACTTTCCGGGCCGTCGGTCCCATTCAGTCAGTCCCGCCTCGGCCTCAAAAGTAAGAGCCTCAGGAACTGAGCCACTGCCATGGCGGTAGCAGCCACGTAAGTGAGGGCGGCGGCGTTAAGCACTTCCCCGACGGGTCTGACTTCATCCGGGGAGATGTACCCGCTGCCCTCCAGCATTTCCATAGCCCTTCTAGAGGCGTTGTACTCGACGGGAAGGGTGATGACCTGGAAGATCACCGCGCCGCCGAAGAGGAGGAGACCCAGATCCATGAGGAAACCGCTGTTAGTGAAGAGTCCCATGACGAAAAGGGGAAACGCCGCCATCGACGCGAACTGGGCCACGGGAACGAGCCCGTTCCTGATCTGCAGTCCCGCGTACCCCACCGCATGCTGAACTGCGTGCCCGACCTCGTGAGCCGCTACGGCCAGGGCAGCTACGGAGGAGCTGTCCATGGTTCCCGCGGAAAGCCGCAGAGTCCTAGTCCTGGGATCGTAATGGTCCGATAACGTTCCGGGTATCCTCTCTATCTCCACGTCCTCCAGTCCGGCCTGGCGCAGAAGACCTTTCGCCACTTCGAAAGCGGAATACCCTCTGGAAGCTCTGACCCTTGAGTATTTCTCGTAAGCCGTTCTAACTTGCATCTGCGCCCAGATGGCGAAAATCAGCGCGGGCAGAACAAACAGAAGATAGCCGGTGTCAAAGAAGAAATACGGCATCATTTCATCCCTCCTTCAACGTCTCCAAAACGTCTGGGGAGCCCCGCCCGCCCCCTGAGAAAAGCCGCAGCCGACATCGGTCTTTTTCCCGATGGCTGCACGGTGACCACGGCTAAAGTCCCCTCACCGCACGCCACGACGACCTCATCTCCATTCACGGACAGAACTTCGCCCGGAGCACCAGCCGCCTTTTCCGAAGACAAAACCCGGGTTTCCCAGAGTTTAATACGTTCGCCCCGGTACCAGGTCGTCGCGCCGGGTTTCGGAGAAAGCGCTCTCACCAGGTTGTGAATCTGGACGGCGCTCTTATTCCAGTTTACCACTTCTTCTCCTGGCTTCAACGGAGGAGCCTTCGTAGCCTTGGACGAATCCTGAGGGATGCGGGGCGCCGAGCCCGCTCTGATAAGGAATATCGCCTCTATCAGGGCGTGAGCGCCCAGGGACGCCAGTCGCTTCTCGAGGGTACCGAAAGTCTCGTCGGGTCCGATATCCACCGCTTTCTGAATGCAAATGTCACCGGCATCCATTTCCTGGGACATCCACATTATCGTGACACCGGTGGTGTGGCGCCCGTCCATGATCGCCCTCTGAATGGGATTGGCGCCTCGGTACTCCGGCAGGAGCGAGGGATGCACGTTCAGGGCCCCCATCTTCGGGAGCGCCAGGATCTCCGGGGGAATCTTCTGACCGTAGGCGGCAACGACTATCAAGTCGGGCGAAGCTTCCTCGATCGCCTTCACGGTTTCGGGAGAGGCAACTTTCTCGGGGGTTACCACGGGGATGCCGAGTTCCCGCGCCCTGACCTCCACCGGGGTCGGGGTGAGCCGGTGCCCCCGCCCCTTGGGCCTGGGAGGTTGCGTTACCACGAGCTTCACTGGGAAACCTGCCCCCACCAGTTCGTCCAGGGAAGGAATGGCGAACTCGGGGCTGCCCATGAAAACAACCGCCGGGAGCGCCAGAGTTTCGCCGACGACTTCGCCCGCCTCCTCTTCCGGCACTTTGGTGACGGCAGAAGCCCGATCGAGGAAAACGACCCCGTCCAAGTGATCTATTTCGTGCTGAAGAGCTCTGGCCAGAAGCCCATCCCCGTCCATCCAGAACTCGCGGCCATCTCGGTCCAGGGCTTTTACCGTGACCCTGGAGTACCGCTCGACCTCTCCCAGAAGCCCGGGGAAGCTCAGGCACCCCTCCCAGGCGGTCTCCTTCTCGTCCGAGGTCCTGACTATCTCCGGATTGACCAAAAAACGGGGTCCCTCCCCTACATCCACCACCACCAACCGCTTGGAGACCCCTATCTGCGGGGCAGCTAAGCCAACCCCCTGGGCTTCTCTCATGGTATCCAGCATATCGTCTAAGATCTTCTGGATTTCCCTGGTAACCTTGCGCACGGGTTTCGCCTTTTTTCTCAAGATCGGGTCGTCGAACTTCCGGATTTCCCTGGCCGCCACCGCCGTCACCTCACTCGGTCTTGAACTCTGACATAACAACGTAGTGCCGAGACTCTCACTTTGAGCACCCGGACGCAGTCTCACACAAGCCGGACCGGGTCAACGTCCAGGATAATTTTAGCTCCGGACCCGCGTTCCCGGAAAATCTCTTCGGCTCTCGACGCAAGAGCGGTCACCTTCGAGCGGTCCGGACCTTTCAGTAAGATATGCCAGTGATAGGCGCCTCGTACTTTCTCCCTGAGGCTGGGAGCTGGCCCGAGCACGGTTACCTTTCCCTCGCCGGAAACGTCATTGTTACCGGGGCTTGTGGGAGCTTCGGCCGCCAGTCTTTCTGCGAGGCGCAAGGCGTGTTCTCTCACTTTCCGCTCGCTTTTTGCGACGACCTCGATTCTGGCGAGCACGCCGAAGGGAGGATATCCCAGACACTTTCTGTCTTCCATTTCTTCCTCGTAGAAAAGGTCTTCGTTCCTTTCCGCAACCCATCTTATCGAACGTCTGGACGGGTCGAAGGCCTGCAGAACAAAAACCCCCGTCTCCTCATCGAGGAGATCCCACAGTTGAGAGAGGGTGAGGAAAGCTTCCTCTTCTACTTTGAACCCCGGCAGGCCGAGCCTGGAATCGGCGAAGGGCACTGCCACGAGTTCAAGCCGTTGCGTCAGGACCCCCAGGGCCATCTGGGTACCGATGAGACACGCCGGTCTTGCGGAGAGGAACTTTTCCACGGTCGTTTCGGGATCTTCGAGCCTGGCAGTGTCCGCGTCCAGGCGGAACGCGGGCACCTCCGGAAAAAGCCGGGAAAACTCTTCTTCCAGCCGCTCGGTGCCGAAGCCCCGCGGCCTGAGGGAATACCCTCCGCATTTCGGACACGTCTCGGGAACAGGACACGAGTACCCGCAGACATGACAGACCATGCTTTTAGATGCCGAATGAAACGACAGGGCCACAGAGCACCTGGAGCAGGTCGGAACGTGCCCGCAGTCACCACAGAAAAGAGCTCTTCCGTATCCCCGCTGGTTGAGGAAGATAAAGGCTCTGCCCTTGCGTTCGAAACACTCTTTGAGCGCGTCCGCCATTTTCCAGGAGAGTATTTTGCCCTTGCGGCGGTACTTCCGGGCTTCGATGAGCTGGACCTCGGCCGGGTACCGCGGGCCTTCATCTCTGAGAAGGGTATAGCTGCCGCTTGCCAGCGCAAATCGGGCATTCACCGACAGCCGGCTCGCCCCCATGATAACCCTGGCGCCTTGGAAGTCTCCGCGCATGACTGCCACGGTGCGCGCATCGTACCGCGGATGGTCTTCGGCCTTGTACGAATCGTCTTCTTCCAGATCCACTATAATAAGGGACAGGTTTCTCACGGGGGCAAACACGCCCAGCCTCGTGCCGAGAACGAGTCTTTTCTCCCCCCGCAGTAAGGAAAGCCACTCCTCCCTCCGCTGCTTGTCGGTGATGCCGGAGTGAACCTCGGCTATGGCGTCGCCAAAAAGGGGCTCGAGCTTATCCCTGATTTTCCTGACCGCCCGCACTTCGGGGAGGAGAAACAGTACGCCGCGTCCCCGCGAGATCTCGCTCTGGATGTGCTCGAGGTATACTTGGAACCTGAAAGACTCGGTGCCCCGGACGATAACAGGCTTGGATAACGCGCAGGTCCGCCGGCCGGCGACCTCTTCCTGAATCATTGGTTCTCGCATTAGTTCTTCGTCAACGCTCTCTTGGCGGTCGTGCCGTCCCGGGCCCTCGTGCCGCCACCAATTGCCTCTGGCCGAGGGTACCGCGGGAGGCCAGAGACATCCCCACACGGAGGCAACGGGAACGGCGTAGTATCTCGCAACTTCTTCGGCGAATTCGACGAGGTCCGCAGGAGGAAGGTAACGCGGGTCGAAGACAGCGGACACGTCCTTTACGGCGATTCCTTCCGGCTCCGGACATTCCTCGAGGATAAAACCCGTGGCTCTTCTCGGGCCGAAAGGAACCGAAACCTTAAGGCCCTTGGCCGGTGTCGTCCCCGGAGGCAGATAGTACGAATAGACGCGACTCCCCACGCCGGGGACATCCACCAGAACGTTTACACACACTTTTCCGGTCAACGCGAGGACCCCTCTGCCATCTCACGCAGGCGTTGGAAAGTTCGGGAAGACGCAAACGCCCGCACACCCTGAGGAATTGCAGACCAGGTGTTTCAATGCCGCACATCTGCCTCCAGGAGAGATTTGATTCTATCGAGGATGATGTGGGCCGCCTCTTCCTTTAGCACGAGGCCCAGATCCTCCTTATGCCCGTCAGGGTAGAACAAGGTGAGGATATCGGTGTCGCTACCGAAGCCGGAATCCGGGCGATGTACGGGATTGGCGCATATGATATCCAGGTTCTTTTCGGCCAACTTTTTTATGGCGTTCGACTCCAGGTCTTCCGTCTCCGCAGCAAAACCCACCAATATGCGGTCGCCCTTCTGTTGACCGAGGGTCTTCATGATGTCGGGAGTGGGAACCAGAGTGACCGTGGTCTCCGCCCCGGTCTTCTTGATCTTCTGGTCATGGTAAACGGATGGCGCGAAATCGCATGGGGCTGCCGCCCCTATTACAACCCGGACATCGGGAAAAAGCTCGAGGCACGCGTCGAGCATCTGCCGGGTTGTTTCGACTTTCCTCAAGACCGCGCCGGGCGGAGGGGTAAGAGCAACCGGTCCCGATACCAGGTAGACGGAAGCACCTCTCTCCAGACACGCCCGCGCCAGAGCGTAACCCATCTTGCCGCTGGAAGGATTGGATATGAACCTCACCGGGTCAAACCATTCCCTGGTCGGACCCGCCGTAATGAGAAAAGACACCCCTTCTAAGTCCCTTTTGGGACAGGCCAGCTTGACGATTTCGTCTACGATTTTGTCTGGGTCCGGAAGCCTCCCTTTGCCCACCGCTCCGGACGCAAGCCTTCCGTACTCGGGTTCGAGTACGTGATAGCCCAGAGAACGCAGCTTCTCGATGTTCCCCTGAACTACCGGGTTCTCGTACATGTTGTGATTCATCGCAGGGCAGAGGAGCTTCGGAGCCGTACACGCCATAACGGTGGTCGTGACAAAATCGTCGGCTATCCCCGCTGCTATCTTCCCTATCACATTGGCCGTACACGGTACGAGCACCATGACATCGGCGGCTTCAGCCATCGATACATGTTCCACGTTCCAGACCCGCGGCTCCTCGAACATTTCCACGACAACCGGGTTACCGGATATGGTGCGGAAAGTCATCGGGGTTACGAATTTTGTGGCGTTTTTCGTCATCATAACCCTGACCGTGGCGCCCAGTTTGACCAGCCGCGAGACCACTTCCACAGCTTTGTACGCGGCTATGCCGCCCGTTACCCCGACCACGATGGTTTTGCCTCGTAGCATGAGTCCACCCCCGCCGTGTGGTCCGTACCGTATCGGCATGAAAGAGCACGAAACTTCGCCTCGAGCCGCCTAATATACAGGGGAGGGCGTCATGGTGCGCCCTCCCTGGCCCTGGCAACTCCAGGCACCAACATGTTCCGAGAGTTTTCCCGCTCCGATCGTCCTACGCGCCCTAGGCTTGCTCGGCCGCGTCACCGTTGGTCGCCGTACCCCGTTTGTCCCCTTTTTTGGGTTCATCGGGCCTGACTACTTTGACCTTGTCCTCCAGGATTTCCGTCAAGGCAACGGTCACGGCTTTCCTGGTATCAAGCGGATTCTGCTTTCTCGACGCCACTATCTGCCTGGCTCTCTTCGCGGTCGCGATCACCAGGGCATACTTGGAGTTCACCTTTTTCACCAAGCTCTCTATAGGTGGATTGAGCATGGCATGACCTCCTCCCTGCCCGTGGCGTACGGGACCCCTGCAAGAGAAGCCGCTCCCCCAAGATTATGGCGTAGAGTCTGTCCTGGGCGCGTTTCAGGTCGTCATTGATGATAACATAGTCAAAGATACCGAGCTCCCTGACCTCCTCTTGCGCCATCCGGAATCGTCGTTCCATCTCCGCCTGCGTCTCAGTGCCCCGTGCCTGCATTCTTCGCTGGAGCTCCTCAAAAGAGGGAGCAAGCACGAATATTAAAATAGCATCGGGGCAACGCTTTTTCAAGGTTCTGGCACCCTGGACGTCCTTCTCTACTATGACGTCCCATCCCGAGTTCCTCGCCCTTTCCAGGTCTTCGCCCGGGGTACCGTAAAGGTTGCCATAGACCTCGGCCCATTCGATGAAGGTCCCCTGACGCTCCAGGGCTAAGAACTCTTCTCTGGTGACGAACTTATAATCGACTCCGTCGATTTCGCCGGGTCTGGGAGCTCTCGTAGTCACGGAAGGGCAGAACTTGAGTCCTTTGTCTCGTTCAAGCAAAGCTTTCCTTAGCGTCCCCTTACCGCAGCCTGAGGGCGCCGACAGGACGAAGAGCAGTCCCCTACCTCGATCAAACACGTTTTCGACTCTCCGATTCTTCGTGGGCATCCTCGTCCGCTTCCACGCGCGCAGCAACGGTTTCCGGATGGACTGCGCAAAGTATGACGTGACCCGAGTCGGTGATGATCACCGCTCGGGTACGCCTCCCTTGCGTCGCGTCAATCAGCATTCCGCGGTCCCTGGCATCGGCCACTATCCTCCGCACGGGAGCAGAGTCAGGAGAAACCATTGCTACGATCCTGTTGGCGTGAACTATGTTTCCAAAGCCGATGGAGACCATTCTGGGTTTCATCTTTTCGCAAGCCGGCCGCCACAACCCGCCTTGTACACCAGGCGACATCCCTATCCGTCGCCGCCGCCCGCTCTCACTTGGCTAGCCGCTCGAGCAAAGCCTCCTTTTGTCTCTTGCCCAGTCCTTGCACTCTCCTGGATTCGTCGATCCCGACTTCCTCCATGATTTTTTCGGCCTTCACTTTGCCGATCCGGGGCAGAGACCTCAGGAGATATGATACCCTCATGCGACCGACAACAGGATTGTCGTTTTGGAGGATTTCGGCGAAGGTGATGTCGCCCCTCTTCAGTTTGTTCCTGAGATCGGCGCGGGCCCGCCTCATTTCCTGAGCCTTCTCCAGCGCTTTCTTCTTCTGCTCAGGAGTAAGTTTGGGTAATGCCATAATCTCCCTCCTCCTTACCATCCTTTCCGCAATGTAACGAGCCAACAGCCTATGTCAACCTTTACCTGCTTATTCGCTGTAAATTGGAAAAATCCTCTTTGTGATGTCTTTGCCCCTTAAAATAAAAACCCTGCTGCCTGACCCCGGTTCAAGGCGAGGTTCAGGACGGCAGGTTCGTGGCGTTTGTTGAGTTGCTAGCGCTTTGCAATGGGCTGGGTCCAGTTCCAGCCGCTGTTGTTGTCCCAGTGGTCCGCCGAATCCTTAAAGCAGAAGTTCAGCTCCCTTTCGCCTTCCACCAGAATCCTCGCGCAAAAGGATCCGTCGGGCATCTTCGACATCGGAACCGTTCTCGGGTTTTTCCAGTTATCGAAGCCGTAGTGGAGGTACGTCCGGTCGGCGCCGCTTTTGGCGAGAAGACCCCTGTAACCCACCTCCACCGTTTGCCCTTTCACCGGAGGGCTCGGGTTCACCCAGATTCTGTCGTCCAAGTTCACACCTCCAGTCGACGTTGATTTCGCCATGGTTAGTCTCTCCGCGACTGCCCCGCTTTAGACCGGGCCGAATCCGGGAAAACACAGCTCATCGCAAGGAGTTGACGAGATCCAGAAAACACCCGTGTGACCAGGCGAGGGGCATCACCGAGAGAGGTTTGAGGGTCCCGGGGTGAACCTGCTCGGGAAAAGCGCCGGACGTTGAAGCTACCCTGGCAAACCACCCTAGGTCCACCGGGAGTTCGGGACTTCCCGCATCGTATCTTCCCAGCAGGTTCTCGGGTCGCAACAAGCCCAGGACGATCCCCGCTTGAAGGTACCACGCGGTCGTTATTATCCAGGGATTACCAGGGTAATCGAGGTTCCCCTGGCGCCAGTACCAGTCACCGGGATACCGGGCCATGCCTCCCGCCGTAAACAGGGCGCGTCCCGCCCGGCTTCTGGTTTCCGCCAGGGTTTTCCACAGTCTGTCGGTGTCGCGCCTTCCGGATCGGGCCAGTCCGCTTTCTACAAGCACCACCGGGATCAGAAAGAGGCTGGCGTCGTCTGCGAGTTCGTCGGGAGAACGGAAAATGCCACGGTCATTTAGAGAGAAACAGGTCACCAGACCCTCGAGGAGGTCCACGGCGGCCTCCGCGAACATATCCGTTCCGCGGATACCAAGGGCGCGGGATATCTTCGCGGCGGACCACAGTCCGGCAGCCGTCGCCGCCTGGGTAAACGCAAAGCTCCCGCGCCGCTCCTCCCATAAGTCGTACGAAGCTAGGACCACCTTTCCGTCCGCGCGACGGTAAGCGCAAAGGAACTCCGCCGCCGGTCTTACCAGTGAGGAGTATAAACTCTGGACGGTATCGAGATCGCCCGTAGCATCCAGATATAGGCCCGCCGTCATAAGGGCAAGGGCCGTCTCGTCGGCCTGGATGGGAAGACTCCCCGGCTGCCCGAGCCAGGGATGCCAGCCCGAGCCCCTGGTGCCGTCGGGCCTGTATCGCTGCCAGAAGAAGCCCCGGTCATGAATGCATTCGGCGGCGAATTCCAGGAACGTCCGAGCTACGTGCGCCATTCCGCACTTCAACAGCGCGTTGGCAACCATTGCCGCGTCCCTCGGCCAAACGTACCTGTAATGGTCCTTGTAGTCTGTCATGATGTCGTCGTCGCATGAAGCCACAATGGCCCCGTTTTCGCTCCAGTGAGCGGAGGCGATGAGAAGCGATGAATTGTAAAGATATTCCAGGTTTTCAATACAACCCGGCGGTCCCAATCCCCTCGCACGCCCGTCAGTCAACGGCTGCGTTTCGCCAGGGTCGCCCGTTTCCGGGTCATCGGGTAGCCGGATTCCCCACGTGCCTGTTCCGCCTTCGTCCGCCCGCGCTCCTCCGAGAGCGGCTGCGTCTGCTTGCGCAAAGGGCCCCCTCCTGGCGTGGGAATCTTCCCGCGCTGCGCCGGTCCCGGCTTTTTGCTCCAGGAGCTTCCAAAGGCACCCCCTTGGCAGCAGGTACCGTTTCCAGTAACGTCTCGTCCTCGCGGAAATCCCCGAAAAGCCGAGAACGAGACCTTCGTCGAGAGCGCGGTCCGCGTCTTCTTTGTTCGATCCCAGTGCTACCAGGTAGTTCAGGCGCACCGACCCTCGCAACGACCCTCTAACTCCAATGGCGCTTTCCACGTAACCGTGGTCCACCGGGTTTCCCAGCACTTTTGGAGCGTCGGGCAGAAATCGTACGCCTCCATCCCGTACCTTGGCGACCACACCGTAGACTTCTAACTCTTCAGCAGAAGCAGAAGATGCAGATTTTGCTGCATGCCGTTCCAGGACAAGGGCATGGGCTATCCATACGCTTCCTTTGTAATGGTACAGCCTCTTTTCCTCCGGCGACCAGGCCGCGCCCTCGCCCACCGTGGTTTCTCCGATGGCGTATCTGTGCCGGAAGAATACGGCGATGTCTCCGGAAAAGTCGCTCACCACGAACGACCGCACCCAGACCGGAACGTATGGGTCTACCGCATCCTGAACCAGGTGGAAAGGAGAGAATTTAGCCGGAGCGGGCTTCCAGGTCACAATCATGCCGCGTCCGTAACACGCCGTGACCTCTTCTTTTTCCCCAAACAGCGGCCCCCATCCCCCGCTCCACAGGAAAACTCTGGTTCCTTCTCCGTAGCACACGTGGTTCAAAAGCCCGACCACGGGGAAGAAGAGTTCCCGCATCGTGGCGCCCCGGTCGAAGCTCACGCACAATCTTCCGTTGGAAAGGAGAACCGACCTTATCGTCATGACCCCCGGATAATTCTTTCTCGAATAAAACCCTTGCTTATTCCTAATATCTAGTACAGATTCAGCATCACCCGAGCAATGATTTGGCAGGGGGAAAACATGTACACCTGGATCTGGATCCCCATTGTAGCAGGGGTTTTGGTGATATCTCTGGCAATTCTGGGATGGCTCATGGCCGCCCGTCTCGGCGCCTTTCGTCGAACCCGCAGAAGCGGGCCGGCGCAGGTACGCGGGGACCGGCGCAACGGTATAAGCGAAAGCCGCGGCGTCCAACCCCGGTCGGATACGGCTTCAAAGGTTATTCCCGATCTGATCCGGAAAAAGACGTCTCTCCCTAAGGAAGTTGAGATCGCGTGGGAAGCTTCGGAAATCATCGATATCCAGCCGGGTGCCTACGCCCGCACGGGAAAGGAGCCTGCTCCCTGGGAGAAGCCCGGAACGCCGAGGGAGACGCCTATTTCGCAGCCAGCCGTGGCCTTCGACATCCCCGTAAGCCCCGCCGCGGAAGGGGCGTCGCGAGCGGGTGGGGATCGCGGCTTTCAACCTTCTCGGGCGCCATCCGGGCCCGGGGGTGAGCTTGAACCCGGGGACCGTCCGGCGCGAGAGGAAAGGTATCAACTTCCTTCGCGCTACGGGGTCGATAGGCTGGTGCTCATGGCCAGAGATCCGTACTGGCTTTACGCCTACTGGGAGGTAACCCATCAAAAGTACGCAGAAATGCGCGACAGGCACCTTAGGGAATGGGACCTTTCCAGACCGCTGCTGCGCCTCCAGGATATCACTCCCGGCGTGCCACAGGAGCAGCGATATCTTGACGTTTACATAACTGATGATACCGATAACTGGTACATTCACGTGGGGAGGCCCCGTCACACGCTGTTTGCGGAAATCGGCAGGCTTCTGCCGCACTCCGTTTTTGTTCCGCTGGTGCGATCCAACGTGGTCACGATGCCATCCGACTCGGTATCGGAGGAAATATCGGAAGAGTGGGCACCCGTGGGGTGGCCCGGACGGTACCCGGGTTACAGGCGGGAGATAGGACTGAGCTCTCCCTGGGCTTGGGGGCGGGGAACATGACTGGAGGGTTGTTGTGCCTCATCCTGCACGCGCACTTACCCTTCGTCAAGCACCCTGAGTACGACAACCCTTACGAGGAGAGGTGGCTCTATTCGGCGGTCACCGAGTCGTACATACCTCTCCTCAAGGTTTTCAATAACCTGGCCGAGGACGATATTCCCTTCCGGATAACGGTGTCGCTGTCACCTCCCCTTCTCGAAATGCTCTCGGACGGATTTCTGATGGGCAGGTACCTCAAGCACCTCGATGCCCTCCTCCGCCTCGCCGAAAAGGAGGTAGGGCGCACTTCTTCCGACCCGTGCATGAATTCGCTGGCCCGGCGCAATCTGGCGGAGCTCCAGGATATCCGCCGCACCTTCGAGGACAGGTTCCGCTTCGACCTTATTAAACCCTGGCGCGACCTTGAGTCCGCCGGATACCTCGAACTCATCACATCGGCAGCGACTCACGGATACCTGCCTTTAATGCTGAGAACGGAATCGATAAGGGCTCAGGTAGTCACGGGAACCAGGGTCTTCCGGCGACATTTCGGTCATGATCCTCTCGGATTCTGGCTGCCCGAATGCGCATATACCCCCGTCGTCGAGCCCTTTCTCAGACAAGAAGGCTTCAGGTACTTCATCCTGGAGACTCACGGCATCCTTCACGCCCGGCCCCGGCCAAAGTATGGGTTTTACGCTCCCATAGTCACACCCGAGAGACTTCTCTGCTTCGGGCGGGACCCGGACTGCTCCAAGCAGGTGTGGAGCCAAGACGAGGGCTACCCGGGCGACCCCTGGTACAGGGACTTTTACAGAGATATCGGCTACGACTTGCCCGAAGATTACCTCGCTGAAGCGCTGCCCGGAGGCGCACGGGCGCCCATAGGCCTCAAATACTGGCGCATAACTGAAAAACGCAGCGCTCACAAGGAGCTTTACCGGCCCGAAGTAGCAAGAGAGCGGGCATGGGAGCACGCGGGAAACTTCATGTTCTGGAGAACCCGGGAAGCCGAGTGGTGGTCTGGGGCTCTGGGGCGGATACCCGTCATGGTAGCTCCCTATGACGCGGAGCTCTTCGGTCACTGGTGGTACGAAGGTCCCATGTGGCTTGAGTTCCTCATTCGTCGAATGCACCGGGAGCAGCGGGACGTGGTGATGATTTCTGCCTCGCAATATCCCGAGTTCTACCCAATCAACCAGGTGGCTCGCCCCGCCGAATCCAGCTGGGGGTATAAAGGATATCACGAAGTGTGGCTTGAGGGCTCAAACGACTGGATCTACAGGCACCTGCACCACGCGGAAGATCGAATGATCGAAGTGGCCAGGCGCTGGAAAAACGCAAGAGGCCTTCGTTTCAGGGCCCTGTGCCAGGCTGCAAGGGAGCTCCTTCTCGCCCAGTCCTCGGACTGGCCGTTCATCATGAAAACGGGCACGGTGCCGGGGTACGCCAGGCACCGGTTCATCACCCACATGGGGAGGTTCCAGAGGCTCCTCCAGGAGATCGAGGAGGGGGCAATAGACCCACTGTTTCTCAAGAAACTCGAAGAGACCGACAGCTTATTCCCCGACGTGGACTACCGGGTCTACGCGTCCTGACATGCCCGGAGCAGGCGCGCTATCATGCCACCGCTGCCGGCGCTCTCCTCGCAACCTCGGTGCCCACCATCGATTCCGCGCACGCACAAAGACGCTGCCGGGCTACGCCAGGGAGGAAAACGGGGAGCTTCCGGCGTAATCGCCGTTGCGGAGTCACATCTCCCGGTCCTGCACCGTCAGGACCTGATATTACCCCAGGCGCGGGCCCTGGATCCGGACAGCGGAGAGAGGTATCGAAAAATGCCGGACGTGCTCCTTGTCACGCCTCCTCGCCCTCTCAGGCTGGTGCGAGAGGAGGTCGGGGAAAACCTCGGCCTCGGCTTTCTCGCTTCCGTCCTACGGAAGCGGCGTATCTCCGTGGAGATCCTCGATGGTTCGCTGTCAGGTTGGAGCATCAGGAAGATGGCCAACGAAGTCCGGGCGCGCGATTTCAAGGTGCTGGGAGTCTCGCTGGTGCTTCCTTCCCTGGTCAAGCCCGGATTCCATCTTATCCGGGCGGTCCGCTCCTCGAAGCGAGCTCGGAAAACCCCGGAAAGGTCTTTCCTCGTGGCCGTCGGGGGACATACGCCGTCTCTGGCGTGGAGAGAAACCCTTTCCGCATGCCCTGACATAGATGCGGTTGTCCGGGGCGAGGGCGAATTGACCTTCCTCGAACTCGTGGAAAAGGTACTCGGTGGAGAGGAATGGCGGGATACGTCCGGAATCGCCTTTTTGCGAGACGGGATTCCCGTCTCCAATCCGCCCCGAGCTCTCATCACCAATCTCGACGAGCTTCCCCCACCCGACCACGACCTTTTACCACAGGCGCTTTCCCAGGGAGGTCACGCGACGGTCTACTCATCCCGGGGATGCTACGGCAAGTGCTCCTTCTGCAGCATCAGGGCATTTTACGACATCGCCCCCGGCCCGAAGTGGAGGGCGATGTCACCAGGGGCCGTGGTCGACGAAATCGAGCGCCTGTGCCACGATTACGGCGCAGAGGAGTTTCGCTTCAGCGACGACAACTTCATCGGCCCCGGGCGTGCTGGCAGAGAACGGGCGTCTGAAATCGCCAGGGAGATCATCAGGAGAGGCCTCAAGGTGCGTTTCATGGTCTCGGCCCGCGCCGACAACGTCGACCGGGATCTCCTCGCGCTTCTCAAAGAAGCCGGCCTGACGCAAGTTTTCCTCGGCGTTGAAGCGGGAGTCCAGAGCATGCTTGACCGCTTCAACAAGGGTGTCACGGTAGAAGAAAACCGCCGTGCCGTATCGGTCATCAGGGAGCTCGGGATCGAACCCGTCATCGGGTTCATCCTCTTCGATCCGGAGACGACTACCCAGGAGCTTTTCGACAACCTCACCTTCTTGAAAAGCATCGGCCTGACCGAAGGAGGCTTAAATTCCCGGCTGGATGTTTTGAATCGGCTGGAAGTCTACCCCGGAACTCCTGCCGAAGAAAAGCTCAAGCTGGAAGGAAATCTCAGGGGCGATTTCACCGACTACCGTTACGGGTTCCGCGATCCAGTGGTATCCCTGATCTATCACGGTCTGCGGGCTTTTCAGCGCGTAGCCATACCCGTCCGGAGGGCTTTTACGTCCCGGTCCCGGGTATCGTAAATCCGACGGTCGTCCCCGGTTGCCACCGCGGGTCGAGGTAGTCCGTGGGGTCCGACGAAATCAACCTCACCAGCCTGGCCTGCCCGTCCGTCATTTCCAGGACGAACGTTCTGGGCCCCAGGTTCACGGTGAAGTAATGGGGCTCTTCCCGGGCCTGGAAAATGACCTCCGCCGGATATATCGTGTAGAGCATCGTGCATCGTCCTCCCGGCCTACCCCGGCTTATCGGTTCCGGCCAGCGCCTTGAGCTTGGCGACGGCCTGCTCCAGCCCGCCGACCTCGTCGATGAGGCCGACTTCGACGGCTTCCTTCCCGACGAGCACGGTACCTATGTCGTTGGCAAGTTCGCCGGTCCTGAACATGAGCTCTCTGAATTTCTCCTCCGAGATTCTGGAGTTCGCAACCACAAACCGTATGACGCGGTCCTGCATCTTTTCAAGGTATTCGTAAGTTTGCGGGACGCCCAGCACCGTCCCAGCGAGTCTTATGGGATGGACCGTCACCGTGGCAGTATCGGAGATGAATGACCAGTCCGCCGCCACGGCGATGGGTACGCCGATGCTGTGACCACCGCCGAGAACCAGTGAAACTACGGGCTTGGACATGCTGGCGATGAGTTCGGCGATGGCCAGGCCCGCTTCCACATCGCCCCCCACGGTATTCAACAGAACGAGAAGGCCGGTCACATCCGGGCTTTCCTCCACCCCCACCAGCTGCGGAAGGACGTGCTCGTACTTAGTGGTTTTGTTTTGCGAGGGAAGTACGATGTGCCCCTCAACCTGCCCTATGATGGGAAGACAGAATATCTTGCTCTTAGGGGTGGGAACCTCCGGCGTACCGAGTTCACGGACGTTGTCCACACGTTCCCGCGCAGTTTCGAGCGACACCGCTTCACACCCGTCCCCTCTGTGGCGTTGGACTCTCAACCTTTGACCCACGAGTTCCTGATCTCTTATTTGAGCTTGCGAGGCACCCGACCACTAGTATTCCCGGAACTCGACATCTCTCTGCCGTCAAGCACATAAAAACGGGGCGCCCCTCGCGGAGCGCCCCGCATCGCCTTCGCATTCCGCGCTAACCGATGGGAATCCCCAGCCAGTCCGCCAGCAGGAACGAGAGCCTCTGCAGGAACAAACTGATACGACCCTGTATCGTATTACCGAACGCCGTCCCCAGGGCCACCATGAGAACCAGCCGGCCGATCTTGCCGCCCACCGAAACCACCGGCGACTTCTTACCGACGGTGAAGAAGAAGTACATGAACGCGGTGAGCAGCAGCAAGAAGAAGATCACGTCGTTGACGTTCTTCAGCGGCCTCATGCTGTCAGCCAGCTGCTGCATGGGGCTCCTCGGAGAGACCGCTATCACTGCGCCAAGACCCCAACCTACTTCAACAGCGATTGGGTACCGGGCGAGCCACTGCACCTTGCCCGGCAAGTACCTGCAGTAGTAAAGGAGACCCAGGAGTCCGAACACGATGTAGTAGTACTGGTGTCGCTCGATGACATACGTCTTGATCCTGGGAATCAGGTAGCCATGCCAGTAGTACGCCACCGAATACGACGTATACAGAGCGACAAGAGCGTACTCGGCCAGACGCCAGAAGGGGTTCTCCTTATACAGGTACGAGTACACGGCCAGCGTGCAGAGGGCCATGATCCAGACCTGAGGATCTGTGCTCACGTGCACCGAATTTCACCTCCTTTGTTCACTCCGGACCACTAAACCTTAGCCCTTCTTCCGCAGCTTGCTGATATATCCGATGTTCCCGAGAACGATGAGGACGATGATCCACAGATGCCCAAGGGACTGGGCGTCCATCTTCTTTACGGTAGGACCGCCGCCCCAGAGAAGCACCTCATACTGAGCTGCGCCGGTCATACCCAGAAGGTTACCCTTGACCTGCCCGGAACGGACCAGAGGAACGATCTCGGCGGCCTGCACCGCTACGTTGCCCACGTACAGAGGCCATCCGACGAAGTAGTTGGTATACGTCGGAACCCCGGGTGAACCGGCCGAGAAAATCATGACCGGCATGTCGGGGGTCCACTGCTTCACCCGCTGCATCAACGGCAGATCCGAGAACTTGTTCCCAAGGTGATCCGTCTCAGCGCAGGCGTTCCAGAAATCGACCTGCATCTGGCGCCACGTAGTCGTCCCACCAGCTTTCCAACCGACGTAAACCCAGTCCGTTCCGTATTCAGCAGAATAACCGTCCTTCTTGGCCTTCTCGGCGGCAGCCTGGCACACCTTGTAACCCAAGCTGGCCCCGGTGTTCCACTGCGCCACCATCACGACCTTGGCGCCCTTCTTCATGCAGTGGTAGAACCACGCAGAAAGTTGAGGGCTGAGCTCCGCGTCTGAACCGCCCGCGTACGCCACATCGCCGAATACGATGTCGCCAGGCTTCAGGCTCTCGACCCAGTTATAAACGGCTTTCGTCCCCTCATCCATACCGAGCGCAAGCCCGACCGGCTTGAGGATGGGAATAGTTAGGAGAATCGCCATCACCAAGTAAACCCAGCGCGGGTCGATGTTTTCAAGCTTTTCCACCAAATTTCCCTCCTTTCACACACGTCGTGAGTGCTCCGCAACGCGTGACGGGAGTCATTAATCCTGCCCCAGGTACCGTCTTTCGAGTCCCAGAGCCACCCTTACGGCAGCCACGTAACCACCGATGAACAGGCCGAGGTTGATCGCTCTAAAGCCTGCCGCATTGGGAACGTTCATCAACCAATCCCTGATGCCCTTGAAACCTCCAAGCCAGCTCGTCTGGGACCAGATTGCGTTCCCGAGGGACGTGTTCCCCATCATGATGATGAAGGCGACTACCATCATCAACCCCGCTTCGAGGCTCCGCACCCGGAAGGCCCTGTATGCAGCCGATGCGATGAAGAAAGCCAGAAGCGACAAGGTCGTCGAGTCGAGGGGCACTATCACTCCGTTGTAAATCCAATCGAAGTGCTTGCCTTCCATACCCTCGATGATGCCGAGGATGGCATAGCCATATAGCAACACTAACAGCCAGATGCTGTACGGCCAATTCTCCCTCTTACGCCTGATGTTCCCCACGTGGTTCCTGGTCAGGTTCCACATCCCCATGAACAGCGCCACGACGCTCATGAACACCACAGCGTTGGATATCGTCGTGAACAGGTTTTCCTTGGTGCCGTCGGGGAATGTGATCTGAAAGTCGTACAACGGACCGATAAGCTCGAACAAGGCTCTTACCAACAGGAACACTATTGTGAGGATGATCGGAATCTCTCTACGCAACTAACTTACACCTCCTTTCACTCCGGGCCAGGAGACTAGAACAGAACGGCGTTACGCAGCGCGTCCACCTTCAAGGTGGCGAGAATCGCGCCCGCTATGATGAGGGCGTAGAAAGCGACCCTCATCAGGTCCTCCGCCACCACGCTACCGTAGATCACGGGTTCTTTGGAGAGAAGGGCCGCGCCGGCATAGTACTCCTCTCCTATGAGGGTGTAGTCGCAGGCGGCGACGAAGAATGGCATCTGGGCCGTAGCGCTGGTGGCAGCCACTTGCACCGCACCCACAAGGTTACCCGACTCGGCGATGATCAAGGCCTCGGCGTAGAAGTAACCTATGAGGAACTGAGCCGCGGGTTTTTCTCTAGCCACGATACCCGCAACACCCATTGTGTACCCGAACTGCCAGTCGGACAGGAACCGAACGTCGTCCCTGTTGAAGGCGTCCGGCCTTCCGGCCTCCAGATACGCTTGACGGATGATCTCTTCGTTGACCACCATCGTCAGGTAATCGGAGTTCGTGTTGATGATACGGGTGTCGTACTGGGCGCAGAGCTTGGCCACGTGCGCCAGGTAGGACCAGAAGGCGAACGTGTCGTAGTCGCCCATGTACTCGTAATAGTTGGTGATGTGCACCGGCCTACCCATCTCGGTGGCCCGTCCCACCGCCTCTTCAAACGCCTCGAGGCCCGGGATGTGTCTGATCTCCGGAATCTTAAGGCCGGCCCTCGCCCTTTGAATCATGATGTAGGTCAGAACGAAGAGCGCAATTCCGACCAAGAAACCGAAGACGCAGCCTTTCACGTCCCTGAAGATCCCCCATTTGTACTTGGGTGCCTCGGCGGCCAAGAACAGCAATAGATCGGACATCTTTTCACCTCCTCTTTTTTCTGGGGCAAAAACTGGTACCCTACCAGACGATACGCGCAGGTTGCTGTGGAAATGCCTGGGTCAGGGTTCCAGTTTCGTGCCTCTCTGGGCTGTTGTATTCGACGCGGAGCTTAAATTTCCTTCTTGCGTGAGTGATTGTTAAAAGCTTATTCTACCACAACTCACCCCTACAAGGAGTTTGGTCCCGCTCGGAGTCCGTGCTACCTCTCTCCGCTGCTTTTCCCCGCAATGACCACCACGTGGGGAAAGGGTATCTCTATCCCTGCCTGGTCCAGAGCTTCTTTCAGTCGCAACCTCAATTCCCTTTCCACGCCCCACTGCTCCAGCGGCTTCGTGCGTGCCCATATCAACAGCGTGACACCGGAATCCTCGAACCTGGAGATCCCGAGCACCTTCGGCCCCTCTACAATGTTGGGTACTTCTCGGGCGGCTTGGTCGCACGCACTTTGAAGCACACTCATCACTCTCTTCAAATCCTCACCGTAGGCCACGCTGATTTCCACCAGAGCTCGAGACTCTCGCACGCTCGAATTCGTGGTTTTGTCCACCAGCCCGTTGGGGACGATGTGCAGGTCTCCCGACCAATCCCGAAGCTTCGTCGTCCTCAAACCGACCTCTTCAACGATGCCCGATACTCCCGCAATGGTGATGTAGTCACCGACATCATACTGGCGTTCGTAGATGATGAAAAACCCGTTGATTATGTCCCGGACGAGGTTCTGCGCCGCGAAACCGACGGCCAGCCCCAAAATCGCCGCTCCGCCCAGGAGAGCTTTGGTGTCGACTCCCATGATTTCGAGCATGGTGATAACCGCTATTCCGCTGACCCCGTATCGCAGAGCGCTCCTTAAGAGGGAGGATAAAGTACGGGTCCGGTTGTCGTCTGTTCCCAGCCTCGGGATGCCCTGAGGCTTTTTGAACATTCTGCCGATGAGCGCCTCGCCCACCTTCAGAGCTACCACCCACAGAACCACCACCAGCAGGATGCGGAGGGCAGCTCCTCCCGCCTGGTAAGCGACTTGTGCGAGGTCGGGCAGGTTCATTGTCATTACCCCCATGACGATCTCACGATTTCCTTCCGATGTTCCCGCATCGGAGTATCCGATGTCAGAGTACCGGACGTTCCCGTACCGGGTATTCTCGAACCCGATTGCCTCGGCAGCCGGCGCGCCCGGCGGCCCCCCCTGTCTCAGCAAAAGACGGTGAAGTAAACGCTTTCCACGGGCCGGGTAGCTCGGGCGATGGAGTGAGGGCGTGTTCCCCTACGCATCCCCGTTCGATCCGCTCTCTTCCTCTTGCCTCTCCAGCGCTCCGGCAGAGCGGACCCGGCTGAGCTCGAAGACGGGCAGGACTTCGGTCATGAGAATTCCTCCGAGAATGCACGCCGCCCCAATGGTCTCCCGCAGTGTCAAGGTTTCCCCTGCCAGAAGCCACGCAAACATCGCGCCGAACACGGGCTCCGCCGCGAATATGACCGCCGTGTGAGTGGGGGACGTATACCGCTGGGCCCAGGCCTGGACCAGGAACGCGACGGAAGTAGCGAAGATGCCGGTGAAGACGATGGCTGGGACGGTCCGCAGATGGACGCGCAGGGGCCTTTCGAGGACAACAGCCCCCGCGAGCGACCCGGCCGACACCACGGCAAGCTGGATCGCTGTGAACTCCAGTGGCTCGACGCTGGGCGAGAACACCGCGACCAGGAGTATATGGGCAGCGTAACCCAGAGCGCACGCCATTACCCACAGGTCTCCCCACTCCACCGCGAAAGGCAACCGAAAGGACATGAAGAACAGGCCAACAGTGGCAAGGAGCACGCCTAACCACACCCACACGTCCTGCCGGGTGCCGAATACCAGGGGAGTAAAGAGGGGAACCAGCACCACGGAGAAACCGGTGATAAAAGCGGCTTTCGCGGCATCCACCGTTAACAGCCCGATGGTCTGGGTAGCGTACGCAAAGAACAGAACCAGACCTGTCACCAGGGCCCGGGCGGTTGTCCTCGCCTGCCTTATGGCTTCCTCATCCCGGATGAGCGAACTCCTGACGACCCGCCTCAGCCGCGACCTTCTGGAAACGACGACCCACGTGAAGAGGAAGGCCGACGCGATGAAAAACCTCAAGAACAGAAAGGTGAACGGAGGGGTTTCGGCGATGGCGCCCTTGACTATGACGAACGTGCTCCCCCAGATCAGGGTGACCGCCAGGAGCAGGAGATCGGCCTGAAGCTCGCGCAGCGAGCTCCGGACGCGAAAACGCGTTGGCTCAAGATCTTGCATTTTACCGGGCGTCCCACCTCTCCGCGGATATCCATCTCGCCGCTTCTTCCAAGCTGCGAAAACCCCAGTGAAGATTCCCCTGAACCCGAATCAGGATCGTTCGAGCAGAAACTGGCCCCGGCAGACCTCTACAGCCGGGCCGGTTTGCCAAACGTGACCGTCTTCCTTCCATTCTACCAGAAGCACCCCGCCGGGAAGGTGCACCCGCACCTTGCGACCGGTTTTCCCGTGCAGGACCGACGCCACCACCGAAGCCGAAGAACCCGTTCCGGATGCCATCGTTATTCCGGATCCCCTTTCCCAAATCCTCATTTCTATATCTTCGCGGGATCTGACCGCCACAAATTCGATGTTGGCCCGGCGCGGGAAAATCGGATGATGCTCAAGCTTGGGTCCTATCTCCTCGAGAGGCACGGCCCAGACGTCTTCCACAAAGAAAACGCAATGTGGATTTCCCATGGATACTGCGGTGCCCAAGTAGGTTTGCCCATCCACTTCGATGGGTTCGTCCACTACCGGTTCGGGCCCGGGCGTCGAGATGGGTATATCTTTCCGGGCCAAGCGCGGCATGCCCATGTCCACCGAGACTTCGAGCACCTTGCCATCGCGTATGCTCAAGTGGGGTTTTATGATGCCCGCAAGGGTCTCGACCTCGATGACGTCTTTCGTGACGATTCCGTGCTCGTAGACGTATTTCGCCAGGCACCTGACCCCGTTTCCGCACATCTCGCCTTCGAGACCATCGGAATTGAACATCCTCATTTTAACGTCGGCGACTCCGGACGGCTCTATCAGGATAAGGCCGTCCGCGCCCACACCAAAATGCCTGTCCGACATAAGCCTGGAAAGCTCGGACCAATCGTGCTCCCGCTGATAGCGAAACCTGTCTATGTACAGGTAGTCGTTACCGAGACCGTGCATCTTGGTAAAAGGAATTTCCATCGCGTTTTCCCCGCCCCTCACATCGGCTTTTTCGATGCCTCTGGTCTCACTCTGCCAAACCGCGTCAGGGCAACATGGTTCTCCGGTACCACCGTCCGTACCCTTGCCCCGCGCTCGCACCATAAATCAATCGTAGCAGAGTCACTTGCCTACCAACAAAAAAGCGCCCTGAGCACAGCAGCGATTGTCGCCAATACCGCACGCATCACCCCGACGGTCAACGCTACCAGGGCCCCAAACAAACCGCCTACCAGTAGCACGAACCCGACGAACAGGAAGACCAATCCCAAAAGCGCGGGAATGCATCCCATATTTTATCCCTCCACGTCTGGCTTTGGTTAGGACCCAGGCTCTGAAAAGCCCACGGAATCTTTATCCCTCGACCTTACCCGGGTCCCGGCGCAAAGCTATAATACGAACCCAGCACCGCGCGATATCATGACGTCCCTCGCCCTACGCCAAGGATGCAATGTCCTGCGCACGTCATTTATTGGCCGGATTAGCGATTTGCTGGAAGCACCAGGACTTCGCAGCACAAACGAAGAAGATGACAGCGAGACCAAACCCAGCATCATAGGTGCGTGCGGCGCGTTTTTTGATCGCCCGTTTACCAGAACCCGTTAACCGAAACCGAGGAGAAACCGTACTTGGGCCGGCATTTTCAGTTTCCAAAGGGTTTCTGCCGTAGCATGGTCATCTTCCTCCTCTTGGGGACGATGGTCTACCTGATAACCGTACCCGGGGACGCAGACGGCTCGAGACCAGGCTTGAAACCGGAGCCGGCTACCGTCTCATCCGGTAACATCGGCCTTTCGGGCGAAAAGGGCACTGCGCCGGGACCTGGCAACGGCGAAGGAACAAACCTTGCCGGAGAAAACGCAACCGATGCGGGAACCACGCTGAGCTTGGACGCCAGGACAGACCAGCTCCTGTCGTACGTCCGGAGAGATGAGGCAAGGTGGCTTGCAGCCTGCCAGCGCCCGGACGGCGCCATCGGGATGGCGCCGGGAAGCGACAGGGTGGTACCGTATTTCGCCAACCTCGCCGCGATTGCGCTGGTAAAGCTCGATCCCGCGAAGGCGAGGCAGTACATCACATGGTACCTCGATCACTTCAACGAACCGGACAGGTGGGGACTCACGGGCACCATCTACGATTTCCACGTCAAAGACGGAAAGCTTGTACCGACCGGCAATTACGACTCGGCGGACAGCTACGCGTCCACGTTTCTTTCGCTGGTGTCCGCATATTACCGTGAGACCAAGGATGCCAGATTCGTGAGAAGCGAGCTCGAGCGCATCCGCAAGGTGGCTCGGGTGGTGCTTTCCTTGCAGGATGAGGACGGACTCGTCAGAGTAAAGCCGGGAAGCCAGACGAAATATCTCATGGACAACTGCGAAAACTACGCCGGATTGATGGATTGGGCAAGGACGCTGGACGCCTTGGGCGAAACCGCCGAAGCCTCGCTCTACCGGGAAAAGGCTTCCCTAATCAAGCAGGGCATTCAGTCGGTGTTGTACGATCCCTCGACGGGAAAGTACGCCTGGTCACTGTCGCGGTTTGGCAAGAGATACCCGAAACCAGGTAAATGGTACCCGGACGGGGTGTCTCAACTCTACCTGATATCCTGCGGCATAGTCGAACCCGGCAGCCCTGAGGCCAAAACCATCTGGGCCGACTTCAACTCGCAGTTTCCCGGTTGGGAAGAAGGAGTGAAGAAAGACTCGTTTCCGTGGGGAGTGGTGGCAATTACCGCATGCGCCATGTCCGATCTTTCAAGGGCGCAGCGTTACGTCAGATGGGTCCTGAACCAGTACGCCACAGCCGGCAGGGAGTACCCGTGGTATGTACTGGAGTCGGCGTGTTTGGTCCAGCTTTGTGACTCGGTCCCGGTGGGAAGCCCTGAGATGGTGCTGGCAGGGAGTCCCTGACGGCGGGCGTCCCCCGTTGTCAGTTTGTCGTTTCGCTGAACGGACGGGCTTCCTCCCGGTCCAGGACTCTGGGATATGACGGTCGGGTAAACCGGCATTCGCGTGGTCCGTATTTCGCCGCGGTTATGGTAGTATAGTCGTACGCGTCGGCGGTTCCGCCCGGCGGGGTCTTACGCACCGACGGTCGTACGCATGCGCGGGGTCCGACCAGCTGCTTATCCGTGCCTAGAGGCAAAAGCGGGTGAGAAAGCAAATGAACCGGTTCAAGACATTACTGATAGCCCTTTACAACTCTAAAGGCCTGGGAGTCCGATACCTCTCTTCCGTTTTGAAGCAACGCGGCTATCCGTGTTCCCTTCTGTTCTTAAAGGGCTATCAACCGTACGACATGCGAAAACCCTCGGAGGTTGAGTACGCCCTGGTAGATGAAGTGGTTGCCCGGGAAAATCCGGATCTCATCGGAATCAGCTACATGTGCACCTTCCATCGGGAGGTAATGGTGGAACTCACCCAACGCCTGAGGAAGCAGGGACACCGGGTGGTGTGGGGCGGAGCCGCCACAACCCTTTTCCCGGAAGAAGCTCTGGAACACGTCGATCTGGCCGTCCGGGGCGAGGCGGAAGAAGCCTTTCCAGAACTGGTTGAAGCCCTCGCCGCCGGTAGAGACTATACGCGAATACCCAACGTCGCGTTCAAAAAGGGTGGTCAGAAGGTCATCAACGACATTCGGCCTCTGAACCGGGACCTGGATTCTATTCCTTTTCCCGATCTGGGCGGCAGCGACAAGTACTGGATAAACAATGGAAAGCTTGCAGCGCGGGACCCGGAGCTTGACGGAATAGGTTACGAGATCATGGCTTCCCGCGGCTGCCCGTTCCGTTGCTCTTACTGCTCCAACGATGTGATTCGAAGGATACACGCGGGCAAGGGGCCGTACGTCCGCCGCCGCAGCGTGGACAACGTGATGCGGGAGCTGCACATGGCCAAAGAAAAGATGCCCCGCTTAAAGATGGTTCACTTCTGGGACGACATATTCCCCACAAATCTCGAGTGGGTCACGGAATTCGCATCGAGGTATAAGAAGGAAATAGGTCTCCCGTTCGAAATATGGCACCACCCGCTCCTCGTCAAAGAGGAGCTCATCCGCCCGCTGGTCGAGGCAGGACTGTCCAAAATCGTGGTGGGCATCCAGAGCGGGTCGCCGTACATCAGGAACCAGATTTTCCTCCGACCCGAAAGCCAGGAGCAGATCATCGCCTGCAGCAAGGTCCTTTCGGATGCGGGGGTTCCCACGGTCATT
Organism: Candidatus Fermentithermobacillaceae bacterium; assembly: GCA_014896535.1. Classification (GTDB taxonomy): domain Bacteria; phylum Bacillota; class Sulfobacillia; order Fermentithermobacillales; family DUSS01; genus DUSS01. Next base: position 183,133 of record JADBKE010000007.1, read on the forward strand.
TACGACCTCATCCTGGATAACCCGTTTGAAACCGAGGAAAACCTGGCGGAGACCCTGGACCTCTGCCTGAAGCTCCACAGGCCGTTCTATCTCCAGCTTCACGGTCTCAGCTTTCTGCCGGGAACAAAAATCGAAGAGATGGCTCTGGAACGGGGGCTCATCACCCGGGAGAAGATGAGGGAGCTCCAGCTTAAACCCATAAACGAACAGTACAGGGCGATGTACTGGTGGGTGCACGGGACCGGCGTAAAACAGGACCCGGTCCAGACCTACTGGAATTCGCTGATTTACTTCACCCAATTCTCCATGGCCGTACCGTTCGTCAGGTGGGCCAGGAAGAGTCGGTTCTTAAAGAATCATCCCGGGATTTTACGAGGTCTGCTCCGGCTCACAAACCTCGCGCTGATCGCGAGGAAAGCGTGGAGGAAACTCAGGATAGCTATGGGGGCCAGGGCGTAGCACCACCCCCACTCTGTTTCGAGGGGCTTCGTCACTATTGACCCTGAGCCAGGAGCGTGAGCTATTATTTTCCCCGGCCTGCTCTGTGGCTTCCGTCCGCCTCGGAAAGCCCCTACCAACGCATTTCTTCCCGCCCGAGTCGAAAGCTCCATCCACAAGTTGAGAGCTAGCAAAAGACCGGGCGCACCTCGAGGGTGCTCTTTCTCTCCCTCCCGGTCGACACCAGGACCAGCGGCAGCCCGGTCGCTTCCGAGACGAACTCCAGGTATTTCCTGGCATTGGGGTGAAGAGCATCGTAGCTTTCGGGAACGTTGCCCCCGTCGCCCAGCTCGGGCCATCCCGGAAATTCGCGGTAAACCGGTTCGCATTCGTTGAGCACGGACAAGCTCGCAGGAAACTCCCGGATTTCCTTTCCCCGGTGGCGATAGGCGACGCAAACCTTGACTGACGGAAGCCCAGCCAGTACCCCCATACCGGTCACCGCAATGCCCGTGATCCCGCTGAGAATGGAAGCGTACCTCACCATGACCGTGTCGAGCCATCCGATGCGTCTCGGGCGACCGGTCGTGGTGCCGTATTCGCGACCTTTCTCTCGTATCCAGGCGCAAATCTCGTCCCGGATCTCCGTGGGGAACGGGCCGTCCCCCACCCTCGATGTGTAAGCCTTGACCACACCGACAACCTTATCGATTTTGTTCGGGCCGACTCCCGCGCCTATGCACGCGCCCCCGGCCACCGGGTGACTCGACGTCACGTACGGGTACGTCCCGTGATCCAGGTCGAGGAGGGTTCCCTGAGCCCCTTCGAACAAAACGCGTTTTCCCTGGTTGATGGCATCGTTTATGAGGATGGCGGTATCGCATACGAAAGGTCGCAGGTACTCGCCAAGCGAGAGGTATGTTCGGGCGATCTCGTCGCCGTCCATCGGTTCCCTTCCGTAAAAGTACTGGAAAATACGGTTTTTGTCTTTGAGGTTCATATCGAGTTTTTCCCTAAACTCTTCAGGCTCGAGAAGGTCCTGTACTCTGATACCGGTCCTGGCCGCCTTGTCCATGTAGGCGGGTCCGACCCCCTTGAGCGTGGTCCCTATCTTTCGGGGGCCCTTGCTCTCCTCCTGAAGAGCGTCTAAAAGCCGGTGATAGGGCATGATGAGGTGCGCGCGGGAGCTCACCTTCAGAACGGATACGTCCAGGCCCGATTTCTTCAATCGATCGATCTCCTGGACCAGAATCTCCGGGTCTATCACGACACCGTTCCCGATCACGCAAGTCTTACCCGACACAATACCCGACGGGACCAGGTGAAGCTCGAACTTTTCGCCGTCGACCACCACGGTGTGGCCGGCGTTCGGGCCACCTTGGTACCTGACGACGACGTCAGCCTGTTTCGCAAGGTAATCAGTGACCTGACCCTTTCCTTCATCTCCCCACTGAGTTCCAACCACTACGACAGCCGGCATATTTTCCGGGACGACGAGTCCCCTCCCTCCTCCCGACCACAACTGTTCTCCAAACCAGAAACCCACACAAAGAACCCGGGCCACAAATCTCAAGACCAGAGCTAATTTATCAGATTGCGGCCGCCGGTCAAAATCTGGGTGTGGCTCTAGTCATAATGAACGAGGCCGGCTCCCGCAGTCGTTAGACGTGGGTTACACTGGAGTTGGCATGCACTACGGTGCAGAGCCAAAAAACGAAAGGGGAGCCGGTGGACGCCGGGTGAAGAGGATGAAGCATTGAGGAAAGCCTTGGGGCGATAGAGGGTCAGATCTACCATCACATAGCCAGGCGGATGAAGCGAGTGGGAGCGAGCTGGACCGTAGAAGGGGCGGACAGGATGGCAAGATTGCTTGCGGCGAAAGCGAACGGCGAGTTGAGCCGGTACACAAAAGCATGGCGCACTCCCTGGAAATCCCTTTCGCCGGCTTCGCCGGTCGAAGAGTTCAACCCCACCGAGCTGGACACGAAAGCAGAAGAGGTCGGAGCGTGACTTCGAGCGAGGGTACCGGCGCTTACCGGCCCCTACCAGAGCAGTATACTTCGTGAAGTACGTGTTGCGCCAAATCGTCCTTGGCTCGAGGGAGGGAATCTAGATCACGGGCGGCAGAAATATCACCTACTAAGACTTGACACGGACCTATACGGCGCGGTGACTGGACCAGGCGGGTACGTCGTGCTATCGTATTACCCGGTGAGGGTCTTCGGGGCAAGGTGAAGCAGCGTAAGCTGCCAGTCCTGACCGGCGGTAAAGCCCGCGAGCTGCGTCTGGTCTTACAGTCTTGCAGTTGGACGCAGCAGAGCTGGTGAGATTCCAGCGCCGACGGTAAAGTCCGGAAGGGAGAAGATCCTGCAGCAACGATTATCCCGCTCGGATGTTACCCCGAGGATCCCCCTGAAATCGCATCAAGGGGGAATCTCCATGTACTCAACCAGGCTTAATTCTCCAACCAACCGGATCGTTCTCACGGGTCTCATGGCCGCACTGGCTCTCTTGCTAGAACTCTTCGTGCACATCCCGATGTTTGCCGAATACCTCCTTTATTCGCCCGGCGACGTTCCGGTAATCGTGACATCTGTAGTTCTCGGGCCCGCCCCGGGGGTCATGGCCGCTTTCGCCAAAGCAGTGCTCTTCGTCGTCCTCACCGGAAAGGGCGGGCCTTTGGGAGGACTCATGCATTTCGTAGCTTCGGGAGGCATGGTCCTGGTATTGGGTCTTCTCGCTCGCAAAACAGAGGGTAGAAGCTGGGTGCTCGTGCCCGCCGCCGTCCTCACAAGGGTGGCACTCATGGTCCCCATGAACATGCTGATCACCCCCATATACACGGGACTGCCCCCGTCAGTAATTGCGCAAACGCTGGTACCTGTGGTAATTCCGTTCAATACCGTACACGCCGGGGTCAACACGCTCGTGTCTCTCGTCGTCCTGAAGGCCTTACCGCAAAACTCGCGCCGGCCTGTCGACGCTCAAAACCGTTCGTGACCGGGAGCTGACCGTCCGGGCACACCGGAATAACCGAGAACGGCGACGGATATTGCAGGATATGCCGGGCAATTGGCGAATACCCCCGTAAACTTCGCTTGTAGCCCGGGAGATGGTTCTATTGGGGTGACGGTCGGACTCGAGGTCATGCTGAGAGAGGGGCTTTTCAAGGACACGTCGGTCGGGCTTATCACCAACCATACGGGCTTAAGTCGCGATCTCGTTTCCAACGTCGACCTGATGCTCGACGCCGGATATCGTATAAAGGCCCTCTTCTCGCCGGAACACGGGCTTTTCGGATATCATGCCGATGGAGCTTCCGTCAGCGGTCACCGGGACCCTCGTACCGGGTTACCGGTCTACAGCTTGTACGGGGACACGCAGGCACCCACCGGCGAAATGCTGCGGGGCATTGACGTGGTCATCTTCGACATCCAGGACATCGGGGCGCGCTACTACACCTATATATCTACGATGATACTCGCACTGGAAGAATGCTCCAAACGGGGCATCCCCCTCGTGGTCCTGGACCGGCCCAATCCGCTGGGCGGCGAAGTGGTGGAAGGCAACGTACCCGGTGAGAAATGGCTTTCCTTTGTAGGAGCGCATCCCATCCCCCAGCGCCACGGAATGACCGTCGGGGAAATCGCTGCGATGGTGGCCCGGGAGAGGGGTTTCGAAGACCCGGTAGTCGTCCCGGTCGAAGGATGGAAAAGGCGCATGTACTTCCCGGAAACCGGTCTTCAGTGGGTGCCGACATCGCCCAACGTGCCCACGTTTGACACCGCGGTGGTTTATCCGGGTACGTGCCTTCTGGAAGGGACGACCGTCTCGGAAGGCCGGGGAACAACCTGGCCTTTTCAGTACATCGGGGCGCCCTGGGTAGACGGGCACGCCCTGGCTTCGCGTTTAAAAGAGCTGAACATCCCCGGCGTTCTCTTTCGTCCGGTGTATTTCCGCCCGGCTTTCGGTAAGTGGTGCGGCGAGGTGGCAGGCGGCGTAGCGATCCACGTGGTCAACGCTAGAGAAGTACGCCCGGTGGAACTGGGAGTCCGAATACTGTTCGCCCTCAGAGACCTCTATCCCGATCACTTCCAGTTCCGCCCACCGTCGGCCAACGGCGCGTACTTCTTCGATCTCCTGGCCGGTGGTCCTGACTTGAGGTCGTCGCTGGAAAAGGGGGACTCCCCCGACGACATACTGCGAGAATGGGATGGACAGGCCCGCGCGTTCGTCCAAAGGCGTCGTCAGTACCTTATCTACGATTGATTCCCGCGCTGGACGCGGGAGGTGGAGGAGATGGGAGGTTTTCAAGGTGGGACCGGGCGGCGGTCGTCTTTTCCTCGGTGTCGACGGGGGCGGCACCAGCACCGAGGCATCCCTCGTACTGTTTTGCGAAGATAACCTCTCCGGACCGGGAGTTGCTCGAGAGCTCGGCACAACCGGCGGAGCACCCGGGCGCGAAGGGCCGCCGGAAGTCGAGAACTACCCCGAAATCGTTTTGCCGCGGTTTCAGGTTGTCTCCACCGGTACCGGAGGGCCGTCCAACTGCTACGCCGTGCCGCCCGATACGGTCTTTAATTCCATAAGGGAAGCCATCTCTCGGTGTTTGGAGAAGTACGGCTCACCTGGGGGCGCATCGCACCCCGCGGAAGCGGGCCGAAACTTCGCAGGCACCGGTCAGACGCCGGACGGTCTTGACGCCGTCGAGCTGACGTGCCTGGCGCTGGCCGGCGCCGTGAGCCAGGAGGATCGCGAAGGTCTCGCAAATCTCCTTTCGCCCATCTTTCCCGATAGGTCCCGCTTTTTCGTCGTGGAAGATTCCCTGGCAGCCCTCGCCGCGGCGCACGAAGGAAAGGACGGGATAGTGATAATCGCCGGCACGGGCTCAAACTGCCTCGGTACGCACAGGGGCAAGGTAACCAAAGCGGGAGGATGGGGATATCTCATCGGCGACGAGGGAAGCGCTTATGACATCTCAAAACGCGCTTTGAACGCGGTTTTCCGCGCCTACGACGGGCGAGGGCCCGAAACCGCACTCACACCTTTGATTCTTTCCCGCCTCTCTTCTTGGAGAGAGCAAACTCGCGACGAACACCTTCCGCCGGAGACCCGCAGCGGCGACGGGCGTTTTTCCAGCCGCATTCCCGGATCACGGTCCGCGAAACCGGTGCCTCCGGATGTCCTCCGCCTCATTTACGAAATGTCCAGAAACGAACTGGCATCCCTGGCACCTCTCGTGATGCAGGCTGCCGAAGAGGGGGATGCCGTGGCACGATCCATACTGGCCGCGTGTGCCAGAAACCTAACGGAGATGGCCGTGGCCGTCGCGGGAAAACTGGGTCTCGACCGTCCGGTTGTGGCGCTCGTCGGCGGTACCCTTGAAAACCGATTATACGCAAAACTGGTCGAGGAAGAGCTATCCCGTGCTTTGCCCGGAGCAACCGCAACGAAACCCCGGCACCCTCCATCGGTGGGCGCGGCCATCCTCGCATATATGCGCTGGAGTTCACATCACAGCTCTTCAGAAAGATGAGAGGAATTCCGGACATGAGCGACTACATTCCCAGAACCGAAAGGCAAAACCCGCTTACCCGCGACATAGATACGTGGCCTGTCAGGAAAATCCTCGAGGTCATGAACGCCGAGGACCACCGGGTCGCTCCCGCAGTTGCGCTGGAAATCCCCAACATCGCCAGGGCGACCAGGATGGTGGCCGAAGCTATCGCCGCCGGAAAACGCGTCCTGTACGTGGGCTCAGGAACCAGCGGCAGGCTCGGGGTTCTTGACGCTGCCGAATGGCAGCCCACATTCGGAATCGGGTCCGGAGTCGTCGACGCCGTCATAGCCGGCGGCACCGAAGCATTGTGGAGAGCCATCGAAGGCGGCGAGGACCGGGAGGATGCGGGCAGGCAGGCAGTGAAGGAGAGAAACATCGGACAGGGCGATGTCGTTGTCGGCATCGCAGCCAGTGGCAGGACGCCGTTCACCCTGGGGGCGTTGCAGGAAGCCAAATCCAGGGGTGCCTCCACCATAGCCATCGTGGGCGACCCCTCGGGCCCCCTGAGCTCCTTGGCCGACGTGGTCATATCTCCGGACGTAGGCCCCGAGGTGATCGCCGGTTCCACCAGGCTAAAGAACGGCACCGCTCAGAAGATGGTGCTCAATATGATCTCCACCGCCGCCATGATCCTTCTGGGACGTACCTATTCCAACTTGATGGCGGGAGCTTCAGCCAGCAACGCCAAGCTCTCGAGAAGAGCCAGACTTATCTTGAGTGAGGCCACCGGCGCCTCCGTGGAAAAGGTGGAAGACGCGCTGGAAGAGGCGCAGGGCGATGTCCCGGTGGCGTTGATCTGTCTCCTCACCGGAGCCACGGCCGAAGAAGCCAGAACAGCGCTGCTACAATCCAGGGGTTCCATCAGGCGGGCCATAGAGCTCGCAGGCCAACGCCGAATCTCTTCCCGTGGTGTCGTCTCTGCGCCGGGCGAACAAGCCGGAACGGACGCGAGCGGACTGGCTCCCTGTACGCTCTCGGCCAAAAGAGACACTGCGGGCGACGCCCGGCGTTCTTCGGAAAACGCCGGGGTAACCGGCGACGCAGGGACAGCTAACCGCAGTCCCGCCCCTCGCCTCGAGTTCGCTCGCCCGGAGGAGGTTGGACTTGATCCGGTAGCTCTGGAGCGTGCCTTCGAGGTGGTCAGGGACGCCGTCGGCAACGGCGAGGGAGAGATTCCCGGCGCCGTTTGTGCCGTGGTGCGCCAGGGTAAAGTAGTCGGGCCTCGGGCATTCGGCCTCGCGGTCAGGACCCCCGTGAGAATACCCATGACTCCCGCTACCGTTTTTGACCTGGCATCTCTCACTAAGGTCGTGGCCACGCTCCCCTCCATACTGGTTCTCCTGGAAATGGGAAAACTCAGGCTGGATGACAGGGTCTCTCTGTTCTTGCCGGAGTTCGGCGTCAACGGAAAAGAGTCCATCACCATAAGGCATCTGTTGACCCACACTTCCGGACTTCCCGCCCACGTGAAGTTCTACGAAATGGGCCTTGACCGGGCCGGGATCGTTCGCAAGATCTGCGAAATGGAAGCGTCACCCCCCGGCGAGCACGTAGTTTACAGCGACCTCGGGTTCATCATTTTGGGCGAGATAGTGGAAAGGATTACCGGAAAAAGCCTGGACGAGTTCGCCCGCGAGAACATCTGGCGGCCGCTGGGGATGAACGACACCTGCTTTTTGCCCGGCGAGTCCTCCCGTCACCGCTTAGCCGCGACCGAATATCGGGCGGACCTCAAGAAAGTGATGTGGGGCGAGGTTCACGATGAGAACGCCTATGCCATGGGAGGCATCGCGGGCCACGCCGGCCTCTTCAGTACCGTCACGGATCTGGCGAGATATGCTTTGATGTGGCTCGGAGAGGGCGAGTTCGGCTCGGTTCGAGTCTTGTCCCGAAGCACGGTCCGTCTGGCTATAAAAGAGCACGTTAACAAAGAAGACAGGCGTGGCCTGGGTTGGGTATTGAAGTCTCACGCTTTTTCTTCGGGCGGAGATCTACTTTCGGATGCGTCTTATGGACACACCGGATTCACGGGAACGAGCCTCTGGTGCGATCCGGAAACGCAGACGGCCATCATCCTTCTCACCAATAGGGTGCATGCCGGAAGAGACGGGACAGCCATCATCGAACTCAGACCCAGATTTGCCAACGCGGTAGCCGCGGCAATCGGCATTCGCAACCGGAGTAACCGCTGTTAAGGAAGGAGGTCATAAACTTGAAAATCTCATCCGACCTCGGAACCGCGAAGAAACCCGGGACCGATATGGATTCTTCGAGGGTGCCCGCAGCTCTTGAGGCCAAAGTGGAGGCTCGTCTCCGCGGAATGAGCTTGGAGGACAAAGTCGGACAGGTGTTCATGTTCGGATTTCCCGGAAAGGACCCAGAAAACGCCCGACCGCTCATAGAAAACCTCCGGGCGGGCGGCATCATCTATTTCGCCCGCAACACGGGACCTGTGGGCGAAGTAGCCGCACTTTCCGCGACTCTCCAGGAGATCGCTCTGAGGTCGGGACCGGGAATTCCCCTCTTCATCTCCGCTGACCAGGAAGGGGGGATCGTCTGCCGGTTGACCGAAGGTTTTCCCGTGATGCCCGGCCACATGGCGCTTGCGGCAGCCGACGGCCCGCAGCTCGTGGAGAAAGTGGCCGAGGCCATTGGAACGGGCTTGAGAGTTGCCGGGGTAAACATGAACCTCGCGCCGGTGCTGGACGTCAATGACAACCCCGAGAATCCAGTGATCGGGATAAGGTCCTTCGGCTCGAACCCGGAAAGGGTGGCAGAGCTGGGTGCAGCATACGCTCGGGGATTGCGCGAAAGCGGAGTCATACCCGTGGGCAAGCACTTTCCGGGTCACGGCAACACCTCCGTGGACTCCCATCTGGACCTGCCCGTCCTCCCTCACTCCTGGGACAGGCTTGAGAGGGTGGAGCTCTTCCCGTTTCGCAGAGCGATTTCCGAGGGCCTCGAGTGCGTTATGACGGCCCACGTGCTATTCGAAGCCATCGACCCCGACCGTCCGGCAACTCTTTCGCGCAAAGTACTGGTGGGCCTACTCAGGGAAAAGCTCGGGTTTTCCGGGCTTGTCATGACCGATTGCCTTGAGATGAACGCCATATCCAAACATCCTGGAACGGTCAGGGGAGCCGTCGAGGCCTTTAAAGCCGGGGCGGACGTGCTACTCATATCCCACACCTTTGAACTGCAAAAAGAAGCTTACATGGCCCTTTGCAGCGCGGTGAGAAACGGGGAAGTACCCCGGTCGCGCCTGGACGAATCGGTCTCAAGGATACTCAGACTCAAATACCTTTTCTCAATTCCCAACCCGCTCCAGCCAGAAGACTTCCCCTTGGATAATTGGGACGAATACTGGAACCTCTCCGCCCGGGCGCACTGTGATTCAATAACGGTAGTGAAGGACGAACGCAGCGTAGTGCCGCTCAAACCCGGAGCCCGGATTCTTCTGGTTAATCCAGACGGTGCGCATAGGCTACAGGTAGAAGACGCGGCGAGGTCGGGAGCAAGCCCGGGCACGCCGCTGGGCAACGCTCTCCGGTCCAGAGGCTTCGTGGTGAGGGAACGTACTCATTCCAACTGCGAGATTCCGGAAGCCGTTGACGAGGAGTACATCATCGTCGTCACCCAGGGGGCCATCCGGAGTCCGGCGCAGGCTGCATTCCTCGGAAGATTGCGTGACGTTTGCCTGAAGAGCCGTATCCCGGGGACGGTGCCCAGCTCGCAGGGGCAAGCTATACCGGTCGTTCTGGTCGCAGCTCGCGAGCCTTACGACGTACGCCTCTTCCCCGAGGTAGGGACGTACATATGCACTTACGGTTCAAGACCCGAGTCTATGGAAGCGCTCGGCCGGGTGCTGGCCGGAGAATGCGTGGCGCGGGGTAAGCTCCCCGTCGAACTGAAATGAAGCGAGAAAGCCACCGGCGTGCGGCGCAACAAACGACACGGCGAAAAGCGACGTGCAGATACCTCCGGCGGTTTGCCAGCAGGACTTCCCGGCTGGTGGTAGGGCTCATGTCCGGCACGTCCGCCGATGGTATCGACGCGGTCCTGACCCGCATTGAAGGAACGGGTGCGGACGCCAAAGTGACGCTGCTTTATCACTCCTTTACGCCGTACCCCGAAAACATAAGGTCCTTGCTCCTGGAAAATCCGGCAGCCTTGTCCGCGAGGGACCTCGCTTGGCTGAACTTCCAGCTGGGCGAGCTCTTCGCTCAAGCTGCTCTGGCATGCATCGAGGGCGCGGGCCTCCGGAGGGAAGACGTGGACCTCATCGCTTCTCACGGCCAAACCATCGTACATCTACCGGCCTCAGGGAACGGCACCGGCGCCACCCTCCAAATCGGCGAACTCTCGGTCATAGCGGCCAGGACGGACATACTGACCGTGGGAGATTTCCGCCCCAGCGACGTGGCGGTGGGTGGTCAGGGCGCGCCGCTGGTTCCCTTCGCCGACTACGTTCTCTTTCGTCACGAAGCGAAAGGCCGCATTATCCTCAACATCGGCGGGATCGCGAACCTCACCTATCTTCCGCCCGGCGCCGGGATCGACGACGTCATGGCTTTCGATACCGGTCCGGGCAACATGGTACTGGACGGCCTCGTATATCTGGCCACCGACGGGCAACTCCAGATGGACGAAGGCGGAAAGCTGGCCCTTGCGGGAAAGGTCCGCCCGGATATTCTCGCCGAGTTGCTCGACGATCCATATTTTGCGCAGAGCCCGCCCAAGTCCACCGGTCGGGAGAAGTTCGGCCGGCACTACGCCAGGGCTATCCTGGGTACCTGGCGCGGCGTCCCTCTGGAAGATCTCGTCAGGACGGCAGCGGAATTGACGGTGCGTTCGGTGGCCGACGCGATACGAAGATGGGTTTTCCCGGTAGGACCCGTTCACGAGCTCGTCGTGGGAGGAGGAGGTGCGCGTAACCCTCTGCTCCTGAGTCGCCTGGCGGAAGAGTTACCGGAGGTAAAGCTTCTCACCCACCAGGATCTGGGAATAGACGACAAGGCCAAAGAGGCGCTGGCCTTTGCTATCCTGGGCAACGAGACCATAGCGGGAAACCCTAACAACGTGCCCTCCGCTACGGGGGCACGTTATCCGGTGTGCATGGGGAAAATATGTTTTCCGCCACAGTACGGTACGAAGACAAGACGCCGGACGCCAGCAGGCTGAGTTGGTAGGGCAGCTCATCACGGATGTCGTATAAATCCATGCTGTATAAACCAGATTGACCTGGAGGATCACATTGGATGCTATGCAACAGCTATGCCGAGGAGATCCGGCGTCACCTGATTCCCCGCCGTCGGGATATAACCGTCCTCGCCCTCGATGAAACGGACTCCACCAACGATGACGCCCGCGAGCTGGCGGAAAAGGGCTACCCCGAGGGAACGCTGGTTGTTGCGCGGAGACAGCGCCGGGGTAGAGGGCGCATGGGCCGGAGATGGATGTCGCCCGAGGGAGGCGTATTCATGTCGATAATATTGCGGCCGCCGCGTTCTCTACCTGGCCTTTCAGCTCTTCCCCTTGTCGTGGGATACGGGGTGGCCAGGGCGCTTCGGGAGGAGCACGGCGTACCCGCCGCAATAAAGTGGCCCAACGATGTCCTGGTTCGGCAAAAGAAAATCGCGGGGATCCTCTGCGAGTCGGCGTTCGAGCAGACGGACTGCTGGGTCGTAGCCGGGATCGGTATCAACGCCACCATGACCGGTCAGGACTTTCCCCGGGAGATACAGGACCTGGCTACGTCGCTTCTCCTGGAAACGGAAATTCCCGTTTCGATTCCCGCCCTCGTGGCTTCGGTGTACGACTGGGTGATGCAATCATATTCCGCTTTCCTTAGCCGGGGGTTTGCTTCGCTTTTACCCGGTATTTTGCAAATCGCGGCCTACGTCGGAGAAAACGTGATCGTCAGCACTCCAACGGGACCCGTCGGCGGAAAGATGCTGGGCATCGACCAGGACGGTCTGCTCCTTCTGGAATTAGACAACAAAGAGGAGCGGCGAATACCCGCGGGAGACGTGTCCCTGAGAAAGGGCTGAACTTGTCCTGAACCGGCAGGGTCCGTCAAAGCTCCGGCGAAACCCTGGCGCTGATTGGCCTCGAACCCGCGCTGAAGGGACTATCCCTCTTGCCTGCAGTTGGGGACCTCTATCCTGTTCGGAGCCTTGTCCTCACTCACCAGGCCTTTTCGCCTCCGGTAGTCGTTGATGGCCGCGCGGAGGGCTTGTTCCGCCAGAACCGAACAGTGCATTTTCACCGGCGGGAGTCCATCCAGGGCTTCCGCCACGGTTTTGTTGGTCACTTCTAGCGCTTCGTCCAGGGTCTTCCCTTTTATCAGTTCCGTCGCCATGCTGCTGGTAGCGATGGCAGCAGCGCACCCGAATGTGAGGAACTTGGCATCGGTTATCCGGTCGGCGGCAGATGAGGAACCTGCGCCTTCTGGGGGAGACGAAGTTTCGCTGGCGGACCGCAGGAGCAAGCCCCACGGATTTGGGACCCCGAGCTCAATCGACGGAAGGATTTTGAGAATCGCGATGAAAGTCGCGGAGCAGGTCCGATGGGGTTATGATTCCCAGGAGCTTTTCTTCGGGCTTTCCGTTCTCGGTGATGAGAATCGCGAGGACGTGCCGGTCGGCATGGGGAGGGTTTTCTTTGAAAATCTCCTGCGCTTCGTATATCGTGGCCTTACGCGGGAGAAATCGCGCCCTGTTACCTCGTTCGTACGCGATGATGTCCTTCGCCGTGGCCGAAAGAATTTCATCGAGGGTGGCACAACCCTTTTCTCGCTCACCGTGGATGCGGTCCGCCATCCAGCGAGCAACGGCGCCGTCGGTCAAAAGCCCTACGTACTTTGACCCGTCGTACACGGGAAACTGCGAGAAAGTCGTCTTTTTAATCGTCCGCAGCACCCGGTCGGCCCGGTCGGCGACGTCGAAGCATATGACCTCCCTGGAGAATCGCGGGTACACGAGGGGAGGCCTCACCATGAGCTCGGCTATTTCCTCTATGCGCCTCACAGTCTCCTCGAGAGGAACGGCTATGAGGTAGTCAGGGCTGATCCTCTCGTGCACTATGGCGTTGCGTAAGTCGGCGAATTCTTCCAAATCGTCTTTGAATCGTCTGACTACGCTGTCCCGGCCCTTCAACCCATCCACCATTCGACGAAAACTTTCCCTGCGCCCGGGGTCGCCCCAGCGCCGGCGAAGTTCATGCTCGATTACGTTGTAAGCGGCAAGAAACCTCTCTCCACGATTGGCCTCTTCTGGAGTCAGCAAACGTTCCATGCGGACACGCCCCTCGTGAACACTCTATCAGAGCGGTTCTCGCCTGGCCATTCCTTCTTTCGGGCGAAGGCGGGCTCGTCCTGCCGATAGGAAAGGGCAGCAGAGGATTCTGTCGCAATCGCCGTACTCGGTGCGTACTCCGGTGCTAAGATACTTATGTTACTGCAATTGAGGAGGCGATGACGGTGACCGTATTCAAAGGCACGCTCACCGGAAAGGTCGTCGCGGCGCGCATTCGACCGGGCAGAGACTTGCTCCACGCTCTCGAAGAGCTGGTACGGGATTCGGGCTTTGGGAACGGAGTCGTTGAACTGGTAGGGTCGGTGAGAAAAGCTCGTCTTGCCTGTTACGACCAGGCCAGAAAGGAGTACATCGAGTTCTCCCTGGAGGAACCTCTCGAGATCGTTACGGGGCTCGGCAACGTCTCCCTCAAGGACGGCAAGCCCTTCGTCCACGTCCACCTCACTCTCTCCGACGAGCGGGGCAAATGCTACGGCGGTCACCTGGTTCGCGGAACGGAAACCTTCGTTGCCGAAGTCTTCGTCAGTGAGGTGGCCATGGAGCCGCCGATGAGCAGGACGAGAGACGACGAGACCGGTCTTATGCTGTGGCTCCCGTACTGACCTTGCGGTCTCCCGTTGGCGTTGAACGAAACAGGCGTCGAACGTAGCGGGCTCAGAAGGGCCCGAGCACCGGAACAGCCCGCCGTGTAGGCATTCGCTTGAGTTTCCCCGCGTATGCTTCATTGACCCGTGGAGTGACTTCCGGACTTGGGCCAGCGTACGCCGAGGCGCCAGAGGTTTGATAGTATCGGCGGGAAAAGCGGGAGAACATCCCGGAGTTTCCCGCTCTTCCTCATCATGGTAGCAGCGCGCCAGTGGAGGCCGGTGGTTTTGCTGCTCGTGGCCCTATCACTCGTCCTTGCGCTTGCCGGTTCAGTAATCGTTTCGATTCCCGACCCCAGAGTGTCGAGGCCCCTTGACGACCCGGGGAATTCCTCGCCGGCGGAAGTACGCCTCGCCGAGTTCGCCCGGGCGCTGATAGAGTCCAGACATCGCGCGCTCCTGACGGGGGACGTAACCCCGCTGGAAGTCTTTTATGACGTGAGCTCCACCGGCGGCCTGTACGCCTGGGAAAACGACCGCAGGCGCACCGCATACCTCTGGAAGTGGGCTCAGGAAAGAGGGATAGAGATCGTCCGGGTCAGCGGGTTTGTGGAAATCGACCACATTTCCCCTGAAGAGCCCGGAGGGAAGCGCTACTGGATGGAAATCACCGAGCACGTGCGGTTTGAGTACCGATACTCCCGTATTTCCCCGGTGGCCGCAACGACGCGCACCCGCGAACCGATCGGTTTCGGGGTAAGGGAACCCGGTCCCGCTACGGTCGGAACGACCTCTGGTCTGCTCGGCTCCGACACTTCCGAACCGGGCGAAGGCCAATGCCCTGGCGCAGAGTTTGGGGCCAGAGCTATTCAGGTCCTCGAGGTGGTAGGTGACGGGCGGAGCTGGAAGGTGACGACCAACTGGTACTGCGACCCCCTGGGTACGTACTGGGATCCTCCGACGTTCCCGACCCAGGCAGATCCAACTTTCCCCAATCCGGGCTCGGGAAAAGGCCAGGCAGCGCCAGCTCCGGCGGAAGGGCCAACTAAAGGTTCTGCGACCCGCTCGTTCCCCTTGTCGGAGAGCCCGTCTGCCTCTGCTGCAGCGGGCAGCTGGTCCTCGGCGCGGTACGATCGAAAAAAAGCCGTTGAGTACGCCGTCCGCCACTCGGGCGTGCGATCCCTGAAAGAAGGCGGGCGCTACAATCTCGAGTACAACGTTTATTCGTTTCCGGGAGGAGACTGCGCAAACTTCGCATCGCAAGTTCTGGCCGCCGGTGGCTTGCCGCAGGAGGGCGGCTGGCGCTACGACTGGAGACGGGACGAAGGCAGCACTGCCTGGGTGCGCAGCGACAGTCTGGTGTGGCACCTCTTGTCGTCGGGAAGAGCCGAGTGCACCTTTAAAGGCCGCTTTCGCGACCTGGTTGAAAAGCACTGGCCGGAAAAAGAGGGCGCCTTGTTTTTCGCTTTCGCTCAATCCCTGATATCTGAAGGGGACGTCGTCGCATACACAAAGGACGGGGAAATCTGTCACGTAGCGGTAGTGGTGGGCTTCGACCCCCTCGGCTATCCCCTTGTGGCCAGCCACACTTCGGACCGTTTATTTTTCCCCTTTGATCTGGGTTGGACCGATGCTACGCTCTTCTGGTTTGTTCACATCACTTATTGATCCCGCTCATCGCTAGGCTCGACGTAAACCCGGCACAAAAACCTCGGTTAGCGCGCGGCACCATCTGACCCGGGATTTCCGGATTTTGCGTGTGCTATGATCGTTTCATCTGGTGTGCCGGGGGAAACCTCGGGAATTTGTAGCACAGACTTGGGGAGGTAGAAAGTGTGAAGGTATTCATCTCCGTAGACATGGAAGGCATTTCGGGAGTGGTCAACTGGAAGCAGACGGAGTATGGGAAAGAAGACTACGAACGGTTCAGAAAACTCATGACCCAGGAAGCCAACGCCGCAATTGAGGGAGCATTTGACGCCGGCGCCCGCGAGGTAGTGGTGAACGACTCCCACGGGAGCATGCGCAACCTGATAATCGAAGATCTCAATCCCGAGGTCCGTCTCGTCACGGGATCCACGAAGTTCATGTCGATGATGGAAGGGATCGGTCCCGATTTCGACGCAGCTATCTTCATTGGCTACCACTCACGAGCATCTTCTCTGGGTGTGCTGAACCATACTTATTCCGGAGGAGTAACCCACTACCGGGTGAACGGAAAGACAATGGGGGAGACCGGGATGAACGCACTCGTGGCTGGATACTATCACGTCCCGGTCGTGGTCGTTACCGGCGATTCAGAGGTTACAAAGGAGGCCAGGGAGCTTCTCCCCGCCGTTGAGACGGTCACCGTAAAAGAGCCCCGCAGCCAGTTTTCGGCGCTGTGTCTGCATCCCAAGAAGGCACAGGCGCTCATCAAAGAAGCTGTGGCGAAGGCCCTGTCCAATCTGGGGAACTACAAGCCGCTGGAAGCACCCGCACCGGCCACCGTTCAGATCGAGTTCCACACGTCGGGCCAGGCCGACGCGGCTTGCGTGATGCCGGGAGCCAGGCGCATCGATCCGCTGACAGTGGAGTTCACGGGAAAGGATTATCTCGAAGCCTACCGGGGCGCGAGAACCATGATCAGTCTTGCGCACATGTGAACGTCGATACAACATGCGTTGCTCGTGTAGTTTCTTGTAAGGCGTAGTCGTCGCGCTGGCGGGCCTTGCGGGTAACCGTCGGCCCGTACCACCTAGGAGGCATGTCGTATGGCTCTCCCCAATTCTCCGGTTTTCCGCTCCCGGTACCACCACGCTTCGCTGGCCAAACACGGGATGGTTGCAGCCGCTCATCCCCTTGCGGTCATCGCCGGTCTGGATGCGTTGCGGGAGGGCGGGACCGCCATGGACGCCTGCATAGCCATGTCCGGCGTTACCTCGGTGGTTCTGCCCCACCTGTGTGGGCTGGGGGGTGACGCGTTCCTCATCTACTACGAGGCTTCGACGGGAAAGGCCGTGGCGTTGAACGCTAGCGGACCGCCGGGAGACAGATCGACCGTCGAACAACTTCTGAAGGACGAAAGGGTGACCGGGGGAATTCCCGGTGCAATGCGAGGGGAAGTACGTGACGACAAAGCTGGCAAGCCCCCGCGCATCCTCCCTCAGCACGGCATCCTCTCGGTGGCCGTCCCAGGTCTCCCCTACGCGCTCGAAGCGGCGTCAAAGCGTTTCGGGGTGCTCGGTCTCAAGAGATGCCTCGAGCCAGCTATCCGCATTGCAGAACAAGGTTTTGTGGTCTTCCCCTCTTTCGAAAAGGCAGTGTCTTTGGAGCGCGAGAAGATCGCCTCTTATCCCGAGTGCTCCCGCATATATCTTCCCGGTGGAAGTCCGCCCCGGGCAGGGGAAATCTTTCGCCAGCCTGACCTCGCGCGGACGCTCCGGGAATTCGCACAGGGTGGCGCCGAATGGTTCTACCGTGGCCCCTTCGCTGCCGCGTTCATGCGGATGAACGATGAGCTCCGCGGGACTTTCACGGGTGAAGAGTTTCCGAGGTTCCTCCGGGAGCAGACGGGGTTCTACCAGCCACTGGTCGGAACATATCGCGGGTACACCGTGCTGGAAACCGCCCCGGTGTCGCAGGGTTTTCTCGTAATAGAGATGCTCAACATACTGGAAGGCTTCGACATGCCTTCCGTGAGCCCGTTAAGCTCGGCGTCGTTGCACTTAATTGCAGAGGCGAAGAAACTCGCCTTCTTCGACAGGAACGCGTATGCGGGCGACCCGAGTTTTTGCGACTTCGATGTTAACCGCTACATTTCCAAGGAAAGGGCAGACGAGCTCCGATTGAAGATCCACCTAGAAAGGACCGCTGTCTCGTGGGAACCCGGTCCCCCGACGTCGGGCGATACCACTTCCTTCGTAGCCGTAGATTCCCTGGGAAACGCGTGCTCGTTCATTCAAAGTATAGCGTTTTCCTTCGGTTCGGGCCTGGTCGTGCCCGGGACAGGTGTCATCCTGAACAATCGGGCGGGTCGTTCTTTCTTATTGCTCGAGGGACATCCCAACTGTATCGCACCGCGCAAGAAGCCCATGCATACCCTCAACTGCTACATCGTACTCAAAGATGGACGGTTCTTCATCGCAGGTGGAACGCCCGGGGGCGACGGGCAGCCTCAGTGGAACGTGCAGATGCTCCATCTCATGCTGGACCACGGTGCCGGACCCCAGGAGGCGGCGGATTTTCCGAGGTGGATGTCGTTTCCCGGGACCGACGCAAAGGACCTCTGGGAGGCTCCCGAACTCAGGTTGGAGTCGAGGTTCCCGGAGGAAGCTTTTGAGGGTCTAACCAGGCGGGGTCACAAGGTCCGGAAGCTTGGCCCGTGGAGCTCCCAGGGCGCAGCGCAAATCATCATGAGAGATCCCGATAGCGGCCTGCTCCTGGGAGGTTCGGACAGAAGGGCCAACGGTCTGGCTTTGGGCTATTGAACTCTGACGCCAACTGCGGGCTACAGTGGAAAATATAATGGTGGCCCCAACGGGAGTCGAACCCGTGTTACCGCCTTGAAAGGGCGATGTCTTAACCACTTGACCATGGGGCCACCTGGTGCGCCCGGTGTGCATCGAACACACGACCAACCGGTTATGAGCCGGCCGCTCTGCCGCTGAGCTACGGGCGCAGTCAATGGCTCCTCGAGCAGGACTCGAACCTGCAACCCTCCGGTTAACAGCCGGATGCTCTGCCATTGAGCTATCGAGGAGCGTCACTTGTAGTATACGCATCGACGCACGGCGAGTCAAGGAAAATGGAGCGTGCATTCCCGAGGATCAACAGCTCAACTCGACGACTTGCAGTCCTCTGGCGCCGGCTCGCAGCCCGTTGTCGTCGATTTCTCCGCTCCATATCGTTCCGTCCGTGAAAAAAGGATTTCGCCCAGGAGGGCGATAAGGGTATCCCCCCGTTGCACCAATATCTTCCATCTCCTCGGCCGGAATCCTCAGGAACGCCTCAACGACCCGCGGGTCAAACTGCCTACCGGCACACCGCCGCAGCTCCTGTCTCGCCGCGTCGGCACTGAGAGCCTCCCGATATGGCCTGCCCCACGTCATCGCATCGTACGCATCTGCCACCCGGATAATCCGTGCAAAGAGCGGGATCTCTTCCCCTACCAGCCCCGCAGGATAACCACCACCGCAGTAATCTTCATGGTGGTGCCGCACCGCTTCGATCACTGCATCCGAAAACTTCGCCGGTTCGAGAATCCTCGCCCCCAGGACAGGGTGGCCCTGCATCTCTTTCCGCTCTTGCTCGTCCAGACAGCCTGGCTTGAGCAAAACGCTCTCCCGGATGCCGACCTTCCCCAGGTCGTGCAAGAGTCCGGCCAGGTACACTTCCTCCTGCTCATCGGCACCAAGCCCTAGCACCCTGGCGCACGCCCGCGCCCACCGGGCAACCCGCAGCGAATGTCCCCGGGTGTAAACGTCCTTAGCCTCGATGGCCGACGCCAGCGCCCGCACGACGCTCAGATAGTACTCCCGCAGCGAGGAGTACTGTCGCGCATTTTCCAGCGCCAACCCCAGGCTCGTGCCCATCTCGGTCAGGAAAGCGATCTCGTCTTCAGCAAAACCTGCGTCTGCACATCTGCCTTCCAGGGTCAGCATCCCCGTTACTCTGCCGCGAACCATCAGCGGCAGGGCTACGGCTCGCCGCCTCTTTGCGGGCGGGCCGCCTTCTGAAGAACGATCAAAGTAAGCCCCGCCCGCCTCCCGCTCGACCGTGGCAATCACCTCGCCAGGCGGCACCGCAGGAAATTCGTCACGGGACTCAACTGCGGCCGCCACTTCGGCTGCCGACAACCCCAGCGCCTGAGGAAGCATCACGACCGACCCGTTGCTGGCGCCGGTCAACTCAAGCACCGACTGCAAGCCCCGCCGGGCTACCTTAACCACGTCGAGGCTCTCTGAAACTGCCTGGCTGAACTCAAACAGAGTGGCAAATTGATCCACCTTTTTGCCCAGTTCCTGTTTGGCGTACAGCAGCTCGGCCACCATCTCCGTCAGCTTGGCCACCGCCGCCATAACCGCCTGGAGCCGTTCTTCCGTCCAGACCTTCACCATCGCGGCCGCCTCAAGGATCCTTTCCGCGTCGATGCCCGTTTCCCGGACGAGCCGTGTCACCGTCTCCTGCCCCGGCGGCCGCACGGCCACGTTGCCGCCCAGCACTACTGCTACCGTTTCTCCCGATACGCGGATGGGAACCGCCTGATATACCAGCCCTGCATGGCAAGTATGAAGGACCTGCTCCCCCGCAACCGCGGCAGCTACTGCAGAGGCCGCACGCGAAGCCACACACCTGGCCAGCGCTTGTGGGTTAGCTTCCAGCATGGCGTAGAAAGGGCACTGGTTTGACGGCTCGGTAAGGGGACGGCCGTCCGGGTATGCGAACACAACCGTCAGCCCCAGGGCCCGGCTCAAAATCTCCTCAAGAAGTTCCTGTAAACCTGTCTTCCTTAGCTCCTCGTAGAACCCGGACTTGTCCTTTAGCATCGTTCAGTTGTACGCCCCGAGGCACTCCCACCAAGCGTCCTCCGCTTGGACCGACTGTCACGCCACCGCGCCCCAGGGGTTCCTCCGTCTCTTGCTCTTGCACTCGTCTTCCATTTTACCCAATCCCGTTTTTCGTATGAAGCCCTCCCTGAATCCGGGACTTACCTGTGCCCCCCAGGAGAAGGGAAACATCCCCCCGGGACATCACCTGATGTTCGGCCCACAAAAACCCCACCGCAGCCCGCCAGCCGTCGGAGGCCCGGCCCTTCCGCAGCCGGGGGAAGGCCTGCGACCCTGCCTGGACAAAGTCGACTGTCAGGAGCTCCTCGAGACGCGGGTCTCTCAGACTCAGAGGTATATTGGGACGAACCTCAACGCACGAAGCATCTCGGGCGACCTTTTCAACCAGTTCGCGTACGGATCCGAGCTCGCTGGCGGGCACGAACATAGGGCTCGTCGCGAGAGTGATCAGAGAGATCGTGCTGTTGGGCATGTTGAAAGACCCCAGAGGCACGGTCTCGAACCGGATTTTGCGGCGGCGGACTGCGATAGCGGGTGCTGCCTCCAACCGACCGGGGCTCCCATCACCGGTACCAACCACGTTTTCTAGGCCTCGCAACGCCGCCCTGCCTTCTCGAGCCCAGCCGCGTTGAACGCGAAGTTCGCAGCTTTCCCCGTCAAAAAACGGGATGTCCCACTTCGTCCACTCGCCGCTTCCCAAAAGCCAGTCGGGCACCACCCAGATGACCTTCGAAAACATGCGCTCCTCCAGCGCCCTTCTGAGGTAATTCCCGCAGTGCAAGGACCAGGAAAAGGTATCGTAGAGATCGGAGTGAGCGTCTACGTGAACCAGGGTATCCAGACGCGCCCCCGACTCCTTCCACACGAAATAGGCTTCCTTGTGGTCGGTGAAGAGCGCAACGGGGCTTCCCTTCCATTTCAAGCCAGCTGCTTTCAGGCTGCTCAGGAGATCATCTGGGGTTATCCATAGCACCTGTCTTGTCAGCGTATTTCCGCTGGTTCTGGGCTTGAACATGAAATCCGCGTCGATATCGAGGAATACGGCCATTTAGACCACCTGCGTTATATCCAACACCGCCTCTCCCTGAATTTGACCTCTTTTCAATCGCAAAAGAGCCTCGTTGGCCTCTTCCAGAGAAAACACCTGCGTCGAAACCTTTACGGGTATTTCCGCGGCCAACTCCATAAACTCCCGGGCATCCTGCCGCGTAGCGTTGGCCACGCTTTTCACGGACTTCTCCCAGTACAAAAGGGAGTAATCGAACGCAGGTACCCCATCGAGGTGTACCGCATTTACTGCTAGCGTGCCGCCTTTCTTCAAAGCCCTGAGGGCCGCGGGGATTACGGAGCCAGCGGGCGCAAAACTCACCGCCGCGTCGCAGGAGCTCGCCGGTCCGTCCTCAGCTCTGCCTGCCCACACGGCGCCGAGCCTGCGGGCTAGATTCTGGTGCGCTTCGCTCCTGGTGAAGACCAGTACGTCACATCCCCAGTGACGCGCCACCTGGATCGCCAGGTGCGCCGAAGCTCCAAATCCGAAAAGCCCCACCGTATCTCCGGGTTTCACCCCGGCTACTTTCAACGACCGGTATCCGATGATCCCGGCGCACAGAAGGGGTGCCGCATCCAGGTCGGCAAAGGTCGGTGGCAGCTTCACCACAAAGTCGTTTTTGGCGATGACGTACTGAGCGTAACCCCCGTCGTAGGAATAGCCCGTAAATCGTATGCCTTCGCAGAGGTTCTCCTGGCCTTTGAGGCAGAAAGAGCACCGACCGCATGCGCTGTAAAGCCAGGGCAAGCCGACCCGGTCGCCAACGCTCACCCCTGGCTCCGCGCCGTTCGCCGTGTCACCCACTGCATCAACGACGCCTACCACCTGGTGCCCCGGTACGAGCGGTAAACGGACCGGAGGCAGCTCACCCTCCACGATGTGGAGGTCGGTGCGGCACACACCGCAAAACCGCACTTTGATGCGGACTTCTCCCGGCCCTGGGACGGGCTCGGGAAGGTCTTGGAGAGAAAGAGGCCGGCTTTCCACCGGGGCCGGCCTGTGTAAGACCATGGCCTTCATGCGACATCACAAACCTCACTTTTAGGAACAGTCCGCGGCCGCGCGGGTGTCGGATCGTTTTCGTTTTTCCCGGGACACCCGTCCCCGTAAAATGTCCAGGATGAACCTGGCAGGCCCATCGTCGTCGTTAGAAAGCGCGATATCCGATGCTTCCAGGCACAATTTGGGACTGCCGTTGGCCACCGCGACCCCGATGCCAGCCCTGCTCACCATCTCGATATCATTGTCCCCATCCCCGATGGCCGCTACCTGGTCCATGGAGAAATTCATCCGGGTGGCGACCGCGGCCAGCGCTTCGCCCTTGTTCACCTTGACGCTCATGATCTCCAGAAACGTTCTGTCGGTCTTCACGCACTGAAGCCGACCGGGAAAGCGCTTCAAGACCCTCGACTCCACTTCTGCGATGACGTCCTCGGGCCCGTCCGCGCAAATCTTGGGGATCAAACCGGAGTACTTCTCGGTGGTCCCGTCCCGCAACACCTTCGGACGAACCATCCAGTATCCACCGAAGCTGGTCCAGAGAAATCGCCTGATGGAAAAATGATTCTTGGGAACCCTTCGGAGATTTCTCGCCTCGAGGGCCAGCGTATCCTCGATGTGGACGTGAAAGTAGACGTCCATTTCGCGAAGAATGGACGTGACGCCGAGCACCTCTTCCTCTCCCATGGGTACGAATCCCCAGAGTTTGCGTTCGTTTGACCCGGGCGGTTTCCCCGAAAACACCCTGGCTCCATTGCAGCAAATGAGGGGAGTGTCCAGACCGAGCCATCCGGCAACCCTCTCCGCCATGCACCTGGGCCTACCCGTGGCGACTAACACGGAAAGCCCCGCTCGAGTAGCCTCCTTTATCACCCTGCGGGTAAAAAGCGATATCGTACCGTCGCTTCTAAACAGCGTACCGTCGAGATCCACGGCCACCAGCCGGATATCCTGTTCCACCCCGGTCTCCCCTCTCGAATCGCGTAAACCCGGTCCCATTTTATCGCAGATCGAGGCAACGTCGCACACCTTGACGCCGTTTGCCGGTTTGTGCGCGTCGAGTTGCTTCCAGCTGACGACGAAGCCTCGCAAGAGGTGGTCATGACAGGACGAGCGCTCGCGACCATGTGTCTCTGAGCGCCCGCGTTTCGAGGTCTACAACGGTCCTAACCCGAGATCCTTCGCGAGCGCGAACCGTGATCCGGCCCCTTTTTACCCGCCCCAGGACCGTCAAGGACAGGTCCAGCGACCGGGCAAGGGCCGCGACTTCCCGAAGGTTTGATTCGGGAAACGACACGACCGCTGCCACAACGCCTTCTCCGAAAAGCACCGCATCAAGGCGCTGATTCTTCCCCAGTGAAATCTCGATTTCGGTTCCGCTGACGTCCGGAGACGACGTGAGGTGGCCCGGCGACCCGAAGGAGCTCTCGGCCAACGCCGTAAAGATGCCTCCCTGCGACACATCGGTAGCTGACGAATAGAGCCCATTTTCCGCTCCGCGCACCAGCGCCTCTATAAGGTTCCTCGCAAGTCCGAGATCGGGTTCGGGGGGCTTTCCCGCAATCAGCCCGAAACACCGCTCCAGGTACTCGCTTCCGGCCAGGTGCGACGGGTCTCCCGGCATCTCGCCGATGACCGCCACCATGTCTCCTTCCGTCTTGAACCAGGGCGACACTCGCTTTTCGATATCCTCCAGGAGTCCGACCATTCCCACGACCGGCGTCGGATATATGGCTTCTCCTTCGGTTTCGTTGTAAAAGCTGACATTCCCCCCGGTGACGGGCGTCCCCAGCCGCCGGCACGCCTCGCCCATACCGGCGACGGCTTCTTTGAACTGCCAGAAAACTTCGGGGTCCTCGGGGTTTCCGAAATTCAAACAGTTGGTTATGCCGAGGGGCCTCGCGCCGGTGACCGCCACGTTCAGAGCCGACTCGACCACGGCCCACATTCCGCCGGCCCGGGGGTTCAGGTACGTGATTCGTCCGTTGCCGTCCGTGGAGACGACGATCCCTTTGCGCGTACCCTTTACTCTGAGGACCGCCGCTCCAGAACCCGGTCCGGCCACCGTATCGGTCCTTACCATGTAATCGTACTGTCTCCAGACGAGAGCTTTTGAAGCTATGTTCGGCGCACCGATCACCTTGAACGCAGCCTCGGATAAGGAGGGCATGGGCAGAGAATCGGGTTCAAAAGAGGAAGTCTCCCGCAGGTAGCGCGGTTTGCTTGAAGCCGGCTGGTAAACGGGAGCGCCTTCGGCGAGAAGTTTGGCGGGAATCCTCGCCACTTCCACCCCGTTTTCTTTCACCACAAGGTCCCCCGTGTCGGTGACTTTGCCTATCACCGCCGCGCAAAGCCCCCACTTCCGGGCGATCTCTTCCACAACGGGTGCTTTATCGGGCGCGACTATCAGGAGCATCCTCTCCTGACTCTCGGACAGCATCACTTCGTAAGGGGTCATCCCCTCTTCCCTGGTGGGAATCCGCCGGATTTCGATCTCCATACCGGTGCCGGCCCTCGCAGCCGTTTCCGCGCAAGAAGAGGTAATCCCGGCGGCACCCATGTCCTGAATACCGATGACCGCGCCAGTCCTCATCATCTCAAGGCAGGCTTCTATCAAGAGCTTTTCCATGAACGGGTCCCCCACCTGGACGTTGGGCCTCTTGGACTCGGAGTCTCGGGCGAGTTCTTCGGATGCGAACGTGCATCCGTGGATGCCGTCACGTCCCGTGGAATGGCCGACGATCATCACTAGGTTGCCCGGCCCCGAGGCGCGCCCTCGGAAGATCTCGTCGTGCCTCATTATGCCGAGACACATCACGTTACAGAGGGGATTGGAGCGGTAGCACCTGGAAAATTCCACTTCGCCTCCGACCGTGGGTATCCCCAGGCAATTGCCGTAAAACGATATCCCCGAAACCACTCCCTGGAACAAAAAGGCCGAACGCGGGTCGTCAGGGGGCCCAAACCTCAGGGGATCGAAAAGAGCGATGGGTCTTGCTCCCATGGCGAGGATGTCCCGCACTATGCCGCCAACGCCCGTGGCGGCGCCCTGAAACGGCTCCACCGCGCACGGGTGGTTGTGGGATTCCATCTTGAAGGCGACCGCGAGACCATCACCGATATCAAGGACACCCGCGTTTTCTCCGGGACCCACGAGAACCCGGGATCCTTCAGTGGGAAGCCCTCTCAGCACAGCTCTGGAATGCTTGTAGGCACAGTGCTCGGACCACAGAACTGCGAACATCCCCAGCTCCGTGTAGTTAGGCTCTCGACCCAATTTTTCCACGATCATCCGGTACTCGTGGTCCTTGAGGCCCATTTCCCTCCAGGGACACGAAGCCACAGTGGATTCGCTCTTCAACGCAAATCCCTCCATCGCATGAGACACCGCCCCAGAGACTCGAGCGGATGCGGGCTAACTGTAGTACCTTACTATGGACCGGAACACCCTGAGACCGTCCTCGCCCCCGAGAATCCGTTCGGAACAGCGTTCAGGGTGCGGCATCATGCCAAGGACGTTCCCGCGTTCGTTAACGATGCCGGCTATGTTGAGGAGGGCACCGTTAGGATTAGCCGCCTTGCTCGGCTGGCCTGACTCGTTGACGTACGTGAAGGTTATCCCGCCGCGGTTTTTGAGCACCTCGAGGGACTCTTTCTCCAGCACGTAATTGCCTTCGTGGTGCGCGATGGGCATCCTCACCACCTCGCCCCGGCGATATTCCAGGGTGAACGGCGTATCGGCGTTGTCAACCCTCAGGTTGACCCATCCGCACCGGAACTCGAGACAGTCGTTGGGCAGCATGGCTCCGGGAAGAAGCCCGGATTCAAGCAGGATCTGGAAGCCGTTGCATATCCCGAGGACCAAACCGCCCTCGTGGGCGTACTCCTCTATCCCGCGCATGACAGGGGAAAAGCGGGCCAGCGCTCCCGCCCTGAGGTAGTCACCGTAAGAAAAGCCGCCCGGCAACACAACGCACTGGTATCTGGATACGTCGGTCTCTTCGTGCCACACGTAATCTACCGGCTGGCCGAGCACGTCGCGGATGACGTGGTAAACGTCGGAATCGCAATTGGAGCCGGGAAAAACCACTACGCCGAACCTGACGGTCACCGCGAAATCGGCACCTCCACCAGGGAAATCTCGTAGGTCTCGGTAACGGGATTGGCCAGAAGTCGCCGGGCCATGTCCGTAAGCTTCTCCCGCGCTTCTATCTCGTTCTGAGCTTCGACGTAAACGACGATGTGCTTACCCATGCGCACTTTGGTCACGGACGAAAATCCCATGGCCACGAGGGAGTTCTTAACAGCCTCGCCCTGGGGATCGAAGATGCTTTCCTTCAAGGTAACAATCACGGTACCCTTGTATGTCACGCGCAGCACCCCCGCCTCACGCGGTCTGACAAACTCTTCGATAGACTTCCGCGTAAGCTTCCTCCACCTTCCCAAGGTCCCTCCGGAACCTGTCTTTGTCGAGCTTCTCACCGGTGCCCACGTCCCAAAGACGGCATGTATCTGGAGAAATTTCATCTCCCAGGATGAGCCGGGAACGGGCGGGATACTGCTTTTCGGCCCCGGCACCCGGAACCTCGGCGCCCTTGGGCTTTCCGAATTCCAGTTTAAAATCGACCAGTTCGAGGCCGCGTTCAAGGAAATACGGCCTCAAAATCGAATTGACCTCAAGCGCAAGCTCCCTCAGAGCGATGCACTCGTCCGGCGTGGCGAAACCGAACGCAATGGCGTGGTCCGCACATATCATCGGATCACCTAGATCGTCTGACTTGTAGTAAAACTCGACCACGGGCGAAGGCAATCTCTCCCCTTCAGGCCTTCCCAACCTCTTCGAAAGGCTCCCGGCGACTATGTTCCGCACGACCACTTCCACGGGGATTATGTCCAAAGCCCGGACCAGCATCGTCCTCTCGTCTACCAGCTTGATAAAGTGCGTGGGGATGCCTTGGCTTTGCAGAACCTGAAAAAGCCTGGCCGAGATTTGAGCGTTGTAAAACCCTTTGTCCTGGATGAGCCCCTTTTTCTTTCCATCGAATGCGGTAGCGGTATCTTTGAAGACCATCAAATACCGGTCGGGCTCGTCCGTTGCGAGGACGATTTTCGCCTTGCCCTCGTACAGTTTTCGAGCGTCCATGCTCAAAAGACTCACCCCCACGGATGCTTCCTGTTATCCTGCCGGGCTAGCTTGGCGGGCGATTTCACCACGACGCCCGCCCGCGCCAGCAGCGCCCGATGCTCTTATCGTTTGCCCACTGCTCGCCCCTTCGGCCCGGGTCGAGCTGTTCAAGCTAGTCCACTAGTTTAACCGCACGCCGTCATCGGCTGCGTTACCGTGCCTGGCTGCCTAGCTCAGCCCCAGTCGCCGGAAGATCTCCTCCGCCCTGGAAGTTGCCTTTTTCAGGTCAAAGCATTTCTGGATGTCTTTGAGGGAAAGGCGCTCCCTGATCTCCGGAGACTGGAAAACCCTTTCCATGAAAGACGGGGGGCCGTCCCACGCTTTCATGGCGAGATCCTGCACGATGCGGTAGGCATCTTCTCTCCGCATTCCCGCTTCGACCAGAGCCAGCAGGACCTCCTCGGAAAAAATCAGTCCTCCGGTGAGTCTGAGATTTTCCGCCATTCGTTCGGGGTAAACCTTGAGCTCTCGCAAAATCCCGTTCATCCTGTCGAGGGCATAATCCGTGAGGATGGTAGCGTCGGGTAGAACAACCCTTTCCACCGAGGAGTTGGAAATATCCCTCTCGTGCCACAGGGCGTTGTTCTCCAGCGCAGACAGGGCGTATCCCCGCAAAAGCCTTGCGAGGCCGCAGATCTGTTCGAGCCCCACCGGGTTTCTCTTGTGGGGCATCGCCGAAGAGCCCTTCTGCCCCCGGCCAAACGGCTCCTCGATTTCCCTTACCTCCGTTCTCGCTAGCCCCCGCAGGCTCAGGGCCATCTTCTCGAGGGTGCCGAGTACCACTGCCAAGGTGACCACGCACCAGGCATGTCTGTCCCTCTGGACGATCTGGTTGGAGACGGGGTCCGGCCGAAGACCCAGCTTCGAGCAAACGTACTCTTCCACGAACGGGTCAACGTGGGCATACGTCCCGACGGCACCCGAAAGCTTTCCCACCGACACGTCTTCTCGGGCTTCGACCACCCTCCGACGGTTCCTCTTCATTTCCTCGTACCAGACGGCCAGCACCAGGCCGAAAGTCGTCGGCTCGGCGTGAACCCCATGGGTCCTCCCCACGATGGGGGTATCCCTGTATTTGATCGCCAGCGTCTTGAGGGTATCCAGGAGCGCGTCGATGTCATCGATGATGTATCCGAGCGCCTCGCTCAACAGCGACGACAAGGCGGTATCCACCACGTCATAAGAGGTTAAGCCGAAGTGGATGTATTTTCCTTCCTCGCCCACGGTTTCGGCGACCTGTGTAACGAAAGCTATCACGTCGTGACGAACCTCGTTTTCAATCTCCCGGATCCTGGCCGGATCGATCCTCGCTTTTTCCCTCACCTTGTTCGCAACACCCGGGGGAACTTTGCCTAACCGTTCCCAGGCCTCCAGCGCCAGGATCTCCACTTCCAGCCAACGTTTGAAGCGGTTCTCCTCGCTCCACAGTTCCCCCATAAGGCGTCTCGTGTACCGGGGTATCATCCGTCGGCACCTCCGTTTCCCCAGCCCGCTCCGGGAACCGCCCTACTCCCACTCGATGGTCGCCGGCGGCTTGGACGTGATGTCATATACCACCCTGTTCACGCCCGGAACCTCATTGACGATCCTCGAAGATATGCGTTCCAGAAGCTGGTAAGGTAACCTTGACCAGTCAGCCGTCATCGCGTCCTCCGATTCCACGGCTCGCAAAGCTACCAGTTCGCCGTAGGTTCTGGAATCGCCCATCACTCCCACGGTTCGGACTCCAGGGAGAACGGCGAAGCACTGCCAGAGCTTCTCATAAAGGCCGGCCCGCCTCACCTCTTCGTCGATGATGCTCTGGACATGCCTCAAGATGTCCAGCTTTTCCCGGGTCACTTCTCCTAGAACTCTCACGGCAAGCCCCGGGCCCGGGAAAGGATGCCGGTTGAGCATTTCGTCGGGAAGCCCGAGCTCCTTACCAACCTTCCTCACTTCGTCCTTGAAAAGCATCCTGAGAGGCTCCACCAGCTCCAGCTGCATTCGGCGGGGTAGTCCTCCCACGTTGTGGTGGGTCTTAATCTTCGCCGCAACTTTCGAACCCGACTCGATGACGTCGGGGTAAATTGTCCCCTGAACCAGGTAGCGCACCTCGGGAAATCTCGAAGCTTCTTCTTCGAAAACCCGGATGAACTCGCGGCCAATGATCTTTCGCTTCTTCTCGGGGTCGCGGACACCCCGCAGTTTCTCAAGAAAGCGCCGGGACGCATCCACCAGATGCACGTTTATCCCCAGCCTCGCCAGGGCTTCCACGGTGTTCTTCGCTTCATCTTTTCTCAAGAGGCCGTGATCGACGAAGATGGGATGAAGTCGGTCCCCGATGGCTCGGTGAACCAGGACGGCGGATACGGTGGAATCAACCCCGCCCGAGACAGCCGCCACGGCGTGCCACGGGCCAACTTTGGCGCGGATCTCTTCGACGGCACCTTCGATGAACCGCTGCATCGTCCAACTGGGTGACAACCCCGCGACGTCGAAGAGGAAGTTCCGGAGGATTCGATTCCCGTGCGGCGTGTGCTTCACTTCCGGGTGAAATTGGACGCCGTAAAATCGCCGAGCGGGGTCGCCCATCACCGCCACCGGTGTTTTGGCGGTCCTGCCCATGACTTTAAAACCCGGCGGGAGCTTCGCCACGGAATCACCGTGGCTCATCCACACCGGGACCTCTTCGGGAAGACCGCGGAAGAGATTATCGGGCTCCGCTACGTAAAGCGTGGCCGGACCGAACTCGCGCCCTCCTGCCTGTTCGCCCGGCACTACCTCGCCCCCGAGCACCTTGGCCATGGCCTGCATCCCGTAGCAGATACCCAGGCAGGGCACGCCGATCTCAAAAACCCCTGGGTCCGGCAAGAGCGCCCCGGGTTCGTACACGCTTCCCGGACCACCCGACAGTATCACCGCCCCGGGTGCCAGAGACATGAGCTTCTTTTTGCTTATGTCGCCGCAAACCACGGTAGAGTAGACTCTTTCTTCTCTCACCCGCCGGGCGATGAGGTGAGTGTACTGTCCGCCAAAATCGAGTATGACCACATGATCGGATCTCTTGGCAGGGGCGGTGCGTGCGCCCATCAACCTCACTCCTGTCCAGGCACCGAATGTAAGAGACAATTTCCCGATTGTTTAGAATTTCATGCCGGGCACACTTATGTCAAACAATTTCCAACGCCAGTATATCAGTCCGGCGAAGAGGTCACAAGATCGCAGACCCTCCGGACACCAACTCTGACCACGCTTTTTCAGCCGCAAAGAAGACTTGTTCACGTTCGACTCCGTCGCTCCCATTCCCCTCATCCCTCGGATGTCGTAGCCCATCTCCGCAAGCCGCACTCGGTAGTCCCTGAAGGCCTCGGGCATCTCCCGAATCGCGAACCTTCCAAAATATCCCTAACTCGAATTCCCTGAAGGAAATCCCAATTGTCTGGCGAACATCATTCATTGCGAGAAGCCTCCCCTTGTGTTGGTCTACAACCTTAAACACTTTCGGGGTTAATGGCTTCTCGTCCTTTTTTGCCTTCTAGCGACCCACAGAAATTTTACTCATACACTGGTTCAGGTCATGCGACACACCGGCCTGTGCCGAGCGTTTCCAGGTAGCGGGCCAGGTTGACGTACCTCGGGCTTTGATCCGGTCGGAACCGATTACAACACCTGCCGTGTATAGCTGTTGAATCGGCTCCACGGTCCGTGCCAAGTCTTGGTAGGCGAGCTGGTTAGAGTCCTGGGTGGTGGTGTAACTTTCCCTCCCTTCAGGTCAGAGTCTATTAGCCAGCAACAGATGTTGTCCTGGTTAAGTCAGCATTACCGTATCCGCTGTCTGCCGCTCCTTCGTAAAGTTTGGACATGGACTCGGCACCGAAATATCGCCGTGCTGCCAGCCACTCGTCCTGCTGCTCCTGCAATATTGCGCCTAGAACCCGCAGAGCCGACCGAAGATCCCAACGAAATCGCAGCGCCGCGCCAACTCCCGGTTCAGACGCTCCAGAACGTTGGTGGAGTGTATCGGGCGCCGGTGTTCGTCCGGGAACGCCATGTAGGTCAGCAGTTCGTCGGCAGCATCCTCCAGCATGGTGGCTACCTGCGGAAACCGGCGCTCAAGGCTTCTTGCCACCCGCTCTAACTGCTGCCGGGCTGATGCCTGGTCCGGCTGCGCGAATATGGTTCGAACGAGTCCTGCCACCGTCGACTGTGCGTGCTTCGGTAGTTGCGTGAGCAGGTTGCGCATGAAATGTACCCTGCACCGTTGCCAACTTGCTCCTGAAAGCACTTCGCTGATGGCACGTTTTAGCCCCTCGTGCGCATCGGAGGTGACTAACTTCACCCCCTTTAAACCTCGAGATACAAGACCCCTCAGGAACTCCAGCCAGAACTCGTAGGTCTCGGCCGCCCCCACATCAAACCCCAGCACTTCCCGCTCTCCTATTTCCCGGAGTCCGACAGCAATGACGGCAGATACATTCACCACACGGTGATCCATGCGTGCCTTGGGCGCCTTCGCGTCCAGCCATACGTACGGGTGTCCTCCTTCAAGAGGACGGGTTCGGATCGTTCCATGCGCTCATCCAACTCAGCGCAGATGCGGGATACCTCACTCTTGCTTATGCCCTCCAATCCGAGCGCTTTTACGAGTTCATCAACCTTTCTCGTGCTGACCCCATGTACGTAAGCCTCCTGTACAACGGCCAGAAGTGCCCGTTCAGCCCTCCTGCGGGGTTCCAGCAGACTGGGAAAGTAACTGCCTTTCCTCAGCCGCGGTATCCGCAATTCGATGGAGCCCACCCTCGTATCCCACAGGCGTGCGCGGTACCCATTGCGGTGCGTTCTGCGGCTGGAAGAACGTTCGTAACGTTGCGCTCCGACCTTTTCGCTGACTTCCAACTCCATCAGCTGCCGCGCAAGCCAGCGAAGGCCCTCCTTCAGGGCATCTACCTCAGGCTCTCCCTGATACTTACGCAAAAGTTCCAGTAATGCTATCCTAAAATCTGGGGTCACTGGTGAATCACTCTCCTTCGTCACGGTTCTTTTCCAACCTGAAGGAAAGGCACCAGTGACCTCTCTCGTCAAGGAGCCTCTTCGCTGCCCACTGATTCATACGTGCGATTTACACCACCACCCGGGACTCTAACGAAACCTGCGGGGATATAATTTTGCAAAATTGCTTCGGGATAGACCTCCCAATTGGCAGGAAGTCTTACACTCGACGTCGAACATAGCCATAAAGTTCCTAGGAAGTCCTATCCATGATCCCATATAGGAGGGTATCTGGTCATATCTGACCCATCGTTGCTTTTTCGAGCAGGCTCAAACTTTCGGGGGTGTGAGCATTGGAGGCCCAGTTGCTTGACTTGGCTAAAGCGCGCTGGCTCTACGAACGGAAAGCGAATCACGCAGCTCCTACCGCGATCGTCCTCAAAACTACGAGAGCGTGTAACCTTCGCTGCAGTTACTGCTACTCGTACGGTGGGTCGGACTCCAGGGTCCTACCGCTAGACCTAGCGATGAGGATGGTCGATGAGGTAAGTGCTTTGAACGGTCTTCCGTTCACTATTTACCTGCATGGTGGAGAACCTCTGCTTTGCGAGGATTTCTTGGTGGGTTTTGTGTCCGCCATGTCAACACGCGATTACTACCTGAGAGTCACGATCGGTGTTCAAACCAACGGAACATTGATAACCCAACGATGGGCAGAGTTTTTCCGAAAATGGTGTATCGGCGTCGGAGTTAGTCTGGACGGCGTATCGCGTGAAACTAATCGATTTAGGACTTTTCCCACGAAAGAAAATTGCCTGGACCGGGTTGTCGGTGGCCTGGACATACTTCGGAAGAACGGCATTGCGGTTGCACTCCTCACGGTGGTAACCAATCAGAATGTGACTCACTTGTTGGAGATCCTCGAGTTTGCCAAGTCGAGAGGCATCACTGACCTAGTATTCAATGACTTTATTCCTCGAGGCTATGGATCAAGTCTTGGCGACCTCATGCCTTCGGGAACTACACTCTTCGAGGCTATGAAGGAAGTGGTAAACTGGCTGGTATGCCACAACAGTGCGAACCCTCATTCGAGAATTTACGAGCGAAACCTGTCCTATCTGGTGAGAAACATATTGGACCCAGAACGGAAGCCGTATATGTGCCTTTCTTCTCCATGTGGTGCAGGTTCCAAGCATCTAGCACTGGATGTCGATGGAACCGTTTATGCGTGCGACGTTTTTATTGGGGACCCCGAATTTGCCGTTGGGAACCTTTACCGGCAGACACTTAGGGAGATGATGTTATCGTCTTCTGTTGTAAAGAGGTTAAACGCACGGTCGACTTCGAGCATAAAAAAGTGCTTCGAATGTGAGATCAAGCCGCATTGCTCTGGAGGCTGCGCCGCTCTGGCTTTCTATGTTAACGGAGTTCTCGACAAGGAGGCTCCCACCTGTGATTACTATCGGAAAATGATTCCATTCCTCCGGACCCAGATTTACGACCAACTCCTTGATCCGTCCTTGCTTACCCGGCATCCGTACGGGAAACGAATTGGTGCGCGTTGCTCGGGACATGGTTCCGAGCTGTAGCGTAATCGTTGCAGAAGGAGGTGATCAAAGTGAAGAAATGGGAAAAGCCGGAGGTCCTAGCTAGCTTTACGGAAGAGGAGCTTTTGCGCTTTCAGGCGGACCTACCGGTGGTGGGCTGGGCAGAATGGTCATATTCCAGCAAGCCTAAGCCACAATAGAATCTGACCTGGCCCAAGGGGATCCCCCCCCTTGGGCCACTCGTTATAACAGGGGAGGGGTCGAGATGCTATTATACAGCCGGAGTCCGGATCTGACAGTCGTTCGAATGGAGGGCGGGGACTATTTGGTCTATGACCGAAGAAGGTCGATCGCGCACGTCTTAAATGAGACTGCGGCCTTCATAATAAACCAATTGGCCACTCCAAAAACTGAAGAGCAGATTGTAGAGGGGTGCCGGCTGGAATATGACGGGCCGGCAAGTGAGATTCAATCCGAGGTGCGTGACTTCCTGCGGAAGCTCTGTTCGCTGGAACTTCTTTGTACACAGGAGACTGACGAGTGAGCGTCAAGTACGACCAAAAGCTCTGCCTTGGGGGGGTTTCATTGCACATCCATTATTTTAACGTAACATACCGATGCAATAACCGATGTTACTTTTGCGCATCTGACAGTCCCAGCGAATTCCTTCCGGACCTGACAGTTGATGAGATACGGAAAAGCATAGCACACTCCGGGACAGGACCCGGGGACATGGCTGTAGTTAATGGGGGGGAGCCGACAGTTCACCCCCATTTGCGCGAAATCCTCGAGGTACTAGTAGATACAGGTGCCTATGTTGTGCTATTTACCAACGGAAGGAAATTAGCAGATCCTGCGTATGCCATGTCTGTCCTCCGGTGTGGCTTATCTAGGATTAGCGTTCCGCTTTACGGTTATGATGCCACAACACACGACGATTGCACCGGCATCGGGGGAAGTTGGCACGAAACCGTAGAAGGGCTCCATAACGTCTTCAGATGGAGGGAATCCATGGGAACTCCGGAGGTGGAGCTCAAGACTCTGATCACGGATCGAACGATAGGCTACCTTCCTCGAGCGATCAGCACCATACTCAGGATGTTCCCTTCTGTAGATAGATTTGTTCTCAGTGGCCTCATCCAATCCGACACAGCACTCGCTAGTCATGCCGCGGTTGACCTAGGAAACCCGCAGTTGCTGGAGCAACTTAACCGAGCGGTCATGGAGGCTTTGCAAATTGGAAGCCGCCTGATATTAGATTCGGTACCTCTTTGCGTATTGAATCCGGATGTCAGGATTCAGTGGCTGTTTTCGCGGAGCAAGCGAAGCTGCGCCAGGGGCCGTGGGCAAACCAGTGAGTCCTATTTCGTATACGCCGACGCGAAATTTCCGGAAGGAATCAAAGAGCGAGACTGGTGGAACATTAGTCATTGTCCTCACGAGCAGTGCAGACTACATAGCGTCTGTCGAATGAACCCACGGTACTTTCGGAGCCCGATAGCAGCGTCAGGTATACGCCCGATTGTGGAGGTGTAACATGCGAGCGCACACATGCAGTTTCGCCACTGCCGATGAGAAAGGCTGTCTGACAGTATCGTTCAACCCCGCCACAGGGTCTGGCGGGGTCGCGCTACGGGTTCCCGAGCGGTTTCTCGACGAGATCGGTTCTTACATCCCTCAACGGAGGGAAGATGATGGTTCTGGTATCTGGACTTATGGCGAATATGTCCATACTTACATGGTAATCGAAAGGCAACGCATTGTGCCATACCCACCCCCTATCGTCTCCAGTTGGGAGGATATTAGAGCAGTATTCATGACTTACAGGTCGAGACTTTTGGTTGTCACAGGTGCAGGGATATCTGTAGCTGCGGGAATATGGTCCACGGAGGATCTGTATCGAGTTCTGTACCTCCGGTCACTACGTGAGGCTGTCCAGGCAGTTGTCGAACACCCCCATCAGTTGCTCCAACGATTCCGCCTGTTCGTAATCCAGCTATATTGCAGAAAACCAACAGCAGCACACTGGGCTTTGAAGACGCTTCGGGACCGATTCGGGTTCACGATTGCAACGGAGAATCGCGATGACCTGCACCAGAAGACGGGTGTACACCCGGTCACCAGGGACGAGATTCCAGCGCTTGACACGACGCGCTATTCGGCTCTGTTGATGGTTGGTATTAGCGAAGACCGGTTCTCGCTGATCCCGCAATTTCGCGAACGTGGTTGTGAAGTACATTGTTTGGCCAAAACGCCATGTCCGGGGGTGACGCATTTCAGAGAGGCAGACTGTCAGATAGAGCTTCCGTGGGTGGTGGACTCACTACCAACTACTAGGGAGTCTTGATCGGCATCAGCCAAGGAGCGAGTTTCACCATCGGTGCAGTGGCGGAGAGCCATCTTGCAAAGACGAATCCGCTACCAAATCGCAGAATGACTAGTCACAATTGATTCGCTCGCGGTTGACCGAATTACATTGACATTGTTACCCGACGTGATTCACTTGCCAGGAGGTTATTCGGCATGGATCCCAAGAGAGAGGTAGGATTTTCCGAGGGTGTCCCGGTGCATTCTGAGGTCGGAAACGGAATCGGTCCGGACCGTGCAGAAGTAGCTCGCCTGCTTCACACTTGTGGAACGCCCGTATTGGATCTGGGCAGCGGTTCAGGAGAGATGGCTGAGGCCATTGCCCTTGGTGGGCACGAGGTGGTCGGGATAGACAAATCGCCTAAGGCAATTGCTATCGCACGTGCGCGTGTTCAGCTACCGAACGCTAAGTTTATCCAGGCCGATGGGACAAATCTCCCGTTCGAGGAATGCTCGTTTGCCGGAGCTGTCTGCTACCTTTCACTACATCACTTCCGTAACCCGTTCTCGGCCCTAGATGAAGTATTAAGAGTACTACGCCCCGGCGGCATGTTTATCATCGTGGAGTATCATGACTTCCTGCGAAGGCTGCTTTATGCAATAGGCGCCTGCAGTACCAGGTTTCAGGCACATCCATTAGGCGGCTTTTCGATAAGCAGCTTGCTTTTGGAGGTATATAGGCGATTTGACGTGCAGAGGGTAGTTCACTACCCGATGCTGGCTATGCTAGTGTCCAGAAAGCCTGATTGCTGTCTGTAGGAGGTGCCAGGTGGATGGCGGTTGAGATGGGTAGCGGGCATCCGGTGATCGTAACAGAATCCCTTACAAAGGTTTTCGGAAAGAGGACGGTCGTGGACCGCATCGATCTCTCGGTATCTCCCGGTGAGGTATTCGGTTTCCTCGGACCCAACGGTGCGGGTAAAACTACGACTATCAGAATGCTGACGACCGTTATCCCTCCGACCTCAGGCAACGCCTGGGTGAACGGGCATTCCATCAGGGAAGATCCCCTTTCCGTGCGAAAGAGCTTCGCCGTCATCCCCCAGGGACACGTAATCGAACTTCATCTCGACGTCTATCAGAACATCCGACTGTATCTCATGTTTCACGGGTACAGCGCAAAAGAAGCCGCACGAAGAACCGATGAGGCCATCGAAAGGTTTGGTTTGCATAGTTTGCGCCACCACCGGGCCGACCAGCTTTCGGGAGGCCAGATCAGACGAGTTCAGGTGGCAAGAGCACTGTTTGTGGAAAAGCCTATCCTCTTTTTAGACGAGCCGACGACAGGGCTGGATCCGCTCGTCAAGAAAGAGACGTGGGAGCGGATTCGGCAGATTCGAGACAGCGGAACGACGATCTTTCTCACCACCCAATCCATGGAGGAAGCAGAGGCCCTCTGCACGTCGGTGGCGTTGATATTCAACGGGAAGATAGTTGTCCAGAAATCGGTCGAGGAACTCAAGAGACTGGTCGGGGTGACAAGGGTTGAGATCGGGGTCAGGGAGTTGCCTGGTGAGGAGATTCCGTTCGTACTCGGGGACTGGCGCGGTCTGCCGGGGGTCCTCGCCGCTTCGATGAACGCCTCTACGCTTACGGCTGTCGTTGAAGGGAGTGAGCCGCCGGTGGCGGCCATGATAGCGGCGGTTTACCGGCATGGGGGCAGCATCACCGCCGTTAACATAGAGCGTCCTACCCTCGAGCAAGTGTACTTGAGGATCATCAAAGGCGAGTGGAAGGAGGTCAAGTGAATGTGGGACGTGGTTGTGTGCTTGATTCGGGAGTGGCATATAGGGCTCAAGACGCCCAGGAACATATTGATTCAACTCATCTATCCCTTCATGTACCTCACGATTTTCGCTCCCACGATGGCCAGGGTCATCGGAACCGTTGAATGGATGGGACGGGCAGTACCCTACCTGACGTACGTCATCCCCGGCATCATGGCGATGAGCGCGGTCTCCATCGGAAACGCCGCGGCCATAAACATCTACATTGACAGGCTCAGCGGCGAGATGGAGATGATGTTTTCGCTTCCCATACGTAGGGTTGCCATCCTGGCTGGGTACGCTGCGAATGCGGTGATAAGGTCACTCGTAAGCAGCATCGCTTTTTTGGTGATAGCTCTCATCGTCACGCCGGAGGCGTTCACCCTGAATTTCGCGGGAATTCCGGGCGTGGTGGCGGTTATCACCCTCTCCGCCATCGCGTGGTCGATGTTCGGAGCGACCCTTGCGTTCACCATCCAGAGGCAGAGCACCTACAACCTTGTTCACAACCTGATTCAGTTGCCGATCGTTTTCACTTCTTCGATGTTCTACAATCCGTCGGAGGGGCCTGCAATTACGCGGTGGTTGGGACCGGTGAACCCCCTTACGTTTGCGACGAACGCGCTTCGAGCCTACTGCGCCGGGTCTCAGGTAAGCACGTATGATCTTGTAGGACTATCTGTGTTCACCGGGCTGACGGCTCTTGCTGCTTCATGGGTAATCGAGCGCTCAAGTTATTAGAAGCGTAGTTCTGGCGAAGTGACCGCTGCGTTTACATTTGTGGAGGGAACCCAAATGAACATGGGGACCTGTTGTGGCGGGTCAGGCTCTGCGAATTTTCTCGTTTGGAGAATGCGTTCGTTACCACCGCATTCTCCTCTGCTGAGGTCTGGGCTACCTGTACCAAGTTGCGGGAGCCGACTGTATCCACATTCAGTCTCAGCAATGAATTTTATTCAAAGCTGTTCTATGTGTCGCTTACGAGATCCTACGCGAGACGACTACCCTGACTGGGTCTCGCTCAAACCGGTGAGGAGAGCGACCAAAGTTAGTTCTTCCTGTGCAGATGGGCCTGCAGAGGAATCTGGGACGCTGGTGATCAGCATCAATGAGCATCGATATCAGGAGAATTTTGCAGACTATCTGGCAAATAAGATCTGATACGGTGCAGTTCAGGTTGCAGGGAACATGCATGCAACCCACAATGATGCCGGGCGACGTGGTTCGCGTAACCTGCGACCTGCGCAGGGTCAAAGCTGGGGAGATAGCAGTCTACGCTAACGGGCAGCGTCTTCTTGCCCATCGCGTCGTGGCCGTGGGGCGTTTCGGCATTATGACAAAGCCAGATTCAGTGGAGCACTTTGATGCACCTGTTCAATGGAACCAAGTCATTGGTGTAGTATCCAGCGCTATTGACGGTACAGGTGTCTGCCGAGATCTAACATACCTGCCGGAAGGAACACAGCCGTTGCTGCCTGGGCCATCTGCGAATACTCTGTTAAGTTTCGTCCTGGTCGCTGGTGGCCGCGGTGTCTACGTTGGGAGCGGCTTAAGCCACCTTGTCGGACGGGCAAGCGGGAAACTCATTTCTGGTCATCAGGTCAGTATCGTTCAAGCAAGCGATTTTGAAGCCGCCGAGGGACAATTCGATTGTTTGATCTACCACATGTCGAGGAACTCACAAGGCTGGATACAAGAGGCTACAGCAGCATGCCAGCTTCTCCGACGAGGGGGGCTTGTACTCATGGTGGGAAGCAGGAACGCGGCGAATGACGCTGTTAGATCTTTCTTGCCATTGCCAACAAATTCCCCCCAAACTTCTATAGTTCCGGTCATACTGGAAGCGTCGAATATTCCAAGGTTTTATTTGCGTCTGAATCGCGTAGTCTATTACGATAAGGAGGTACTTATTCTGGCTACAGTGGATGATGCCTAGGTTGACGGATGAGAACGGCTGTGTGGGTTCGGGTTTCTTTTTCCGGATCGACTCGCCAGCGCCTGCCATTCGTTGGAACATGGGTCTTGCGCTACAGTAATCAGAGGTTTCCCCGTTGGACATGTGTTCAGAGGGCGGCTTCGCACGGTCGCTTGAACTTGCCTTTGCCGTAAAGACGTTTGTAGCTCGCTACCCGTCTTCTCTTGGGCAAGACTTCGACGGCGGATGGGATAAGCCTCACGTCCACTCTTTCCTTCGCTGACTGGTAAGGCACGTGAGCTGTGCGGCCTGAGAATTGGGTAAGCGTCAAACTGCCCCCACCTGGACTTGTGGTGCGTAGCGAAGGATGATCTCCCCGAACTTGTTGCGTGAATCGGGGAGGCTTTCTGCGATGACCAAGGCTGAACAGCAGGCACGGCGCCAGCAGTGGCGGCAGTGTAAGCGTCAAATAGCTCCCACCTTGTAGGGGACGATATCGAGGGACCTGATTGGTTTGCTCGGGTGGGGTTGCTAGCCGTCCTTGCGGACACCTCAGGTGTCAGGCAGAGAAGGTGACCACGGAAGCAGCTCGTCGAGGTCCCCGTTCCCGAGGTTCGGGAACCTCTCGAAAAGATAGCGGAGATACTCGAACGGTATGAGCCCGTTCTCCTTGGCCGTCTCCACGATACTGTATACAACCGCGCTGGCCCTGGCTCCCTTAGGAGTGTTGCAGAACAGCCACCCCTTCCGGCCAATCACGAAAGGCTTGATCGAACGCTCGCAGCGGTTGTTGTCGATCTCAAGCCTTCCGTCCCGAAGGAAGTTCTGAAGTTTGTCCCGCTGGCTCCGGCAGTACCTTATGGCCTGCCCCAACACGCTCTGAGGAAGGACTTGGGAGGACTGCTTCTCAAGCCATTCCCAAAACTCGTTGAGCACAGGAACGCTCCTCTCGAGCCGGGCCCTGTATCTTTCCTCCGGAGTCGCTTCTGCCAACTCTCGCTCTATCTCGAAGAGCCTGTTGCAGAAACTCAACCCCTCAAGCGCGACCGTCGGCGAAGCGCGCTTGTCCGGAGGCAGTACCTTCAGTGCCTCATCGAACTTCCGTCGCGCGTGAGCCCAGCATCCCACAAGGATGACATCAGGCAACTGGTCGTAACCAGAATAGCCGTCCGTGTGCAGATAACCCTTGAACCCCGAAAGGAACTTCTTCGGGTGTTTTCCAGCACGGGTGGTCTTGTAGTCGAAGAGCACGATGGGCAGACCATGTCTTCCGGTACGGTAACACCACATGTAAGACTGGGTCTCGGCCGGACGACCGTCTTCGTGCAACACCTGCACCGTGGTCTCGTCCGAGTGCAGGATGTCGTGCTTCAGGAGTTCCTGGTGCAGTCTTTCGTAGAGGGGTTCCAGCCACCTCTCCGCCGCGTACACCACCCAGTTAGCCATGGTCTGCCGGGAAAGCTCAACCCCCAGGCGTGACCACTGCTGCTCCTGACGGTAGAGGGGCAGGCCGTTCACGTACTTTTCGTTCATGATGTACGCAACTGCGGAAGGAGAAGCCAGGCTTCCTGGGATCACCGGTGACGGTGCCGGCGCTGTTATCACCGGAGTGCTCGTCCCCTCGCGCTCACACCTGCGGCAGGAGTAAACGTACCGCACGTGCTTGACCAGTTTGACCTGCGCCGGGATGACCTTCAGTTCCTGGCGGACCTCGGTGCTCATCTCGTGCAGCCGGCCGCCGCAGTTGGGGCACACCTGCTCTTCCGGAGGCAGCCGGTATTCGATCGTCTCCACCGGCAGCCACTTCGTTGAGCCCGATTCGTCTTCCGTCCTGAAGCGCCGCAGCCAGTACCACAGCCGGTCTGGCTTTACCCCGCGGGACGCGCACCATTCCCTAGCGCTAAGGCCGCTGGCTATGTACTGCGCTATCCACTGCTGCCACTGCTGGCGCCGTGCCTGCTGTTCAGCCTTGGTCATCGCAGAAAGCCTCCCCGATTCACGCAAGTTCGGGGAGATTATGCTTCAGTCAGCAGCACAAGGCCAGGTGGGGGCTATTTGACGCTTACTTCGAGTCTATCCGGGATGGGGTGTGCACGTGTGCGTCCACAAGCCCCGGCATGAGGAAAAGCCCGGCACCGTCAATCACGGTGGCGCACCCCGGAGCTTCAACTTCTGATGCCGGGCCGGCCCGGGATATGCGGTCTTCTTCCACGAGGACGGTCCGTCCCGGCAGGGTCTCTCCGTCGGGCATGAATGCGATAACGTTCTTGAAGGCTAGCACGAATATCACCATCCCCGAAAAAGTATTCGTGCTTTCTTGGACGCACCCGCAGAAACTCCTGTCACGAGTCGGGCGAGATGGGGGTTAGTCCAAACTGCCATGGTACTTCAGGACCATCCGGGCAGGAATTGAGCGAAGACCCTCGACGGAGCAGTCCTCATAGCTGGTGGCGTACCGTCCGACAAGCCACGGGCGAAAGCCACCGATGTCATCCTCTTCGCGGCGATTTCGCGACTTGCTGCTGGTAACACCCGACCGGCTAGGCAACCACGCCCGACGCAGCTAGTTCCCTCGGTATAGCGGCGCGAAGCCGGGCTCCCTGAACCAGTGGTGCATATGCTCCCTGACATCCCGATCAAGCAGCGACCCGAGCTCCCTGACGAACGTCTCGTAGTCGATGCGCGTTCCGGCGTGTCGTCGGTAAATCGCCCCGAGAGCTCGCATGAGATTTTCGCGACCCGTTGACGCCTCCAGGTCCCAGAACGCCCAGCTTCCTTTGAGATACCAGTGAACGTAGTGGTCATCCAAATGGCCCAGTTCCGCTACGGGCCTCCCGTCTACCGCCAGTTGTCCTTCGATCCTCGGCACGTACGACCCGAAGAACCTGTCCGCCAGACCCGGCTCAGCGAAAAGTTCCTCACCGATTACGTTCTGAAGGTACTGGGTAATAGCCTCCGGGAGAAAGGGTTCCGCGAACTCCAGGCTCAAGCCGATCCAGAAATGGATCGTCTCGTGGAGTGCCAATGAAAACCTTCCCGGTACAAGGCCCTCCAGTACCCAGTTGTTCGCGACCAGCTGTCCTACCAGCGAGTCTCCGCATACCCACAAGTCTCCGCGTTCAAACCCCCATTCCGCACCCTCTGGGCCGCGAGGGGATATGACGGCAACCCCTCCCCTACCGGGTATTGCGGGCCCGAAATGACGCTGCATGGCCTCGAGGCACCGGGAAAAGTCGAAAACCATGGCTGCCCTCTCCCGGTCGCTCAAACCACGCGTGTACAGGCGATACACATGTCCTCCGACAAAAACCTCGTCGCACTCAAAGCTCGGCGCGGCGCAGATGACGATGTCCTCAATAGGGCGCAGACGCTCATAGTCGCGCTCCTTCGTGTTCCCGCGGTGGGATATCCCCGGGGTCACAAGGTCCCAGCCCGCTGGCAGGTCCACGTGGAGGCGATAGGTGAAACGTTCTCGTTGCCAATCGGGATGGACCGTGGGGAAATACCGGCCAAAGCCGGAGAGCTCAACGAGATCGGGTCTTATAATACACACTCGGGAACCCTCAAAACTGTCGACGGCACCGTCCCACATGAGAACGACCTCGGGACCTGAGGGATCCCAACCGCGTAGCTCATAGACCACGGCCGACTTATGCTGACCCACAATTTGTATCCCCAGTTCGCAGCCGCCCTGCAACGCCTTACGCACGGTGAACCTCTTCCCGAGGTAGAACCGGAACTCCCGGGCATCTCCCGAGACGTACAGGTGGTCCGTTGCCGACAACTCGTGACGGTCGGGACGGAGAACCACCGCAATGTCATGATGTACTACCCTCATCCTGTGCATCGGAACCCCTCCTCACCGTGGCCTACCCTTTGCCTTCTGCCCCGCGCGGAACCACTAATTGGACTCCGATCCCCCTGGACACCAGTTCCGCTACCTGGCGTATAAAGTCTTTTAGTTCTTGTACAAGGTCATTTCCCAAGCTCGCGTCCAGGTGAGGTGTGGTCAACGCCACCTTGTTCCGCAGCGTTTCGGGCAGGAACGCATGGATGATGAGTTCTCCCAGCTCCTGCATGCCTTCCGCACCTAATCTAGCTTCGAGAGCTTTCGTTGACGCGTCCGTTGATAACCTCAACGTCATCTTACTACTGTGCACCTCCCAGACGATGGCGACCCGTACGGTCAAGGCCATGTATGTCAGGCAACGGCGTCTGAGAACGATTTCCACGGTGGCAGTCGTTTTCCTGCCAGGCGAAGAA
Source organism: Candidatus Fermentithermobacillaceae bacterium (assembly GCA_014896535.1). GTDB lineage: Bacteria > Bacillota > Sulfobacillia > Fermentithermobacillales > DUSS01 > DUSS01. The sequence goes on from JADBKE010000007.1 coordinate 227,637, forward strand.
GCAGCATTTCCGCATTCCACATGGGAGGCGCTGAAGGCGCTCAAACTCTCGGGGAGACTCTTACTTCAGCGGCGCCGACCTAAATGGGAAACGACGACGGCACTCGGTCGACATCCCCTGTATGAAACTGCAAGCTGGCGCTTCAACGGCTCCGGTAATGTGACTGAGCAGGAGTTTCGGAGCTCGTGTCCGAACAATCCGTGGAGACGCGACCGTCAGTCTCAGGGAGCTGATATGAAAATCGCACCGGAAAACAGGCGGATGCTCAAAGTCCGCATCGGCATGAATCCCGACTACGGCGGGCACGGGATAATGTTCGGAAGCATGGTCTTTGTGCCCTACGCGGTGGTCAGGACGTTTCTTGTCAATGTCCGTCTATCGCCCTCGCTGGACGAGGCGTTGAAGAAGTACGGGCAACGGTCAAGCTTCCGGCCGTCTCCGTCCAGTCTTTCTCGCGGCATCCTGGGGCCTTTCCTGGGTGGGTTTTTCCGGTGTCTGGGCCTTTTTCATGTCGAGCATGGTTGGGCCGTATCCCCCTATTCGCTGGGGCCCCTGTCGGCTGCTGGGTCGCTGGCGATATCATACCTGGCCTATCGCGTGACGGACGAACCGTCAGTACCGGCGTTGACCGTGCGTGCGGCGAAACTCAGCTTGTTGCCGCTGAGTCTTGGAGTTCTCCTTGCGTGGACCTATCGAGTCAGAGGTTTAGATCTTCCGGGAGTCATTTATTCTTGCCAGCGTAGCGCATAGCTACCTCACTCCCGTTGCGATCATCCTTTGCGGGGTTGCAACCAGGCTGGGGGGCGTCCTCAAGTCCAATAAGAAGGTGACCTGGGCAAGCGCAGCTTACGTAGGTGGGGGCCTTCTTACCCTTGTGCTCTCTACCCCTGGGCAGGCTATAACCCCGTCTGGTTGCTTTTCCCCATATGGGGATGGCTTCTGCCGGCGTACCTCACGATCCTGGACCTGTGGCGGACCGCCGGAGAGAAACAACATGAGAATACAGAAGATACGCTTTGAGCCCTTTGGAGGCGTAATCGGGACGGAACACCGGGTATCGCTCCTGTGGGTGGACAGAGACTTCCTCAAGTCCCGCGGGTTTGACGGCGGTCCGGTGTAGGAAGGTCCGGAGACGGCCGGTCTATCCCGTCCCGGGGAGATGGAGATAACGATAACCACCCGGTGTAACCTCAGTTGCTCCTGCTGCTACGCGTCCTCCGGGCGTTGGGGGGGGTTCACGCGAGGTACGCGCAGGTAATGAGGACATTGGAGTCGCGAGCCGGACGGATGTCTTCCATATAGCTTTCGGATGAGGCGAGCCGCTGTGTCACCCTCACCTTCCCCATCTCGCCGGGTTTGCCAGGGAGAAAGGTTTGATACCCACGATCACCACCAACGGAACACTGGTCACGAGAGTGGGTCCGGAAGGCCAGGGGGCTCTTCGGAAGGGTCAACGTCACCGTAGATTTGCCGGGCGGCCCGCGGGACGGCTGGGTGGGACTTGCCCATTCGCTGAGAGCGGTTGAAACTCTCCGAGACGCGGGAATTACGACGGGCATGGATTCGTCCTGACCTCGGAAAACATGGGGAACATGGACCTTCTCTTCCGTGAAGCTTCGCGTGCAGGAGCCGACAGCGTCATGCTCCTTAGACCGAAACCGTCAGGGCGCGGGAGGAGCTTGTACGGGGAGATGATGCCCGACCGGCAGAAGAGCCCCCTGCCGCTCCTTCTCGAACTGGAGGATAAGCATCACCTGCCCTTTCACCTGGACTGTGCCCTTGCGCCCATTTTGATGCGCGCGGGTGCGTCCGCGGATTCGCTAGGTTTCCTGGGAGCTTACGGGTGCATCGCCGAGTGACATGTTGCTGACGGTCGACATTGAGGGCTTCATCAGGCCCTGCAGCCATATGGACTTTCAGGCTTGCCGGGCTGAGGAACTTCCAACAGTCTGGACCAAACCCGAACTCTGGGGAGGATTTCGCGACCGGACCCCCGCGTTTTCGGGAAAGTGCCCCTGCTGTCGCCTGGCGGGGTTGTGTCGCGAAGGGTGCGCCGCTGTCAAGTTCTGGAGAGGCTTATCGCTCCGGGATGCAGATCTCGACCTCTACTGTGCGGAAGACGTTCATTGCGCTGAGAAAGACGTCCTCTGATGTTCTGGGCCTTACCCACAGTTGGAAGCGACCCTCCGGCAACCTGTGGAGCGGCGAGAACTCGTTTCTCCGCACGTCCATCTACCGCAGTTACCGGCTCGTCTGCCACCGGGATGTCTGGGGCCTGTAGACGATACGCACGAGAGAGCAAGGCATGCCCTGATCGCGGCGTCGAGTCCGCGTCGGGGAGAACGCGGGCCCGTGTGAGGCACGGGTCTACGAAATCATCGCCGAGAACTTCCGGCGGGATGTTAGTGCGGGACCCGCCTTCTCTACGAGCGCCTGCTTAGAAATCCTCTCGACCAGCATCCTGGACGTCTTGGCTTTCACGAACGGTTGGAAGTACTCGCTCGTCCGCCACATCACGAAGTAGCTACACGAGACCGGCTCCGCGGCGAGCTGGGCCACGATAGCCTTCTCCCAGTAGGTCCAGAGACCACCGCCGTTCCCTCTGATATCTGTGATAAGGACCGGGCGGTCCCGGACCCCCTGGAAAAACCGGCGGAGGGCCGGGGCGTCTCCCTGCAGGTTGATGAAACTGGTTATCTGTACGTAGCCGACGCTGCTGCCGGTGAGAACCGCGGTGTACACATTCGCCGTCGGAGCCCCTTGTGTACCTATGTACCTCGGAGGTCAACTGTAGCTATGGTCCCAATTCTCGGAAGCGAAGGGTACCCGGTATTCCCCCGTGTGCGGTAACTTGAGTTGCCTCTGATACAGCCGTCTTCGGACGGGACCGTACCGCAGACGTTAAGGTGATTATGCCCCCGGGCCGCTACGTATTCGTGGATCGGTACGCGCCCCACGTTCACCACCCTCATACCTGGACGAACTATCTGACTTATCGCCTGGTCCGGTGCCACCGCCACGACCACCTATTCTCGCCCGTTATACACCGCCAGAAACGGAGGCTATTTGCCCTCGGGGGTAGCCGCGGGAGCCGCGAGACGAGCCCCGTAATCTATCCGAGCTGACGAAGCGTTCCGGGCAACCTCCTTCAAGGTTCCTCGTTGAGTCCGCCACCAGCTTCACTATCGCAGCCGTCGTGACTGCGGTGTGTCCGTTGTTCATCTCTCTCAGCATCTGGACGAGAGCCTGGACGAAGCTTGCATCGTCCTTCGAGGCCGCAACGGCAGGTTCGAACTCCGCCCGCCTGGAAACCCCGTTCAACCCTTCGGCCCTTGCCTTCAGGGCAGGGAAAGGCTGCCGCAACAAGCCTGAAGCACTGGAGGGAGACCGAACACTGCCTTAAGCAGCCTCGCACGCCTGTACCGTCGCAGATTCTTTTGACCTGAATGGGCCCGTTTGTCTCACATTGGGCTGACAAAAGGGAAAACTGCGTAGGGGGACGAACTTCCTACGGGGTTCTGCCTGGTGGAGAAAAATCAGGCCTCTCGCCATGGCTCCGAAGCGCAAGAGGCCTGTGTTGGTTGTGGGTAGAACCCAGATCCCGTTGATCATCGTAAGGAACCTGGGCTCCAACGTCAACGAGTACAAGAGCTGGCACGATAGATACGAGTCGGGCGATGAGGAAGCGCGGCAGGCTTTGCCCCGCTAGTGCCCCAAGTGCGGACGGAAACTGCAAAGCCACGGATGGTACTGGCGTAAGAGGAGTTTCCGCTCCCGCGGCGAGCAGACTCGCATCCTGCAGCGCCTGGCCAACGAGGCCGACCCCGACTCGGCAGTGGCAAAGGGGTCCATCTCCCGGGCTACCCTGCACCGGCACCTCCACGCCCTCGGCCTCGGCGGGGAACCCCGTTACGTGTGTGCCAATTCACTGCTGGCCGCCTTCGTCGAGCAGAAGGAACTCATCGACCAGAAGCTGCTGCTCAGGATGATCCAGGATTTGAACGGGAACTAAACCCTGACCCTGGGCTGCCCTGGAAGCAAGGGCAGCCTTCTTCGTATCACGAAAAAGTCATCTCAATCTGAGACAATTCGGTCAGGAAAACGTGAGACGGTATAGTCAATCAGCCGCTCTTCAACCAGCATCAAAAGATGTGCCTTGTTTATGGTGCACATTGCTCCGTAGTAGTGATGAAGGTCTTCTGACAAAGATGGCTTGAAGAGGTGCTCTTGGACTTTGACTGCAATTCCGCCTTGGTTTGTTGGACGCACATGATGCCACGCGCCAGTACTAGCGTTATATAAAGTTTGGGCCAAGTCTTGGCAGCCCATAAGTCTGCTTCCGAATCGAAGAGCCCACCACACACCCGACCGAACCAACCCGAACCGGGGGTGAGAAGGAATGCGGAAAATCCAAGCAACGCAGGTAACGGAGACTGTAAAACAGTTGTTTCTTAGAGCCAACTTTTATATTGGGCAGGACGTCCTGAATTCTCTCAAGGAGATGGAAAAGGTCGAAAAGTCACCTCTAGGGAAGAGGGTGCTTCAACAGATCATAGAGAACGACGAGCTTGCGGCAAAGGAGGAAATTGCCATATGCCAGGATACCGGTATGGCTGTACTATTTGTCGAATATGGTCAGGACGTGCATGTCGTGGGTGGGAACTTTCAGGATGCTATTGACGAAGGTGTGCGGCAGGCATACGTACAGGGTTACTTAAGGAAATCCGTCGTTGCCGATCCGCTGTTTGACAGAAAGAACACCGGAGACAACACCCCCTCAGTAACACACGTGCGGATAGTTCCGGGAGACAAGATCAAGTTTCTTGTAATGCCCAAGGGGTTTGGTAGCGAGAACATGAGCGCCATGAAGATGCTCAAGCCTGCTGACGGAGTGGAGGGTGTCAAGGCGTTTGTGATCGAAACAGTCAAGAAAGCAGGACCGAACCCCTGCCCGCCGGTCATTGTGGGAGTAGGTATCGGAGGGACGACAGACAAGGTTACGCAGCTGGCTAAGCTTGCTACACTGCGTGAGGTCGGAAAGCGTCACCCAGACCCGAGGTACGCAAAACTCGAGGAAGAGCTTCTGGAGGCTGTAAATAAGACGGGGATTGGGCCAGCGGGGCTCGGCGGCACGACCACAGCTTTGGCGGTAAACATCGAGCACTACCCCACACATATAGCGGGGTTACCAGTTGCAGTGAACATCGTATGCCACGCTGCTCGCCGCGCCGAAGCAGTCATCTAAGTCCGGGAGGGCTGCAAATGAACAAGCAGATAGTTATCGAGGCACCACTTTCTACGGAACTTGTAAGGGAGCTGAGAGCTGGCGACAGCGTCTTGATTAACGGTGTCGTTTATACAGCTCGTGATGCTGCTCACAAGAGACTGGACGAGTTAATAAAGAAGGGGCAGCCGCTGCCGATAGATATCAGGGGGCAGATCATATACTACGTCGGTCCATGCCCTGCGAAGCCTGGATATGCGGTAGGGTCAGCAGGGCCTACGACAAGTGGCAGAATGGATCCGTACACGCCTCAGCTGCTGAAGATGGGGCTCAAAGCCATGATTGGCAAGGGACTCAGGTCTGCCGAGGTCATCGAAGCGATGAAGGAGTTCGGCGCTGTTTACTTTGGCGCAGTTGGCGGTGCTGGAGCTCTCATAGCAAAGTCGATAAAGAAGGTGGAAGTAGTGGCATATGAAGACCTTGGAGCAGAGGCGATTTATCGATTTTACGTGGAGAACTTCCCAGCTGTTGTGGTTATAGACAGTTATGGTTCCAATCTATATGAATCTGAACCACCCAAATACGCTGCCTGCTAAAAACGATTTGCACACTCGGGGAGGCGGATACTTGGTGCGGTCATGCACACCATCGAGCTGGGGAATAGGGTACGAGATCTGCAGGACTCACATCGAGTGCTTTGCTGCATAGTGGGGAGAAACTCAGGGAAACAGTGATAGCGCCCAAAAAGCGCCCGAACAACTCATTAAACAACGGAGAATTGGAAGAGAGCTACACGGTGGTCCCTTTCTCTGCGAGAACGCTCGGACTCTGTTGCAAGCGCGGTAGCACCCGGAACGAGCAAATACGCGTGGTCATTTGCTCTTCTGGTTCACCCAAGGTCAAAGGGAGGATGTTTAGAAGTGATATCAAAGGAGGAGCTGTTAAAGAGGGCGAACAAGCCATCGGAGGATGCGCTGAGGTTGCACCGGTACTATCGCGGAAAGGTTCAGACAGCGCCCCGCTGCGCTGTGACGAGCATAGACGACTTTGCAATCTGGTACACGCCGGGCGTAGCGGAACCCTGCAAAGCGATCCAGAAGCAAAAAGACCTTGTGTACGATTACACGTGGAAGTGGAATACGGTTGCTGTGGTGAGCGATGGTACCAGGGTGCTCGGACTTGGGAACATAGGTCCGGAAGCCGCCATGCCGGTCATGGAAGGTAAGGCTCTGCTATTCAAATACCTGGGCGGAGTAGATGCAGTACCGATATGCCTTGATACGACAGATCCAGATGAGTTCGTCAAGACAGTCAGGTACTTGCAACCATCATTCGGTGGGATAAACCTTGAGGACATCGAACAACCGAAGTGTTTCTACATTCTGGAGAGGCTACGGCAAGAGATGACAATTCCAGTATGGCATGACGATCAGCAGGGAACTGCTGCGGTGACAGTGGCCGGAATGATCAACGCAGCGAAGGTCGTTGGCAAGAAGCTGGGCGATATGAAAATAGCCATCGTGGGAGCTGGTGCAGCCAGTATCTGCGTAGCGAGGATGTTAATTGCGGCGGGAGCAACAGCAGGAAACATCATACTGACTGACACTAAAGGGACGCTGCATAAAGGGAGAAAGGACTTAGAGCAAAACAAGGACAAGTTCAAAGAGAAGTGGGAAATGTGCCTGAAAACGAACGCGGAAAACGTGACGGGTGGTGTACTGGAGGCGATGAAAGGGGCAGATGCCGTAATAGCGCTTTCCCGGCCTGGCCCAGGCACGATCAGGAAGGAATGGGTAGAGGGCATGGCAAAGGATGCAATCGTGTTTGCCTGCGCAAACCCGGTACCTGAGATATGGCCATGGGAGGCGAAGGAGGCGGGCGCGAAGGTGGTAGCTACCGGGAGGTCCGATTTTGCGAACCAGGTGAACAACTCGCTTGGGTTCCCGGCCATATTTCGCGGTGCGCTGGACGTGAGGTCTAAGACAATTACTGATGAGATGTGCATAGCGGCTGCGGAGGCGCTGGCTAGGTACGTTGAGAAAAAAGGCTTACTCAGAGAGGACCACCTGTTGCCAACGATGGACGAGTGGGAAGTCTATCCGGAGGTGGCGGCGGCAGTAGGTACAAAGGCCGTCGAGCAAGGCGTGGCGAGAATCGAGCTTAGCTATGACGACCTGTATAAAAGGGCTGTGGAGATGATCAAGTCCGCCCGGGAAATGACTAGGCTACTCACGGAGTGCAAAATCATTCCCGTTGTTTCCCGCGATTGAATAGCTAGCAGAATCTGTTCCGTCTCTCTGTCCACGGGCAATGTCGGCCGGGACTATCGGTCGTCAAGGAGTAAGCCTGCCGCGCAGCGAGTAGTAGGCCGCCTCGGGGCACCGCTTGCATACTGGAACATCGTTTTAATTGCCTCGGGAGATGAAGAAGCGCCGCGAGTACCACGGCACCTTCAGGTGATGGCCGAGGTTCGCCCTGACTTGCAAGCGAGTAAGGCCGACTATCCAGGGCGGCAAGGACGGATTAACCTGAGGTCACGTCCCGGTATGTGGTGTTGGTATGACTGACGCAAAGCCGTAAGCGTCAAATGGCCCCCACCTTGTAGGAGACGATATCGAGGGACCTGATTGGTTCGCTCGGGTGGGGTTGCTAGCCGTCCTTGCGGGCACGGCGGGTGTCAGGCAGAGAAGGTGACCACGGAAGCAGCTCGTCGAGGTGGCCGTTCCCGAGGTTCGGGAACCTTTCGAAAAGATAGCAGGCCACACGAAGGTTGGTTGTGCAACGCGGGACGCAATACGTTTTCTGTGGGTCCGGATGGGACTCTCTATCCTTGCATGGTCTTCAGAAAGCCAATCGGCAACTTACGTGATTCAACATTCGACGCCCTGTGGGATAGCGCTAAGATGAAGATGATTCGGGAGTTGCGCGAGGAGCACATCCCCTGTTATTCGTGTGCCTATCAAGACCATTGCGAGTTTTGCCCAGGCGAAGTCTGGAATCTAACTCGTACGATGACTTCGCAAGTGTCGACACTATGTCGGATAGGACGAGCGTGTTCGGAGGTGAGAAGCGCATGCCCACGCTGAAACCTGGAGTTTCATATCGCCTGCTCCGCTGGCTTGATCCGCCCGGATTACTTCTACATCTTCATCCGGACTCTGAGTGGCTAATAAGGGGTTTCTGGGCCGAAGTCTTTGATATGGTCTTTCGCAAGGGTATGGAGATCGAAGCCATCTACCACGCAAACAGGGGATCCATACCTGTTGATCTAGAGCGTTTCAAAGAACTTTTTGAAGGGTTTATGAATGACTTAGCACAATTGGGAGTAGTGGAAGAGGTCTAATGGTACACATAGCAGTCGACGGACTATCGGTGGTATATCGGAAAACGGAGCCGCGTCCAGGTCTTCGGGGCAGGCTTAAAGATCTTGTTTCGCCGGTGCGGAAGGATGTATGGGCCCTGCGGGGTATTACTTTTGAGGTCGAACAAGGGGAATGTGTTGCGTACATAGGGCCCAATGGTTCTGGGAAGACGACTACCGTCAAAGTCCTGAGCGGGATACTGAAGCCGTCCGGAGGGAGAGTCCGTGTCCTTAACCACGAGCCCATCAGGCGCTCGCCCGAATTCCTGGCACAGATCGGTCTCGTCCTAGGCGCTAAATCACAGCTCTGGCCGGACCTGCCTGCTCTGGACACATTCTTATTCCTCAAAGAAATCTACCGGCTTAGCGACTCGGAGTTCAATACCCGCCTCAAGTACCTTTCCACCCTATTCGAGGTTGAGGGATTGGTGAGGACTCCGGTGCGTCTGCTGAGCCACGGTGAGCGAGTGAAAATGCAGTTGATCTGCTCGGTTCTCCACGGGCCGAAAGTTCTCTTCATGGACGAACCGACTCTGGGCTTGGACATGTGGGCCCGAGCAGCAGTGCACGATTTCATCCTCAAGTCGGTCAGGGACTTGGGGACGACGGTCCTTCTCACAAGCCACAATTTGGATGACGTTGACCGGCTCTGCGACCGGATCATTGTGTTGAATGAAGGACAGATAATCTACGACGGCAGGAAAGCGGCGCTAAGAGAGCAGTTCAACCGCTTGAGGAAGGTTTCTATCAGCGGCATTGCACCCGGCGTTCAACAGGGTTGGGCCGTGCCTCTAGAGGTCCTCGACGAAGGACCCCAGACCTTGACCCTTGTCGTGCCCGTCGAGACCTTAGCTGTCATCAACGAGTTGGCTGGACCGGGCACCAGCATAACCGTCGAGTCGGTGCCGCTTGAATACATGATCAGGAAGTTGGTGGGCAAGTGAACTACAGAGCGGGTTTGCGGCGGATGTCCATGGTAGTGAAGGTGAACTTAGCATACCGCTGGAACGCCATCGTGGCGCAGGCTGTTCCGCTAGCTTCCGCCCTTTTCATGATTGCCCTGCTTCGAGCCACCAGGATGGACAACCAGATGCCTCGCTTACCTGCATACTATTGTCTGATCTCAGGCACAACGGCGGCCATGCTGCCTGCGATCTGGCCTGACGTGTTCTCCGAGATCCGGACCGGGCGCGTAGTGCACGCTCTGGTGCGTCCTTTCAGCTACATCGATGATCTCATCTGGGGAGGCATTGGCTCGGCATTGTGGAAACTGACCTCGGGGCTGATAGCAGGAGTGTTGGTGTTCTTACTGGCTAGGCCCACGCTCTCGGCTCAAGAGGTCATTGTCTTTATAGTCCTTGCAATGCCTGCCATCTTCCTGAGTACGCTTCTCTCGACTTTGTTCAGCCTGTCGGCGTTCTGGATTCTTGATGACTTAGGCCCGTCTTTCTTTGTCTGGTATCTCGCCATGTTCTCATCTGGCGCCATTCTTCCTCTCAGCGTGATGCCCAGGTGGGCTCAACGGGTGTTCTCGGCCCTGCCTTTCCGGTACCTTATTGATTTCCCCGCTACGGCCAGCTTGGGGATGGTGTCCCCGCGGGCCGTTTTCTATGGCCTCGCCACCCAGTTCGCATGGATTGCGGCTACCTTGGTCTCGATCCATGTGGTCTGGCGGCAAGCTATCCGCAGGGTGACATTGGGGGGATTCTAGGTGAGGCTCTACTTTGCGGCGCTGAGCCTAAGCATCAAGCGCCTCTTGGCTTACCGGGGGAGCTTGTGGATCTATGTTGCCGTTCAGGCCTTGACTTTCCTGACCATTCCCTTCATGTATGCCGGTCTTCTGTCGAGTAGCGGGAGCATAGGGGACTTGCCTTCCGGCTATGTCCTTCTGCTGACTGGAGTCGCAGAGAGCATTACATTGCTGTATGATTTCCTGGTTGGAAACGGCGTTGAGGAATTCGCTTCAGGCGTGGCCTCCGGCGAGCTCGACTACTGGTTAGTCTATCCACTGAGATCCCAGTTTTCGCAGCTGCTACTGCGTCCGGGGACACTCTCCCTATTCTGTATCCCCATCCCTATCTGGCTTATATGCAGCGCCAGGATCCCCATCCGGACGCTTGGACCGTTTTCCTTCTGGCTGCTGCTTGCGGCAGGGGTCCTCGCTCTCCTTGCGCGTACGGCGTACGGTCTGTTGTACGCGGCGCTAAGCGTTCGCCTAGCTAGGGTCTACTCGCTCGATCACCTGGTCAAATCGCTGTTCAGCTACTCGGCTTTCCCGTGCAACATCTACAATGGAGCGGCCAAGATTTTCGTAACAGTGATCATACCTGTTGCTCTTGTTGCCAACGTGCCCGCTTCGATACTCGTCTCGGGAAAGATGCCGCGGGAGTTCTTGGTGCTTTTGGCAGTTTGTGTGCCGCTTGTGACCATTGGGGTTGTAGCCTTTTCAAGAGCGACGAGGGCCTACGTAAGCGGTGGAGGGTGATCCATGGAGTGACATGTGACTTCGCTGGTGACTGGCGATGCGCGGTGGGAACCTTGTCCTGCCGATTGCTGCCTGGAGAACCCTAGCCAGCGCCTCGGAGTCGTGGCCTTGTGCTACCTCAAGGGCCGGGCTCGCATTATGCAGGCTTCTTTGCCACCATGTGGTGATACTCGACCGACAGTGTCATCCCGTACCTGGCGGCTCTCGCGCCTCGAAAGCGGCGTCCAGCGATGATACACATCTCAACCACCATCTGCATTTGGTACCCACCATCTCAAGAAAGCAGGTGTATCGAAACAGGCGGTAGCGGAAACCTGAGTTTTTCTCGGGATGTAACATGCCAGCAGATAAACGCTTGACAGCTGTGTTGACAGCTACGGGGATGGACTTTCGTTGACTACCTGTACAACCGTGAATCATAACCGCAGCGTAAACGACCCGCATAGACGGTCACGGACGCCCTGCGGTGACTCGCATTCTCGACCGTATACTCGGACATCGGCGACCGTGTCATGAGGTGAATTGGCAGGAAAACTCACAGGAATCGGGGTAGAAATTAGTCAGAATCAGCGATGTCTGTAGAATGTCTCCGCAGGACAGCGACGGTGTGAAACGTAGGCAGACCCTTCAAATATGATCGGGACCATGAGCTCGGTGGTTCGAATCCGCTCGTGCCGACCAGTGTAAGGCGCAGACCGTAAAGTGCGGATCGTAGATCGCGGATCGTAAATCGTAAAGATGCGAAACCCCGTTTGAAAGGAATCTTAATAGGAATCCCACAGCAAAACCCAAAGGTAATAGGCTCAGCACCTGTGTCAGCACCGAGGACTCCAGTGGTCGTATCACTGGCGTTTGTTTGGACCAAAGAGGACGAAGTCCATCTTGTGGGCCACATCCTCATTCTGCCAAAGTTCCCATGACATGGGTTAGACCGCACAACCCTCACAACATTTCTAACATACGTAAGACCTTCTCATCGAGCTGAGCACCAAGCGGTAGCTGTTTTCCAGAGGCAAAGGACTGTACAAAGTCCTCAAGTTTCATTCGTTTGACTCGGCACAATTTTAGTTCGCGTATAGAGCCATCAGTTAGCTCCGGACCGAGCTCATAAGTCATGACCGTGAGCACCCCTTGCCCTGGTCTGTGGACCTCGGGCACTTTCCCCAGGATTTTCTCGAACTGGATGAATACCCTTTTGGGTACAACAAAATAGAGTCCTTTCGTGCAGAGCTTCGAGGTTGAAGCCACGGCGCCCTTTAGCATCAGCTGAGGAATGAGACGTTTCCACACGTTCGCCCAATTCATCCCGTGGTGCCAATCCGGGATTGTGTCAAGTTCCCGGGCATAGGCTTCCCAGGTGTCTTGGTAGTTTCCAGTGATATCGGCACTCTGCACTTCGCACGGGACTGCCAGCGCCGGTTGCCCGCGGACTACTTGCACAAGGACCTAGTCGAAGTTTAATGTTACAACGCCCCGTCGTTCCACCCGTACCTCTCTACCTGAGTCCTGACCAAACATTACACAGCACCTCTCGGGTAGGACGCCCTCACGTTTCCTAGTAGAGTAGTCGTCAGCAGTATAGACTGGTATTTCGTAGCCTACAGCGTCACACATGCAGCTTTTGAGTACCTTGTAATCTTCAGCATAAAGTCGCTGCGGACAGATGATTAGTTCTTCTTTCCTTCCATTGCGAAGTTTATTAACGACGCTGCAAGTACCGTAGACGGACCCAGGATCTCGCACGAGCAATTCGGTCCTCAAACAACCGCCTCAGAGTACCCGACGTAGCAAGCTCGAAAATCGGATTACTCTCCAAAGCAGTTGAGGGGAATGAATATGCGTGGTGGGAAAAAGTATGCCTGATAGCCCCTGGTCTCCGCAGAGAACCCCCTTATACCCGCAAAGCATCAAAGTAAATTCCAGGGAAGTCGATACGAGCAAGGCGAGGTTCAGCCTGGTCAGCCGATCGAAGTTCGAAAGAAGTTTAATTGCTTCTCTCAGGTACAGAAGCTGGCGATACGAGAACACGTCCAGGTAGCAAGTGATGCCCTTTGCGAGCAGGTCGCGGGATTTTGGACCGTCTTCCACGCGGAAATCATCATTGCCCGAAGCGTTGCCTGCGGCGTACGCGAGGCGTGCCGCCTCAAGTTTTTCTCGGTCCAAGGCATCAGGCTCTTTGAAAAACTGTCCGTGCTTCCGACAGAACCCTAGGACCGCGATTGGCAGGTAGCGGTCGCGAAAAGGAACACTCGTGTCCTCCTTGTACTGGCCACCGCATTTCGTACATCTGCTCCTACCCTTGCTGGCCAGGTACAGTTCGCCAGTTCCCCCACAAGGGCAAACTTCTTCGCATTCCAAGACCCTCCCACAATAAGAGCAGAGATGGATCGAAGCACCGTTTACTTCGTGTCTTAAGACCAGAGAAGCGCTGTAGATGCCAGGTTGTTGATGAGCCTGGGCCACCCGCCTGTGTGAAAAGCTATGGCCTCGATGGCCTGGTCGGTGAAGATTGGTGTCACCGCACCTGCAAGCCTCAGCCTGTGGTCGAGATAGCCCTTGACCTCATCTTTGTCCAGGGGCTCGAACTTGTACTGGACGATGATCCGCTGCGCCAGGGGTTGTGCCTGGTTGAGTCTGAGGCGTGATTGGAAGAAAGGCAAGCCCGACAGGATGAGGACGAAGGGGTTTTTCGAGTCCATGGAGAAGTTGAAGATCATGGCCAGGTCGAGGAGGAAGTCTGAACGGGCGAGGTGCATCTCGTCCATGATGAAGACGGGGGTAATCTTCTTGTCATAGTACAGATGCCCGACTGCCTTCTGGATCTGGCCGAAGAGGTCCACCTTCCGAAAGCGAGGCTCCTCACCCAGACCGGCTGCGATCGCCCTGTACATGTCCATGGTGGTTCCCGTAGAAAGGGGTAAATAGACTGCCCTGTAGAGCGAGGGATTGAGGCTTTCTGCGGCCGACCTCAAGGCATAGGTTTTGCCACAGCCCGGTTCACCGAGGATCACGCCAATGCCCCTGGTTTCGATGAGGTACCTGATGCGGGCCAAGGCCTCTTTGAACCCCCTCGAAGGGAAATGGTCCTGAGGCCGAATGTCCTTGGTAAACGGGTCCTGAGAAAGTGAGTAGAATGCCCTGTACATGATTCATTCCTCCTCCGCATCCAGGCAAGACAGGCGAAGAGGCGGCTTTTTCCTTTTGACCCTGGCGTTTTCGTGGAGATTTACTGGTCTTGTCCTCGCCACCTCCACGCCTTCGTCGTAGATGAGGACTTCGCTCAAATCGTCCGGGTCGAATCTGACCTCCACCCTCTTGCCGATGAGCGCCGGAGGCACTTCGAAGAGATGGTTCTGTACGGATATGGTGGAGTCGTGACGCACCTTGCGGATTTCCCTTCGGAGGAAAAGAGGATCCAGGATCGACGGGTCGTCCAGCATCGTCCGCACGCAGGGCACAGAAGCCTCGGAATCCAAACCTGTACTTCGAGGTCCTCCCTCGCTGCATACGGCAGGTACCATCCATGGCGCTTCAGATTCACTTCCCTCCGGCAAACAGGGCATTCGCGAGGGAGCATTCTAGCTGTGGGGATGGTCTTTGACCTGGGGCTCGCGTTCGTCGTAAGGCAGACCGCGCAAACTGCATGCGACATGGGCGCCCTTGTCGTGGTGCAGGAGCTCTACTGGGATCACCTGGCCGACGGAATTGTGGTGATAAACACGGTGGCGGCCAGGCAACAGGCCGCCGACGTCACCTTTGCCAACCTTGCGCCCGTGGTCAGGAAAGCGCTTATAACCAAGCCCGTCATTTCAATCGCTGTGAGCAACCCCGTGGGAGGAACGGGCGATACCGGAACAGGAGAGCCCGCTGTGATGGTAGAAGCTTCCGTGACGGTCGGGACGTTCTTCCTTCGCTGGCTTCCTTGTCTCACTGGTGGCATCCCGATGACCGTTCGCGCAGAGCCAAGGCGCGTCAAAAGAACCAGCTGGTAAAACTGTTTGGATGCCACCGCATCGGAGCAATTAAATAAAAGGGTTCTGTAAATATGTAGGACGTGAAGAAGGCATTTCCGTTATGGCGAAGAATAGACTTGTGTCAGCTTCGAGTCCGGCAAATGCGAGGCTACGGGGAGGTGATCTCTACCCATGCTTTATGTTTGCAGGAATCGACGAGGTCCGCCTCGGCAACATTTTCGATTTCGACGAAGATGATTTCCGAAAGCGGAGGGAAGACTTTATCCGAGCCTCTCGTAAGTCGAACCGCGAGGATTGCGGTTCTTGTTGGGCGGCCAATATCTGTGGCGGCTGTATGGGCAGTGCCTTCTGGGCCTCCGGGCGTCTCACCGGTAACGACCCCTCGTGGTGCGAGTTCCAGAGGGAGACCATCGCCTACGTCGCTGAGAAGATTGCCAGACTTCACAGTGACAAGATGCTCTGGCAGCGCCTGGCGGACGCGTTTAAGAACGCGACGTACGAGGCCGAGCAAAGGGGAGTGATCGTGTGATCGGCAATTTTACGTGGATGCTTCCTATAATGCGGAAACACCGCATGCTGACGGTCGCAGTAGTGGGAATAGGAATGTTTCTCTCTGTGGCCCGCTTGGGCTACCCCTGGGTCCAGAAAATCTTCATAGATTCAGTGATTGCACAGAAAAGAGCCGATCTGCTGCTCATGGCAGCGGGTCTGTTCGTCGGAGCTGCCGTTCTTGAGATCGGTTCCATGCTGCTCAGTACCTACATATCAGCCCTTTACTCGCAGAGGATATTGCTCTGGATCAGGGAAAAGATATACGGGGACTACAGGGCCAGTAGCTATACGACCCAGACCCGGATTGAGCCAGGCAGGGTGGTATCGCTAATGCTTTCGGATGCCTCATCCGTCAGCGAGACCTTCAACGAGGTGGTTCCCGGCCTGGCCACCACAGTCGGAACACTGGTTGTGAACACGATGGTCCTCATTGCCCTCAACTACCGCTTGTTCCTTATAGCATTGTTCTTCCTGCCTATTTACCTGCTTGGGCCAAGCCGATTTTCTCCGCTGTTATACGGGCGTGGCCGTGAAATACAAGCTTCCGTAGAAAACTTGAATGCTGTTTTGCAGGACGACCTGGCAGGAACAGCTGATATCTACGCTACCGGGACAAGAAGCTGGTCTGTCGAGCGCATCCTCCGAGCTGCAAGAGAGATAATGTCAGCCAGCAAGAGGCAAGCGATCGCTCTTCAGCTACTGGGTTCCTCCGTCTTCGGTTCCCTTATCATCTCCCAGGTGACGCTCCTCCTGGTCGGCGGCTATTTTGTGATCAAGGGCACGATGCAACTGGGAGTTCTTCTGGCCTATGTGAGCTATACGTCGGCCTTCTTCAACTCGTGCAAAGAAATCTTCCGCGTATCTGCAAGCCTGGCCGGGCCCAAAGCCGCGTGGGACCGGATCGCGGAGTTCCTAAAGACACTAGACCCGATCCCGGGTACATACGAACCGGCCGAGTTTATGGTTCCGTCGATCCAAATGGAAGGAGTCACTTTTGGATACCGGTCCGACTCGCCGGTAATCCAGGAGGCGAGCTTAAGCGCGGAAAGAGGTTCGACTCTCTGCGTCGTCGGCCCAAGCGGCTCAGGCAAGAGCACCATTCTGCAGCTGATCGCCGGGTTCTTGAAACCATGGCGGGGAACGTGTAGGGTATGCGGTCAGGAGGTCTCCGCGGTGCATCCCGACGACCTCAGGCACGTAGTCTCGTATGTCGGACCGAATCCCCGGATCTTCCATGCCAGTGTAAAGGAAAACATCCTGTTAGGGAGAGAGGTAAGTCTAGAAGCTCTTGCTGCAGCCTGTGAAGTGTCCGGGATTAGCGAGTTCGTCGGCGAGTTGCCCAACGGGCTCGACACCGTGCTTGGTGACAAAGGCCATGGGCTCAGCTTGGGTCAGCAGCAGAGAGTGGGCCTGGCAAGGGCGTTGGTCGGGAAGCCGAAGATCCTCATTTTGGACGAAGCCTTGTCCGGGCTGGATGCGAGATTGGCGAACGACGTCTTGACGCGTCTGAAGGCTTTCCAGCGTGATGGCATAATGGTCCTGGCAACCCATCGATCAGACACGCGGGCGTATGCAGACCGAACCGTCGCTCTCGAGAACGGAAGAATAGTCCCCTTGTAAAGTCACCGTTTAGCTCAAGGAAAGACGTTTGACATTAAACTGCCGGGGGCTGTGATGCCAGTCCCCGGTCGTGTATGCAACCTGATGGTGCCAGACGAAACCACAGGCGGTGACGTTGATGACGAGATACATAGGGCTTGATCTACACAAGGATTTGATATCGGCACCCTGCGCCTTTTGAACATCCATCGCCGCAACGACGCCGGCTACCATGGCACCCAGGTAAGTATGCGAGTTGTAAAACACGAGGTGCCTCTTGGGACCGGAGGTGATTTCCTCTTTAGTTCTAGCAAGTCTCCTCAGCACTGCACCGCACCCAGTTTTTTGGACACGGGTTTGATGCTACATTTCGGTATGGCTTAGTCTGCCACCTCCCGCTCGCAAGAAGGTTTCTGCAACACCTCTAGCGGCGTTCTGTAGCCCAAACGTGCTATGGTCCACGACTTCTTGAATTCCTCAACGAACCTGTCGATCGCTTTGCCCGCTTCAGCCACGTTTTTGAATCTGTTGGGCCAGATAACCTGCCCCTTAAGAGTCCTGATAAACCACTCAGCTACTCCGTTACCTTCAGGCTCACATAGGCCGGGGCCGGGACTCCAGACCGTCGGACCTCGCAGAGGGGTTCAGCTCGACCGGCAAAACGGAGAGGAGATGACGACCTATCCTGAGAATTCCTGAGCATAGTCCAGGAGCTAGCAGACTCCTTGCCCGGCGTCCTCCTCCGTAGGCTTCAAAAGGAAAGGTCGCGGGACCGAGCTCGGTCCGTCACGCGAGATATGGCCTTGCTTGGAGACATCCGCCAGACTTTCTAATCTCTTGTCCTCAGGCCTTGTCCATGGCCCGGGCGGATCTGGAGTTCACCAATGAAACGACAAGAGTAAAAGCGATAATGAGGCCGATGAAGCCGGGGCTTCAGAAGACCACGATGCCCGTGGCGACCACAATGCCGACCACCGAGGAACAGAACGTCGGCACGTTGTTTATGATCACGTCGCCGAGGAGATTAGCGTCGTTTATCATCGCAGAGACGATCGAGGAGATGTCAGTCTTCGCTCCTTCGCTTCGATCAACGGTCAGATACCGCGCAAAGATGCGTGCCCTTAAGTCTCGCAAGCCTCTTCCAGAGCTCTTTCATCGGTCCAGGCATCGAGGTTGGCACCGGGTTCGTCCAAAAGGAGGATGTCGGGGCCGGCTAAAAGAGCTCTGGCCACTGCCAGCCGGGTTTTTTGACCGCCCGACAACCCCGAACCGTCCTCGGATATCACCGTATCAAGGCTACTGGGGAGTTCGTAAACGAACTCGGCACACACCGACTTAATCGCCTCATCGATGCCGGCACGCGTAGACTTGGAGCCCAGCAGGAGGTTCTCCCGGATTGACCAGGGAAATGGGAAGGCCTCCTGGGGAACGTAAGTTACCTCGAGATTTCGGAGGCTGGCGGGCCATTCGTCTTTGCAGGCGACGTTATGTATGCCGGCGAGGACTTGAGGAGAGTGGTTTTGCCGGACCGGCTTTCCCCCACGATTACGGTAAAGGAACTCGCGGGGATCCTTTCCCATGTTGGGCTGCGTCTCCTTTCCGCCTTTTGTCGTACAACGGTCGCATGGCAAGATCCTTCTCTTAGGAATCTCGGTAAGGATTTTTCATTCATGCGACTTGGACCAGGCACTCGCGTTACGAAAAAAGGGGCGCGACAACCACCGCGCCCCCATACTGCTGTCCTCGGTCTTAGTAGAAGAAACTCACTACAAACAGAGCCGACACTATCCACATGAGCCAATGAACTTCCTTCGCCCTGCCGGTCAGAGCTTTGGTCAGCACGTAGGTAACGAACCCGTAGCCGATGCCCCGGGAGATGCTGTAAGTCAGAGGGGTTGCAATTATGGTGATGAAAGCCGGAAAAGCTTCGGAAAAGTCGGTCCAGTCGATGTCCTTGACCACGGTCATCATGAGGAAGCCGACCACGATCAGCGCCGAAGCCGTAGCTTGAGGCGGTACAATTCCTGCGATGGGCGCAAACAACATCGAGAGGAAGAAAAGGATTGCTACTACGACGCTGGTGAGCCCAGTACGACCGCCTTCCGAAACGCCGGCCCCGCTTTCCACATACGTCGTATTGGAGCTGATTCCAAAGGCACCACCGATGACCGCAGCCAGGGAGTCAACCAGGAGCACCTTCTTGATTCTCGGCAGCTGCCCCTTCTCGTCGAGGAATCCGGCTTCCCCGCCGATGGCAACCACCGTTCCCATGGTATCGAAGAAGTCGGTCATCAAGAACGCGAAGATGGTGCCGGCCATTCCGAGATTTAAGACCTCGACAATATATGGAGCGCCTGTGGCCGGGTTCGTCTTAAATGTGGCAAACAAGGTCGAGAAAGATTCCCGCGTCGGAACGCTCATTACGGTCTCGGGAAGATGCGCTACACCAAGGGGGATCGCGAAAATCGTGGCGGCAATTATCCCGAGGAGAATCGCCCCTTTAACTTTCCTGGTCATCAACACCGCCGTGAGTAACGTTCCGAAAACCGCAACCCAGACCCCTTTGTCCTTCAAACTGCCGAACGTCACCAGCGTAGCCGGGTGCGCCACTATAATCTTGCCGCCCTCAAGTCCCAGAGTCGCAACGAAAAGCCCGATGCCAACCCCGATGGCCCGCTTCATCGAAAGCGGAATGGCGTTCATCACGGCTTCACGGATGTTGGTCAGCACAAGGATGGTTACTATCACACCCTCGATTACGACTACTCCCATAGCCGCCTGCCAGGGAATCCCAAGCCCTTTGACCAGGCTGAAAGTCACAACTCCGTTGAGGCCCATTCCCGCAGCGACGGCAAAGGGGTAGTTCGTTACGAGGCCCATCATCAGAGTGTTGATGCCGGCCGCCAGAGCCGTGGCAGTGATGGCCGGTCCCTTCGGGACCCCCGCGATTTCGAGGATGGACGGGTTCACGAAGATGACGTAGGCCATCGTCATGAATGTGGCGAGTCCTGCGAGGATTTCTGTGTGGACATCCGTCTTGTTCTCGCGAAGATGAAAAAACCGCTCGAGAAAACCTTCACTTGCGCCTGCGCCGGCGGCACCTTTGCTTGCGGCGCCTATCCCCTTACTCGAAGCCACTTTTCATCCTCCTTCTTCATTATTTGATCAGGCCAGATGCTGTGACGCTGTAGTTGGGAGGCTCGTTAGAACCTCCACAGTTTCAATCATATCGATCACGGACGAGCTTCTCAATAAGTTTTTTCGCTATTCCGCGGGTGTCAAAAAATGACGACAGATTGGAGAATAGTACAGAAAATTAGCAGCGCGGAGGCCGGTTTGCCTCAGGCAGCAGGTACTCACGGGCACATGTATCGCGGTCCTATCAGAGGCGGAAGGGCCGATTCGAGGTGGGGCGACCGCGTGGAGGGGAGCGCAGCATGCAGCGGACTTTTGTTATACAGCTTCGCCGCTTCGCCCGTGCAGGCCCTCCCGCGCGATCCCGCGCGCAGTTAGACCTCCCATTCTCCGGTCACGCGTTCATCCCTCACCCCAAAACATTGTCCAGCACCATCATGAGGAAGAAACCCAGCACCACACCCCACGTGGCCTCCCGCTGATGGCCTTCCCGGTGGCTCTCGGGGATCATCTCGTCGGAAACCACGTACAGCATAGCTCCGGCGGCAAAGCCCAGAGCCCACGGCAGAATCCCCGCGGCCAGTCTCACGAGCGCTGCTCCCAAAAAGCCGGCTATAGGCTCGACCAACCCGGTTAAAGCGGCATAACACACTGCCCGGCTGTGCTTGTATCCTTCTCGAACAAGCGGTGCGGCCACGGCAAGCCCTTCGGGCATGTTCTGTAGTCCGATGGCTGCGGCCAGGACCACGCCAGCAGCGGGATCTCCGGAACCGAAAACCACTCCCACCGACATGCCTTCCGGGAAGTTGTGAATGGTGATCGCCAGTATCAGGAGCCAAACTCGCGCGAGGCGAGAAGAAGGCCCTTCTCTTCCCGCTTGGAAGTGCGTGTGAGGAACATGCCTATCGAGCCACGCAATCAAAGCGGCACCCAGCAACAGTCCTCCGCCTGCCGGAATAACGCCTCCTCCTTCCAGAGCGGGTACGAGAAGACTGAAGGCGGTTGCCGCCAACATCACACCCGCCGCCAGGCCGAGCATACCGTCGAGACAGCGCCGAGAGACGCCGCCCTTAAGAACGAGGACGGGCAAGGCCCCTATTCCGGTAGCAAGCCCGGCGACGAGGCTCGCCACCAAGCCAGCTACGACCACACCGGTCTCACCCTTCCCTATGCAGCTGCCACCAGCAAATCGGGGTCGGGGGTGAAGCCCTCCCGACCCCGAACGGCGGGTTTAGCCCCACTTACCTTTCTGCATGTGGCCCTCGAGCTCGGCCTTGACGTTCTGACCCAGCTCCCACGCCGCCACCTGCACCTTCTTGGCCAGGGCTACGCACTTAGGATCCAGGGCATCTTGCTCTATGCGGACGGCGATATCCCGCACCTTGTCCAGAAGCTCGATGAGAGTCACTTCCAGGAGGTTGGTATACCTGGACCGGTCGATGAGCTTTGCTCGTTCCTCATCGAGCTTCTCATACTTCTCCGCAGGAGCTCCGCACTTGGGACACACCGCCGGAGGGGTATTCCCGTCGTGGATATACCCGCATACCGTACAACGCCATTTCATGGTCATTCTCCTCCCCCGTTTTTTCTCGCACCCACAAGTGGCGCTCGCTCAACGGTTTTTTGCCCTTTTCGGACACGCTTCTAAGCACCTTCGATAGTGCAAATGGCTTCCGGAGTTTTGATCCGTGGCACGATGGATTCCATTACTCTGAAGTAGTGCACCAGCCCGCTGCTTTCCAGGTAAAGCGTCAGCACATCCTGACCGACCACCAGATCCGCCACCTGGGGTTGGGGCCATATGAGCAGGGCACTATCGCCCAGGAGAGGGGAAACGAGCATTTCTCCGCGCACTAGCTTCGCCACTCGGTCCAGTTCCAGAAGTGGCGTCCCCTCCAGCACCCGGTTGAGATGGGCAAAGGCATCCGGCCCCAGTACGAGGGTGAACGGACCGGGGTAACCGTTGGCCATGAGCTTCTGCACCCCCGCCAGGACGGCCTGGTAGCCTTGACCAGGCTGTTTCCAGTCTACCCCGTCAACCCTCGCGCGCCCGGGGGCATTCATTAGTCCGGGGATGCCAAGCTCGGTGTCTCCAAAGAATATCAACCGGTCTTCGGCAGTGGCTACCTCCAGAGCCGCCGCGGCCGGGCGGCCGGTATCAAGCGGCAATTCCTGTCGGCGCGCCCGTTCCAGGTCGCGCCATTCCAGGCGGAAATCACAAGCCAGGACCGGCACCGGCAACTCGCGCCGTTCAGTTCCGGCCACCGGACCACCCGCCCTATCACCCGTCAAAGACGTGAGGGCGGTCGTATCGCGGCGAACCCTTTCCACAGGCACGCTCGTCATGCCCGACCCAAAAGGACCGACAAGAGGCAGAAAGCGCCTGCCCACCAGCGCTGCGCGTGCCGCGTTGATCACCGCTTCATCGATGACCTGCCACTCGGCGTCGGTCAAGGGAGAACCTTCCCGCGACCCGAACTCCGTCATTCCTCATACCTCCTTTTTCAGACTTCCTACCGTAAACGGTTTCTCGGTTTTACCGCGGCCCAGCCAGCTGAGCATCTTGCGGAATACATTCTCATGGTGGAGCTCATCCAGGCGGATGCGCTCCAGGAGTCTCTTGGTTTCATCATCCGGCGTCCGCCGCGCTCCTTCGTCATATTTGCGGGCTACCACTCCTTCCGTACTCAGAGACCGTTCCAGCATGACTTTTAGAGGGGAAAACGCAGGGGGACGAACGCTCTCGAGCTCGGGCCGACCTCCGCTTTCCGTGAGGTGTTCAGCCAGCCACCCCAGGTGCTTCATCTCGTCTATGGCCAGGTCGAGCAGTTCATGCCGGGCTTCAGCGTTTCCGCTGGCCAGGGCATGCAACACGTAATCCATGATCACCTCGTACTCGTGCTGGATACCCCACTGCAGCGTTTCGCTGTCTCCGCCTGCAGCACCCGAGGTTGTCGCCGGCCCGCGTGAGACCCCCTCAGCAGCCTCGTCCTGGGATCTACCCGCAGTTCCACCCGGAGCTTGCTCCGCAAGAGACGATGCACCTGGCAGCTCTGCCAGGGCCCTCTGCAGGAAGTCCCGGTGACCCTCTTCATCCCGGAGAATCCGTTCCAGGACGAGCGCCAGCTCCGGGCGGCCCGCTTTTTCCGCCATCCGGATACGCTCGCCATAGGCGACGATGGCGTCTTTTTCATCCTTGAGATCGGCGGCGAGCAGGTCGCGTAATGTTCCCTCACGCACCACCTGACCCCGGCGCAGATCCGGCTTGGCCCCCAGTTGTACTAGCTCTTCGGACAGCCACTCCAGGTGGCGCATTTCGTCACGGGCGAGGCTTTCCAGCTTCCCTCGCAACGCTTCGTCGGTAACCTGCCATGCGTGATAGAGGTACTGCACAATGGCCCGGTGCTCGCCCTCGATGTCTTTGTTCAAGCATTTGACCAGGTCATCCAAACACATCTCCTCCTTTCGCCCGTCTTACTGTCGTTGCGCATCCCGGTCAGGCAAGGGCCTCCTGCTCGATTTGCCTCTGCAGCTCTCGGAATCCGGAGATATCGCCTACCAGGATCGCGCCCTGCAGCCGCCCGTCCTTCTTTATGAGGCGGCGATACACGCCGCTTGCCGGATCTGCGATCACTTCCTCTTCCAGTTCGTGCCGGGGATCTATCTCCCCCACGGAAACCACGTCCACACCGGCTACCTTCAACTGGTGTGATTTGACGCTCCCCCGATAAGGACGTGCATGGCCGGCCATAGCCGCTCCTGCCGCCCGCCCCTGCTCCATGGCGGGTGGCCAGATACCATAAACAACCCCTCTGTGCTGGGCTACATCGCCCGCTGCATACAGGCCCGCGACGGTGGTAGCGAGGTGGTCATCCACCACCACTCCCCGCTCCACGGTACAACCGGCGGCCACAGCCAGTTCCACCCGCGACCGGACCCCCGAAGCCACCAACAAGACGTCGGCGGCAATCGCGTCCCCGCCCTGGAGGAACAGGGTGATTCCGCGCTTGACAGGCCCACCCGCAACGCCTCCACCTTTGCCGCCCGGGGCTTCGCCCGCAACCACACGTTCAACCGGCCGTCCCAGGACAAAAGCCAGCCCCATGCTTTCCAGACGCCGCCGAAGTATCTCCGCGGCTTCTTGGTCGAGCTGGCGGGGCAAAAGTTGAGGGGCAGCCTCAACGATGGTCACGCTCAGACCCAACTTGGTCAGACTGCGGCCTGCTTCCAGGCCCAAAAGCCCTCCCCCTAAAACGAGGGCTCCAGACGCCTCCTGCGCCGCCTTCCGAAGCGACTGGGCATCGCTGGCCGTGCGCAGTACGTAGATGGGAGGGCCCTCCTGCAACCCTTCAATGGGAGGGAGGAACGGCCGTGCCCCGGTAGCCAGGAGGAGCGCATCGTACGGCACCCGTTCCCCCGTCGCAGTCAATACCCGACCGGCGGTGACATCGATCTCCGTGACTTTCTGTCCAAGGTGAAGGTGAATCCCCTGTGCACTGTACCAGTCCTCGGGATATACCACGAGGGACTCTAGACTGACTTCACCCGCCAGGTAGTCGATGAGGCGCGGACGATAGTACAGAGGAAGAGACTCTTCGCTGAGGATATGTACCTCGCTGGCAGGCGACTCCTTCTTCAACGCTTGCGCCGCGGAAACTCCCGCAATGCCTCCCCCTACGATGACAAATCGCACGCCCTAGGCCTCCCGTGCCACGAATTCCCCATCCTCCTCTGCCAGGACCAGGTCAGCGTCACACCACGGACACACCACTTTATCCCCGGGTCCTTTCCCTTGGGGTACCTCGAACTCCAGGCCGCAAACCGGACACATCACTTTCACCGATATCCCACCTACCTTTCGTTGCTACCTTCCCAATTGCATAATACCAATAGCGATTACAACTCGAAAAGATTTATTAACTAGTTCTGCATGTAAAGTTGTCACCGGCCGCTTTCCACCGGCGGCAATCTGCGAGAAATGCGGGACCCCGGAAAATGCGCCGCGATGACGCTGAAACCACCGGGCACCGCCGAGAGGACTACTGACGCCGTGCGCATTCTGCCTCCGTAGAGTCCCTGACAAACGCCCAGATGAGCACCCCGGTGGTAAACCTCCCGGCAGCCGAAACCAGCATCAGCGGCCTCAAGGTGTAGAACTGGGCAAGGTAGCCGCCGACCAGCGGGGCAACGAAAGCGGTAATCCCGCCGATGAAATTCGCCGTGGCTACGTAACTCGGCCGCCTGTCCGCAGGGGTTATCTCCAGCATGAGGTTAAACGTGCACAGAGTCCATCCGGACCAGGCCAGTCCGGAATAGGTCTCCGCCATCACGGCTTGCCAGGGTGTTCGGGCGAAAAACCAAAACAGCGGCACAAACGAGGTGAGAAAGGCCGAAATGTATACGGCGAACTTGGGTCCTCGCCGGTCGGAAACCGGACCCCAGAAGCGTTGACCTATGATGGCCATGAGAGTGCTTCCAAACGTCATGTAAGCGAGGTGCACGGGGCTTCCGCCCAGATCTTGGAGGAGATATGCTCCGAAAAGCGCTCCCACGATCCCGACGGCGAAGTTGAAGAAGGTCGATATCGTCACCCAGGCCAGAAAGACCGGCGATCTCAGCGCTTCCATATCCAGCCAGCGGCCCCGCTGGCCGGGATAGGAAGGACGAGACGGTGAGAAGGGGACATCGGACACCTTGCTGAACACCCACAAAGAGATCCAGGAGAGGACCAGGAAGATGGACATGGACGCAACGTACCCCAGAGGAAAGCCTCCGCGCTCCACGATTTGACCCGCCAGGTTCACCGTGAGTAGCGCTCCGATGCTCATCACTATGTTCCGTGACGCGAAGAAGCGACCCCTGACATCCCGCGGGATGAGATCCGATACCAGCGACGTCCAGGCAGGGGTTGTCACGGCACCCACTATCGAAACCGCGCTTAGGACCGCGATGATAAAGTACACGCCGGCTATTCCTCGGAAAATGAAAGGTGATGCCAAGACGAGCATCCATCCGAGCCGGGTGAGAACTCCCGTGGAAATTATGAGGGATTTGCGTCTTCCGGTCCTCTCGACTAAATGCGAGGCGGGTAGCTGCATCAGGTTTCCGAATAGCCCCGGAACCGCCGAGAGCAGTGAGATGTGAAACTTGGTGGCTCCGAAGCCCAGGGCAAACGCCGTCATGAACGGGTTCACAAACGTGCCTGCGATGTTTCCGATTAACCCGTCGAGCATTAGGTAACGCTCATCGTGGGTCCAAGCAAGCCCCGGCGCGAGCAGATCGAGAAAACGGTGAATTAACCTGCGCAATAACTCCCGGCAGTTTCCAAGCCGATCAGCCATATCCAACTCGCCTGTTTTTCCTCGGAAATCCCGAACATCCGTCGGTTTTGAGCGCATCCTGGAGGAGCATCTTACCGGCGATGCACCACCCCTGACGCTCCCTCAGATACGGCTCCCGCTACAAGTCCATCTCCCATATTCCCACGTCGTAGTCGAGAACCCCTCCTTCGCACGGGATGCCGTCCGCCCGGAAGCGGTCCCCCGGCGGTTGCCGCTCCTCTGTAAATCCCAATTCAAGAAGGGCTCTCCGCGCTGGACTGGCTATCTCACAAAGACTGTAAACTTTGAAGGACAAGTCTTTCAGGGACACCCCATCCCCTTGTTCCACCGATCCGGACATAACCGCCTGGCCCGACGGATAGTCAGGTATCGCAGCGGTCTGGGAGCGGCAGTTTCGGGCAGCATTTTCACCCGACAGGCTGAGCACCTCTTCCCGGAGGAGGTCCAGTGCGCGCTCAATGATGGCCTGAATACCGGCTCTCGAGCCGAACACCGAGCTTGTTTCAACGTAGAAGCCGGATAACCTCGAATCCTTTCGGTCCTCCCACACTTCGGAGAAAGACGCTCCCGCCTCCACATTTCCCGACTCGTCCACCGCCACCACCACGTTGCCCGAGGAAATCGCTCTTCGGACGTTCTCGGGAGAAAGCGAGCGCCAGCGAAAATCCGAACCGATGTAGTTTATCTCCCTGTAAGCCTTGGACCAGATGGGGATGAAATCTTTTTCTTCCGCTTTCCGGACGGTGAACGGGGACCTGCTAGTGACCAGGGAATCCCATGTAAAAGACCTGACCAACTCCGTCAATTTTGCAACCAGGCGAAAGCCAAGCCGTCTGGCGAGCTCGGAGGAAGCCGCGTTAGCTGAATCGATAGCGCACCGGGCGACCTTACATCCGTGTTTCCGGGCTGCCTTTATGGACGCCCGGCTGAGGAGCATCCCTATTCCCATGCGTCGGAACCGCGGATGAACCCGGATACCTTCGAACCAGGCTTCGGACGGCGACAGGTAACACACATGCGTTACACCGACGACCCGCCCCTGAAACTCGGCAACGAGCACCTCACCGGGTTCGTCAAGCCATTCGGAAAAAGCCTCCCCGACGTAGTCACCCCAACTGAAGGTGTTCCGGGTGAACTCCCTGACAAACGGCTCGTCTTCCTTGCGTCCGCTCCGGATGACTACGGGCGACTCGTCCCGAAAAGGCAGATGGCAGCTGCCGTGATCCACATTACCGCTCCTCCCCCAGCCCCGCACAACAACCTCAATGAGTATCGATACCCAGCCCGCACCGTACACCGCGTCACGCTGTGCCCCACGCATCGAGCGCGCCTGCCCAATTCACGACGTCCGCCGGACTATGTTGAATCTTTCGAGTTCAACGACACAAGTCAGGTATGAACCTTGAACTGTAAACCACAAGCCATAAACCATCGAGCGTGAACCGAGCTGTCCAAACCAGTGCTACAGATACATGATATCCTGGCCAAATAGCCGGCACAATATAGCAGTCCTCCATTCCTGCCGGCACCGCGATTGGAGAAAACGCAGAGACGCAGTTCGTCACCACCGGACCGGCTATCCGGAATCGACCTCCACAGTTCCGCCCATGGTATTTATGACAAGCCGGTCGTCCACGATCCTGGCCCTGACGGAACGCTGGAGGTTTTCGGTTCTCGCCTTGAATCTGCCGACTATCAGGATCGTGTTGGGGTAGACCTCGTCCGCGATGATTCTCCCCTTTTCCGATACGCGAAGCACCGTAGGAGTAGCACCCGGGCCTCCGGCAACCTTCACCTGGATGAGTTCGGTAGCTCTCGCCTCCCCGCCGCGAATCACCCCCGCAGACCCGGTGGCCTTGATCGCACGGCCGGCAGTAAGGGTCGAATAGAAAGCTCCCTGGCCCGTGATAACTATGTCCCTGGCGGACTCGATAGTACAGTTCTGACAATACGGCAGCAACACATCGGCTTGTCCTCCGCAAAGTTCCCCCTCGACCCAGGATCTGATGACGGATATTCTAGAGGCGAGGCGGCGCAGTCTCTGCCCCAATTCCGTTCT
Source organism: Candidatus Fermentithermobacillaceae bacterium (assembly GCA_014896535.1). Classification (GTDB taxonomy): domain Bacteria; phylum Bacillota; class Sulfobacillia; order Fermentithermobacillales; family DUSS01; genus DUSS01. The sequence goes on from JADBKE010000007.1 coordinate 256,367, forward strand.
GTTGTCCGCGAGAATTTCGCTGGTCTTTGCTATTGCTTCTCTGACGGCTGCCGGAGCCTTCGAAGCATCCATTTTGTGAAGGTCATTCAGTGCTAAAATCAGCGCTCTCAATCTGTCGAGCAGGCCAAGACGGGAGACATCGGCCTTGAGGTCCTGTTCCGCGCCGTCCTGCAGAGCCGATTGAGTCGGCTGTGCTCCCTGCGGCGCGCCCTCATAGCCCTGGAGCGGCCCGGTCTGCCCTTCCCCTCCCTGCGTGTTGTCTCTTTGCACCTCCGGTTCACCCTGAACGTCGGTGGACTTTTGCCCTTCCCGTTCCAGGGTCTCCTGCGCACATTGGGCCGCCGCTATATTCGCTCCGGGGACGAGCTCCGCGAGGGCTAACAGCCTTGCCTCTACGGTTCGGATCATGTCGTCCCATTTCTTGAGATCGGATGTGTCTCTCCCCGCCACCACTGTGGATTGAAAAACGTTGCCTCCGACTTCCACATTCCGCCAGGCACGTATTTCCGCACCCGTAACCATGCCGCGGATTCGTACATTCCCTTCTGCGTACACCTTCATTCCGTCGGTCACGTTGCCGCTCACTTCTACGCTTCCCACGAACCTGATGTTTCCGGAAGCGAGGTTGACGTCGCCGTTCACCCGGTAAACCTCATCGACCTCATAGAGTCCCGTTGAAGGATGATAAATGGGATAGCCGTCTAAAGTAGCCACGACTTTCAGCAGCTCGCCCTCTTCTTCGAGGATAACGCCCTTTCCCGGCCTCAACTTAGCGTCCTGGGGTCTTGGCGGCGGCACGTCTTTGCCGAAAACGGTCTTACCAGGCTCTCCGGGAACCGGTTTACGCTTGACCGCCGTAACCTGGCCCTTCTTTACCATCGGGATTTTGACGGTCTCCCTGAAATCGACCTTGGGAGAGTCGGCGGGAAGGTCAAGCACCCGCTCGATCGGGACCAGGAACTCCAGGTGGCCGTCTTTGCCCGGTTTCGGTTCCAGCCCCTGTGCGACCAGGACCGGCTCGCCCGACTTCTCGCGAGCCGCCTTTGCGATCGCGTCAGGCTTGATTCCGAAAACGATACCCTTTTGTGAAAGGAGTGCCTGGATGTCCTCGGGCTTGACCTCCGCGGGTATGACCAGCTTTTCGGCCTTTAATGCCAAATACGCGGATGGGGGAGCGTCGACCACCTTCCACTCGGCGCCGTCCTCCGCCCGTACCGTAACGTACGCTTCCATACCGCCTGACTCGACCGTAACCGCGATGGACACTTTTGGTTCAACTTTCTTAGGGGTCAGAACAATGCTGTCTCTGGATGATACGGTCGTAGGTCCCCGTACGATCCTTCCGTTGACGGATAGCTGGATCTCATCGCAAGGAACGATTACCGGGCCCCTCATACCGGGCTCCGGGTCGCTGACGATCACCCGGCCGTTTTCCACCTTGACCCAACCTTTTTCCCCGACTTTGCCTTCGAGATTGTCACTGCCCATAAGATTTCCCCCTGGGTTTCCGTGCTTTTGCTTCGCTTCTCTCGGCTACGGCGCACGTCAAACTGGGGCAGCCTGATAATCCAAGCGATGGAACCTGCTTAGGCGACCAGCGGGCAGCGTGCCTTAGACATCGACAATCGTACGGTACGTAACACGGGTGCTTTCGACCTGCAGACCTCAATCAGAGACTCGCACTGAAAGACCCTCATGGACAGTTCTCACTGATGTCGTCTTCCCGTGTCGTGCTCTTCATTTCCTTTTCGCCGGTACCCCTCACCATAAATAATCGAACAAAGTACCGAGCTAGTTTCGCTGCGCGATGCAGGAAACCTACAGAACACGGCCCATGGGAAAATTTAGCCTCAGATACCCCTTGTCCATACGGCTTCAATTGTGTTATGTTGGACTTGCTCATCGCTGATGAGGAGCTTGAGGAGGATGGCAACGAACGATCCCTACGTCAAGAAGCTCGTGACCACGGACTTCTACGCTCAGAAGCTTCCGCTTAAAGGGCGTATTGTAGCCGTGCTGAGAGGGACCGTAGAAGGTCGCAACCTCGAGCTGATACCCCAGCCATCAAGGGCCGTCAAAGCAGGAGAAATCCACGAATTCATCGCGACTTGTGAAGACGTCGCCCCCGGGTCGAAGGTTTCGCAAATTGCCTACCTTTGCTTTGTGGAGTTCGAAACCGGAGGCATCCTTTTGCGTGGCGATGAAGTCGTGCTCGATGGAAAGGTGGTCGGGACTATCGCCGGCTTCGACATGAGTCACCAGCCGAATCACATGAACATCGTGGTAAAGGTGGAATCTTTGTTGTCCGGAGAAGACCGGGGTCTCAAGAGCGGTGCCGCTGCTCTTATCCGAATGCCCGCAGCGGTACGCCCTCTTGAGCACCCGGCTAATCAGGCAGGGAGGTCCTAAAATGGCAAAGTTCAAATACAGGTTCCAGATGTACAAACACCTTCAGCAGAACGCGCAGAAGATATACCAGGAGGCAGCGGCTCGAGCGCTGGAACTGGGTCTAACACCGGAGCTCAGGGGCAAAATCGGACTCACCGGTGCGATCTCGGGGTGCCCTGCTCCTCTCCGCAGGAGCGTGATCGCAGCTTCGGAAAAGGGTGCCGATGAAATAATCCCTCTGGCCAACCTCGTCGAGCAGATCAGAGAGATAGTCAAGGACGTGTACGGCGACGATTACGATGTGTGCCCGGTGAACACTTGCGAGGGCGGGCTTTGGGTCACCTTTGACACCCTGTTCTCTCCTCCCACAACGGGCAGGGGTGAAAAATACCGGGCCAGGTACATCGCCCCCTACGAGAAGCACATGCACCATCAGGCAGGCTACGGTAGACCGTTCCCCGCCAAATACAAGGAGATGCTGGCGGACAGAGGCGCCACCGCGGGAGAGTTCGGTTTCGCAGGAAAGCGCCTGGACAATCTCGATGTCGTGATTGTGCCGCTGGAGGGCGCCAAGTATACCAACCACGGCATAAAGTACTTCCCGGTACCGCTCCTCACCGAAGTAGACGCCGAAAGTTCCCTGGAGGTTCTGGCCGCGGCTGCAGAGGTTCATGCTCCGTACCTCACCGGGTTCACTTCGTTGGGCTACGATACTCCGGGATACGGATACGGGCAGAAGGACCCCGATGGTACCCCGGTGCTGCAAAAGGGTCTGGGAGAACTCGCCGCGGAGTACGACGTGCCTTACGTGGTCGACAACGCGTGGGGCCTTCCTTTCATAGGGCATGATCCCAGGAAAAGCGGGGCCAGCGTTGTCGTGTACAGTATGGACAAGGCCACCGGCGCCGCTACGTCGGGCCTCATCATAGGTAGAGAAGACGTCATGGTTCCGATCCGCAGGGCCCTGGGGATGCATGGCGACAGGTACGGAACGATCGCGTCATACGGAAAAGCTGCCTACGTCATCCTCGACCCGGGAAAGGAGGCCCTCCTCACCCAGATTCAGGTGCTTAAAGAACTCAGGGATAACGCCAATTTCTACAGGAGCCAGGTGGACCAGCTGTACGATATCGTGAAGCAGGAATTCGCCAAAGCCGACCCCAGGCTGTACAAAGGGCTCATCATATCCAAGTCGTACAACTCCCTTACCGTCGAGGTAAACTACGAGAACACATGGAAGGAAGGCATGGGATTCCCGATCTTCTCCATCGAGGACATGTACGCTGGTTCCCACCTGATCCAGAACGGGCTCGCTCAAATGGGTATCATCCCGACCATCGCTTACGACGGAAACATCTTTATCTCTCCGGGCATGGGCACGAGCGACCCGGATGGCAATCTCATACCCGATAAGATGGCTCTGGCCGTCAGGTGTCTGGTGGCCCTCATGGAGATCATCGGGAAGTACTCGGGATTCCTCGACTGAAAGGAGACATCTACCCCTCCCGGCCCCGGCGAGCGCGAAGCCGCCGGGGTTAGTTCTTTTTCCCGGGTTGAAACCTCAGACCAGCTGCGATATTCTGCGGGCAAACAAGAGGTTTCCCGCGACGTTTCTGGGGGGATGAATTGTTGAAACCATTGACATCAAACGAGTTCAAACTAGAGGAGCTCAATCGCCACAAGTTCGAGAAGCTGTCGTTCGATAAAGCTATCCTGGTTACAGGAGCTACCGAGAATCACGCGTATCACCTGCCGATGGGAACCGATACTTACGTAGCTTACGCCGTGGTACAGAAGGTGGCCAGGATGACTCCGGGGACGCTGCTCCTACCCCCTATTCCGTTCGGGGTTAGTGATCAGCTGATGCCCTATCCTTTCACGATCACGCTGACTCCGGAAACGTTGTCCGCCGTGATTTTCGAAGTGATGGAGTCTTGCATCCTTCAGGGCATAACCCGCTTCCTCATCATCAACGGACACGGGGGAAACAACTCGGCCATCGACGTAGCTATGCGAAAGCTCCGTCGCCTCTATCCTACAGCTAAAGTGGCGGTGAACCTAGCATGGTGGATTTCCGGGCCAAAGCTCGCTCCTGAGGGCACGTTCGGGCCCGACTTCGGAATTGGTCACGCGGGCGAGGCGGAAACGTCCGCCGCTCTGTACGTTGTCCCGCATCTCGTCGACATGAGTGTAGCGCGGGGAGAATGGCCCTCGTCTCCCCGGGAAGTCAGAGTATCGACGACGATCCCGGAGACATCGCGTACCGGCGCCACAGGTGACCCCTCGAAAGCTACGGCTGAAAAGGGACGCGCTTTAATCACAGCTTTGGCGGATTACCTGGCCAGGTTCCTGAAGGAGATGGATAAAGCGGGCTGGAATTTCGCCGGAGCCAAATGGGAAGATCTCGCGTTATAAAACGGGATGCTGTCTTTCGCGAGCATTGAGAATGGGAACCGGAACGAGGGGACGACGAGACCGTGAAAGGGCGTTTCATTCGCATTCCGCGCAGTTTCTACCGCCGCCACGGAGTCCTTCTGGCTCCACAACTTCTCGGTTTGGTACTCGTACACGAGACCCCCGAAGGGACCACCGCCGGTATCATCGTGGAGGACGAAGCGTATATAGGACCGGAAGATAGGGCGTGCCACGCGTTCGGAGGAAAAATAACCCGCCGGAACCGAGCCATGTACGGACCGCCGGGCACCGCATACGTGTATTTTACTTACGGAATGCACTACTGCTTTAACATCGTGGCAGCCGAAGAAGGAGTACCGCACGCGGTGCTGATCAGGGCCCTTGAACCCGTTGAAGGCATCGAGCTTATGAAGATTCGCAGGCACAATCGCTTCCCTCTCACCACCGGCCCGGCCCGGGTGTGCCAGGCAATGGGCATCGACCTGCGCCACAACGGGGCGGACCTCGTCGAGGGCGAGTTATACGTCGCATTCCCCCCGCCCGAACTGGTCCGGCCTTTCAAAGTCGGTAGATCACCGCGGATCGGAGTCGACTACGCTGAGGACGCCCGCGACTACCTCTGGCGTTTTTTTATCGAAGGAAACCCCTACGTTTCGCGCCGCCCCCGGAGCGATTGACTCCGAGGTCGTCTCGAGCTCCTCTGAGCCGTTTAAACCTTTGCCCTGAGATGATATGTGGTTCCGCATCGCGGTTCCGAATCCCCGCTACTATGTGAGGATCGTTTCCTGACGCGTTTGGACACCCGCTTGCTTCACCAGCCGATTTCCCCAAGGTGAACAGCTCGATGCGGGATGCCCAGAGAGTTTAGAACCGCGTGCTCTCGGGTGTGACAGGTAAACAAGATGACCTGATGGGACGCGCTCAGCGAACTGAGGATTTGCAGCGCGCTGCGCAGGCGTTCGTCATCATACTGGACAAACGAATCATCCAGAAACAGCGGGAAATCTTTGTGTCCGCTCAAGATCTCCGCCAGCGCTACTCTCAACGCAAAGTACGCTTGATCGACGGACCCTCCGCTCAGCTGGTCGACCTTGACAGCTCTCTGCGTTTCCGGGACCACCACGTTTATCTCGAGCTCCGGGGTAAGCTTCACCTCGCTGTACCTGCCTCCTGTGATGCCCGCAAGTACCTCCCCGGCTCTCTTTGATAGTTCAGGAGCGAATTCCCGGTGTATCTCGGCGGAAAGCTCGTCGATAATTTGATAGGCCAGTAAAAGCGCGTCGGCATCTTCCTGCAACGCTTTCTTTCTCGCCTGGAGGTCAGAAAGCTCCTCCACCACCTCGGACAGGGGCCTTCCCTCCCGGTTTTTCACCTCCACCAGCTCTTCCAGCCGGGCAAGCCTCTCCTTAATGGCGGAAAGCTCGCTCTCGAGCCGGGCCTGCTCTTCTCTGGCGTATTCAAGGTCCCGGTCAGTAACCGCGTCAAACTCGGATGTATCGGGCAGCATCTGTAGCTCCTGCGAAACCAGCGAAAGTTCTTCCCTCAAATCCTCTTGCGTCCTGCCCGATAGAAGCGAGGCAAGGCTCTTCTCCCGGCCTTCGATCTCCTTCAGCGCCTCTCTGTGAGAGCAACAAGCCCGGATCTTGGCTTCGAGCTCTTCTTCCGATGTCACCCCGTGCGAGATGAGGATGTCAGTCCTTTCGGCCGCAAGCCGGGAAATCTCTTCGTCGATTTCAGCAAGCCTCTTGAGATTTTCCCGGGACTGGGCATCTACCGTGCGCAGCGCCGCCTCCGTGGCATTCAAGTCGGCGAGAAGTTTGCGAAGGGCTGATACAGCTTCTTCGGTGATCGGTTCGTTAGGAAGCACGCAACCGCTTGCTTTGAGAAGCCTGAGCATCTCGTTTTCCGCCTGCGTCAAAGCGTTGGAAGCCTGTTCGAGCTCACTCACAGCTTCGTTTATGCCCTCGGTCACGGCCCTCAATCTTTCCCTGTACTCGCTGAGGTCGTGCCATTTGCGCCTGAATTCTCCCATGCTCGAGGCGCCGAACGAGGAGAGGAAGGCACGGAGGGCATCCCTTACCCGGGTCACCTCTTGCCTGAGGTCGGCTACCTGTCGCTCTTTTTCTCTGACGGACGCCATCTGCAACGCTCTCCGGCGTATGGCTGCCAGGTGACGCACGACCCCAAATCCAAATGCGGCAATGGCCACCGCGAAGGCGCCCCACGCCCACGCCTGCGTCAAGAAAGTGCCCGCCACGGCCAGGGCAGCAGCCACCACTCCAAAGACATAGAACCAGAGGCCAGCAGCCAGGGGATTGCTCGCTGCTGCTTCGGCCCGGGCTCTTTCCAGCTCGGAAGAGGCCGCCCGTTCCCGGTCTTCTGCGAGTTCCAGGTCCTCTTGCATCTTCTCGGCGCGTTCCACGGTATCCCTGGCGATTTCCAGCGCGGAATCGATTCCTCTGAGCCTGGCTTCTTCTCGTAGTCGAGATTCCTCTTGCTTTCGCGCGAGGAGCTTCCTTTCCGCCTGGGACCTGGAAGCTTTGGCGTTGAGGTACCTAGTGTAAGCCGAAGCGACATCTGCCTCGGTGACGCCCAGTTGCTTTACGAGTTTTAGTGAGTCAAGTCGTGCCAGAAGCTGGGACCGCTCTTCTTCGAGCCTGGCGAGAGAAGATTCCACACTTACCTTGTTTTTCTGAGCTTCCGCCAGTCGAGCGCCAAGTACCGCCAGTCTCTCTCCGGCCTTTTCGTCCGTTCCCGCAGCCCATCTCAAATCTTTCTCCTTCGCCCGGAGCTCCTCGAGCTCAGCGGATATCTTCGAAACCTGCTCGAGTCGTTTTCGGAGTAAGACGTACCTAAGCTTGAGCACCTTTCGCGCGGCAGCGTCAACAGCTCGTTCTTTGTCCGCTTTCCTTTCGGCCAGGACGGACGCTTCCTTAAGGAGGCCTCTAATTTCCGATTCCCGCGCGGCCGCCGCCTGCCGCTCCCTTTCCAGTTCCGAAATGCGCCTGGCGATTCTGTCCAGGGCAGCCTCGGTGGTCCTGGAGGTACCGATCTTTTTCCTCTCGTTTTCCAGAATAGATAGGGTCTCCGCGACGGACAAATCCTCCGCCCCGCCCCTGGTGAGATTCAGTATTTTCCCCTGGATTTCCTTGCCAAGGCCTTCTTCCTGTTTGCTTCCGAGTTGCCCTATCCACACGGTGTTCCTGAATTCCCGGGCCGATAGCCCGAGATGGCGCTGGGCAAAATCATACTCTCTTCTGGAGTCCTGCGAGAAAGTGGCAGTTATGTCCTCGCCGGTGACGTCGTCGAAGATAGCTGTGGAATCCGGGTCAAAGGACCGTTCGATCCTGTACCTCCGGCCATCGTGTTCGTACACCATAACGCCGGCATAGTCCCTGCCGTTCCATGGTCGGTACTTCTCAAACTCGTCCGTCCGCTTGACACGGGACAGGCCCTCCTTTTTGAACCCATAGAGCATTCCCAGGATAAACGCTTGAAGCGTAGACTTGCCGGCCTCGTTTCCCCCTGCGATGAGGTTGAGACCTGGATCGAGGTACAGAGGTTTCGTCGCGTGAAACTTCCCGAAAGCGGTTGGAATGAGTTTCAGTATCCTCATGTCACAGACCTG
>JADBKE010000008.1 GCA_014896535.1 Candidatus Fermentithermobacillaceae bacterium
GTCCGACCACGTAGCTACGTCGACGCGGTTGATGACGCCGCCCGCGGCCATGATTTGGAAATCGTGCGTCGCCGTGTGCCCGGAGAGACCAAGGTTTTTCTTCCCCTGTCTGAGGATTTCGTGGAGAACCGCCGTGGGAATGCGGTTTGTGCCGAAACCTCCGATGGCTACGTAGTCACCGTCCTGTACGAACCTGGACACGGCCTCCTTGACGGACATCACCTTGTCCTTCAGAGCCCGAGACTTGTGTCTGAAGTACTCTCTGGCTTTGTCCGGGTCGGGATCTACGAAAAGCTTCCCGGTCCCGATGTTCTCAACCCAAAGCTCGGTTTTCAGTGCCTCGGCCATCATTTGTACCTCCCTTCCATTGCAGGCGCCCTTCTCAGGCGATGAGAAGGGCCACAATGCTCAGAACCAGCCCCGACCACAGAAGAACCAGCGTGGTGTAACCCATGATGTCCCTGGCCTTGAGATTGGCGAGGTCCGGTAGCGGCAGCGCCGACGCTGGTGATCATCCGAGCAGCTGTCCATCGGTGGTACCGAGCAACTTCCATGCCACACGCACGAGGATGTCAGGAATGGGCCGGCATTCCGATGATGGCTTCGGCGGAAGTAAACCGGGACGATGGTGGGGAATGCAGGCACTGGCCAGGCAACTAAGGGGCGAAAGGATGGAGGTAGTTAAACTGAGGGTTACGTTCGGTCTGTCGCGAATCGGACAAAAGCTGCGAACGTCGTTTCACACAAGGTCAGGCGTGCGCAAGCTCGATCGCACCTGCGCACAGCTTCCATGCAGGCGTTAAGTACCAACACGACCGCCCGCTCACCGGGGGACCCTTCCGGTCACAGCCCGTATTTCTTTATCTTGAGCTGCAGCGTCCTTCTGGATATGCCCAGGTATTTCGCGGCCCGCGTACGGTTCCCGCCGCAGACCTCAAGGGCCTTGCGGATCGCTTCCTTCTCCGTTTCTGAGACGAGATACGTCTTCCGCTCCCGGAGAGAATCCCGGAACCCGCTGGAACTCCCGGAATGGCCCGTGAAGCCACCCGACCCGTCAAAATCAAAGGAACGCGCGAAACTGCCGGAGCCATCGGGACCAGCTCGGGCCACAGAACCGGGCAAGCCGCCGCGTTCGAAAGAGTCCTGGCCGAACAGAGGCGGCAAATCTTTCTTGTAGATGGTTCCCTTGTCGCACAAAAGGCTTATCTGTTCCATCGCATTCTTTAACTCACGAACGTTCCCCGGCCAGTCGTACGAAACCAGGACCCGCATGGCCTCGTCGTCCACGTCCGGAACCGGCTTTCCCCGCTTTTCGCAGAATTCCTTGAGGAAGTGCTTCACCAGAACGGGAATGTCTTCGCGCCTCTCTCTCAGGGGAGGGACGTTGATGGGGATCACGGCGAGCCGAAAGTAGAGGTCCTGCCTGAAGCGACCTTCCTGAACTTCCTTCTTCAGGTCCCGGTTGGTAGCCGCGACCACCCTCACGTCCACCGGAATCCGCTGAGTGCCTCCCAAGCGTTCGATCACTTTTTCCTCGATTGCCCTGAGGATCTTCGGCTGCATCGAAAGGGGAAGATCGCCTACCTCGTCGAGAAACAGCGTTCCACCGTCGGCCATTTCGAACTTACCCGGCTTTCGCCTGCGGGCGCCTGTAAACGCGCCTTCCTCGTGCCCGAAGAGCTCGCTTTCCAGGAGGTTTTCAGGAAGAGCCGCGCAGTTGACCGGAACAAACGGCTTGTCCCTCCTGGGCGACGCATAGTGAATAGCTCTGGCGATGAGCTCCTTTCCGGTACCGCTTTCTCCCTGGATCAGCACGGACACGTCGCTCCCGCAGACCTTTTCGATCACCGAGAAGACAGAAAGCATCTTGGGGGAAATGGTGACGATGTTGCTCAAATTGAATTTCTCGTGGAGTTCTTCCTTGAGCCTGGACACCTCGCGCGTAAGTTCCGAGTACTTGAGGGCCCCTTCCACCACGAGCACAAGCTCCTCCATGTCGAAGGGCTTCGTGAGGTAGTCGAAAGCCCCGAGCTTCATCGCCTGTACCGCGCTCTTCACCTCACCGTAGGCCGTCATGATGATGACGGGCGCCGTCACTCCTTCGCGCCTCATTCGACGCAGGGTTTCCATCCCGTCGACACCCGGCAGGCGCAGGTCCAGCATCACGATGTCTACATCATGTTGCTTGAGGATATCGAGAGCTTGTTCGCCCGATTCGGCGGACAGGATTTCACATTTTCCGGAAAAGGTCTGCCGGAAAAGCCATGCCATATTCGGCTCATCGTCTACGACCAGCATTCGCCTGAGGTTTCCAGCGCTTCGCTGGCGCTCGTGTGGTGATTCTTGCCGGTATCCGCTCAATTCCAGGATCCCCCTGAATAAAGAACTGGCTCGCTCGGAAAACCAGATATCCTTCAACTCCACCGGGCTGGGAGTTCCTGGTCACCCGCGTCAGCCGAGACCCGGCAGGCTAGCCTGGGCGCCTTCGGTGGCTGGTTCTATCACCGGAAGTTTGATGATGAACGTAGTCCCCTTACCCGGTTCGGACTCGAATTCCACAAAACCCTGATGTTCGAAGACGATGCGTTGAACCAGCGAAAGCCCGAGCCCCGTACCGCCCTTTTTCGTCGTGAAGAACATATCGAACACCTTGTCACGATGTTCCGGGAAAATTCCGACCCCCGTGTCCTTCACCAGGACTTCCAGGTATTTAGAGCCGCACCTGTATCTCGTCTCCACGGTGAGTGTGCCGCCTTCCGGCATCGCCTGTACGGCGTTGAGGAAAAGGTTCAGGAACACCTGGGTTAAATGGTCGGCATCCCCTTTCAACGGCGGGATCCCATCGCCGTCTATGACCTCCACGGAAACCCTGTTAACCCTCGCGTAAGCCGATATCACGTCGAGCGCGTTATCAAGGACCTTCCGTATCTCCACCGTGGTCATGTTGGGATTGGAATATCGCGAGAAGTCCAACAGCGCCTCGATGGTTCGGTTCACTCGGTCAAGTTCCTTCACGACCACCCCGGAAAACTCCCTCAAAAAGCAGGGATCGTCGAGCTTTTGCGGGACCAGGCTGATGGCCCCTTTCACCACCGTAAGGGGGTTTTTGACTTCGTGGGCGATGGACGCGGCGATCTCTCCCAGGGCGGCGAGCCTTTCGGCCCTTTCCAGCCTTTCTTCCTGCTCCTTGGCCTTTTCGAGATCCTCCAGAATTATCACATGCCCCCGGCCGCGCCCATCCTCTCCCTCGACAGCTGTGGAGATGATGGTCACCGGTCTCTCTTCCCCGCGGGTGCGAAGCATCACGTTGGTGAAACGGTTGAGCGCTCCCCTCTCGGCATCCTCCAGGGCCAGGTAGGGGTCAATGCCGAGTTCCCTCAGCATCTGTCTGACGTTCATGCCGGTGAACCTCTCGGGCGGCTCACCCAGAATATCCTTCACCCCTGACGAAACGAACACCACGTTCTCGGCGTCGTCCGCCAGAACCACGGCCAGGCTCAGGCTGTTCAAAAACAGCCTCAGGTACCGATCGAGCTGCTCTACGCTGCGGAGAAGCTGGCTGGGGCGGCTTTGCGGCTCTCCCTTTCCGAGGAGCAGCACTCTGGAAGCGAAGAGCAAAAGTCCCGAAAGTCCGAGGAGAGCTTCCACTCCCGGCGAAAAGAAAACTTTCCGCGCTCCAAACTGCATCTGCGCGTAGATATCCTCGAGGGTTTCGTTGGCCCAGACGAACCCGATGGCGCGGCCGTTCCTGATTAGCGGCCGCATCGCGTTCATTATCTCGCCCCGCACCATAGATCCCACGCCGACGATTTCCTTCCCCGTCTCCATGGCCTGCCACCCGAGGTGCTCGGGACCGAGATCGATACCAACCTTCGACCCGAATTGGGAACTCGGGCCGTAAGTGATGATGGCGCGGAGGTCTTTTGAGTAGTAGCCGACGCCGACTCCGGGAAACGCCCGAGCTACGAAGTCGGTGAAGGGGGCAAGGGCCCGGTTGAGGACGGCGATCTTGTCCTCGCGCCTCAAAGGCGGTGGGCTCGCCCGCGACAGAAGCGTTTCGTAGTCGCCTTCCAGGTGCTGGTCCAAAAGCCGCGTGAGACCGAAGAGCTTCTGAGCTTTCTCCTCGATCAGGACGGCCTCGGTCTTCTGAAAGAGCAGGTATCTTGACTTCATGGCCGACCACGCCCCGGCGCCGGGTAGCAATCCAATTTCGACGGCAAGGCGGGGCCACCTGCCCGCCGCGACCGCTCCCATCGCCCGGTGCTCTACTGTCCTTCACCTTGCGCGTAACCGAGGAAAGTCCTCACCGCATTCAATCCGGCCCTGACTGAAGCTTCTTGAAACCTGGGCCAGAAGTCCGATTTCACCATGTTTTCGAGGCTACCAAACCGGTCTCTGCCTGGGGTTTCTATGGTAAACCCCGGTCTTCTGAATTCCTTGATGAACCAGTCCTTGTACCCCCCGTGAGCTGATTCCGTCGGGGACGAAGCTTGAAGGCCTCCGTGCAGAAGGTCTCCGTAAGCTTCGATGACGGACCGGGCTACCTCCTCGTCCCGCTTCAGACATTCCCCTTCCTGGTCGTAAGTCCAGAACACACAATCGAGAAAACAGTGGAAAGCCATCACGACATCGGGTTTTACGCGTCGGGTCAGATCTGCCAGGAACTTCGACTCAGCTTCCGATTCAGGAGCATTCCCTTTTTTGCCAATGGCCTTCGCCCACCCGGCGTCGAAGTTTCTGTTCAGGTCCACACCGCGTCCGTTGTACCTGCTGGTCCCCAGTCCGTCCGGATTGAGCATCGGGACAACCACCACAGACCTGCCCTGGAGAACGGTGGCGATGTCCCTGGAGAGAGAAGCATCTCGGGCTAAAGCACCGGGCGTATCCGCGGTGTTCCCGGCTGCGGCACCGGGGGCCGGAGGCGTCGCACCCGTTTCGTAGGCTGCCCCTGAAATCATCCCGCGGGCATATTGTTCCGCCACATACAGAACGGTGCCTATAACGGGCCACTCATCGCCGTGTATCCCGCCCACGATCAGCAGAGCGCACGGGCCATTCCCTATTCGGAATGCGGGAATCGGTAGCCGCTTGACCTGCGAGAGGCCGCTCTCGAGAGGCGTAATCGTTTCGTAGGCCTCGTAGAGCTTGTCCAGCGCGCGATAAACGTCTTCGGCCTTGCGATATGTACCGTCCACCGGTATCACGGGCTCAGGAAGGGGCGGCAGCCCCCCGGGAGATATGACCGAACTCGGACTCAATAAGAGCAGAATCATGCTAATAAGGACTATAGCTCCCAACCTGGTAATCACGGCCACAGGCCGCAACCCCCTCGAACATTGCTGCGACCGGGTGTCGTCCTTTCCCGCGGTCCCTCGGAGCAGAACGCTTGCGTAGCTCCCACGAGCACCGCGGAACGACGAAATTACCCCAGTTCCAGTTCGCGCCTGGCTTTCCCCGCTCTGGGACACCACGCGGTGACGGCAGCACGACCGCCCGGTGCGCTCCGAACGACCCAGGAGAACTTCTTCTTGTGGTCGCCGCCTCCTGCTCTTCCCCCGAGGTGACCTGCGTCGAATTCGTCCCTGCCCGACACGAGTTCGGCCCCGCCCGAAAGCTCCAGACGCACCCGCACCGGCTTCGCCGCATTCATCTTGAGCGCCTGGAAGGTTCCGTGCGTGGGAAGATAACCTTCGTTCTTGATGACAGCTTCGAGCTTGTAAAACCCGTCGCCCACCGCCTTGGCTCGGAACGATTCCACCACCAGGAGCGGGGTGATCAGCGCTCGAGTCAGATTGAAGGGCGCGTTCTTTTTCAGCTCATCCTCCAGCAGCTCAAGGGGCGGGTTCTGACGTCCGAACTTGGGCTCCCACCCTCCGATTTCCACGAGGCCGAAATCGGGATGGTCGAACGGGCGCCAGGGGTGAAAAAGCTTCCCTCCCATCACCTCGTCGTTCCACTTGAGGAGCTTCAAAGCGTCCTCTTCCCTTTCTTTTTCGGAAAGCCCTCTATATGCATGCAACGGTCTTTTGGGAATCCCGGCTCTTCCCGCCATGTCCCATAACTCTGTTTCAAAAGCCAGTATTCCGAGGGTCTCATACACCCACTCGAGGTCGGAGCCAACCTCGGGCTTGTCCTGATTAAGGGTAAACCATTCGAATACAGGTCTGCACGGATAGCCGGTGATCTCCTCGGCCCTCTCGCCCACGGCGCGGTAAATCTCCCGGTCCTCCTGGGGCATCTCGGACTCCCGGCGGGTGCACAGAGGCCGAAGGATGAAGCCGCCGCTGGTGTGATAGGCCATCGAGGTCACGATGTTGGGGTGGGAAATGTAGAAATCCCCCACGGCCTTCATCTCCGGTTCCGAGAAGGGATAGTCGCCCGAACCGCGTTGTCTCACAGGAAGCGCCCAGTTGGTGGGATAGTTTCTGTTGAAGTCAAGACCGTACCGAGAAGGAGCCTGCTTGACCACCACCACGTCGCTGTCGACCAGGCGCCCCTCCGTGTAAACGCTGTAGTACGTCCCCCCGGTTTCATCGGGCCTTCTCCTTACCATGAGCCTGGGATCTTTGTCCGACACCTTCCAGGCGCCGTTTGGGTCCGGCACTCGCATGGTCAGGATTTTTCCGTCTCCGTCGACATCTTCCGGAACCAGCCCTTTCTTTTCGTCCACCTCGTCGGGCCAGGGTCTCATACTCGAACGAAGCGCATGCGGGGTGTGGAGATAGTAGTCCGAACCGTCCACGGTGATCCTGGGGATGAAGTAGAACGTGCGGGTATCGAGAATGTGCGTGATCTGAGGATCGTTCCCGTACCCTTCAACCAGCATCTTGATGGTGTAGAGTATGACCTCGCATCCCGTGACTTCGCCCGCATGTGTGTTCGCGTCGGCGTACACGGCGGGCTTATCCTTACCCTCCCCGGTTTTCCTGTTCGTCACCTCGAGCATCCAGATGTCCCGTCCCTCATAGGATTTCCCGATGGACTCCAGCCGGCACAGGTCGGGGTAGGTGGCTTCGACGGTTTTGAGGATCTCCGTTAGCTCGGCATAGTCGTGATACCTGTCGAACGTGATATTCAACCTTATTCACCTTCTTCTCTCCCATAAAGCGCCCGTGTTTTCGGATTTTAGCCATATCGATGCCGGTATCCAGGTCCGGCATCAGTGTAATCGCAATGCAAGATGCGACTGCTCGCCCTCGGGTCGAACGGCTCGAGCCGGGCAGTCCGCGAAGCTACGGTTTACCCGCATATCAGCCTGGAGCTTCCAGGACCGTCTCCAGCATCGCCTCGCCGGCCTTCTGTGACCAGGCGCGAACGCGAATTCTGGTCCCGGCAGAAGCTTTGAGCACCCACTCCACTCTCTTCTTCTGTGCCGTCTCACCCTGCCGGAACACCCACGTTCCACCCGCCGACGCGAGGCCGTCGAGATGACCGATCTCCTGGCTGGACCGGCCCGCTATGAACTCTACCGGGGACGATTCTGAGGATAGCTCGACTATGACGGGCCTGGCTTTCCCTGCAGCGATTGCCTGCTCCGAAATGTTGGTCGGAAGATAGCCCGTGTTTTTCACCCACACCGATACCTTGAAAAGCCCCGGCGCAAGCTGGGTGACTTCCCCTTTCTCCAGCACAAGTCTGGGCAGGCAAGCTGCATGATAGAGGGTGAACAGGGCGTTCTTATGGCACTCCGCTTCCAGATACGCGGGTGGGGGATTGATCAGGGTGAATTTGGACTTCCACCCACCGATCTCGACCGGACCGAGCTGCGGGTGGTCAAAAGGTCGCCACATCTCGAAGGCTTGACCTGCCAGCTCGCGGTCGTTCCACTGAAGAAGCTTGAGCTGAGCTTCTTCCGAACTCCTGTCCCTCCTGTCGAAAAGCTTCTCCCCCGCCCTCACCCAGGCGTTCCACAGCTCGGTTGAAAAAGTGATTATGCCCTGATGCTCGTAAAGCCAGTCCATGAACACGCCTTTCATCGGGTGCGCTTTGTCGGTGGTGTAATCCTCGTAGGTGGAGACGCAAGGATACCCGGTGAGTTCCGTCCCTTTCTCGCCGATAGCCCGATAGATCGCCACGTCCTTCTGGGGCAGCTTGTCGTCGGGTTTCGTCGCCGACGGCCTCAATATAGCACCCATCGTGGTGTGATAGGACATCGCCCCTCCGATGTTCGGATGGGATATGATGAAGTTGGCGACGTTTCTGGTTTCGGGTTCGGAGAGAGGATACGGGCCGGAGCCTCGCTGTCCGACTTCGGGCTCCCAGTTGGCCGGATAGTTCCTGTTGAGATCTAGGCCCCACTTGGGCGGAGCAATCTTGATCTCGCCA
This sequence comes from Candidatus Fermentithermobacillaceae bacterium, assembly GCA_014896535.1. Lineage (GTDB taxonomy): Bacteria > Bacillota > Sulfobacillia > Fermentithermobacillales > DUSS01 > DUSS01. The sequence goes on from JADBKE010000008.1 coordinate 8,326, forward strand.
CCGTCCCAGTTCTTGAGCACCCCTTCGGGGTAGATTTTGTAAAACGGGCCTTCGGTGTCCCACGGTTGTCGTCTCACCATGAGCCTCGGGTCCGCCCGGGATACCTTCCACTCACCGTTGGGGTCCTTCACCCTCATCTGCAGTATCCAGCCGTCACCGTCTACATCCTCGGGCACGAGCCCCTCTTCCCTTTCCCTCTCGGGGTACACTCGGGTGCTCGACCTGAGGGTGTATGGAGTGTGGAGGAAGATTTCCGCCCCGTCCTGAGCTATCCGGGGCAGGATGTAAAAGGTTTTCGCATCCACCAGGTCTTTAACGAACGGGTCCCAGTCGTACCGGGAGAGGAGGTACCAGATGGTGTACAGGCAAACCATTGAGCCGGTCACTTCGGGAGCGTGGTGGTTTCCGTCGATGTACATGCCCGGCTTCTTTAAAGGGTCGCCCAGAGAATAATTGGTTATCTCCACCATCCACATTTCCCGGCCTTCATAGGTTTTCCCGATGGAATACATCTTGCTCAAACCGGGTTTCTGGGCAACGAGTTCTCTCAAGGTCTCCGTGAGCTCCTGGTAATCCAAATACCTCGTGAAATCCGGTTTCTTCATGACTTGGCCGGCCGCGAAGCCCAACCTGTGTGTGCGGACGGACTAGAACCCCCTTTTCCTGGACTCACCGACGCCTCTTCGTTCAGTACTCGATTCCTTCTTGCGCCGGCACCCCCTTCCGGTAATGGTGTTTGACCTCGCGAACTTCCGAGACCATGTCCGCCCTGTCCACGACCTCCTGCCGCGCGTACCTGCCGGTAAGTACCAGGTCCACGTCGTCGGGCTTTGAATCAATGAGAGTCAGAACGTCCTGGACGGACAAAAGCCCGGCGTAGACGGCGACGTTGATTTCATCGAGGATGATCATCCCGTACTTGCTAGACTCGAGAGCTTCTTTGGCCCTCGCCAGGGCGTTTTGCGCCAGTTGGATGTCTACGGGATCGGGGTTACAAAGGTTCACGAACTCATCCCGTCCGTGCTGCTCGATTTCCAGGAGAGGCAGGTACTTTTCCGCTGCGATCCGCTCTCCGTACACGTTACCCCGGCCTTTCATGAACTGGATCACGAGAACCCGCCTACCCCACCCCACCTGCCGCAAAGCCAGACCCAGGGCGGCGGTGGTTTTGCCTTTTCCGTCGCCGGTATAAACCATCACAAGTCCCCTTCTCGTCCTGTCTTTACCCGACATGCGTCAGCCCCCTCTTCCCTCTGCTGAACGACGAGTTTCCAGCATCCGTCGGAAGGTGCCACCCGGTGTGTCACCTGCTTCGCCGTGCGCGGCCGCCTCTTCCCCCTGAGAATGACAACCGCTCAAAACCGGTGGCTCGTACTCCTTGGACCCTTTCGAGGTGCCGGAGGGGTTTCCCTTTCACCGATTCCTTTCGATGCAATGGAAAGACGATCATCGACCGGAAAGCCTCAACAACACCGCTTGGGTCGCGCTGTTCCTTTCAATGGCACGGAAAAACGATTGTCGAGAGGCGCAAATCTCCTGCCGCGGAACGAGCGGTCCGGACCGGGGAAGATGGCGTGCTCCCGGTGGCACTTGCTCTTCGCGCTGAGAAGGAAGGAGCCTTTGCTCGACGAATACCGTAGTGAGATAAATAGGACGAGCCCATCATCGAGAACGGGAGGCTTGACCGGTGGCAAGGCGCGGTCGAAGAAGGGAATCCCGCAGGCCGGCGAAGAAAAGTGGGGCACCGTCCCGCTGGTTCTGGGCGACGGTGTTTCTTGCGGGTCTTTTGATTTTGGTATCGCTCGCCGCCGCGGGGAAGAAACCCGAGGGAACCCCGGGTCTTTTACTATATTTCCTTATGACCCTGGCGAGGACCGCGTCTTCTCTGTTCGGGCGCTTCACCGCCTTCCTGACCATAGGCATGATGTTGCTGGCCGCCGCTAAATTCGTGGATCCGTCTAGGGCTGTCCCCAGGTTCACCGGAGGCGTGCTTGTGTTCGTGTCGTGTCTGGCCTGCCTGTGGCATTCCCTTACCCTGGAGAGGACCACTTGGATTCTCATGGGATCCATGGGAGAAGGTGGTGGCTTGTTTGGAGCCTACGTTTCGTGGTTGTTATCGGGTCTCTTCGGACAACCCGTGGCCGTGGGGCTGTTCTCCTTCGGTCTTCTGGCCGGTCTGTGCATGGCGCTGGGGAAACCCGCCTGGACTCCTCTTTCGTTCCTCTGGTCGGTCTTGACGGAAGGCTGGTGGGCATTCGTGGAAATCCTCGAGGATTTCTTCAGACCCACCGGGCCATCCCCCGAAGACGTGGAAAGTTTCCGCGAAGAACAAACATCAGATTTGGAGAGCCCGCAGGAGCAGGAGGAACGGTCCACCGGCGAGGCTGCCGTGACGGCACGCGGTGCAATCCCCGGCAAGCGCCTTCGCCCGGGGCGCCCGGGCCCCTCCGGTTATGAGGAACGCGAGACGGAGGTCGAAAGAGATTGGTCTGGCTTCTCTGGGCCGGGGTCCGGGACAAGGTCATCCTTCTGGACACAGCCGGACGCGAACAAAGGACGTTTCACCGGGGTTCCTCAGGTGGATACCGCAGGACAACGGCCTGAAAGCGTCGCCGAGCAGGTTCCTTTGAGCGACGTGGTCTTTTACGAGCTCCCTCCCCTTTCGCTTCTGGATAAACCCCAACCCGTTCACCCAAAAGGAGAACGGGACATACAGGACAAAGCGCGGATAATCGAAGAAACCCTCGCTTCTTTCGGGATCAAGGTCAAGGTGGTCAATTTCTCCAGGGGTCCCGCGGTGACGAGATTTGAGCTTCAGCCGGCACCCGGGACCAAGGTATCTGCCATCGTCAACCGCTCGCAGGACATCGCTCTGGCCCTCGCGGCGCCCGACGTGCGGATAGAGGCTCCAATTCCCGGCAAAGCTGCCGTGGGGATCGAAGTCCCCAATCGCGAGGTATCTCTGGTGCATCTGAGGGAGGTCCTGGAGAGTCCGGCTTTCCGCGAGTCGAATTCCCCCCTCACCATAGCTCTGGGGAAAGACATTTCGGGCAAACCGGTGGTCACCACCCTCGACCACGCAATACATCTTCTCATCGCCGGCGCGACCGGATCCGGAAAAAGCGTGTGCATCAATTCCATCATCGCGTCGATTCTGTACAAAGCCAGGCCCGACCAGGTGAAACTTCTCCTCATCGACCCGAAGAGGGTGGAGCTCACGGCGTGGTCGTCCATCCCGCACCTCGTGGCCCCGGTGGTGTACGACCCGAGAAAAGCGGCGGGTGCGCTGCGCTGGGCTATCAAGGAAATGCAGTCCCGGTACGAAGCTTTCGCCAGGTTCGGTGTGAGGGATATCGAGAAATACAATCAGGTGGCAACGCCGCCCGGAAGTCCCAGGCCGGCTCTGCCTTACATCGTGATAATCGTCGACGAGCTTTCCGACCTCATGGTCGTCGCTCCGGCCGAAGTCGAGGATTCCATCTTCCGTCTTGCGCAGATGTCCAGAGCCGCCGGGATTCACTTGGTCCTCGCCACGCAGCGACCTTCGGTGGACGTTCTGACCGGCACCATCAAAGCGAACATCCCCTCGAGAATCGCGTTCGCAGTCTCGTCTCAAATCGACTCGAGAACAATACTGGACGTCACCGGGGCTGAAAAGCTTTTGGGAAGAGGAGACATGCTGTTCATGCCCGTCGGCGCCGTCCGACCCATTCGCGCCCAGGGCACGTACATTTCCGAAAGGGAAATCGACGAACTCGTGTCGTTCACGTCTCGACAGGCAAGGCCTCAGTACGCACCGGGTATTCTGCAGGAGCCGGAATCCGAGGCCGAGCGGGCCGACGCCGAATCCGACCCTCTATTCACTCAAGCCCTGCGAATAGTCGTCGAGGCGAGGCAGGCATCGGTCTCACTCCTACAACGTAAACTCCCGATCGGGTACAGCCGGGCGGCAAGGTTGATCGACGCAATGGAACGGCGGGGATTCGTCGGCCCGTACGAAGGCTCCAAGCCCAGGGAAGTCAAGCTCACCATCCAGCAATACCTGAGGATGTTCGAAAACCAGAGCCAACCCGAGAGAGAAACGACCCGGGATCAGCGAGACCGCCCTGGGGCCGCCGGCGGCGGGAGCGACAAAACACTCTCGGGCGAATCACCGGGTTCGGGGGGTTAGAAAACCTCTCATCGCTCCACCCGCGTGTACCGCGAAACCGGATAGCTCCCCACTATGTCCACGGGGGTTTCCAGGACGACCAGGGGATATATGGTCTCAACGTCGTGGTTGTACATCCGGATACACCCGTTGGAGATGTAGCGCCCTATGGACCACGGTGCGTTCGTTCCGTGAATTCCGTACCTGCCCCAAGGAACATCCAGCCCCATCCACCTCGACCCCAGCGCTTCCCACCACGGATTAGGGTCTTTCTCGGTGACTTTCCAATGGCCTGCCGGTGTGGGGGTGCTGGGTTTTCCCAGGGCAACGGGGTAAGGACCATAAGTCCGCCCGGCATACGCGAAGACGAGAGTCCTGGAAGGTATGTCGATGGTTATGCGACCCATGTAGGGAGCATATGACCAGTATTTGGGCCGGTACATTGATGGCGCCTCCCCCTCATCCTGCGGGTTTGCGAACCCCGGGGTTGCCCGCGGTCACTGGGCGCGGTTCCGTCCGCCGGACCATCATATGGGGAGAAGGCTTGCGTTGTTCGTCTGGTTTTCTCCGGATTCGGCCAGAACGCGCACCCGCACCCACATTCCTTTGTTGTTGTCGTCGCCCCCATCGCCCTCGCCGCCCTCGTCGTTGCCGTTGTTGTCGTCGCCCTCGTCTCTATCGTCGCCCGCGTCGCCGTTCATCTCTGTCGTGACCGCCGTCCGGGTACCCTCTTCACCGGTGGAGAGAAATGAACAAACCGACCAGGCCCACCGCCCAGCAGTAGTAAGCGAAAGCGGAGAAACTGCCTTTCCTGACCGTCCTGAAAACCAAGCCCAGGGCGACCAGCCCGGAGAAAAACGCCGCCGCGGCACCGACCAGGTTCACAGCCGTCAAGATGGGCATTCCCGCCGCCATCGCGGACCTGGCGTCGAGCAACGCTGCTCCTGTCACGGCCACGAGGGCCAAGAAGAATGAGAATCTGGCGGCGTCTTCCCGGTCCATACCGGAGCACGCACCGGCAACGATGGTCATTCCCGACCTCGAAATCCCCGGCAAGATGGCCACAGCTTGAGCCACCCCTGCTAGAAGAGCGCGACCCCAGTTCACGGTGGCGAAGGGTTCCGCGGCCTGCCCTTCCAGGGCCCTTCTCCCCTCTCGCAGGCCGTAAAAGAACAGGACGAAACCGGTGAACAAAAGTCCCAGGGAAGCCGGAACTGGAGACGAAAACGCCCTTTCGATATGGTCTTTAAGCGTCAGACCCACTAGGGCAGCGGGAAGGGACCCCAAAAGCACGAGACCAGCGACGCGCCAGGGGTCTTTACACGCACGGGCGGCGTACCGCCATCCGGCCCTTTTGCCGCCGGTGCGACCCGCAGCCTCAAACGGTGCACGCAACCTCGCATCCGCAGTCCAGCGAGGGGACGAACGCGTGCCCGTCCCGGCGCGGGACGGCACCGGCGAACGCGATACCAGCCCGCGTAAGAGCCACGTGATTTCGCTCCACAGAAACACAACCGTCGCTGCGGTCGTACCCAGGTGCGCCCAGACGGCAAAGGATAGTCCGGGGTCTTTCACGCCCAAGAGTACCTGCCCTAAAACCAAATGGCCTGAGCTCGATACGGGCAAGAACTCGGTGAACCCCTGAACTATCCCGAGGACAACTGCGGAAAGAAACGACACCCGAAACTCCCCCTATCCCAGTTCCCCGTGAGGCCTCTCCCCGAGGTCCCGCCGTCCGGCCTCATGCCGGAGTGCCTGCCGGGATTCTCACTTGGTCATCGCTCACTGGGTCATCGCCATCACCGACTCGGCCACGTTCACCGCGTGGTCTCCCACGCGCTCCAAGTGGCTCAAAATGTCCAGGAACACCACCCCGGAAGCGGGATAACAGATTCCCTGGTTCAAGCGACGGATGTGCTGGTTGCGGAGGTCTTTCTCCATGCGATCCAGCACGTCGTCCATGCTGGCTACGGTGGAGGCGAGATTACGGTCGTTCATCTCCAGGGCCTTAATGGCCGTGTTCAGGACCTTTAACACTTCCGCGATCATGGCCTGGAGCTCTTCCCGCGCCTGAGGGGAAAACGGGAGATCCTGTTCACGCGCGTAGTCGGCCAGCTCCATTATGGTAGTGGCGTGGTCTCCAATGCGCTCCAGGTCGGTGGAAATGTGAATCATCGCCGTGAGCACGTTCGAGTGTTGCTCCGATACCGAGTGCTGCGATACCTTAGCCACGTAGTAGCTGATAGCCTCTTCCAGCTCGTCTATGACCGTCTCGATGTCGTCGAATCTCCTTCTATCCGCTTTTTTCTCGCCCGTAAATACTTTGACCGCCGTCTCGAAGTTATCCAGACACAACTTGGCCATCCTCACGACTTCTTTCTTCAGCTGGACGACGGCGTTCCAGGGGGTCGCGGCCAGCCTGGGGTCCAGGTACTTGGGGCCGTGTTCGATCACGAACTCCTCGCCTTTGAGAAGTCTCGTTACCAGGCTCTTGAACTGGTTGAAGAAGGGAAGTAACACCAGGGTCACGGTGACGTTGAATATGGTGTGAAAGTTGGCTACCTGCCTCGGCACTTCCGGAGACAATCTTGCGACCAGGGGCTCAACGAAATCCAGGAAAGGCAGAAACAATATTACGCCGATGACGTTGAACAAGAGGTGGGCCAAGGCTGACCTCCTGGCCGCCAGAGATGTGCCCACGCTGGCTATGAGGGCGGTCGAAGTGGTACCGATGTTGGCGCCGAGGATTATGGGAACGCTGGATTCAAAGCTTATGACCCCTCTGGACGCCAGCGTCACGAGAAGGCTCGTAGTCGCCGAAGAAGACTGAATCAGCGTTGTGAACACGGTACCCACCAGGACGCCCACAATGGGGACGCGCGACGAGGTGATCATGAGGTTGATAAAAGGTTCGTAGCTTTTGAGAGGCTCTAGGCTGTCCCCCATGATGGTGATCCCCAGGAACAATATGCCGAACCCGAGCAAAGTGTCCCCCAGAGCTTTGGTGCTCCTCTTCTTACCCAGCAGCATGAGCGGAAGGCCCATAGCGATGGCGGGCAAGGCGCAGCGCTCGAGTTTGAACGCAACCATCTGAGCGGTTATCGTGGTTCCTATATTGGCGCCCATGATTACTCCGATGGCCTGTCCCAGGGTCATCAGCCCGGCGTTGACGAAGCTCACCACCATGACCGTGGTGGCGCTGGACGACTGGATGACGGCGGTCACGATCACGCCAACCAGCACGGCCACAACGACGTTTCCCGTGAGCGCCTCCAGGATCCTCCGGAGCCTGGATCCCGCAGCTTGCTGAATGCCTTCGCTCATCTTGAACATTCCAAATAGAAAGAGCCCCAACCCACCGGCTGCGCTCAGTATTCCTTCGATACTTATGAAAGCCACCCCCACTGGTTCGTCTTCGATAAGGGACGGTCATGACGACGTTGTGAACCAAGATATCCCGCACACCCATTGTCCATCTTAGCACAATGTACTGCAGGAATGGTGCGGAGTCTAAAACTGGTCGAGAGGAAGTTCCATTCCCTCCGGAAGCGGCGAGCGGTAGGGCTCCCCCTTGGTCTTATCGCGAAACTCGTCCCAAGCTTTCTTCATTTCCGCCGGATTTCGCAAGAGTTCGACGCCGAGGAGAGCCATGGTCTTCGCCGCCACCAGCATACCTTTCTTGCCGATGGGGCTCCCTGCACAGGCTGCGTTTTGCCACGAATGACCTGGGCAGCCCACCGGCATCGTAGCCGCGGACATCTGAACAGTGGGAACAATGTGGCTCACGTCTCCCACGTCTGATGATCCGCCGCTTGGCCGTGCCTGGCCTGTAGGCGCCGTCAGGGTAGTTTTCAAGACCTCGACATCGGACCCCGCTGTCACCTGGATTGACCCGCTAGATCCCGCCTCATCTTCGCCCCGATCGCCGGCCTGGTTGTCGCCTCCTGCTCCGGTTGCGAACGTCTCCCTCAACGCCAGGGCAAACTCCATGTCTTTCTCGTCGAACACCGGAGGACCGACTTTTTCGAGGCACCTCCACATCGCCTGCACAAGCGAATGGTTGACCAGGACTTCGTGGCAACCCGTGAGAAACTGAATGTCGAAGGTCGTGCCGGTCATGAGCGAGGCACCCCGAGCTACATCCACCAGCCTGGCGTAGACTTCCTTCACCTCGGCCATCCGGGGTGCCCGCACGAAATACCAGACTTCCGCGAAATCGGGGACAACGTTCGGCTGAAGCCCGCCTTTGGTGATGACGTAATGAATCCGCGTCCCGCTCGGGACATGCTCCCGAAGATAGTTCGCACCCACGTTCATGAGCTCGACCGCATCCAGAGCCGACCGGCCATTATGGGGATCGCCCGCGGCGTGTGCAGTTCTGCCGTGGAACCGGAACTTAACCGAGTACATGGCGGTACCCGTCCGCTCCCGGACGCAATTGAGAGAACCGGGATGCCACGTGATGGCGACGCTCAGGTCGTCGAAGCACCCAGAGCGAGCCATATACACTTTTCCGGCCAAAAGTTCCTCCGCGGGACACCCGTAAAACCTCACAGTTCCCCTGATGCGCCCTTTCTCCATCGCACGTTTGACGGCGCAGGCGGCGCCCAGCGAACCAACCCCGAGAAGATTGTGGCCGCAGCCGTGCCCGGGTGCCCCTTCCACCCTGGGTTTTCTTCGAGGCAGGACCTCCTGGGACAGACCAGCCAGTGCGTCGTACTCGCCGAGGAATCCGAGCACCGGGGCGCCCTCGCCCCAGGAAGCCACGAAAGCGGTGGGAATTCCCCCGGTGCCCCTTGACACCGAAAACCCTTGCTCCTCGAGGAACCCGGCCAGCGTGGAAGCTGACCGGTACTCCTTAAAGCCGAGCTCGGCAAAATCCCACACGGCATCGCTCAACCGGCCGAGTTCCGGGCTCAGGCGGTCGAGGTATTCCAGAACCTCGCGCTCCAGAGGGTCAGAGACTCCAGACACTCCCTTTAGCACCTCCGGCCGTTCCTATTCCGTTCCTTGCTTTGAACCTTCCTTCCCGGAGGACTCCAGAACGCCCTTGATAGCGGAAAGGGCGCCCAGCACTTCGACGGCGTCCGACGGAACGACGATCTTCGTCGCCTTGCCGTCCGCTACTTTCTCCAAAGCTTCAAGGGACCTGATGGCCACCACTTCCGGCGTGGGCTGAGCTTCCCGTATCGCGTTGAACACCATCTTCAAACCCTCGGCTCGGGCGCGCTGGACGGTCAAGATGGCCTCAGCTTCGCCCTGAGCTTTGAGGATAGCTGCCTGCTTCTGCCCTTCCGCCTTAGCTATTTCGGACTCCCTTTCGCCTTCCGCCCTTAAGATGGCCGAACGCTTTTCGCCCTCCGCCTTGAGAATAGCTTCCCTTCTCTCGCGCTCCGCACGCATCTGCTTTTCCATCGCATCCTGGATGTCCTTGGGTGGCATGATGTTCTTCAGTTCGACGCGGGTGACCTTGATTCCCCACTTGTCCGTGGCCTCGTCCAGGATGGTCCGGAGTCGGGCGTTGACGATGTCCCTGGAAGTGAGCGTCTGGTCGAGGTCCATGTCGCCGACGATGTTTCTCAGCGTGGTAGCAGTCAGGTACTCGATGGCCGTCCGGGGATTGGCGATTTCGTAGACGTACTTCACCGGGTCCGTCACCTGATAATAGACGACCGTATCGATCTGCATCACGACGTTATCCTTAGTTATCACGGCCTGGGGCGGGTAATCTACAACCTGCTCTCTCAAATCGATTATCGCGCGGATGTGGTCGATAAAGGGGATGATGACGTTCACGCCCGTTTTAGCCAGCCCGTGAAATTTGCCCAGCCTCTCGATTACTCCCACCCGCGACTGCTGGATAATCCGGACAGACGTGGCGGCGAAGATGAAAACCAGCAAAATCACCATGGCGAAAACGAACTCCATTGTTCCCTCTCCTTTCAAACGCCGTTTACACCCGCACACCGGGTTCTACCAGCCCACTCATTTGCCCTCAGCTCGAACCACTCCAACCAGCGGATGTACCCGAGGTCGGCCGGGCCATCCCGGGTCTCAGGGCGCGGTTGGTTCATCGTGCGCTCGAACCACCAGGTGCACTCCCTCGACTCGCAGTACGGACACTTTTGCTCCTTCCGGTATCCGCATACCCCCCTCCGACACAGCCGTCCAGATTTCGCCGCCCACTTTTACCTTCCCGGGCAGGGCGTCACCGGATATCGCTTCGGTCACGTATCCGGTCGTTCCGATCAAAGCGTCTACGTTGGTCCGGACTTCGCCGGCACGCCCGGAGAGCCCGCCGAATATCCTCCTGCTCGAGATCACCAGGACAAAGGAGGAAGCGACGAACAGGACGATTTGCCCGGGCAAATCGAGCCATCTGGAGGCCGCCGCAGCGAGAAAAGCTCCGATTCCGAACCAGAAAACGAAGAACCCCGTGGTGAAGATCTCCGCGATGACGCAGGCGATGCCCACACCAATCCAGACCGCCCAGCTAGGCAAAGAACCCTCCCCTCCTTTTCCAAGACGTACGTAGAGTTCTAGCCCGGAGCTTCCTCCTCCTTTCATCCGCTTCCATCGGGCTCGGTGTCGCCGCCGGCTTCCGGCAGATAACGTGTCCGCCGCAGTAGTACCCCTTTGCCCTTTGCTCTGTGCACGTCCCGGTCAGTTTGTCCAGGCCGGCGTGGTCGGCTCAGTTTGGCTGAGCCGGTTGTCCTGGTCGGCCTGGCTGGATGGCATTCGGGGTCGCCCGGTCAAGTCGCCTCAAGACTTCCAACGCCAGCTATGCCGCCGGATTTGCTGGATGGCATTTGGGGTCGGTCGGCCAAGTCGCCCGGCCCGGCCGGTTGGCCGGCTCGGCCGGATCGGAGTCCCCGGGGTGTACTGTACGTGGAGGACCTCTCCGTCAAGCACACCTGGGAACAGCTTTTCACCGCGTCGAGTACACTGGAACGCGCACCTATCCGGTGCCGGTGGATGCAAAAAAGGATGCGACGCCATGTAAGACCGGGGCGTCCGGCCGCGGGCAGCTGAGGGTCCGGCACCGCAGCTTGGCGCGGGCTTGGGCCGGTACCGGACGTAGCACCGCGGCCACAAGGAGTGTCAGTCTTACCGAAACTTGCGGGGTGTGATCATGCCATCTTTCGACGGACTATCTTTCATCCAGACTCTCGTTCTCGCAGTTACCGCAAGCGTAGACGGCCTCCTCGCAGGGATGGCCTACGGAGCGAGGGGCGTTTCGGTGAAATTCTCCTCTTACCTGATGACCGGGATTCTCAGCGGCGCCCTGGCGGCCGTAGCAGGACTGGTATCTTCTCCTCTGTCGTTCGCGATCCTCCGAACGAAAGCCGCAACCTGGGTTGCAGGAATTCTCCTGGTCATACTGGGGTGCCTTAACATGCTCAGGACACGTCGCCGGCGACCCGGGCAACAAGCTGCCAGGGGGGACCGGGTCATCCTGAGATGGAGGATCCGAGACCTGCGTCTGGTGCTGGAGGTGGTGCGGGAACCTCTCTCCGCCGACGCCGACGGCTCCGGGGAAATAGACCTGCCGGAGTCGGTCGCGCTAGGGGCAGCCCTGGGACTGGACGCCGCGCTCCTGGGGGCAGCTTCGTCCCTCACGGGAAAAACGGGGTTTTTGGTGCCGATGATCGCGGTGGCTTGCCCTACTTTTCTACACCTGGGCATCGTCATGGGGCGAAAGAGAATCGGACCCAGAATGTGCGGTTCGCCGTGGACCCAGGTCCTTCCCGGAATTGCACTGGTAGCTATCGGCGTGCTGAGGATCTTCCGCCCGTGAACCGATGGATAACTGGATGGTCGAGGCGGCACGCCCCGCTGACGGGAAATGACCGCGGGAAACGACCGCTATCGCTGGTGGAGGTGTGCGCTGCGGCTCTCGGGAGGTGCCGCATGCCTTTCGTTGCAAGTCATCAAAAGTCAGGACCGCAGAACTTCCCGGTATATCTCCAGGGTCTTCTCCGCAGTTTGCCTGATGTCGAAGAGCTTTTCCACCCTGGCTCTACCCCTTTTTCCCATCGCCGTCCGCAGCTCGGGGTCGGCCAGGAGGGCCGTTATGGCTTGGCAAAGCTCTTCCGGATCGTCGGGCTCTACAAGCAGGCCTGTCTCGCCGTTTACCACCACTTCGGGAATACCGCCTACCTTCGTGGCCACCACGGCAAGCCCTGAAGCCATAGCTTCGAGGATGGACAGGCCCAGCGCCTCCCTGCGGGAGGGGAGGACGAACAGATCGAGGCCTCTGAGGAACTCGGGTACATCCCTTACGTGACCGGCAAGTTGGAACACTCCCGTCAAGCCGCTTTGCCGGATCTTCTCGGTGAGAATCGGTCTTTCGGGTCCCTCCCCCGCGACGACGAAGCGGACTTCGTTTGAGCTCTCAGAGCATCCTGCCGCCCTCTCCAGCTGCCGCGCGAGGATTCCCGCCGCGTCCACCAGCACATCGAGACCCTTGTCTCTGTGCAGTCGGGCCACCGTTCCTACGATGAGCACCCGAGACCTTTCGTCCCTTCCTCCACCGCGGACTTCCCCGTCCAGCGCTCCGCCCGGGCCCGGGGCGCGCGCGGCTGAGTTGCCGCAGCGGGCCGGACCGTATTCCCGGGGATCCACACCGTTATAGATGGTCACTATCATCGAGGGTGGAACGCCCGAAGACTCGAGAGCCCTCGCCACGGCGTGAGAAACCGCGATCACCCTGTCGGAAAGACACCTCGACGCAACCCGGTTTAAAAAGCGCCGTAACCACCCCGTCAGATTCGTCCGGCAAGACCGAGACATTCCCGGGGGTCGCGCATCTTCCCGGCGCAGGAGACCGGCGGTGCCGCTTTCCGCTGCCTCCCGGTTCACAACCGTTGCCGGCGGCCCTGTTCCCACCCGGGCCCTTTCCGGCACACGCCGGTCGCACGGTGCGTCGCCGGCGTCGAAACTGTGTTTGGTGTAAATGACGGGCACGCCGAGGCACTTTGAAGCGATCCTTGCCGAAAGACACGCGTGGGTGTGGACGATTTGCGGCTTAAGTCGTCGGACGAGACGCGCGATCTCGATGGTAAGGCCCGGAGAAAAAGACACGTCCCCGCCGCTGTGGTAGATTACGGGAACGCCGACTGCAAGGAGCTCGTCGGCCAGCATTCCACGGGGACACGCCACGACCATCTCTTCCAGTACCTCTGGCGATCGCTCTTTGAGGCTCTTGAGCATGCCCAGGAGGTACCTGCCCGCGCCTCCGATATTGGTGTCGGTTACTACGTGGAGAACCCTCACGCCACAGCACCCTTTTCCACCGAAACCTGAAGCTGGGTTCGGGGAAGAGCACCCTCATCCGTCGCGTACAGGGAAAGTCCCGCCGACAACCCGGCCCAGGCCCAGAATAGCAGAGCTACTCTGGGACTGTAGAGCGTATGCTCCACCAACCCCTGCGCGAGGCTTCCAAGGACTGCCGAGGCGGCACCCACGGCGACGGCTGCCCGTGCCCATTTGGCCCCGCGCAGTCCCCCGAGGCGTAGGATCGAACCCGACCGGTTCCGGACGGGGCCTGAGCCCGAACCCGAGTTCAACAAACCCGCCGAGACGAGACCCCGCCAGGTATATACGGCCCAAGCCACAAGCATCCACAAGAAGGCTATGAGACCCAGTATCCCCATTTCGATCAGGATTTCCAGGTACACGCAGTGCGAGTGCCAGGCGGGGCTCCCTATGATCATGTACTCGGGATAGGTGTACACGAAACTCTCGGCCCCCAGACCCGTCCCGGTGAGGAAGTAAGCCCTTGCCAGGGCCAGGGACCCGCGCCACACCGAAACCCGGTAATTGTTGGAGCTGTCTTCCATGGAAAAAGCCGATAGGAACCTCTTCACCAGAAACTCGGGAGCAAACGATGAGGCGATCAATACAACGACAAACCCCACGACGATAAGCCTTTTATCGTACAGGACTGCTACTACCGCCAGGGAAAGCATACACCCTATCCACGCCGCGCGACCCAGCGTGAGCGCCAGAGCCACTCCTTGAATCAAAATGCTGCCCAGCAAAATGACTTTATACCGGAATCCCCCGCCGGAGAGGACGAGGGCAACCGCCACGGGCAGCGTCAGAGCGAGAGTTTGCGAAAAAAAAGAGGGATTCGAAAACGTCCCGGTAATTCTGCTGACATCCGCGAATTCCGGGTCAAGCCACCCCTCGTAGCTCTGAAACCCGGTCAGGTGCTGGTATATTCCGTAGGCACCGGCAACGGTTGTAGCAAAGAGAACGGGCAGCGCGGCGGCTAGAGCTTTGCCACGCCGAGCCACATCTAGCCCCAGCACAAACGAGAACGCATAGAAAAGCCACATGACCAGGTTGCGAGCGCTGTACGCCGGAGTCACCGAAGCAAATGCGGCCCCCGCCGCGAACAGGATCAACGCGAAGAGGGGAAGGAAGAGGCCGGCCGGGATCGGAAGTCCGTCCTCGCCCGCTTGACCGATTGAGCCCCGGCTCGTCATCGCCGGGACCCCGTAAACGCCCCTCCAAACGCCTCTGCCCGAAATCCTGCGGTACAGTTTTAAAATCAGCACAAGGGCTAAGGTCATCACGGCCAGTTCGCTCGAGTGAAGGACGGCAAGTGCCAACGCAGCTCCGAAGAGCGTGTCAAGTCCCCAATTCTCGCCGGGCGGAACGAGGAAGCTCCGCAACAGCGCGCTGATACGGGGCCAGATGAGACTCCCGGAAAGAAGCTCCAACATAACGCTCCGAACCCTCATCAGCGCACCGAAAATGGCACTGCCCTGAACCCACGAGGAGCACCGGCTTGAGAGCTTGCGGTAGATTCCGGCCAAAAAGCTTTCCAAAAGCAACATCGCCGCCGGCAAAAGGCGGGATTCGCGTGGACTTACGCGCTCACCCACTACTGGGCGCCCCCTTCGGGAAACTCCACCGCGTAGATGAACCCCGATACCGCCACCCATTTGGATTTCAGGTTCACGCTCTGGCCGACGCGGATTTCCACTCCGTTCACCGTTATCACGTTTTCGCTCACTCGAGCCTCGGCCTTCAGGGTCACGTAGACGTCGCTTCTATCGGGAGCAGGAGTCATCACCCAGCGTCCGTCGTTGTTCAGAAACCATACGTTCGCCGGTTCCTCCCTGACCGAAGACACAGTCCCGACGTATGCGTTGGTCTTGAATTCGAACATGGCCTGGGATTTGCGAATCGCTTCGACGGTTGGACGTCTTACGGCGGGAACGAGCACCGTGATCTCGCAGGGGACCGTTCTCTCCTCTATCTGCTTGCGAAGGTTCACCCCGAATCGGCTGTACGAGAACCAACCCACCGCCAGAACAACGAGGAAGACGATAGCGAGGTCCACCGCGGATATCTTCCCGAAGATCCTGCCCTTCTCATCCCACAACTTCAAGGCTCACGCCTCCCCGCTCGGTACGCTTTTCGGCCCGGTGGCGACCAGCCTCGACACTTGTTCTACCCATTTGCTTGCTGGATTTCGCCGCGGATACGGCCGGCGGTAGCAGCACGAAAACTCGCGCAGCGTCCCATATGAGGATATACTACGTGGTGGTTAACCGCAATTATGTAGCCCGAAGATAAGGGGATCCGGTCAGAGCACAGGTCGACGCATGGGTCGACCTCGAGGATCACACCTGGCCGGTGCGATCCAGAGAATCCTCGCCGGGCACGATCACCGGTATCGAAGAGCTTTCCAAGGCAATTTCCCGGAGACCGACCCGGCACCTGTAAGCCAACACCCGTACGCCGGCACGCGCGGCGGCTACCATGGCTCGCGTGAACTGGCCGTCGGTTTCGGCATTGGGCGCGACCGCGAGGGCATCCTCTCTTTGAACCACAAACACGACAAATGCCCCGTATCCCTCTTGGCGGGCACGTTGCAGTTCCTGGAGGTGTCTTGACCCCCTGAGCGTCGGAGCGTCAGGGAAGAGGGCTAAATCTCCGCGAACCAGCGTCACCGACTTCACTTCGACGAACGCGGGCGCAACCTGTTCGCCGTCGAGAAAAAAGTCCAGCCTGCTTTCACCGTATTTCGCCTCGCGGCGCACGGTGGTGTAGCCGCTGAATTCGGGAAGGGTACCACGCTGGAGGGCCGCTTGAATCAGATGGGAACTCGCCGACGGATCCAGGCTCACCCAGGCCGATCCAGACCAAGCCAGGACCAAGTCCCATGAGGTTCTGCGACGAGACGAGTCCTCCAGCCTCTTCAACGCCACCAGATTTCCGGGAAAAAGGAGCTCTCGCAGACGTCCCGAGTCTTTTATGTGGGCCTCCGCCCTGACTGGAGCCGCAGACTCGCTACGAGGCAGTTCCACGATCGCCAGGAACCTGTTGGGCCGTGAAATGAATCGGCCCACAACAAGCCGCCCAAGGTGCAAAGTCGCCGCTAGTATCTGGGTTTCCTCTTCTCGAGAAAAGCTCGCATGCCTTCCTTCTGATCCGGGTGGGAAAAGCACAAGGAGAATTCCTCCTCCTCAAGGCGCAACCCTTGCTCCAATGGGATATCGAGCCCGCGGTTGATGGCGGACTTGGCGCGCGTCACCGCCGAAGGCGACTTCTCCAGGATCTGCGATGCCACCCTACGGGCAAAGGACAAGGCCTCGCCCTGAGGCACCACGTACTCCACTAGACCCATGCTCAAGGCTTCCCCGGCCGTCACCGTGCGTCCCGTCAAAATCAAATCTTTGGCACGACCGGGACCGACCAGCCGGGAAAGCCTCTGCGTTCCTCCAAACCCCGGAATGATGCCCAGACCTACCTCGGGTTGGCCTAACCTCGCGTTTTCCGCCGCCACCCTTATATCGCACGCAAGCGCGAGCTCCAGGCCCCCTCCGAGAGCATACCCGTTAATCGCGGCGATCACCGGCTTGGTCATGGCATCTATGAATCCGAAAGTTTCGTGGCCGAGCCTGGAGAACTCCCGGGCGTCGTCGGGCGTCATTTCCACCATCCCCGCTATGTCCGCGCCCGCCACGAAGGATTTGTCGCCGGCCCCCGTAATGATAACCACTCGTATGTCGGGAGAGCTCTCAAGCTCCTCGAGCACCTTTCTCAACTTGAGCAACACTTCCCTGTTGAGGGCATTCAGCACCTGGGGCCTGTTAACGGTAACTAATGCAACCCCGCCATCCTTTTCCGTAAGCACTACGTCCTCGGGTACACTTTGGTTCTCGAGTCTCATCGCCGTTTGGGGTTTACGCCCGCTTCCTCCTTTCTTTTACCTGTCCCGTTCGGGACTTCCGGTGTCACGGAATTCATGGGCTTGCTAACAGCTGCCCAAAAGCGCCCCAAGGGCTCACCAGAGTTCGCCTTCGGTCACGGCATCTTTGCAACCAAGCGTCGCCTCCCAACTTTCAGCACGACGGGTTGCGCGCGAGGATTTCAGTCCTCTTCGTCCGGCGCATTAGCGTTGGAGCCTGATCACCGTGACGAACCTGGCCGTGCGTTCCTCCTCCCTCTCCCCATCGATAATCAAAAGGTCGCCCGTGAACTCGACCACATCCCACCACTGGAGGGCGAGAGAGGAGACGGTCCCCACTTTCGTCGCGCCGTCCTTCGTAAGCAAAACCCTTTCAATCAGGTAATCTCCGGAACGCACCAGAACCACATCGCCCGCCACCGCCACGGGCTTGGCAGGCAGTTTTATCAGAGAGTCGCTCTTGCCGTTGAACGCCCAGTGTTCTTCGCCGTTCTCTTTCCACGAAGAAAAGAAAACCCAGTCTGTATCCACCTGGGGTAGATCGGTGAGGAGCGTTGCTCCTTCCACATCCCCGGAAAGGAGTTCCCTAGTCGATCCGTCCAGCATCAGCGCATACGTGCCCGTATGAGCCAGGTTCCACTCGCCCACCTCTACAGCTGTTTTGGCCACAATTCCGCTGGAGTCGGGCAGCCACACCAGGTCCGCAATGAGTTTTCCCGGCAGCGCGAGTTCGGTTTGCTTCTCGCCACCGGACGAAAGGATGACCACGGCGTCGGCCAGGAGAATACTGTCCGGATAGGAGCGAAGGTTTTTCCACCTTCCTCCCGGTTTACCCACGGGAACCGCTACCCACCTCCCATCCGGTGACCAGAGGGCGTCGCCGAAAACGGCTTCCTCCGCGAAAACCTCTTTGTCCACTCCGTTCCGCAAATCCACCACGTGCAGCCCGGCCCCCTCCAGTTTCATGCCCCACAGGACCTGCCACCCTTCGGGAGACGGAGCTATGACCGGACATCCGTAGGCGGGGCTCTGCGGAACTCCCGAATAGACCGTCTTCGCACTACCGGAAGCGAGATCAACCGCGATTATTTCATTACCGAACCTGTACAACTCGAGGAACAAAGTGTTCCTGTCCCTGGAAAACCACCACGAGCAAAGCTGCCGTCCGTCGGCGGGACTGAACAGCCCGGGGACCCGGCGCTCGCCTCCCGTCTCGATGTCGAGTACCCGAACCTCAAACTCGGGGACGTACTTGCCCTGACTCCACGTGAGGACGACGAGTTCAGACCTGGCGGTAAAACCCAGTATCCGTATCCCGGGGAGTCCGAGGCGCTGGCTTTCCCCTAATACCGCTCCGCTTGAAGAATAGACCACTTTGGATTCGCCGGTGGAAAGGTTGAAGACGACCAGGGCCTCGCCCCACCTGCCGCCCAGCCACTTTCCGGACGGGGCGGTGATGACCATGGCCAGGTAGTCTCGTCCCGGGGAGATCCTCGGAACGTTGGGGATTTGAAGGGGAGACTCGGTCTCCAGAGGACCGATCACCATCCGGTCTCGACCTAAAGTGACCTCCGGGATCGCCACGGGTTTCACCGATTCTTCCGGATCGAATCCTCCGGGGAGCAGGTACGTGTCAACGGCCAGGCCACCGACTCTGAGTACCGCAGAATAGGAGCGGGGAGAAGACCGCACGTCTCTGGGCGACACAAATTCCTGTACCCAGAGGTATCCTGGTTTTGCCACCGTCAGGCAAAATGTGGACTCTGGGATCTCCACCTTCACCGGGGTCTGGCCGCAGTACCTCCCGTCGATGAACACGTCGGCACCTGCAGGTTCCGACCTGATCTCGAACACGGCCTCCGGAGGAAGTGGTGATAAATTGGCTGATACCTTGTGCTCTTTCCCGGGGAGGAGCTCCACCTCGGTAGACCATTCGCGGTAACCGGGATATGTGAGAGTGACCCGCCTTCGCCCGGGCTTGACGCCCTCAAGCGTCGCCGGCGTTTTTCCCATCTCGGTTCCGTCGAGGAAAACCGCAGCGCCCTTCGGCTCGGATTCCACCAGCAGCTTGGCCGGAGCGTTGGCAGCGCAGCCGGTAAGAAGGCCGGTTAGCGTGAGCGCCAAAACCAACATCGTAATCAGCGAGGAACGGAGCGTCTTTGGTCTTGACGCACCCGCCGACGGCGATTTCCGGTGCGGACCCGCAGTCATCCGCGTCAGGTTGCCGGCTTTTCCGCGCTGTTCTACGGTTCGAAGCCGAAGGGAAGTATGAATCCGGGCCAACCGTCCACCATCCTCTCCCGTCTGTTTACTCAAGGCTCCTGGCCGGTATGCGTAAGCCGGGAACCTTCAACGGAAATCCTCCGTCGGCTGATCCGGAGCAGGCTGGGCGATGCTTGAGACGATCTCCCGCGGCTCGTTTTGCGCCGGGACGATTGACTTTCTTGTGGTGATCTGCTCTCGGGTAGGTCATCGAACCAGCAGGTCATCCCCATATCGAGGGGAATGTGCCCTCGCAGTAACCTCGAAACGTGACTCGTCCGATAACTAGCCGTCAGTCTAGATCATGCCTTCCGGAACTCACCGGAGTCAATAATCCTGACCGATGTGAACAGGGCCGTCGGGCCCACTTTCCCACTTCGGTCTTTTCTGAGACTGTGGCTGCGTCGACGGCGGCGAAACTTCGGCCAACCTGTCCTGGGGGCGGCCGGAACTGAAAGTTGCTTCAGCCAAGAGCCGATGGCGAAGCTTTATAGCGAGGCGCTGGGCGCTGACAAGCAAATCACCGATTTGCGTAGCACTACAAGAGCTGTTGGCGGCTAGCACATTCACAGCTAAGCGGAGGTCAAATCACACCACTTGCAGGGACGTGAGCAGTCCATGCGCAACATGACGGCCGTTTCGGGCCAGAAAGGGGGTGAGTCTTGAAGCCGATCCGACGAGTTGGGTGGGCTTTGCGACCTAAGCAGGAATGCTCGCCGGAGATGTGGAATTGTGTCGATCTAATTTCGGCACTCGTATTATCACTGGTGCGGTCACCGCAACCAGTACTCACGATACCGGCGCGTGCTGCCGTACCGGGAGGAAGTTGGGTAGTGGCAGCGGGATGGAGGCGATCCAGGGGCCGGCCGGGCCGAGGGCGATGACCGCGGATTTCTCTGGGGAAGATATGAAACCGGCGAAGCAAGATCACGAACTTCATCACCTCTATCGGACGGTACCTCGTTCGGCATCCGCGCTACCGCTGGTCGTTCTCGTTCTGGCCCTGGCCGCCGCAGGAGTCGTCGCTTTACCCCTCTGGACCGCGCTGGCTTCGGGCTTCATCGCCGCTTTCGCCGTGGGTTGGATCTCGGGGTTCCCCTTCAGGAAGCTCGTGCTCGCAGCCTTTTCCGGCATGAAAAAGGTATCCCGGGTCGCCGTCCTGATGGCCCTGATCAACGTGGCCATAGCTACCTGGCTGGGTTCGGGCTCCATCCAGTCCCTCGTGTATTACGGCCTCCGCGCGGTAAGACCGGGGAGTCTTCTCGCAGCCGGGTTTCTCGCGTCAACAGTTGTTTCGGTAGTCCTGGGAACCGCGGTCGGAACGCTCAGCACCGTCGGCGTGGCCGCCATGGCTATGGCCAGGGCAGCCGGCGTTCACCAGGGGCTGGTGGCGGGGGCGCTGCTTTCCGGGGCGCTTTTAGGAGACCGGCTGTCGCCGGTCTCCCCCATCTTTCACGTGACCGTGCAATCAACCGGTTCTGCTCAGGAGCGCGTCTGGAAAAGAGCCGCCGTCACCGAAGGGATCGGATGGATCCTGACCCTGGCCCTCTACTTTGTGGTCCAATCTTCGATGAAGAGCTCCTCTGCCTCGGGAGGAGCTCAAAACTCGTTTCTGGAAACCATGGCGGGAATGTGGTCCCCCTCCCCGGTGGCCTGTTTTCCGCCTTTAGTCGTGTTGTTCCTGGCGGTGTTTAGGGTACCCGTGCCGTGGGCTTTGACGGGCGGGATCATCGCCGGAACCGGGCTTGGCCTCGTTCGCGGGGTACGATGGCCGGAAATCGTCTGGTGGTGGCTAAAGGGCTTCAAAGCCTCTACCGAAGCAGCCAGCCTCGACCAGGCGTTCAGCGGAGGAGGACTGGTCAGAGCATCCAACGTGGTGCTTCTGCTTTTGTTCGCGGGAGCGTTTAATGGCGTTATGGAGAGTACCGGCATGTTCCGCGGGGTAGCGGAGCCCATCGTCGAAAAGCTCCGCAGCCGGAAAGCGGTGCTTCTCGGAACAATGGGTCTGGGCGCCGCCTCGGCGTGCGTGATGTCAAACCAGCTCATGTCCATAATAGTCCCGGCGGAACTCACCCGGGATATTCAAACCGGTTTAGAGATAGAACCCGAGGTAACCGCCCAAATCCTCCTTGCGTCGGGGGGTGTGCTATCGCCGCTCATCCCCTGGAACATCATGGGTGTCATGAGTTCCGAAGCCTTGGGACTTCCCACCGCCGCTTTCGCGGCGTTTACGTTCTATCCCTTCGTTGTGCTCGCCCTAACGGCCATACAAGCGGCCTTTGCCTCTCCTCGTTCTGACAGCTCCTGCCGAAAACGAAGGACCGATGAGATCGAGGAAGCCGAAGGTAAGGGATAGGCAGTTACCAAGGCAGCGCATCCGCGTAAATAGAAAGGGAAATTCTCGCCCGTTACCGTCGCCGGTCGGGACGGCAACCGGCTTAAATTGAGCGCCCTACGTTCGTTACATCCGCACCACGCGGACGCAAAAACCTAGCATGAGGAGTGAGCGGCTGTTGGAAAGGATTCTCGATCGAGGAGCAGTCCGGGATAACCCGGCGGAGGAAGCGTTTCTCATCGTAGAGCACCTCAGGAAAACGTTTAAAGACCGCAAGCAGGTCGTAGAAGCTGTAAAGGACATTTCCTTCTCCGTCGGCAAGGGAGAAATGATTGGACTTCTGGGCCCAAACGGCGCGGGCAAAACCACCACCATTAAATGCGTCCTCGGGCTCGTCAAGGCGGACTCGGGAAGGATCGAAGTGGGAGGCGTGGACTGCCTGCGGAGGCCCCGGGAAGCGGCCAGGTACATGGCGGCCGTCCTCGAGGGGGCCAGGAATACATACTGGCGCCTCACGGTTTGGGAAAACATCGTGTTCTTCGCGGGTATCCACGGGATTTCCAAGGAGCGGGGTAAAGACTATTTCGAGTACCTGCTGGAAGTCTTGAAGCTGAAGGAAAAACGAAACGTCGAGGTAAGGAACCTCTCCAGCGGCTTCAAACAAAAAACCGCCCTGGCGTGTGCCCTGGCCAAAATGACTCCCCTCGTCTTCCTGGACGAACCCACCTTGGGCCTGGATGTGGAGTCTTCGTACGAACTCCGAGAAGCCCTCAAAAACCTTCAGGCGAATGAAAAGAGAACCATCGTCGTTTCCAGCCACGACATGCGCGTCATCCAGGATGTTTGCAGTCGGGTCGTCATCGTATCGCGGGGACGAGTCGTGGTGGACAGGAGCATTCCGGAGTTAATCGGCTTGTTCAGGTCGAGGAGCTACAAAGTGGTCTTAACCGTCAACGGAGCCAGCGGCGGCTGGTCCGTGGATGATATCCGGCGAAAGTTCGAGTCTTTATTCCCGCTATCTTCATCGAAGGCAACCAAAGATACGCTTGAGCTATCGGTTACCTTGAGACAGCCCGCCGAAGTTTACGAACTCGTTGACTTCCTCAAGACCACGGGCGCGTCCATCGAAACCATAACTCAGGAAGAAGTAGATCTGGAAAGGGCGTTTCTCGAGATAGTCAGGAGGGAAAACGGCGGATGTGGTACACAGTCCTGAAAGCCACGTGGAAGCAGTGCTACCTGCATACGGTGAGGTACTGGTTTAACATGCTATCGGGGGTTATCACCCTCTACATCATATTCCTCATGCTTTTCATGGGGACAAAAGCTATCGGCGCCGGCGCTTTCAACCTGGGAGAAACTCTCGAGGGACTCTTTACCGGCTACGTAGTGTGGATGATCGTCTTGATGGGATTTCAGGACCTGGCGTGGGGCATAACCAACGAGGCTCAGACCGGGACGCTGGAGCAGCTGTATCTGAGCCCCGTCGGGTATAAGTGGATCGGGGTGTTCATGCAGTCCTGCAACATGCTTTTGAACCTGGTATTGATGGCAGTCATCGTAATCTTGATGGCGCTCATGACCGGGCAGTCGGTCCACCTGGACGTCGTGAGCCTCGTTCCTCTGTTTATAGCCGCATATCTCCAGGCAAACGGGCTCGGATTCGCCCTGGCGGGTCTCGCCTTGATTTACAAGAGGATTTCCGCTTTCTTTCAGGTTGTCCAGTTCGCCGTCATCGGCCTCCTGGTGCTTCCGTGGAACAGGTTCCCGTGGGCCAAATATCTCCCTTTCACGATGGCGCGTCACTTGTTGCAGCAGGTCATGATGAACGGCGTAAGGCTGTGGCAGTTCCCGCTGTCCCATATCGGAATCCTGCTTCTGGTGACCGCGGTCAGCCTGGGGCTGGGTCTGGCCCTGTTTTCCCTGGCCGAAACCAAGGCCAGGGCCAGGGGGCTCTTGGGACAGTATTGAGGTTTTCACGGCAAATCCGCGCCACCATACCGGTGATAGCCACGGCCTGAACGTCCCTGCGGCCCTGGGAACTTGCGGCTTGACTGTTCCGGTCAACGGTCGGTGCCCCCACTATTCGTTTGGGCTGTTAGTGGCAATGTCCCGCCGTGCTTAACCCTAGATTTCCTCGGTGGGACCTTCTGGATTCTCAAGGCCACTTCGTGATAGCATTACGTATCATAAGGGAACCAGACGGGAACGACCGGGTGCCCGGCCATGTCGCGGACCCCGGCCAGAAGGGTAAAACGCCTCGAAATCTCGGAGGACAAAGCGAGGTCGTGGGACGGACCGGCAGGCGACGGGAGGACGCGGGTTCCTGCTGTCTGCACGCGGCGCAGCCGGTCGTGGCAAACCGGTCGAGTGCGTGACATTACAGGGGGACCTGAAATGGGAAGAGAATACGTACCTTCGGAAATAGAAAAAAAGTGGCAGGATATCTGGGAGAGCCGTGGGGTATTCAAGGCCGTGGAAGACCCTTCCCGGCCCAAGTTTTACGCCCTCGTCGAATTCCCCTACCCCTCCGGTGACGGCCTGCACGTAGGACACCCCCGAAGCTACACCGCCATGGATATCATCGCCAGAAAAAGGCGCATGGAGGGGTACAGCGTACTCTTCCCCATAGGCTGGGACGCCTTCGGCCTCCCCACCGAAAACTACGCCATGAAACACAAGATCCACCCGAGAGTGGTCACTCAGCGAAACGTGGACCGGTTCAGGAAGCAGCTCAAGTCTCTGGGATACTCGTTCGACTGGTCGAGGGAGGTAAATACGAGCGACCCGGCGTACTATCGCTGGACCCAGTGGATCTTCCTCAAGTTCTTCGAGAAGGGTCTGGCATACAAAGCTGAAATGCCCATCAACTGGTGCACCTCGTGCAAAATAGGGCTTGCCAACGAAGAAGTAGTGGGCGGGCGGTGCGAGCGCTGCGGCGGAGAGGTCATCCGCAAGGTGAAGAGCCAGTGGATGCTGAAAATAACGGACTACGCACAGAAACTCCTTGACGACCTCGAACCCCTCGATTACATCGACAAGGTCAAGGTCCAGCAACGAAACTGGATCGGGCGGTCAGAAGGCGCCGAAATCGACTTCCCGGTGGTGGGAACGGATAAGAAGATTACCGTATTCACCACTCGTCCTGATACTCTCTTCGGCGCAACCTACATGGTCCTTTCGCCGGAGCACCCGTTAATAGACGACTGCAAGGCGTTGATAACCAACTGGGATGAAGTCGAGGAATACCGCAAAGAAGCCATGAAGAAGTCCGACTTCGAGCGGGCCGAGGTGGCCAAAGAGAAGACAGGGGTACCGCTTTCGGGGCTCAGGGCGATAAACCCCGCAACCAACCGGGAGATCCCCATCTGGATTTCCGATTACGTCCTCATGACTTACGGAACCGGGGCCATCATGGCCGTCCCAGGGCACGACCAGAGGGACTGGGAATTCGCCCGAAAGTTCGGCCTTCCCATAGTCGAAGTGGTAAAGGGCGGCGACATCCAAAAAGAAGCCTACACCGACATCGAGACGGGCGTTATGGTGAACTCGGAGTTCCTGAACGGACTTCGCCCCGTTGAGGCCATCGAGAAGATGATCGAGTGGTTAGAGGAAAAGGGCGTGGGGCGGAGGGCGGTAAACTATAAGCTCAGGGACTGGGTATTTTCGCGGCAACGCTACTGGGGCGAACCGATCCCCCTTATCCACTGCGAAAAGTGCGGATGGGTGCCGGTTCCCGAAGACCAGCTTCCGGTCCTCCTGCCGGATCTCGAAGACTACGTCCCCAGCGGCACCGAAGAGTCCCCGCTGGCGCGGCTTGCGGACTGGGTCAACACCCAGTGTCCGAAGTGCGGTGGGCCGGCAAAGCGCGAGACCGACACGATGCCGAACTGGGCCGGTTCGTCGTGGTACTTCCTCCGTTACACCGACCCCCACAACGACCGGGAGTTCGCTTCCATGGAAAAGATGAAATACTGGCTCCCGGTGGACTGGTACAACGGAGGGATGGAGCACGTTACGCTGCACCTCCTTTACTCCCGCTTTTGGCACAAGTTCCTTTACGACCAGGGGCTCGTTCCCACACCGGAACCGTACCAGAAGAGGACGGCCCACGGCGTCATCCTCGGAGAAGACGGCGAGAAAATGTCCAAGTCCAGGGGAAACGTGGTGAACCCCGACGAGCTTGTCAGGGAGTTCGGCGCCGATGCTTTCAGGGTTTACGAAATGTTCATCGGGGCTTTCGACCAAGCCGTACCCTGGTCGCAGCAAGGGTTGAAGGGGTGCCGGAGATTCCTCGAGAGAGTATGGAAACTCATGGACATCCTCGATGGTACTCCCACCTACTCCCCGGAATTCGAGGCTGCGATGCACCGCACTATTAAGAAGGTGAGCCTCGACTACGAACGGATGAAGTTCAATACCGCCGTGGCTGCCATGATGAGCCTGGTCAACGATTTCCACGCCAGGGGCAGGATAACCCGAGGCGAGCTTCGGAGCTTGCTCCTCATCCTCAACCCCGTCGCGCCCCACATAACCGAAGAAATGTGGGAAATGGCGGGCTTCGAAGGCCACATCTGGGAGCAGTCCTGGCCCACCTGGGACGAAGCCAAGACCATCGAAGAAATGGTTGAGATACCGGTACAGATCGACGGCAAGAACAGAGCTACCGTGACCGTGCCTCGAAGCGCCTTTGAGGGGGACGTGAGGGACGCCGCGCTGCAAGAAGAACGAGTTCAAAGGCACCTCAAGGGAAGGGAGATCATTAAGGAAGTGTACGTCCCCGGAAAGGTGTACAGTATCGTCACAGCAGAATCGCGGGCGCCAGAAACCCGTAACTAAAAGTTCGTTCGCTACCGCATTGCCCCGGCGCACAACCCCGAGCCGGCAACGCGGAGAGTCCCCGCGTAGCCGAAGCCGGTAAAGGGGGTGAGGTAAGCAGAGTAAACGCAGTAAACACAGTAAACACACTAAGCAGAGTAGGCAGAGTAACCAGAGTAACCAGAGTAAACAGGACAACTAGTGGATAAGCGCAGCGAACATCAAAACCGGGGGCCGGCATCGCAGCCCCCGGTTGTGCTATCCGCAAGCTCTCCGCTCAGTCGCGCACGACCCAGGAGTAGGCCTGTTCTGCCCGCTCCTGTTCTTCTTTCTTGTCCGGGAACAGGAGGCTGAAGATTACGGATACGACGATGTTGAGCGCAAGTCCCAGCACTCCGCCGTGCCAACCCCACAAGGTCTTGATGCCCGAGAACGTCAAGCCACCGGCTAGCACCGCTCCGGACAACATCCCAAGGAGAACCCCGGTCTTGCTCAGTCCTTTCCAGTAGAGACCCAGCAAGAAGGCGGGAGCCACCTGGATGAGTACTTCGAATTTAAGCGTGAATATCTCGACCAGGGTGGCAGGGGGTTTCCACGCGACCAGGAGCAGCAAGAACACGAGGATTACGCCGACTATCTTGCCCCACCGAACTTTCTCCGCTTCGTCGGCATTGGGCTTAATGAATTTTCCGTAGATGTCGTTGGACAGAACAGACGACAGCGTCAGTACCACAGAGTCGGTGGTGGACTGGATGGCCGCGATAACACCGCAGAAGACCAACATCATGAACCAGTAGTGGAAGGCGGACTTTCCGGCGATGACGTTGGCCATCATCCCAACCAGCTGCTCAGACTGCATCTTGCTCAGCCCGGGGAATGCCTGGGTGCCGATGATGCCGATGACAAACACGATACCGGTAGTCAAGAAGGGCATCCAGGCCATCCTGAGCAGGGATTTCTTTAGAGTCATCTCGCTGTCGGCTGCGTAGATCCTCTGGATCGCCTGAGGATAGACGGCGGCCCCTATGCCGACCAGGATGTACATGCTGATCCAGTTGATCGAAGTTTGAATCGGCGGGACCTCGACTTTCTGGGGTGCCGTGGCGACCAGATTCTGAGTGGCCGAGCTTAGCGAACCGAAATTGGTCCAGGCAAGGAACAGGAATCCCAGTACACCGGTCAATATTACGACGCCGTTGATGAAGTCGGCGAAAGCAACGGCTTTCAGCCCGCCCATCGACACGTAAACGAGCATCATGGCCAGTAGGAACAGAACCCCGTAGATGTACGGGATCACACCCGCGGTGAGGCCGCTGATGGCTTGTCCCGTCGCCACTAGCTGCTCCAGAAGGTAGTTCAAGAGGCCGTACGTCATCAGAAGTGTCGCAACCAAAGTCACCGCTTTGGAATTGAACCTCTTGTCAAACCAATCGGACGGCGTCACAAACCCGTACTTCTTTGAGACCACATAGAGCCTGGGTGCGAACAGAAGGTAGCCGGCGATCACCAGCACCATGTACGGAACCGACTGCCACCACGCAAAGCCTATCCGGTACGCATTGGCGGGATATCCGATGACCGTATTGCCGCTGTACTGTGTGGAAAACAGAGTGAAGAAGAGAAGCAGCGGCCCCAGTCCTTTGTTGGCCAGGTAGAAACCGCTGAGGCTATTGCGCTTGACGCCTCTCGTTGCCAGGTACAAAGTTGAGCCCAGGATCGTCAGGGCGTAGGCCACGATTACGATTACCCCGTGCCATCCTATGAACGGAAGATTCACTTCTGCCCACCTCCCGCCCTGTTCTTCTCGGAGTCTTCATCCAGCAGGCTCTCCATGCTCCACCAGTTGAGGATGACGTACCCCAGGAAGAAAGACAACGCTATGGTCATCACGACTGAAATGAAAGCCCAGTAGGGAAACCCCAGTATTATCGGTTCGATGGAACCCTGCGGAAGGTACCACGGAACCCCGAGCAAGATGATGGCCACGAGAACCGGCCAGATCCACTTAACCCTTACCGGTTCGCGAACCTGCTTCACTTCTTGTCCCCCCTAGCTCGTTGTTAACATAATGTGGCGAACTTAACTACAGAAATATTCCTGAACCTCAGGCACCTCCTTTCTCCCTATCCTTTCCTTGTAGCCTCATACGAACGTAGGGAATCAGCCCACCGGCCTGTACGATACCGGCAACGAGGGGTGGGTACGGTGCGGCCTTGAACTCTTCTCCCGTCGTGAGGTTCTTGATCACCCCTAGCTCAGGTTGAATCGAGATCTCGTCCCCAGGGCTGGTCCTCCGGTAGGCTTCCTCGCACTCCAGGACCAGAAGGCCGATGTTTATGGCATTTCTGAAGAAAATCCGGGCGAAGGAAGCGGCGATCACCGCCCCGACCCCGCACGACTTGAGAGCCAATGGAGCGTGCTCCCTCGAACTTCCGCAACCAAAGTTGTGCCCGGCCACCACGACATCTCCGGGTTTTACCTTGGAAGCGAAGTCCCGGTCCGCACCCTCCATGCAGTGCTTCCCGAGCTCTTGCGGGTCCTGGACGGTCAAGTACTGACCGGGAATTATGAGGTCAGTGTCGATGTTATCCCCGAATTTCCACGCGCGACCCGAGACTTCCACGACCTCACACCTCCTCTGGATGGGCGATGCGCCCGGCGACGGCGGAAGCCGCCGCAACGTAAGGACCTGCCAGGTAAACCTCGCTCTTTTCGTGGCCCATCCGCCCCACGAAGTTCCTGTTAGTGGTCGATACGCACCGCTCGCCCTCGTCCAGGATTCCCAGGTAACCACCGAAACAGGGGCCACACGTAGGCGCGGCGACGACCGCCCCGGAGTCCACAAACACGTCGATCAGACCTTCTTTGAGGGCCTGCTTGTAGACGGCCTGGCTTCCGGGTATGATGAGCGTCCTCACCCACTTGCTTACCTTTCGCCCTTTGAGGATCTCGGCAGCTGCCCTGAGGTCCGAAATCCTGCCGTTCGTGCAGGAACCAATGACAACCTGATGGATCTTCACGTCCCTGAGTTGGGATACGGGCTTGACGTTTGA
This sequence comes from Candidatus Fermentithermobacillaceae bacterium, assembly GCA_014896535.1. Classification (GTDB taxonomy): domain Bacteria; phylum Bacillota; class Sulfobacillia; order Fermentithermobacillales; family DUSS01; genus DUSS01. The sequence continues at coordinate 38,154 of JADBKE010000008.1, forward strand.
CGGGAGGTGAGGTACAGCGACCTGAGGTTCGAGGTCGGTCACATCGAAAGCAATGACCGACTTGTAAGTGCAGTCCCTGTCGCTACGGAGCCAGTCCAGCGTGCGAGAGGAAATGCCGCTTCCAGGTCCGCCTTGAGTACCTCGGCAGCACCCGTACTCGGCCAACCATGCCAGAGTCTTTTCATCCGGCTCGACTATGCCGGATTTCGCACCGGCTTCGATGGCCATGTTGCACATGGTGAATCGTCCATCCATCCCGAGGTCGGCGATGGCCTCTCCACCGAATTCCATGGCGCAATAGAGGGCGCCGCTGACCCCTATTCTCCCGATCGCGAGGAGAATAAAGTCTTTGCCCCCTACCCAGCGGCTTGGCTTGCCTTTGAACTCGAACCTGATGGTCTCCGGCACTTTGAGCCAGATCTCGCCGAGCGCCATAGCGCCCGCCAGGTCCGTACTCCCCACACCGGTGGCGAAAGCTCCGAGGGCGCCGTAGGTCACCGTGTGCGAGTCGCCGCCTATGACCAAGTCACCGGGTTTTATGAGACCCAGTTCCGGTAAGACCACGTGCTCGATGCCGAAGCCCGCGTCGTAGAAGTGGACGATTCCCTGGCTCCGGGCAAACTCTCGCATCTTCGTGCTGGATTTCGCAGCTTTTACGTCCTTGTTCGGCGTGAAGTGGTCGAGGACGATCACCACTTTCTCTGGGTCGAATACTCGGTCCGCCCCCATGCTCTTGAAGACGTCGACGGCTATCGGCCCGGAAATATCGTTGGTCATCAGGAGATCCGGGCGGACCTGGACGATCTCACCGGGACGCACCTTGTCTTTTCCGGCATGGGCCGCCAGGATCTTCTCGGTTATTGTCATACCCATTTGAGACCTCACCTCCCGGTCGCCTGGGATTCCGTTCCAGGAAAACAGCAGACGTATCAGCTGACCTGGTACTTTCTTTCGAGAGCCTGGAATTCTTTGAGCCCGACAAGCTCGTTGAACTGGTGGAAAGTGAGCATTTTATCGATGAGGCCCGCAGTAGTACCGGTCTTCTTGAGCTCGTTCACCGCTTCGCGTATGGCCCCAGCTGCCATGTACAGAGTGGCCAGCGGGTAGATCACCAGGTTGTAGCCGAGTTTCTGGAGCTCGTCTACCGACAGGAGCGGCGTCTTTCCGTGCTCTATCATGTTGGCCATTAAAGGAGCGTCGATGGCATCGCGGACCTTTTTCAGTTCGTCGACGCTCTGCGGCGCTTCTACGAATATGACGTCAGCACCGGCGGCGACCGCCATTTTCGCTCTGGAAATGGCTTCGTCCAGGCCGTACACGGCTCTTGCGTCGGTTCTGGCGATTATGACGAAATCCGGGTCGGTTCTGGTGTCGACGGCGGCCTCGATCTTCTTGGCCCACTCCTTGGCGTCGATGACCTGCTTACCCTCCATGTGGCCGCAGCGTTTGGGCATTACCTGATCTTCCAGATGGATGGCGGCGACCCCGGCTCTCTCGTATTCCTGGATCGTGCGCCTGACGTTGAGAGCGTTTCCATAACCGGTATCTCCGTCAGCTACGACGGGCACGTTCACCGCCTGCGCTATTCTGGCTGCGTGGTTGGCCATTTCGGTCAACGTTAAGAGCCCGTAGTCAGGCGCGCCCAGAAGGTCCGCGGAGGCGCCGTATCCGGTCATGTAGACCGCAGGAAAGCCCGCCTGTTCGATTATCTTGGCCGACAGGGCATTGAAAGCACCCGGGGCCACGACGATCTTCCCGCTGGTGAGAAGCTGCCTTAGCTGCGTCGTCTTTCTCAACTTAACCGTTACCTCCTCAACACTGCACCGGCCGTCTTCCGAACCGTAGGGCCCGCTACGGCAGATGCGTTTTGTGACGTCCCGCTGAAATTTCAGGGGCCGTTGAATCCTTCGTCAGTCTAAGCTGAGCAACGACCGTGCCAACGTGAGAAACCAAAGCCCAGGCGGAATTACGGGAACGGTTGAAAGCCAAGTAGGACCGCCGGTCTCTCGGCAACACGCAACCGGGTACGGCCTAACGTTATAGAGAAAAGTTGAACGGCCGGTGCGGTCGCTGCGTTTGAATGCAGGACCTCCCTAAAACGCTCGTGGAAATTACAGGGGAGTTGAAAGAGGGGTGAAGGCCGCGGGTGCTCATCACCGTTACGTTTCAGGAACGGCGTGTTTCATGAGTGGTACATCTGTCTCGGTGCTGATACACAGGTGCCTCATTGGTGAAACGTTGTGCAACATCGGGCCAAGGGTATCCGCCGGAGCGCCTATGGTAGTTCCGTGTCGGGACCTAACCCGCTCCGTGGTACGGTTTTTGCGCAACGTGTTTTTGAGGTGATTTCAACTACCGGAAAGGGGTTTATTGCTATGGAAGCCTGCAAGAAATTCAGAACGATGCTGGAGCAACCCGGTTGCATCATCGCTCCGGGGGTTTACGACGCCCTGTCAGCCCTCGCCGCGGAAAAGGCCGGGGTTGAGGCGGTCGTTATGGGAGGTTACGGCGTTTCCGCATCCAGGCTCGCCAGACCGGACATCGGCCTTTTGACCATGACGGAAATGGCCGAGCAGCTCAAGATGATATGCGACGCCGTGAGCATCCCCGTAATCGCGGACGGGGATACCGGCTATGGCAACCCGGTGAACGTCGAACGTACGGTGAGAGAATACGAGCACGCGGGGGCAGCTGCCATACTGCTCGAAGATCAGGAATTCCCCAAGCGGTGCGGCCACATGGCGGGAAAGACGGTTATTCCCGCGGAGGAGCACGTCTTGAAGCTCAAGGCGGCGATAGCGGCGAGGCAGAACCCGGATTTCGTGATAATAGCCAGGTGCGACGCCCGTGGTCCCCTCGGCCTGGACGAGGCTATCCGCCGGGGGCATCTTTACCTTGAAACGGGGGTTGACATGCTTTTCATCGAGGCTCCCCAGACAGTAGAGGAGCTTGAGAGGATAGCCCGGGAGTTCCGTGGCGCAAAACTCGTCGCCAACATGATCGAGGGAGGTAAGACGCCCGAAGTTGACGCCCGCACCCTTGGCGAAATGGGCTTTAAACTTGTCTTCTGGCCCTGTACGGCGCCTTACGTGACCTTGAAGAATCTGATCGAGGTCTTCAAGGTCCTGAAGAGAGACGGTACCACATCGCGGGTGCGCCACATGATGTTCTCATTCAGCGAGTTCAACGAACTTGTGAATCTGGAAAGATTCGTCCCGTCCGCCGTGGAAAAACGCTGAAGACCCAAACGAACAAGCTGCCGGTGGCGCGGGTGAGCTGGAGAGGTTTGCCGAAGGGCTCCCCCGGACGGCCGCGTACCTAGTGGTTTTGGACACCGGCCTCCTTCAGCTGCCTCCATAGCGTTGTGCGGCTTATGCCGAGCAGGCGGGCTGCTTCGGACTTGTTGCCGCCCGCCTTGTCCAGAGCTTCCATGAGTTTTTCGAACTTGAATCTCCTGACCTCGTCCGACAGAGCCCTACCGGACCCGTCGCCCTCCTCGAGGCGCTCGCCGGACGCGGTTCGCCGATTCAAGGATCCTGTGAACGTAAACCCTTTCTCTGAGCTCCGGTGAGCAGTCTGCCCCGGTTTTGCGCCTGGTCCGCGTTCTCCGCCTTCGGCGACGGGAGAAAGAGCGTACCCGCCACCGGCCTCGCGGCGCGATTCGGTCCTCGAGAGGAGGTCTTCAACGCAAGCTTCGAGTTCTACCGGGGACGGCGCCTGCCCATCGAGAACGATTACGAGCCGGTCGATCATATTCTCGAGTTCCCTGACGTTACCGGGCCAACTGTACCGACAGAACACCCTGCAAATGGCGTCAAGTCGCGGCTTCTCGAGGAGACGCGGGTTGGCCCGCGGACGCTTGCTCAAGAAAGAACTCACGAGAGGAGGGATATCCTCCAGTCTCTCCCTCAAAGGAGGAATGGTCAACCTCAGCACATTCAGCCTGTAGAAAAGGTCCTCCCTGAACCGGCCCTCCTGTACCATCTGCCACAGGTTCTTGTTGGTCGATGCAATCACCCGTACGTCTACGGGGATCACCCGCGTGCCGCCGACACGGAGTATTTCTTTCTCCTGCAAAACCCTGAGGAGCCGAGCCTGCAACCCCGGGGAAACTTCCCCGATTTCGTCGAGGAATATGGTGCCCCGGTGGGCCAGTTCGAACAGCCCTTCCTTGCCACCTCTCCTGGCTCCGGTGAAGGACCCCTCCTCGTAGCCGAAAAGTTCGCTTTCCAGAAGGCTCTCGGACAAAGCTGCACAGTTTACGGCCACAAAGGGCCCCAACCTTCGAGGGCTTTCGTTGTGTATGCTTTGGGCGAAAAGTTCTTTCCCAACGCCGCTTTCGCCCGTTATGAGGACTGACAGGTCCGAATTGGCAAAGCGTATAGCCCTCTCGATGACCGCGGCCATCTTGGGACTCTGGTAGATTATGTCCTTGAACGTCGCCTTAGCCTTGAATCCCTTTTTGTACTGAGACCGCCGGATCTCCTCGGTCGCTTTCTGGATATACCCGACGTCCAGGAACGTGGCCACCACTCCCAGAACCTGCTGACCATCGGTGATGGGCACCCTGTTCGTGACTATCTTCACGTCACCCACGTCCTGAACCTGGTTCAGCTGGGCTTGCCCGGTTTGGAGTACCTCATCGACCTTGGAATTTTCTATTACATCCGTGGCTTTCTTCCCCAGCACTTTCGTAGCGGGAATACCCAGGATGCGCTCGGCAGCGGGATTGAAAAGGATGATTTTCCCCTCGGAATCCGTAGCCATGATTCCACCGTACGCGAAGTTGATTATCGTCCGGAGCCTTTCCGTCCTTTCGATCTCCTTTCTTCTGGAGAGTCCCACCTGGTATGCATGCCTCAGGGCGACCCGAAGACTTTCGTTAGAATATACGAGAACGCCTGCCAGACCATGGTACTCGCCTATCTCGCAGGCCAAGCTCGCTCCGACGACAGCTTTACAGCCCCGCTCCTTGAGAGCTGCTATCTTGTCCCACAGGTCCTGATAAGTCTCGTATATTACGGGTATCACCTGCGGTTTCAGCACGTCGAGAACATCGGCCAGACCTTCTATGGGCTCGCGGAAACTCACTACTGCAACGGGACCGCCATAGGAAGAAGCTTTCTTTATCGCCGACATGAGGTCGAAAGCGCTGACGTCGATGGTGACGAGCGGTGTGTGAAGGTGGGGCCTGATGAAGCTGGCATTGCCGCTTCCGCTTACGAAGACGTCGACCATTTCTTGCTGCTCAAGCCTCTTGGCTATTTCGAGAGCCTTTTCAAAAAGGGCATCGTACACCTGAAGCGACACGTTCCCTGCCAGATCGGCAGGGAGCGTCATTTTCTTGAACAGCTCTGCCATCGTCTTGTAGCCCATAATAGCTATTCTGATTTGCACCGGCATCACCACCGGAAAGTAAGGTAATCTAAGGACAAATCGCCCTCCCGAAAATCCCGGAGCAAAGTTCACGACCAGGGATTCGGAGTTTATTCGCTAATTCTTCTATACAATCTGAGATTTCTCCTGCTAACCCGGCCAATCCTGCACCCCGTGAAGTCTGGAGCCTAAGCTTTCAGCGTAAGGTCTCAAGCTGCACCACCGGGAAGAAACGAGTTCAAAGACACTTTTGGAGAAGGGAAATCATCAAGAAAGTGCACGTTTCTGGAAAGGTACACAGCATCGTGAGGGCCGAATGTTGGGCTAGTGCGCCCCCTATTCCCACTACTGCGGCCGTCAGCATGCGGTGTTTCCGCATTATAGGAAGCATCCACGTAAAATTGCCGATCACATGGTCACACCCCTTTGTTCGGCCTCGTACGTCGCGTTCTTGAACGTATCTACCAGGTGCTGCCAGAGCACACATATCCACTAAAACGTTTGACATCTGTTGCGCTCGTTTAATTGTTCTGATGCGGTCAAATCCAAGGAGCCCCGCAAGGTCTTACCAGTTTGTTCTCTCCACGCACCTTGCTTCCGCGCGGACGGTTATCGGGATACCGCGGGCGAGACCCGGAAGCCAGCGAAGGAAGAACGTCCTCACGGTCATGGAAGCCTGCACCATCACGGCGGGCTCCCCCTCCCCGGCACCGCCCGCTCCCCCCGAGGGGTTGCTTACGGTGGCCGAAATGACGGGCTCGGTTACCAGCCCTTTTCTGACCAGGGGCGCAAGGTTGGTAAAGGTGATGTCGGCGGCCTGCTGCCTGGCCGCCGCCGGGTTAATCACGACCATTCCTTCGGCCAGCTTATCCCAATCGAGCTCCTGAACCGCCGCGAGAGCCCCCATGTCGCAAGCGGCTTGCGCGGTCTGTCGCACGACGAAGGCAAGCCCCAGGTCAAAGACCATTCCCATAGCTAAAATGCATATGGGGAGGTAAAGAGCGACCAGGAGAGTGACCCCGCCTTTCATCGCTCTCTCTTTAGCTCTCTCTTTAGCTTTCTCTTTGGCTTTGCCTTTGGCTTTCTCTTCGGCTTTCGCTTCGGCCTTGGCTCTGGGCTTGCTTTTGGTTTCGGCGTTCACTCTGACCTCGGGCCGGGCTTCCGGCCCGTCCCCGGCTCTGGTTTCGACGCTGGTCCCACCTTCATCCCTCAAACTATCTCGGCACATACTCGCTCCTCGTCACCACCTCTGCTTGAATCGGGATGTCACCGCCGGAAATCGCCGCGACAAGAGGCATCTTCAGCCGGTAACGATACCGGAGAGTGACCGTGATCCGGGTACCGTAAATGGCTTGTCCGGGCCGGATCACCCACTCTACTTCGTCGGGATTTATCCCGGACAGGGCGAGGGATTCCCTCATCCTCTCCACGACTTGCGCCGTTCGTCCCCCTTGAACCGCCGCAAGCCGGGCGGTTTCCCGGGCTACCGACGTGAGCACCAGCTTTGCGTTGAGAGCAAGACCTACGTCGAGCATGGAGAAGAGGAGAAGGGCCAGAAGCCCAACGACGAGCGCAAACTCGGCGACGGCCTGGCCCCGCTCCTGCCGAATGGTCAGTACAAACGCTAGAAACGTTCTGAGCAGACCTTTCGTCAGGGTCGATCTCCTCAGCGGCGGATTCGCCGGTGCATCCGCTTCTAACCGCGTGCTTTGTAAGCGCGAGTTCATCTCCGGGTCAAGCACTGGTTCATCCCGTCCTCTCCGCCTCTATCCCGAACCTACCCTGAGCTTGATCTTCTGAGCTAGTGCCTCGCGCCGGACCTTACGGGGAGGTGGGAGCGTCTTTGAGCCGGTCCACCACGTCCAGTATCTTCCCGCGGAGAGTCTCGCCCAGCTGGCCCAGCACTAAAATGAGGCCTACGACCACGATAGCCAGTACAAGCGCATATTCGGCGACAGTAGCTCCTCTTTGGTCTTTTCCGTGCCTTACGACCATGCGAATCCTCCTCTCCGCAAACCGCTTCGCCTTTATAACCAGGAGCGAGCTCCTGTAATTGAACATCGTCCCCAACCGGGAAAAGCAATGCGCCAACTTGTACACATCCATCCTCCCTTTCGTAACCGGAATAGAAATTCGTGTCGTGAACGGTTATCCTGAAGAAAACGAATCCGGCCACCCGGCCCGCCGAACTACCACGCGCCCAGGAACGCGAGCACCCCAGGGGCGATGGTTATGAGAACCACGGGGGGCAGCAACAGGACAGACGTCACGATGGCCAGTTTCACCGGTAGCGCGTTGAGTTTGTATTCCATCTCCTGCCTGATTTCGTTGTAAGCTTCTTCCGCCAGCACTGTGCAGGTTTCAGCCAGCGGCGTCCCGAGGAGCTCCGCCTGACTCAGCACGAAATGAAACCTGGAAACCCCGGGAAGACCCAGTCTCGCCGCCAGGTCACCCAGGCACCGGTGAACGGGCTTACCGGTTCTAACGTCCAGAAGAACCCTCTCCATCTCCGTTCGCAGCGGCCCTCTGACCATCCGCGATGCGGCGTCCAGCGCGTCGGGCAATTCCAATCCGGAGGTAAGGGCGACTACCACGCCCTCGAGGAACGCAGGCCACTCGCTTGCGATTTCCTGCCGGTAACTTGAAGGAATTCGTGCCCGCGCGGAGATTTTACGCTCCTCTCCCTCGCGTCGGCCCCTGGTCCTGTGGTAAAGTCTGCAAGCTCGCCCCTGGAGCACGGCGTGGCTGGCCACAGATAGACTTAAACTCGTAAGGGCAAGGAAAAACAGGACTTCTCCGGGCACGGCTATCCCCTCCTCTGGCCGGTCACGTTTTGAGACTCGCGGTGGCTCTGTGCGCCCGCGCGCCCCAGTCCGTATCCTCCCGGCGCAACCGACTTCAAAAGAAGCCCGACCACGCCCACACCCAGGATCCACATGAGCAGGGATATCGCCGCAATAGTCCTCCCGGCCGGCTGCGAGAACAACTTCAGCAGCATGTCCGGCTGCATCCTCCAGGTGATTAGAAAAATCATCCACGGCAGGACCGAAACCAGGACGGCGGTCAGTCTGGACTCGGCCAGTTTGGCGCCGGCCTCTTTTCTGAAAGCCCTTTTCCTCCTGCACGCTTCTGCGGCGCGGGCTAACAGCACCGGAATGTTCCCTCCGGTTCTCAACCCCATTACCAGGACGGACAGAAGGTATTCAAGCTCGGGGTAACCCGGAACGGACAGAGCTTCGGTGAGAGCATCCGCGATGGGTAACCCGGTTCCGTAAAGGTCAACCGCTCGCCCCAGGGCGGAGTACGCGGTCCCTCTACCTTGCCGGGCCACTTCGGCCACCGCCTGATACACATTGGCCCCGGCTTTCAACTGGAAGCCAAGCCCCAGAGCGATCTCCTCTACCTGCGACAAAAGGTCCTCCTGACGCCCCAGACGCCGTAGGACGCGGAGAAGCGAGGTCCCCCGCCCCCGCCTAGGGGCCGATCCGGTCGAGTCCGCAAGGACCTTTGGCAGGCGCCATCTGAGGAGGTTCACACCCACGTCATAACAGAGCAGGGCTGCGCACCCGCCAAAGGCCAGAGCCGAGAAGAGAACAACCGCCCTCATCCCTCGACCGCCTTCCGGAGACGCTCGAGCCTTTCCGTCCCGAGCTTTTTTTCAAGCCAGGCGGGGGCGCAAGCGAAGTCGGGGATTCCACCCTGGTCACATACCTTGAACACGCATTGAGAATCGTCCAACCCCTGGCCCAGAAACGAGACCTCGGCTACCATTCTCCTGCCGTTTGGGGTCCTCACCTGATGAACCAGGACGTCCACGGCAGCGGTGATCCACGTCCTCAGTACCTCGAGCGGGACACCCTCCCCGGCCGTAAGAGCCATGGCTTCCATTCTGGCCAGACAATCCCGGGAAGAGTTGGCGTGGACGGTGGAGAGGCATCCTTCGTGTCCCGTGTTCATGGCCATTACCAGGTCGAAGGTTTCCTTTCCCCTGCACTCTCCGATGATGATTCTGTCCGGCCTCATCCTCAGGGCGTTCTTCAACAGGTCTCTGATGGTCACTTCGCCTTTCCCCTCGATGTTGGCGGGTCGGGACTCGAGCCTCACGCAATGCCTATCCGGGATATACATTTCAGCAGAGTCTTCCAGGACGATGAGGCGCTCCTCCGGCGGAACCGAGTTGGCCAGGACGTTCAACGTCGTGGTCTTTCCGGTTCCCGCGGCCCCCGATACCACAATGTCCAGGCGTTCTTTCACGCAGGCCGCGAGAAGCGAGGCGGTCTGCGAAGTCATCGTGCCCTCCTCAACGAGTTCCTCGAATGTTGTGAACCTTCTGGGGAACTTGCGGATGGTCAGAACCGGGCCGGAAAGGGAAAGCGGAGGCACGATGGCGTTTACCCTGGAGCCGTCGGGCAGCCGGGCGTCGACGAAGGGAGACGTCCGGTCAATACGCCTGCCCGCGACGGAAACTATCCTGTTTATGATATCCAAGAGATGACGGTCATCCCGAAAGGATGAAGTCGTGAGCTCTATGCGCCCGTTTCGCTCTACGTACACACGTGAAGGTCCGTTCACCATGATTTCCGTGACCATCGGATCCTCGAGGAACTCGTCGAGGGGACCGAGACCCAGGAGCTCCTGGACTATCCGTTCGGCCAGTTCCCGCCTGGTCACCTTGCCGAAGCTTAGACCCATCGTAACCAGGAGCTCCGAGACGAGCATAGTAACCTCCTCTCGCTTGTCCCGGGAAGTCCTGGCCAGGGCCACCGCCTCTCCGTACTTCTCGAGGATCTTCTCCCGTACCTTGGCGGCCACTTCCTCGAAAGATGTCTCCCGCACCAGATCTGCCCCCGGGGGATTCGAAGGCTTTTCCTCAAGGCGTTTTAGAAGGCTTACCAAAGCCCGAACCTCCTTCTCTTTTTCTGGCCGGAACACTCGCCACCGGTAACCAGGCCTGGGATAAGCCGGCCGAGGATTTCCCAGAAAGCTTGCGACGCCTCGTTCCGGGAGTAAAGAACGACCGGTTTTCCGTCCATGCCGGCCTTCTCGGCACTCTTCCTGTCTTCGGGGATGGCACCAAGGACCTCGACCTCGAGGTATTCCTCTATCCGCGATACCGGAAAGAGAGACTGGTGAGAGACTCTGTTGACCACCACGGCGAGGCCCTCTTTTTGGCCCACGCCTATTCGCTTCAAGATGTCCAGGGCCATTTTGGCCTGCCTGAGAGCGGCCACATCCTGCGTCACGACCATGACTATTTTCGATGCCTGATCTATGCACTCGCCCACAACTTCACTGGTTATGTCGGGAGGAGTGTCCACGAACACCAACCCCCACCTGCGACGGGCAAGCGATAGAATGGTTCTCACATGCTGCGATTCGACCAGATCCGACAGCTCCGGACGCTTGGGCGCCGCCAGAACCTGCAGGCCGCTCGAAGGATGAACTACCGTAAACCTCTCCATGGTTTCCGGACGCATATCGGACAGATTCGACAGAATGTCGATTATGCTCGGACCCTCCAGGAGATCCAGGTTGCACGCGACGTCTCCGGAGTGAAGATCGAGGTCGAGAAGACAGGTGTTTCCCCCGGTCGAAATCGCGGAAGCGCAGGCCAGGTTAATCGCGACGAACGTCTTCCCCACGCCGCCCTTGGGGCTCCACACGGCGACGGTCTCCTGACCGATGACGCGGGTCTCAGCTGTCGCAGGCGCACCGAGGGGCCGTCGTTCACGACCGGAGCCTTGCCCGGCAGGCAAGATGATCACTTCGATGCCGGGAAACGAGATCTGGAGCCTTCCTACCCATTGCTCAACGGTTTCTCCCCGAGGCGTCACAGTCGGGTCCACCACCACCACGTGCGGCCGGACTCGACCCGCCATGTACTCGGCCAGCGCGGTTTCCTTGACCGAAGCTATCACTTCCGCGCCAGGGAACATGGCCCTGGCTAAAAACTCGGCCTCGGGTTCACCCACGACGAGGATGGTCTGTTCCTGCGACCCTCGCCCGCCGTCCTCGCGGATCCCACCCGCCGGACCTCTCGCCACCGGGGTGCCGGGCTTCTTGAGCCCCGAAAGCGGTAATCCTCTCATGGCCCGGAGCCTTCTCCTTCTCCGGCGTCAGGGGCCTCGTTGCGGGGAACTAGAGAAACATAGACGTTCCCGCTTTCCAGACACCCAGCCAGGATTTCGCACGCCTCCGGGCTTAGCAGGGCCATCACGCCCGCAAACTCGCCGGTGTCCTTGGCTCTCTTAACTTCCAGGACAACCACGTCGCGAAGTACCGTCACGCCCCGGCGCTCCGGCTGGGAATAGCTCGCCTTCGGGCAGAAGATGACGTCGATTTTCTCGCCCGCTCTGACCTCCCCGCCCAGGCACCTCTCGGGCGTCACGGGGATGAACATCCCTCTCCAGCCCGACGGAAGGTCGAAGGATAGCCCGGCTTCGTTTATGCCGAACCGGACGTGGCCCTTGAGAACTTGTTGGCCGGCGACGAGGTACGTGGCGGAGAAACCGCCCACCACCTGCTCAAGGGGAAGAGATGCGGGATGGACCGCCTTGACCGGCATTTGGACGAGCTTCACGTCGGACCGCCGTATTTTCTCGTGGGGAACCAGATCTCGCGCGGCAACGACCACCGGTTTCGTCTTAACGTAGTTGGAAACGGTCATTCCGGAAAATAGAGCTGCCGAAAGCCCGAGCATCGCGGATACCAGAAGTATCCTGTGTCTCTTCAGCGCGGTTTTCAACCCATCACCTCCTGGTTTCCCTCCCGGAGTATCGACCAGACACGCCTTGCGGCGAAGCCTCTCCTGCAACGGCTCGCATCACCGTCGCTGCCGGTCAGTCCACCCGTCTGCGCAGCCGGCATTCGCCTTTTCCCCCACGAGCCGCGCCGGCATCTCACCTCCTCGGGCCGTGCCCGGAGGGAAAGGTCTTATAGGGCGCCGGTGGCGGCTTTGGGTTGTCAGGGATGCCGCTTTTAACGCCAGGGATCAGGCCGTCTTTCCTCCTTTCTTCACGTATTGGCGTTGAGCGGTAGATTCCCGGGCACGGCCACTGGTAATTTGTTCCATCCCCATATTACGGGACGCGACACGGTGTGTCAAGATCTCCCTTAACTTCCTATGCCAGGCGGTTCATGACGACTCATGTCGATTGCGGTCCCCAAATATCGGCGGGCCTCCTCGCGGTTTCCGTGTCACACGTCAAAAGGGCCGGGTAGCCTCATCGGCGGACGCGCCGTCCCGTTTGCGCAGCCCGCATCTATTGGCGCTGCGTATGGGCCGCACTCCGAGGGAAGCCGTGACGTAAAAGGCCGGGCTGTGCCCCTTCCTTGACAACCTTCACCGGCCCGGACCATCATTTCTTAGAAACCGCGCTGGAAGGGGCGATTCGCATGCTGGTGGTGGAAGACCTCCACGTGGAAGTCGAGGGAAAGCCCATCCTGAAGGGCATTGATCTAGAAGTGGGGGCCGGCGAAACCCACGTGCTCCTCGGCCCCAACGGCGGAGGTAAGACGACTCTGCTCATGGCCATTATGGGGATGCCCAGGTACCGCGTCACCAGAGGCGCTGTTTACTTCAAAGGCAAGGACATCACATCCCTCACGCCGGACGCCAGGGCCCGGCTGGGCATAGGTATGATGTTTCAGAAGCCTCCAGCAGTGCGAGGAGTTAAGTTGCGGGAGATCGCCCAGACCGTTGCTTCCGTGAGGGAAGTCGCTCACCCGTCCGCCCCGAGTTTAGAAGGCATTGCCGAAAGGCTGAACCTTTCCGGACACCTCGACCGCGAGCTCAATTACGGCTTTTCCGGAGGCGAACTCAAAAGGTCCGAGATGTTTCAGCTCCTCTGCCAGGCGCCCGAACTCGTGCTTTTGGACGAACCCGAGTCGGGGGTGGATCTGGACAACATCGCCCTGATAGGCGAAGCCATCAACGATCTTCTCGGCAAGCGCGAGAAGATAAAGGAACGCAAGGCGTCTGGAGTAATCGTGACTCACACCGGCCACATCCTGCGATACGTCAACGCCGACAAGGGTCACATCCTCATAGACGGAAAAATCGCCTGCCACGGCAACCCTCGCGACTTGTTCGAGGAGGTCCAGAAGCACGGTTACGGGAGGTGCCAGTCGTGCCGGTAGAGCGGGAACTCGAAGAAGTACGCCCCAGTCTGAGGGGGCTTGACTCCTCCCGGCTTCGGGAGCTCGACCAGAGGGCAGAAGCGGCACGGGAAAAGAAGGCGGCTTATGGCCTGGATATCGACCTCCGGGCATTCCACGAAGGAAAAGCCCTGGGGCGCACAAACTCGCTGGAAACCCTTCCCGACGAAATAAAGGATGTGATGCTCGCTTCGGGCGTAGACCCGTCTGAAAGTGGTCGGGCCGGAAGTTACGTGCAGGTTGGAAAGAACGTCATATATGAAAGGGTCAACCGGATTTACTCAGGAAAGCTCGAGATAATGGACGTGGGAGATGCGCTTGAGAAATATCCGGAAGTGCGGGATCTCTGGTGGACCCTCGTAGCTCCTGACCAGGACAAGTACACCGCTTTCTCCCAGCTCCACGACGTGCACGGGTACTTCATCAGGGTTTTCGAGGGCCAGGAAGTGGAACTTCCGGTCCAGTCGTGCCTTTTACTCCACGAAAACGCCGAGGTTCAGAACGTCCACAACATAGTCATTCTAGAGAAGGACTCGAGCGCCCACATAATTTCCGGGTGTACGACTTCGCCTCGGGTCAAGACCGGCCTCCACATCGGCATATCCGAATTTTTCGTGAGAGCCGGCGCAAAGCTTACGTTTACCATGGTCCACAACTGGGGTCCCGAGTTCCACGTAAGGCCGAGGTCTGGTGCTCTGGTTGAACATGGCGGGACGTTCATTTCCAATTATATCCTGTTGAAGCCGGTTAAGTCGGTTCAGACCTACCCCGTCGCATACCTGCGCGGTCGGGGTTCACGGGCGGTGTTCAACACTCTCATCTACGGATTGGAGGATTCTTACATCGACGCAGGTTCCAAGATCGTCCTGGAGGGAGAGGACTCCTCGGGCGAGGCGGTTTCCAGAGCCATCGTGCAGGACAGGTCCGTGGTGTACACGAGAGGAACCCTTCTGGCCAGGCAGAACCGTTCCCGGGCTCACCTTGACTGCAGAGGGATCGTGTTCGGCAACAAAGCCCGGATGTTCGCCATTCCCGAGCTGGAGTCCGACGGTGCTCCCGAGAGCCTTCTCTCCCACGAGGCGGCCATCGGCCCCATCTCTGAAGAGGAGGTGGAATATCTCATGGCCAGAGGGATTCCCCGGGACGAGGCAGTTTCGCTTATAACCAGGGGATTTCTCGATGTGAGGATAATGGGGCTTCCTCAGGCACTGGAATCGGCGATTCAGAAAATGGTGGAGATGACTCAGAGGGAGTCGATGTGACGTACGAAAAATTAGCGCTGCTACACGCGGTAGGGTAGAAACCCTTGAAAATACTAGCGAGGGGTCACCTGCTACGCGGTAACCAGATCCAAGAGTCGCCCTAACGATGATACGGCTCCCCCGCGATGATCTTGAATGCCCTGTAAATCTGCTCCAGTAAGAGCAGGGGAACGAACTGGTGGAGGAAGGTCATCGGGCCGAGCGACAGAACGAGCCCGGCCTTGTCGGTGACCACGCGCGACAGGCCGTTGGGCCCTCCGATGACGAAAGCCAGCCGGGACTCGCCGCGTATCCCCCGCTCTTGCAGCCATCGGGCAAACTCCACCGAGGTAAACATCCTGCCGCGGGAATCCAAGGCGATCAGATACTCCCCTTCTCGCAGGGCCGCCAGAACCCGGTATCCTTCGACTTCGGTGGCCGATTCGATCTCTTTAGAAGAAGCACTATCCCGCAGGGGCTCGTCCTTGATCTCCACAAACTCCACCCGTGCATGGGGACGGATGCGTTTGATGTACTCGCTTATCCCTTCGCGCAGGTACCCCTCCCGCACCTTGCCGACGAGCATCACTCGTATATGGGTCATTTTGTCCTTGGCGGCCTCCGTTCTTCTGCACCAACCTTTGTACAAACCTTGTCCCGCCAGGCGGAACGGTGTGAGGACACACGGACCAACCTTTTGTACAAACCGCGCGCAGAAAACGTGCCGTACCCCGGTCCGCCTGTAACAACAACCGGAGTCTATTTGATTATCCGCCGCGCCCCCAGGTATTTACGATCGAGATCCGGCGAGTAATCGGGGTGGGACGGGTTAAAACTGTTTACGGCAACACCTCTCGACGAACTCGCATGTATGAACCGGGAATCGCCGATATAAATCCCTACGTGTGACGGGCCCTCCTTGTACGTTTGGAAGAATACCAGGTCCCCCGGCTTCAGGTCCTTTCGGTCAGGCACGGCTTCACCCATCTCGTATTGCATATCCGCGTCCCGGCGAAGGAAATAACCGTTCATCCGGAAGCAAAACTGCGTGAATCCGGAGCAGTCGAACCCGTACGCCGTTGTTCCGCCCCACAGGTACCCGAGCCCGAGGTACTGCTTGGCCGTGGCGATGACGGCATCCGCGCCTTTCTTCTCGGCAAAGACCTGGTCGAGCCGGTCGAAAACCCTGACGTCGGATGCCTTCACATAGGCCACGTCCCTTCCGGGCAGCTTGACGGCGACCCATCTCTCATCCGCCGACTTCACAGGCAGCACCACACCCTGTACCAGGTCCTTCTCGAAGACCTCCTTCCCACCCGGAGTGCCAAGGGCTGGGGTCATCTTGGCCACCACCAGCGCTACTTTTCCCGACAGATATGAGCTCAACGTCGCTTTATCAACTCTCCATATCTCCCCGTCGCTGACCCACCCGAGGTACCTGTCGGCGGTCATCTGAGCCAAATACCAGCCGTCCCTTTCCTCCAGAAGCATCAGGATGTCCCCGATTTTGGACTGAGTCACCACGTGAGAGCCCTGATTCCGACCGGGGCCATCCCCCAGGTTGATCACGGGCTCCTTTACCACCGCGAAGGTCTTGTCCCCGAGGGACTTCGAAGGGAGCACCTCGACGGCATCCTGGACCTTCGCCCCCTCGATTGCCGATACCCGGGATATGAGTTCGTCCTTCAGCGCTGGCTCGCTGGTCTTCCCCTTCAAGGCAATAGTCCGCTTTTCCACGGTGGGATTTATTTCAAAGACGACTTCCCTCTCATCCAGTTTGTGGCTGACGGATATCTCCGCCAGAATCGACTGGACCGTCTGGAGTATCTCGGAATCGCTCGGAATCTTTCTGCAACCCGCCGGCAAGACCGGATTCACCACGGTCAGGAGGACGACAAGACCCACAAGGAGGGACGCTTTCAGCGCAGATGGAGGTCTCCAACCGGAAGCAGAGGGCCGCCGAGTCGTGGGCCTGAACCGGCCACGGCGGACAACGCACCTCGGGACACCCGCCGAACCCCCCACATCCGAGCAAACCTTAAAGGACATCTCCTTTCCCTCCCATCCAGTTCGTCGATAGTATATCACCGCCGGCTGGGCGCACCTGTCCTCCGGCAGGGCCAGTCAGGGTCTCGGTCCATTGTGGTAAACTACATACGCAACTCGGCGCCAAAAAGGCTACTCAGGAAGGGAGACTTCCGGGAAGGAGTTGACACCTGCGTTGAAGACTTTCGCCTACGCGCTCGTTCCTACGGGTATTGGGGTTTTCGTCTCGTACGCCGTCGCCTGGTGGGGCTACGGGAACCTGTACTACATGGGTCCGCTGCTCCCCGCCTTTATGGTGCTGTACCTTTTGTTGGCGTGGTTCGCCTACCTCAGAAGGTCAACTTCTTTCCTGGCAGGAAGTACCCGCCGCCGGAAACCCGCCTCCGGGGTGCTCGGACACCACGAAAGCGAGTTGGCCCGAGACCTTCCCGAAGACAAAACGTCTGGCAAGGAACTGAGAGAACTCATTCACCTACAGGAAGAAAGCGGCCTCAGCTTACCCAAAACGAACAAAGAGCTCGACGAGCTCGATGCGGACTTCCAGGAAAGCCGTACATCCAGCTTTTCCGCAGAACTCATACGCGTCCTTCTGTGGTCCGCGCTCCAGCTCGCCATCCTGTCCACCGCCCTCTATCACCTGTTCGGAATCGGGGCGAGGTTCTACTCGTCTCCCGGCGTCATAGGCTGCGAGCTCCTTCTCCGAGCCTGCTGACCCCGGGGTACGGCGCCGAGTACGAGGGTGATCGAGTCCCCGGCACAAGCCCCAACTGCCTCTTGCCTCGCCCGCGGCCCGGTCGTGCGATCGTGCTTACGTCGCGCTACCTCCCGGCGCGGGTTGCAGCTGGCTACCGCTCATCAATATGCAGTAGTTGTGTCCGGCTGCGGCGCGCTGCCCCCGGAGTAGGTCACAACCACAGGAACTCACCCACCTGTACGCGGGACGTCAGATGACCGACAGGTTGCTCCCCGCCGGTTCATTGCAACCACAGGAACTCGTTGGCAAGGCCGCCGGCGTCTATCTTGGCCAAGTACTGGTCGATCTCGGCATTATTGGCCAGTACGAAGTGACCCTTTTTGATCTCCACCCATCGAGGTGGGTCCTTGGAATAATCGTGGCAGCTGGGGTCGTACACAAGCACTTTCTTCTTTTTCTCGATTCTCGGGTCGGGAACGGGAATCGCAGAGAGCAAAGCTCGCGTGTAGGGATGCAGCGGTGAATGAAAGAGCTCCTCGGTATCGGCGAGCTCCACCAGACGACCTTTGTACATGACGGCGACGCGGTCCGCAATGAAGCGCACCACCGACAGGTCGTGGGAGATGAACAGATAGGTGAGACCTTTCTTTTTCTGAAGATCCAGGAGAAGGTTCAGCACCTGCGCCCTGATGGAGACATCCAGCGAAGAAATGGGTTCGTCGGCGATGATGAATTCCGGCTCCATGATGAGAGCTCGGGCGATCCCGATACGCTGTCTCTGGCCGCCGGAAAACTCGTGAGGAAAGCGAGACGCGAATTCCGGCAGAAGACCGACCTCAAGCAGGGCCTTTTCCACCTTAGCCCGTCTTTCGGCCTCATCTTTGAAACCGCCGATGTTGTACAGGCCCTCCGAAACGATGTAGTCGACTTTGGCCCGCTCGTTCAGGGATGCCATCGGGTCTTGGAATATCATCTGGATCTTCCGGGTCACTTCCCGGTCCAGTTCCTTCGGGATGACACCGTTTATCCTTCTGCCCTTGAACAGAATCTCACCGGCGGCCGTCTCGTTGATCCTCACTATCGCCCTACCGATGGAGGTCTTCCCGGACCCGGTCTCTCCGACAAGTCCCAGGGTCTCACCCTTATAGACCTGGAACGATACGTCGTTCACCGCCACAATGGGCTTTCTGCCCTTGCCTTTGAACTGAACTCGCACGTTCTTGAGCTCGAGAATCACCTCCGCCTTCTTCGCCTTTTGCTCGGCTTCCAAGGCCCCGTCGGCGACGGCCGGATTAATCCCTTGATTTACTCCAGTATTCATGTTCGTGCTCTGGGTCTTGATGCAAGTTTCGCTCATCATACCGCATACCTCTCGTATTTGGCTCGCATGGCTTTGACTATTTCAGGCGGCTCCACCTTGGGAGCCCTCGGATCCAATAGCCAGGTCTTGGCATAGTGAGTCGGACTGACCTGGAAGAACGGTGGGCTCTTGACAAAGTCTATCTTCAGCGCTTGCGGGTTTCTCGGCGCAAACGGATCCCCGCGTATCTCATTGAAAAGGTTGGGCGGAGTCCCCCTGATCGAGTAAAGAGGCTGTCCCTTAATGCCCAGCTGCGGCAGAGAAGACAGAAGAGCCCAGGTGTAGGGGTGCCGGGGATCGTAGAAGATCTCCTCAACCGTTCCGTACTCGATGATCTCTCCGGCGTACATCACCGCAACCCGGTCGGCCACGTTTGCGACAACTCCGAGGTCGTGCGTGATGTACACGAGGGTGACTTTGAGTTCTTTCTGAAGCTTGCGAATGAGTTCGAGTATCTGCGCCTGTATCGTCACGTCCAAAGACGTGGTCGGCTCGTCGCAAATCAGTATGCGAGGGTTACATGCGATGGCTATGGCGATGACCACCCGCTGCCGCATCCCCCCGGAAAACTCGTGCGGGTACTGGCGATACCGCATCTCCGGCTCGCTGATGCCTACCTGTGCCAGGATCTCAATCGTGCGCCTCTTGGCCTCCTGGCCCCTCAGACCCTGGTGAAGCTCGAGGGTCTCCTGAATCTGCGATCCTATCGTTCGAAGCGGATTGAGCGCCGTCATGGGGTCCTGAAAGACCATCGCGATCTTCTTACCTCTGATGGTCAACCACTCTTCTTCCGTCTTAAACTTGGCCAGGTCTTTGCCCTCGAACAGGATCGAGCCGGAATCCACCCATCCGTTGGCGTCCAGCATCCCTATCCACGACTTGGTAAACACGCTCTTGCCGGAACCCGATTCGCCGACGATGGCCACCGACTCCCCCTCGTACAGGTCCAGGGAAGCTCCACGGACAGCTGTGAGAGTCTGCCCACGCAGACTGAACTTGATGACTACGTCTCTCGCCGAGAGTATCGGCTCACTCATGTTCTCGCCCCCTTAGAAGTGATTGCGGGGATCAGAAGCGTCCGCAAAGGCGTTCCCCAACACGTAAAACGAGACCGTAATGACGGACAGCACCACTGCGGGGAAGAACAACTGGTATCGCAGGGCAGGCGCCATCATCACCCGGCGTCCTTCGTTCAATAGGTTACCCAGCGAAGGGATGTTCAAGGGCAGACCAAGGCCGATGTAGGTCAGGAATACTTCCCAACCGATCGTCCCCGGAATCGACAGGGCCACCCGCATCACCATCACCGACACGAGATACGGCAAAAGGTTCTTCACGATGATCCTTCCCGTCGGGGTCCCAAGGCAGCGCGACGCCAGGTTGTATTCGCGGTCCCGGATGATCACGATCTGATTTCTCACAAAACGCGCCATGCCGAGCCACCCGGTCGCGCACATAGCTATAATCATCGTCTGAAAACTCGGACGCAGGATATAGGCAATAAGCATCAAGATGATCGTCGTGGGGATGTTGCTGATCACGTTGTACGCCTCGGTAAGAAAAGCCTCGAGCGGCCTGACGTAGCCCCATATGGCTCCCACGAAGGTCCCGAACACTATCTCCCATATTCCCACGATGATTGCTATGAGGAGAGAGGTTCTGGTCCCGGACCAGAGCCGCGCCCACAGGTCCTGACCGATGGAATTGGTGCCGAACCAGAATTCCTTGTCCGGCGGGTGGTTTCTCAGTTGCAACCCTGTATTGGGATCGATGTGGATCTTTATCGGGTCCTTCTGGCCCGGAAGGTAGGGCTGGATGAAGGTAAAGGCCACGAGAGAGGTCATCAATATCAAGAGGAACACCGCCGTCTTGTTCCTGAGAAAGACCCTTATCGTCGACCGCCAGTACGAGTAATCGGAATAGCCGGTGCGTTCGGCAGCTTCCGGATCGTACTGAGCAAACGTAAAAAGCTCCTGCTCCTCGATGGCCTGGATGACTTCCTTCTCTTTTGCTGTCATCATCTGGCCCCTCCTTGCTTTTCCAGTCTGATCCGGGGGTCGAGGATGGCCATCAGCACATCTCCCAGGAAGAGGCCAAGGATTCCCAGGCTCGAATATATGAGCACCAGCGCCTGCACCAGCGGGTTATCCTGGCGGGATATCGCCGTCACGAGAAGACCGCCCATTCCGGGTATTGAGTAAAGAGATTCCACGTAGATGGAGCCCGAGATGGTGAACAGTATGGAAGCGGGCAGATAATTAGCCAGAGGCACGAAGGCGTTGCGCAAAACGTGCTTTACCATGATGGCCCTGCTTGACATGCCCTTTGCTCTGGCCAGACGAATATAGTCTTTGTTAAGCTCGTCCACCATGAAACGCCTGAGCCACATGGCGTTCGCAGCGATCCCACTGAGGGACATCGAAACGAGGGGCAGAATCCAGCTGCGAACGTTATACCTGTCAAAAAGCATGGGAAGCCCCGTGATGGAAGTCCCGTAAAGCTGGATGAACAAGAGATACACGGCCCCCGGAACCGCATTGATGAACACTACATACCAAGTCCAGAATTTGTCCCAGAAAAGCCCCTTGTTTTGCGCCATGTGAATACCCATGGCGAGCCCCGCCACAAGCGACAGCACCAGGGCACCCAGGCCGAAAGCAACCGAATACGGGATTTTCGCAGCCAAGATTTCTTTGACGGGGACGTTGGCCCGATATATCACCGAAACGCCGAGGTCACCGCGGAGAAGTTGCAGGTAGAAGTTCCGCAGCTGCACGTACCAGGGATCGAGGAGTCCCATCTTCCGCAGAATCGCTTCTTTCTGCGCGGGCGTCAGCTTGTCGGCTCTCTCGCCGTAATAACCCTCAACCGGTAGAAGGCGCATCAAGAGGAACACTAAGGTCAGGACCATGAATAGAGTTACCAGCGAATGAAGTAATCTCCTAAGGCTGTATTTCAACATGCCGCATGACCCCTCTTCCCGGTTCCGGGTCCTGTTCCGTCGTCTTCCGCATCATCGCCACCGACTTTCGATAAAAGCGCCTCCGTCTCAGGGAAAGAGCGCCCGGGACCTGGACTTGCGTCCGGTACCATGGACGCTCTTCCCTGCTCTTCTATGACCTCATTTCTACGGACCTAGGCACGTTCGCGTTCCCGCGCTCACCGCAGGAAGCGCTACAACGTGGCTACTTCTTCGCCTTGGCCGCCTCCTGCTGGAGAGCAGCTTCTCTGTCCTTCAGCCACTTCTCGTACGCAGCCTTGTACTCCTCTGTGCTCATGGGCTTGTCGAGAACCACCTGGCCCTTGTACTTGAGCGACGACACCCCGAAAGGCGCGTACGGCGACGTGAACGGCTCGAGTTTGGTCGCCACGTATCCCCCGCCACCTACCGAGTACGGTATCACAAAGGCTTCGTTGATGAGGAACGCCTCGGCCTTGGCGAAGAGCTCGTAACGCCTGCCGATGTCTATCACTTCGGCCTTGGCCTCGTCAACCATATTCTGGTACTTGGTCTTTCCGTTAGGCTCGAGGTAACCCTCGGCCATCTCCGGCCAGTTGTAGTTGCTGCCGGGGTAGAACGGATCCGTGTAAGTCTCGGGGTCGGCGTAGTCCGGTCCCCAGTTGCACTCCATGAGCGCGTAGTTCCCGGCGCGACGCGTGGCGTTGAGGAAGCCCGTCGGCGGGAATCCCACCGGGATGATGTCGATGAAGTCCTTGCCTAGGAGATTTTCGAGCTGTTGCTCAACCACCTGGACCCGGTTGGTCCACGACGTACTGCCGGTGTTGTAGGGCATCATGACCTTCACCGGGAACTTGACCTTGCCGGCCAGCTCCTGCTTGGCCTTGTCCCGGTACTGGAGCGCCAGCTCGGGATTGAAGCTATCCCTATTGGAAATTTCGGCAAGCTCGCCGATCTGAGTGAAGTCCTTACCACCATACGCCGCAAAGTTCTTCGGCGTGATAGTGTTGTTGATCATCCGCTCGGGGTAGTACGGGTCGGTGGTGAGAAGCGCCGCCCTGCGATCGAGAGCGTGGAATATGGCCTTGCGGAAGTTCAAGTTGTTAACGGCGATCTTCCAGTTCTCGGGCTCGTACTCCGCGGGAAACTTGGGATTGAAGTTGAACGCGTAGAAGTAGGTGTAAAAGCTGGTCTCGGCCGGGCGAACCATCTTGCTCTTTTGCGGATCCTTCATCCATTCATCCAAGGCATCGGTGGGGATCCCGGCGCCCGTGATCTCGCCGCGCAAGAAGAGCTCCGGTGCCAGCGTCGCAGCTTCCTGGTTGAACTTGAAGATGAGCCTCGGGATGTGTACGTTCTTGGCGTCCCAGTACTTTTCGTTCTTCACAAACACCTGCTGGTTGTGGGGCTCCCATACCGAGAAGATGTAGCACCCGTTGTAAAGGAGGTATTCGTTGTCCGTTCCGAACTTGTCGCCCACTTCCTGCAGGAACTTGCCGTTTACCGGCATAAACGGGCAGTAGGTGAGCATGCTGAGGAAGTACGGAACGGGTTTCTCCAGGGTGTACACCAACGTATACTTGTCCTTGGCTTTAACTCCGACCTCGTTGAAGTCGGTGATCTCGCCGTTGAAGTACTTCTCGGCGTTCTTGATAACCCGGTACACGATGTCGGCGGTCTGGGAAGCGTTCTTCGGGTTCAGGATGTACTTTGCGGCATCAACCCAGTCCTGTGCAGTGACTTCCGCGTACTCTTTACCCTGGTAGGTGAGCCACTTCACGCCCTTCCGGATATGGAAGGTCCACGTGAGACCGTCCGGTGAGACTTCCCACGACGTGGCGAGCGCAGGCCTCAAAATACCCAGGTTATCGTACTCCACCAGGCAGTCGATGCAGTTGGCGGCCACCGACTGTTCGGCTGTGGTAGCGGTAACCAAATAGTTGATGGTCGTGAGCTCGCCAGAGTAGATCCCTACCACGTCGCCTGACTTCCTCGGAGCTGGGCCGGCGCCTTTGCACCCGGTCAGCACCAAGGCTCCGAGCAGAAGAACCGGCAGCACCCTCCTTGCCAGTCTCATCAAGACACCCTCCTTACTTGGTGATAATGACTGTGTAACTTCTCACTCATCAGTGATGAGTATGTGGTCCTCTATTCGCTTTTACCGGTTTGATTTCCTTCATGTTCTCGTAGCTCTCTGCAAATCTTTGTGCAACCGGACGAGCCCGGAATCGCCCGCCCTCAGGATCGAGATTCCGGGGTTGAGATTTCACAAGACGAACCAGGACCACCAAGACGCGTCACCAGCAGCCAGGCACATCAAGAGCGTCAGGACGCACCAGGAGTATATTATCAACGGTCCAGGGGAACCGAACAGGCTGGTTTTGATACCATTCAATCCTCGGCGTTTATCCGCAGGCAAATACACCCAAAGCTGCCGCGCACCAGCGTTATCCGGGGTTCATCTCGGTTGTTACTTTGTTGTTACTTTGTTGTTACTTTGTTGTTACTTTGGCCGAGCAGTGCCATGGCAAGGGCCTTGCGCAGTGCCAGCGTTATCCGGGCTTCAGATCGCTTGTTATCCAGGCTTCAACTAGGTTGCTATCCGGGCTCCAACTCGGCTGTTATCGGAGCTCCGACTCGTTGGGGACCATAAATCAGGATTTTACGGCACGGTTGCATGACCTGTTTAAGGTTGTTATCCGGGCTCCAGCTCGTTGGGGATTAAATCCACCCTTTCCGCTTGAAGTACCAGACCATCACTCCGGTAATGACCGCCATGATGAGAAGGGCAAATGGATAGCCGAACTTCCAGTGAAGCTCGGGCATGTAGGCGAAATTCATGCCGTAGATGCCCGCCACGAGCGAAAGGGGCATCATAATAGTGCTGATCATGGTGAGAACCTTCATTATCTCGTTAAGTCTGTTTGACATGCTGGAAAGATAGGCGTCCAGCGCGTTGGAGAGGAGGTCGTGCAGGTTATCGACGTGATCGAAGAGTCTCAGAATGTGGTCGTACACGTCCAGGAAATAGGCCCTGTCGTCGCCCGTCATAAACGGCTGATCCCGGCGCAAGAGCGCGTTCAAGACCTCGCGCTCCGGCGAAAGAGATTTCCTGATGCGGATTATGGTTCTGCGCAAGGAAAAAGCCTGTGCCAGGAGTTCCTGGCTGGGGCGCTGAAAAATACGCCGCTCGATATCCTCCAGGTGATCCTCGACCCGGTCGAGGACCGGAAAGAAATCGTCCACCAGAACCCGCATTATGCGCTGGAGCAGGTAACCGGTGCTCCGCAATGAACCGGGTGCGGAGTGGCAGGCCAGGAGGTCGGCGTAAATCTGTTCGAGAGAGGGAATCCTGTCCCAGTGAAACGTCACAAGGAACTTCTCGGATACGAAAACGTCTGTCTCGAGAGGCACGAAGAGGCCCGGACCCGCCTCCCACCGGTTGGCCAGCCTCCTGCCGGTGTCTTTCCCCCGTACACTCACCGCCCCGGGCCCAGCAGTGGGTCTCCGCTCCCCGGATCCACCGGCCACTCGCGCTCCCCCGACGCGGCCAGGACCATCGCCCGCTGCCGTTTGCCCCCGAACCTCGCTGCTCACGGAGTGAAGCACTATGAATAAATAGCCGGGATACTCGTCTACTTTGGGCCGCTGGAGCCGGTAGAGGCAGTCTTCGATGGCCAGGGGGTGGAAGCGGAACACTTCCCTCAATATCTCCACCTCTTCGTCGGTGGGAGCTTCGAGATCCAGCCAGAAGGGTCTCCCCGCGGAGAGGGCGTCCAGTATTCGTTTTTTTGCCTCTGAAACGTCCTTCATGATTCCCTCACCCGGTGCCCTATCGAATAGTCTCAGAGTCACGCTTATTCTCCTCCATCTCCCATGACTGAACTTGTCCGCCGCTGGAGCCGGGACGCTGCGACCCGACTTCCTCTGTCGCACGTTTCCCATGACAAGTATATCCCGCGGTTATATCCCACCACCTCGGGAATGGCGCGAGGCTATTGAATAGGAAAAGTGGTTCCTCTCGAAAAAACTCGCCAAAACTCGCCTACCAAGACGCGGTTTTATCGGCTGCTTTGTTCGCTGGCGCTCTAAAGGAAGGCAGCGCCCGGCATCGATTACGGACCGTCTACCCAGCCCAAGGTGGCAAACCATGCGTACGAAAAACGTCGGTGCGCAGGTGTAATGGTAAGAATCGACGGCTTGGGGTGGACCCCCTAAACCACAAGAACGGAACACGCCGGGCGCAGGTCGAGTTGTGGGCCGTTTGTTCAGCCTGGGATGCTTAAGCCGTCCGTTTAGCGCGGGATGCCAAACCCGTCCGTTCAGCCCGGGATGGTGGGTGAGGGCATACATAGGGGGCGGAAGGGAGACGGAGGGGACGGGTCTTTACGCCCCCTCCGGTCCGCGGTAACCCTCAGAAGGTAAAATCCGCCTGCACGCTGGCCCTTATGGTGACAAGCCCAGGTTCTACCGGGGTGAAAGTTCCCTCAACACCGGCGAGAAGGCGGCCACGACCCTCCTCCACGCTGGCCCAGCCACCCGATATCCTGTAAACTCCCGTAATGGTGACCCCGGCAGCTTTCGCCATCGTCTCAGCTTTGCTCCGAGCATCGATCACCGCCTGTGCCAGGAGCTGTGTCTTAAGAGGTTCCGGATCCTGAAGCCCGAAAGAGATACCGCCAATGTTGGTAGCACCCGCTGCTACCGCTCTGTCGATGGCTTCTCCAATCCTCGCAATGTCTCTGATTTTTGCGACGACGGTGTTGTTGCACCGGTACCCGACGAGCACCTGCTTCTGTTCGGGTTTTTCTCCCCGCCATTCGTACACGGGGTAAAGGCTGAAGTTGGAAGTCTGGATGTCCTCCCTGGCGATACCCACCGCGAGGAGCGCCCGGACAACGGCGTCCATCGCCCGGGAGTTGGTTTGCTGGGCTTCAGCGGCGGTTGGCGCGTTTGTCTCCACTCCGAAACTGACCGTCGCCATATCCGGCTTTACCTGCATGGAAGCTTCGCCAGTAACGGAGATGAGCCTCGGCTGGGACTCTTCGGCGTGAACTTTCGTCGAAACTCCGGCGCCGCTCAATCCCAGCGCTACGATGAGCCCGAGAACCAGGACGATACTCAGGGTCCGCTTTGTCATGATGATTACCCCCTTCGCAAGATTTGATCGGGCAAGCCTGGCCTGCATGCCCGGTGCACCCGACGGTTTCGACGTAAAAAGAAGGAAGTTGTTCCACCAGACGGGCTGATCCCTTACTGAGCAGAAGCTTCTGGAGCGTGGAATGGCGCCCACGGAGCTCAGGGGACTCTGCGCCGTCCATCTGCAGGTTCTTAACAAGGAGGTCTGCAAAGGGGCCTAAAATCCGGAAAGTGCTCTCGTCGCAGCACGTTTCTGTCAGGGGGGTTAATACCAGGACCTCAGGCAGGCCCCGGTTTCCGCCCCTGGGGTTAACTGTTGACCGGGTCGAACGGTTCCGAGTCGGAAAGGGCCTGAAAAGTTTCACATCCGCCCAGTGCAAACGACGTTGGCACTCTGCACCCAGCACTCAGATTCGGTGCAAGCAACGTTGGCACTGCCGACCTCTCAGCCTTACCCGGTGCAAACTATTTTGGCACCAGGCGCCTGGTTATCAGAGCCGGTGCAAACTATTTTGGCATCCGGCGACTCATCAACCGACCCGGCGCCAACCTCGTGGGCACTCAAGGTTCCAAACCCTGCTTGAGTGCAAATCTTATTGCCACCGGGCACCCCGCGAATCGCTTCAGTGCAAACCTAGTTGGCGCTGAGGGCTTCTGAACCCTCCCTGGTGCAAACGACCTTGGCACTTCGGCCCTGGCCATCCGGCCCAGTGCAAACCTCGTGGGCACTCGAAGCCCCAAACCCTGAGCCAGTGCAAACCTCGTTGGCACCGGGCACGCGGCAAGTTACCTTAGTGCAAGCTTAGCTGGCACTGAAGGCCTCTAAGCCCTGCCCAGTGCAAACTATGTTGGCACCCAGCCCCCGGCCATTAGATCCGGTGCAAACTACGTTGGCACCCCGCGCCTCGCCCAATCGACGCAGTGCAAAAGTTATGGGCACTGCAGGCCCAAGACCGTACTCCAGTGCAAACCTCATTGGCACTCACGCTTGTAGCAACGTTGCCGGCTATCTCCAAACCGTGCCCCAGTGCAAACCTCGTTGGCACCGGGTACCCCGCAAGTCACGTCATTGCAAGCCCGGTTGGCACTCAGAACTCCGCAACCCGCGTCGGTGCAAACTATGTTGGCACCGAGCAGCCCGCCCGGTAGTTACATCACCCCGCACCAACGCCATAGCCACCCCCGTGACGCTGTTCCTGGAGTTAGACGCATAGGCCCGTATGAGCGGGAAGACGAGGCATGGTTGGTTATAGCAAAGAGAAGACCAAGATGGCTGGGAAAAGAATTTATGACTGGATGCTGGAGGCCCTAAACCTGAGGTGCTAAACTTGAGGTTCTAAATTTGAGGTTCTAAATTTGAGGTTCTAAACTTGAGGTTCTAAACTTGAGGTTCTGAACCGGAGGTTTTGAACCGGAGGTTTTGAACTTGGGGTTTTGAACTGGAGGTCTTAAACTTGAGGTTTCGAAATTGAGGTCTCGAACCTCAGCGCACTTAGCGAACCCGCTTCCTCACGAACTCGGGCTTCTTGTCCAACCGGTGTCTGGCTTCGATGAAGCGAATGGTGCCGGTCGTCCCGCGCATTACAACCGAGTGCGTGTAGGCCCACACTCCAGAATAACGCACACCCCTGAGGAGCTCCCCGTCGGTGACTCCCGTGGCCGCAAATATTACGTCATCTCCCTTCACGAGGTCATCCATGGTGAGCTTTCTTCGGATATCACCGATGCCCATGCTCTTCGCGCGCTCGACTTCCTCGGAGGAAACCGGCCACAGTCTCGCCTGCATCTCCCCGCCGACGCACCGCAGCGCCGCAGCGGACAGGACCCCTTCCGGTGCCCCACCGATCCCCGCCAGCACGTCCACACCAGAATCTTCGAATCCCACGGCCACGGCGGGCGACAGGTCTCCGTCTGGAATCAGCTTTACCCTGGCACCGGCCCTGCGTACGCCCGCAATCAAGCCTTCGTTTCTGGGCCGGTCGAGTATCACCACAACGAGGTCGCCAACGTTCTTTCCGAGCGCCGCTGCCACCCGCTCCAGGTTTTCTTCTATTGGCCGGTCCAGGTCGATCGCTCCTCGAGCTTTGGGCCCCACCGCCAGCTTCTCCATGTACATATCGGGGGCATGCAGTAAGCACCCCTCTTCTGCGACCGCCAGCACTGACAGCGCCCTCGAGAGCCCTTTGGCCAGCACGTTGGTACCTTCCAGAGGATCTACGGCCACGTCAACCCTGGGACCATTCCCGGTCCCCACTTTCTCCCCTATGTACAGCATGGGAGCTTCGTCCATCTCGCCTTCGCCTATCACTACCGTCCCGTCGATATCCACCGAGTTCAGGGCAAGCCTCATGGCCTTTACTGCAGCAGCGTCGCAAACTTCCTTGTCACCTGTGCCCATCAACCTGCCACAGGAAAGCGCCGCCGCTTCCGTAACCCTCACAAATTCAAGAGAAAGCTCCCTCTCCATTTCGTGGGCCATATTCATCACCCCATTCACGGATGCCGATCCCGTCTTTCGTTTCCAATAATGCCGTGGTGCATCGTAGCAATCAAAACCCCTGACGCAGACATTACCCACTCGGCACGGCCCAGCTGGACTCGCCGTTCTATGAAACTCTAAAAGCGAGCTGCCCTCGAATTCGCTCTAGGCCGGAGGAACCCTGCGTTTAAACGCTGGCGGAATGCAGTTGACCATTTCATAGAGTAACGCAAGCACTACCAGGGGTAAAGACGAGCACCTACCTTAAGGAGAATTCGCGCGCAACAAGACACTGACCTGGGAAATGGGCCAGAGAAGTAGATTTAACCGGATGTGATATACTTACTACGCAGTTTTCATGCTTCCTACGTCAGCTCCGTGATTGGAGGTGGTGCCGTATGCTGCTAACGCGACGTATGAATTCAGCTTCTAAACCACTTCAAAAAGCATCGGGAGCATACGGCACGCCGCGACCCGAAGCTCGCTGAAGCGGTCCCGACCGGGGGCAGCTTCCATAGTTATTTTAAGGTGGAAACCGGTTCCCCCCCGTGTCCGGGCCTACGTCCGGCTCCAACCCAAGCATCGGTTCCGCCGTCTTTCGTGCCTTCGCTCCCAAACGGGAGGATTGACCAGGTTGTCCCATATCATAGGAAAGGTCGTACGAACTGGCCCGGGAACGTATCTTGT
Organism: Candidatus Fermentithermobacillaceae bacterium; assembly: GCA_014896535.1. Taxonomy (GTDB): domain Bacteria; phylum Bacillota; class Sulfobacillia; order Fermentithermobacillales; family DUSS01; genus DUSS01. The sequence continues at coordinate 68,292 of JADBKE010000008.1, forward strand.
AGATTCCAACGGAGACTTGTGGTTTTGTCATCTCAGGGGGCGCTTCAAAGCGCTTGTGGAGGACTCACGAGACTTACCGTGCGTGGGTGACATCGTTGTGCTTGAGAGCATCGCCCGTGAGCGCCGCGAAGTTGCGGGCGCTACGGTTTCGGGAACGGCCGTCATATCGGAAGTGTTGCCAAGAAAAACGCAGATTTCCCGGCTCTCCCCGCCGGATATGCCGGGAAGGCAGCGGGTCGAGCAGGTGCTGGCAGCTAATGTGGATCAAGGTGTCATCGTGGTATCGCTCACTATCCCCCCTTTAAAAGCGGGCACGGTTGAACGTTATCTCGTCTTGTGCAGACAGGCTGGCGTCTCTGCGGTGGTGTGTCTCAACAAGATCGACGAGGTCGACCCCGTTACAGCAGGCATCCTGTCGCATCTAATCGCGGGCAGTGGTGCAGGTGAAACCGGAAATCCGATACGTTCGGCAGAGGCCGGTGATGAACGCCGGCTGCGCCGAACCTGTGAAATCGTAAGTTGGCTTCGAAACCGGGGTGTTCCAGTGGTGCTCACCAGCGCAGTGACGGGAAAAGGACTCGACGAACTCCGCAGGCTGCTTTCGGGAAAGACTTCGGTATTTCTCGGACCTTCCGGTGCAGGTAAAACCTCCATTCTAAACCGCCTGGAGCCGGGGTTTGCCGGCAAAACTCTTCCGGTGAGCTCCGCCACCTCGCGGGGCCGGCACTCTACCACCTATTCGAGCCTGCTCCGCGTGGGCGACGGAGAGGTCGCCGACATCCCAGGGCTTAGGGCCATCGGGTTTTGGGACCTCGACGAAGAACCTGTCCGCTCCGAATATGAGGATATCGAGGAACTGGCCCTTGCTTGCAAATTCCGAAACTGCTCCCATACGCATGAGCCAGGATGTGCCGTAAAGGAAGCGGTGGAGCGAGGCGAATTGGAAGTGTCGAGGTACAAACGTTACGTAAGGCTCATGCGGGAGGCCAGACGCAGACCCAGGTAGAGGAGCCGGTACTCATCGAGCAGGAGGGGTTTAGAGAACACCTACCCCACCAGGGGGCGCCGGCGAAAAGGTGATCACGCTTTCTGCTGCACCTCCCCGCGAAACCGGGGAGGTGCAGCTCTTCGATTTATGAGGCTACACCCGCGACCTGAAAAACCCGCTGCGATGACCTCTTTTAAAGAGTCTTGACGTATTCAAGCAGGTCGCGGGTAAGCTGGATCGCCTCGTCGAGCAGGGCCGACCTTTCTTGCGCCAGAGAAAGCCTCTGCTCGAGGATGTGGAGGAATCTCTCGGCAAAGCCCTTCATCGTACCATCCTGCGTCCGAGAAATCCGCTCTCTGAGCCGGGCTATCCTTTCGGAAAGCTTTGCTATATGCTCTTCGAGCTTTGCACGGTTTTCGGTCATCCTCGCCAGGCGCTCTTCCAGCCTGGGAACAAGCTTCTCCTTATCAAACCGCTTGCGTGCAAAAACCTCTTCGATTTCGGCCCAGTCCAGTCCGTTTTCCTCCGCGATCTGCTGGAGTGATTTCCCTCCCTTGAATTCCGCAATCAAGTTTTCCAGGGCTGCTCCGCTCCGGCCGGCGATATACGCCAAGACCGCCAGCGCGCCCGGGATGCTGGGTCCTTTCTGTGCGGTGGCCAGCAGCTGTGACTCGGAGGCACCGGACACCTGAGCATCCTCCCCGGAACCGGACGGCTCGGCTAACGCGACGGAAGCTCCGAGGCCTATGCACATTGCGGCAATAAGGATTCCTGCGACCGCTTTCTTCCAGTACATCGTTGCCACCTCCATGCGGCGGATTTCTTTCACTCACGAGTATCGGAGGCAAATTTGAACGAAGATCGGAGGAGGATTTTAAGAAAGTTTTAATTCTCTACCGCTTCCCGACCGAGTCTCCGACGGTAGTGGAAGGCTTCGGGGAGGATTTTGATAAGGTCTTAATCGTCTAAAGTCTTAGCTGTGTAAACTCTTAATTGTATAAAGTCTTAATTGTCTAGCGTTTCTCCAAGGGAAGGGTTATGGTAAAGGTCGAACCGTGACCCACCTTGCTCTCGACATCTAGCGCACCACCGTGCTTTTCGACGATGAACCTGGCAATGGAAAGCCCCAGCCCGGCGCCGGGCTTTGTGCCGGACCTCGACTTGTCGCCCCGGTAGAACCGTTCGAATATGTGAGGCAAGTCCTCGGCAGGAATACCGGGACCCTGATCGGCGACGGAAATCCGCGCATTGCTATCTTCGACTCTCAGCGAGACCCGCACCTCCCCGCCGGGAGGAGAATATTTCGTCGCGTTATCTATGAGGTTGGATAGGGCCTGGACCAGCCTGTCTTCGCAAATCGTCGCTTCCACTGGGTTGGCGGGAGTATCTACCGATATGACGACCTGGCGCTCGCTTGCAACCGGTTCCATTCTCGCCACCGTCTCCCGGACCAGCCTGGTCAGGTCCGATTTCGACATCGGGAAAGGCAGTTCTCCAGACTCCAGCCGCACCAGCAGGAACAGGTCTTCCACGAGCATGGACAGCCTTTCGGCCTCGTCGCGAATGATTCCGATTGCGCGTCGCCGATCATCTTCCGTCTTAATGACGTCGGTAAGAGCTTCGGCAAACCCTTTTATGGAAGTGACCGGGGTCCGCAGGTCGTGGGAGATATCCGAAAGCATTTTCTGACGCTCCTCCATCACGCGACGGAGTTTGTTTTTCTCCTCGGTAAGCCCCTCGACCAGCCTGGATATCTCCTGCGACATTACGTTCATCGCAGATGCCAGCTCGCCCAGTTCATCGTCGGAATCGGTTTCGATGTGCTGGCGGAACTCGCCGCGGGAGATAGCTCGGGCGACCCCGGCCATTTTCTTCAAAGGACTCGTGATGCTTCTGGAAAGCACCAGAGCCACCACCAGAGTCACACCGGAAGCCACAATCCCCGCGCGGATGACGAAGGCCAGGACTTCCCTGTTCGCAATGCTGGAGACCTGCTTTAAGGACCTGACGATGATCATGACTCCGGTAACCCGGTCTCCTGTCCACCAGGGCAAGGCTACACCCACCGCATCCGGGCCGACCATGGGAAAGTCGAACCGCTCCGGGCCCGCGCCCTGCATCGCCTTGGAAATTAGGCGAGGCGGCACGGTTCGTCCGACCAGGCTATTGGCGCCCTCCGCGGTGTCGACGATTACGATACCCCGATCGTCGGTGAGGAGCACCCTCGATTCGGAAAGCAACGCCAGCCCCGACAAGAAACGGCGCAGCGCTTGTGCATCGGTCGCGGGTACGTCGAGCGATTTCACCAGCGGTTCGACTCTTTCGCCAAGAAGAACCATCTGCCGCGATGCAATCCGCCTGAAAAGCTGGTCAAGCAGCTGTGCTTGATAAACGCCCATGATGAGCGCCACCAGCAGTATCACCGCGACAAACGAAATTGTGAGTTTTGCTCGGATGGACATAGCCCGGTCTCCTCGGACGTTGGCTTTATGCGCTTCTCTCGGCAAAGCTCTGTTCGTCCGACCCGTAATCACGCTCTACCTTGTCTTGGTTCGGTCTCTCGCCGGCTCGGTGGATGGTACTCGAACTTGTACCCCACGCCCCAGACCGTCTTCAGGTATCTGGGGTTCTCGGGGTCCTCCTCTATCTTCTGACGCAACCGCCGTATGTGTACATCCACGGTCCGGATATCCCCTACATAGCTGTACTCCCATACGGTTTCCAGCAGGAACTCCCTGGTGAACACCCGGTTCGGGTTGGAGGCAAGCAGCCAGAGAAGATCGAATTCTTTGGGCGGAAGGGTCAAAATCCGCCCGCGGACGGTCACTTCGCGGGAAGCTTTGTCAATCGCCAAACCCGGGTATTCGAGGACTTCCCCCTGAAGATACGTCTTATCGCCCAAACCGGTACCGGAGTGAGAACCACCAACTTGCGAGGTCGCGTGGCCCGGCATACCAGATGTTTGACTATCCGCGCCGGCAATGTGGTAAAGACCCGGCGGTTCACCCCCGGCCCTCCTGAGGATCGCCTTGACCCTGGAAACCAGCTCCCGTGGGCTGAACGGCTTGACCACGTAGTCGTCCGCACCCAGTTCCAGGCCCAGTACTCTATCGACTTCCTCGCCCCGGGCCGTGAGCATGATCACCGGCGTGTTCTTCTCGCGCCGGATTTGCTTTAAGACCTCCCAACCGTCGAGTTCGGGCAACATGATATCGAGGATCACCAGGTCGGGCGAGGATTCTTTCCAGAGGGCAAGAGCTTCGGGCCCGGTAGACGCCTCCAATAGCCGGAATCCGTCATTTTGCAGGTAGAGCTTAACAAGCTCCCTGATGTGGGCCTCGTCGTCAGCTATGAGGACGGTCCTTGCGCTCACCGCCGGAAAAGCCACCTCTTTAAAGGGTTTTAGTTTCGATTCGTCGCCGGCCGAGGGCGGACCTTCTGGTATGAGCAAAGACCTGCACGAATACTGTGCGATCGAGGAATCCAAGGTTGAAGAGCTTCTTTACCGCGAGCCACCGCGAAAAACAATGCTCGGGGCGAGTGGATTTGAACCACAGACCTCATGGTCCCGAATTATCATCGTACTGTCTACCGCCATCTACTGCCGTCTATACGCTGCGGGAATATTTCCATACCCGTTCACATTTTGACCATTTTTCTACCCCCATTCCTGTCAGTTTTCCTGTCAACCCGCTCCGCTAATTTACCCGTTCGACCGTGCCAAGCATGTCTTCTTCTCTCGGTTTGGTGTAGATCGCCGTGGTTTCAAGCTTTTTCGTGCCTCAGAAGTTCCTTGACAGTCACAGGGTCGGCGCCGGCATTCCGCCGCAGCCGAGTGGCGAACGTATGACGCAGGACGTGAGGAGAAACGGTCGCCCCGGCAGCCTTCACGTAGCCCTGCACGACCCGCCAGATACCCGATGGTGTCATCGGGCCTCGCTGCCCCAAGAAGAGCGGTTCGTCCTCCGTGACGCCTGGTCGCGTCGCCAGGCAGTTCGCCACGGCCCTGCGGGCCTCAAAGTTCAAGGGGATTTCCCGGTACTTGTTTCCCTTGCCCCTATCGAAACCGGGTCGGACCTCAACAGCTGCCTTTCCCACCCTCACCACAAAGCAACCGCCCTCAGATTGTCCTTCGGTTTCCACACCGCTGAGGTCTACCGGCAGCCACTTAGTTGAGCCCGATTCCTCTTCCGTCCTGAAGCACCGCAGCCAGTACCACAGGCGGTCCGGTTTTACCCCGCGGGACGCGCACCATTCTCTGGCGCTGAGACCGCTGGCTCTGTACTCCGCTATCCACTGCCGCCACTGCTGGCGCCGTACCTGCTGTTCAGCCTTGGTCATCGCAGAAAGCCTCCCCGATTCACGCAAGTTCGGGGAGATTATCCTTCACTCCGCAGCGCAAGGCCAGGTGGGTGCAGTTTGACGCTTACTCAGGACTGGGGAAGATTAGGAGCCATACCCGATCCTTGACCGTTGGCTTCTGTACAGGGAAGCGAAAAGACCGTCCGTCTTCAGGAGCTCGGCGAAGGTGCCTTCCTCAACTATGCATCCTTCGTTCATCACCAGTATCCTGTCCACCCAGTCCAAATGCAGAACCCTGTGAGTGGCCATGAGAACCGTTGCCCCACCCTTTATTCGACGAATCGCCTCGTAGACCACATCTTCATTTGAGATATCCAGGTGGCTTGTGGGTTCGTCGAGCAACACCGCCTGGCTTGACACAACAAACGCCCTGGCAAGGGCAACTCGCTGTTTCTGACCTCCGGAAAGCTCGTCTACCAGAGTGTCCCATCCGTTTTTTAGCTCGGTAACCATGTCGTTTAACTTGAAAGCTTCGATGACCGCCGCAACCCGCTCACCGTACCCTTCGTACCAGGGCCTGAGACCGTCGTTCTTCGCCTCGCAACGCCCGCTACATTGGACGATGGCTTCGCGTAAGAGCACCATCTCGAGGTTGTCCCTGACGGATAACCTCCTGAAAAGTTCAAGATCCTGGGGGCAGTACGAAAGTCTCACCGCGCCCACGGCGCCTTGGTCATCCTTCGCGGACCATGTGAAAGAACCCTGACACCCTTGGAGCAATCCGAGTAGAATATGCATCAGAGTGCTCTTGCCCGAACCGCTGGGACCGACCAGGGCAACCACGTGCCCGGAGGGAACTTGAAACGAACAATCCCGAACGGCCGGACACGACGCTCCGGGGTACGAGTAGGAAAGACCTCGCACCTCCAGCCACACTCCGGTCCTGGTGGTTGTCCCCGAGCCTGTTTCGCCACGAGCCTTTTCCCGCTCGTCAGACTCTCCCGGCTCATCGAGAATCTCCTGGATCCGGTCGGAAGCCGCCGCGCCACCTTGTATTTCTGCCCAGGTCGCTCCGAGCTGGGTTACCGGAGACACCACCTGGCTTCCCATTTGAGCGATCGCCTCGGCCATACCGGGAGTCAGTTGCCCTCGCAATACGAACAAGGCCGATATCAGTTCCAAAAACCTGTGGAACAAGCCGCTTGACCACCGCGTGGCCGCGATTTCGGCCCGGATCTTGCCGCGTCGCTTCACTGCCAACAAGGCCCGCGACAGAACCTCGTCGTACCTTATCAGCCACGCCTTCTCGGCTCTAAGCGTTCTCACCACGGCGTGTGCTGCGATTACCGAAGAAGTGGCTTCCATCACCTCGGACACAGCTTGCTGCTGTGACGACGTTGCGTCTTTCAGTAGCGCAGCACACCTGCGGCCCACCATCGAAACCAGGAAGACGAACGGGATAACAAGAGCGATGGTAACGGGATTCCAGCGAGTTACGATCCCAAGAGCTACCGCCACTCCCACAACCGAAGAGCAGAGCGCGGGAATGTTCTGCGTCAGAGTCTGCCCCAGGAGACTGGTGTCGTTGATGAGAGCTGAGACGAGAAACGAAGGCCCGCGCTTGCCGTGGTAGGCCTGGGACAAAGTCATGGATTTGAGGAACAAAGCGGTGCGCAGATCCCGCAAGACTCTTTGGATGCCTATTCCCGTGCAAAGCACGCTGAGAGCCATGAGCGGCGGCACCATCACCGCCAACGCCCCGTAAAGAAGCCAGAACCGGTTCAGCAGGTCCCCGCTGGACTCGTCCACGGCGTCAACCATTAGGCGGAGCGCCAGCGCCAGCCCGACGTTTGACCCAACCAGAGCCACGACAAACATCAAAACACCACTGAATATCAGCCACCTGTGCTCCTTGAGACAACCAAACATGCGCTTGACGCTACCCGGCAACATCGGTCTCGCCCTCCCTTGACCAGCGCAGATAAAGATTACGGTAGGCCTCGGAGCTATCCAGCAGGTCTTCGTGCCGACCCGATGCCACAACCCGTCCCTTGTCGAGGATGATCACATGGTCCGACGGCCTTACGCCGGACAACCGGTGGGTTACGACGACCAGTGTCTTTCCATTCATGCGCCTTCTTAGCCGCCCCCAAAGGGTCTCCTCGGTCCGGGCGTCTAGACTGGCCCCTGGCTCGTCCAGCAGGAGAATATCGGGATCTGCTGCGAGAGCTCTGGCTAGGGCAAGCCTCGCCTTTTGACCTCCGGAAAGAGATGCCCCGCCTTCGGAAACCACCGTGTCCAGCCCGTTTGGGAGGTCGTAGACGAACTCTGCGCAAGCATCTCTTATAGCCTCACCGAGGACCACGTCCCGGTCGGTTCCATCGTCGGGAGCTCCCAGAAGCAGGTTCTGGCGTATCGACCAGGGAAACAGGAAGGGCTCTTGCGGGACGTACACGGCTTTCTTCCTCGACAGCGTAACCAGGTGTCCGCTCTGCGAGTAAACTGGATACAGTCCCGCAAGGATCTTCAAGAGGGTCGTCTTTCCTGAGCCGCTTTCGCCTACGACGACGGTGCACGAACCTGACGGAACGGAGACTGACACCGAGTCCAGCGCCATGTGCTCCGAACCCTGATACTTGAAAGACAAGCCCTCGAACGTTATAGACCCGGTTTCGTCGACCTCGCCCTTGTTGCACCGCCCGGACGGCGTTTCCTCGGGAGGTTTCCGGAGAAAACGAAGGACTTCCCGGGCGCCGCCTAGCCTCGTACGGAGGTCACCCAGGTCACTGCCGATTTCCGACAAAGGGGCTCTGGTGTAATTGGTCAGGTTGGTGATGGCCAAAACGGTCCCGAGACTTACGACCCCGCGGAAGACGAGAAAACTCCCGTACACGAGCGGGACAGCCAGGGGCGCAATGCCGCAAAACCACATTGCCCCTTCAAGAAGCGCGCTTTTCACGGTCAGGTCGCGGCCTACGGCGTAGGCGTTATCGTTTACCGAGCGAAATCGCTGGCTCACTTCACCTTCGAGGCCGAAAACGCGAATGATCTTTCTGTTGGCTAGGACGTCCGTGGCGAGGGAGGAGATTTGCGCGTAACTTGCTTGAATCCGCTCTCCCAAACGGGACATTGGGGAGGATAGCCGGTTGCCTATATGAACGATGAGCGGGGACGAAAGCGAGCACAGAAGGCCGAGCCTCCAATCCAGGACCATCATGTACGCAGTGGCGGCTATCGCCTGGCTTGCTTCCAGGGCAAGAAAGTAGACCGGGTTAAGCACTTCCGATGCGTTCTCCACGTCTCTGGTGGACCAGGAGGCGAACTTCCCCCGGTCCATTCCCTCGACTTCTTGAGTCCCGAGGGCAAAAACTCGCTGGGCCAGAGCCCGTCGGAGATTCGCACCGAGCTCTCCCGAATACGCTATCCGTCGCGTCATCCACCAGCCGGAACACACTATGTAGAAGACTTCGAGGACGACCATCCCTAGACCCGCGGCGAGAGTGACCGACCTATCCCGGGACAGCAGCGCATCTACCAACATGCGCTGGAGTGCTGCGCTTGCAACCGCGTGCCCGGTCAAGAGAAAAACGATGAGGAAGAGCGCAGCAAGGGCGGCATTTGGTTTGTCGAGGAACGAAACAAGTTCCTTGAATTCACGCCACGTCTGCCGCAAACTCGAAGACAGAGGTTCAAAGTGTGCCACAGTTGTATCGCCTCCTGTCGTTAAGTCCCCAATAATGCGGTGAAGAGCTGCGCCACCACTCCGGCGTTCGCTCGGCTCTCAGATGTGTCTCCCGGCAACGGCAATGCGCTTGCGGGAACTTCATCTACTGAGAGCTCTGATGCGAACCAGCCTGGGGAAATTCATCATGCCTTGGTCCTAAAGTAGCTGCAAGCATCATTGAAGACAAGGAGTGGGTCACCATAGAGCTGCCACGGCAATCCGCTATCCGAAGTGCAAAGGTACCTAACATCTCCGATTGGATCGGCGACATACGTCGTCCCTCCTTCATATGCAACAACAACGGCATGCAACATGCTGTCGAAGGGCCTGTTCTTCATCCTTACGACTGCTACGTATATTTCTCTAAGGCCCGGGCTTCGCAGGACCGAGCAAATGACGCAGGCGATGCTAAAACATGACCCAGCAGAGTTCTCAAGTGTTGTGGCCACCGTGCGCAAATCTGGCGTAAATCGTACAAGCTCTATATTGCCCCTGGCCCACTCAACAACCTTTACAAGATCCAAGGCGAGACATTCCCCTCGGATATCCAGTAACGTGGCAAGCTCCCTTACGCGTGGGTTTTTAGGCTCAACATATCGCTGGTAGGCCGTGGGCTTTATCAGAGTGAGGTTCCCTATCATGTTCGCGATCACGCTCGTGCCCCCTCTGAGCTTGCGGTAACGAACTTCTCGGGGAAAAGCCCCTTGTCGTAAAACATCTGGCACCATGGGTGAGAATAAAAGAACGAACCGTAGAAGTCATAAACGGTGGCCGGACACAGGTTGGCGCAAATACGCCCGAACATGCAGATTGAGCATACCCCCTTCACAGAACGGGGTTCGATCTCCCGAACTTGTCTGAAGACAGAACCGTTCGCCCAAGCCGCACCGAGGTTGCCTCGATTCACAGCCACACGGAGTTCCGGGTGTTGTAGGGCCGTACCACATAGCGACACCGAACCATCAGGAAGGATCGACATCATGCGCTTGAACCCACAAGCTGACGGAACAGCAGCGAAATCAAGTAGTGCCATGGGCACGTTGCTGTAAAGCCTGCCCCAATAAAGGTCACGAGTCTGTCGCAGGAATCTTATAACCCTCTGGATAACTTCAACACACACATCTGGGTCGGACATTAGGTCTTTCCCACGAGTTGCAGGTGACACGACATTGAACTTCACAGAAGACACGCCGAATTCGGTAAGGAGTGTTCGGCTGAGGCTTCCGAGTTCGGCGACGTTCCCCAAGCACACCGACATAATGACTTGCACTCTGGCACCACGGTTTACTAGAGCCTTAATGGTGCGAAGTACGACCGAGTGAGCCCCGGGCAGGTTTCGGAAAGAGTCAAAGTATTCAGGGTCGAGGCTGTCAAGGCTAACCGATACAGACGTACAACGCTCAGCCAAGTAGTCGATGTCTTCTGCACTCAGGAGGGTCGCATTTGTCTCAATTCCTACTATCATACCCCTTAATGCGGCTGCAGAAACAAAAGCCCGGACTAGATCAGGTCTTACCATCGGCTCTCCTCCTGTGAGTCCTATGCTCGAGACCCCTATTCTCGCGAGCTCGTCCAAGATTTCAGGAACCATATCCAGGTTCAGTTTGTCCTCCAGTTGCGCATCGGGACCACCTCCCACCCAGCAGTGCTTGCACCTCATGTTGCATCTATTGGTCAAGTAAATGTTGGCGTGCGTAGGAAGAAGCCCAGGAATCATTCCACTACCAACCCCTCTGTGATCATCTGCGATATAAAACCTCGCACATCGCTCTCAATACGATCCGGAGGGCCCTCGAACTCGTTTGTGAGAGCAGCAACGATTTCAGCGATGTCCCTTGACCCGTCACAAAGGTCGAGGATGCGTTTGCCGGTTTGGTTCACAACTTTAATCCGTCCGTTATCCTCGTCGTAAATGTAAAAGAACTCCCCGCTTTCGTCAGGGACCACCATCAGCGATTCACGGAGCCGCGGGTTGCCCACTTCTTCTACCCCCCTGCTTAGGGCCTCCGGAGGAAGGAGCCTAGCCCGGCTCCTTCCTCCCGGCATCCTACTTTTTCTTTTCAGCCTGCCCGACGATAAAGCAACATCCGCACTTGCAGTCTTTTGCCAAGCACTCGAGGTCCAACAGAGCGGGCTGTTGCCAGTTTGGTTTCTTTGGAGTCACTCCTAATTCCCTCCTTTCCCGAGTAAGTTTAGGTCTTTCCAACCTACACCTCAGCCTGCATATTCTACACTCGCCTTCCAGATACCTTCTAGATCGAGAACAAAGCTACTAATTTTGAAGCCAAGTCCGCATTCACTCTCCACCGAAACCGCCGGGGCCTTTTCCGAAACCGAGCTCGCTCGAGACTTGAGACCAAACCGCCAGAGCAGGATGAGCTCGCTTTCGGGGTCTTCCACTATGAAGGGCAGGCACAGGCATTTTGCGAATTAACTCACCCGGTGTTTGTCACACTGTGATACCCGCGTGAGGCTACCGCAATCTGCAATTTCCACTTTCGATGGGAGGGTCTTGGGGAAGTTTTGGACGGTCCTGTCGTGGTGGCGAGGGAAACGGCTGGGTCCCGTTGGGGTCGCGTCCGTGCAAGTGGTGTTGGTATGATTGACGTCAAGCCACCACCTGCCAACCAGCAGCCGACGAATCCAATGAAGGGCAAACGAAGTTTACACGGCCGGTATGGGCAGAGGCACCAGTGCAGGACGGATGGTGCGCCGGAGTTTTACGTGAGCGCGAAAGCTCGTGGCGCTGTTTGGTCGGCCCCCTCCTGCGCAAAGCCCATATGGGTGCGGACGAATTCGCGAAGCCCGGACAAGTGTATGCAACCTGATGGTGCCGAAGGCAATGACAGGGTGGTGGCGTTGCTGACGAGACACATAGGGCTTGACCTGCACAAGGACCATATCCACGGCTGTGAACGGATTCCTCACGAAGCAAGGGAGAAGCATTTTCGGCTCAAGAACAACCGGGATGCCTCGGCCAATCTTGCGAAAACGCTCGGGCCCGATTGTGAGGTTGCCGTTGAAGTGACGGGGAACGCGTTTGAGCTCTACGATGTGTTGTCTTTCCATTGTGCCAAGATGGTACTAGCGAGCCCATCGGCGCTGAAGCGGTATGGTTCAGGACAGCATACTGACAGGGTGGATGCCGCCCGCCTGGCCAAGATGATGGCGATGAACGCAGTTCCTGCTGTATGGGTACCTCCACAGGAAGTAAGAAAGGTCAGGAGGCTGCTTCAGTACAGGTTCAAACTGGTTCAGCATCAGGTACGGTGCAAGAACCAGGTGAAAGCGATTCTGCGGCGCTATGAGTATGGTAGCGGCCGAGTGAAGAACGCCGCTTCTGTCCTACGGGCACTGGACCATCTGAGCGTGGACACAGCAGATGCAGCGATGTTGGTGAGCGCTGCGCATCTTTTGGCCTCATTGGTGTACCGTCTCACGTTTTCCTGACCGAGTTGTCTCAGATTGAGATGACTTTTTCGTGACACAAAGAAGGCTGCCCTGGAAGGAGGGGCAGCCGCCGGGTTAGGTTTCAGTTCCCGTTCAAATCCTGGATCACCCTGAGCACCAGCTTCTGGTCGATGAGTTCCTTCTGCTCGATGAAAGCAGCCAGCAGTGAACTGGCACTGACGTGGTTGATGCGTCTGGGGATGCCGCGGGCGTACTCGAAGATCTCCTCGACAGGCTCCGGGGTAAACAGGGGCGAGGTACGGCCTGCCACTTTAAGGTGATGGGCGGTGTACTCCCTCGTCTCCGGGGCGGTGAGTCCGCGCATGTGGTCCCGAATTATATCCAGACCGTCCACAGCTGCTTCCTAGCGTTCATACGCTGCCCGCTTGTTTGCTCTTTGTCCCACATTCGACGGTGCCGGTGAATGAACCACCGGCTTTCCGACAGATTTAACGGTAACCCGTTTAGCGGAGGACTGGTTTCTCGCAGTGGCTCTCTGGGCCTGCTCAGCAAGGACTTCATCCTTAATCTTGTTTCGGTTCCAGAGCACGACGTTGTTTGTCCTTGCCAGTTCAATAGCCTCTTTTGCGAAGAAGCTGTTGGTCACAACCATCGCGCTGCCGGCCCCGTAACCCTGGGCTGCGGTGATTTCCTGAATTGCGCTCACCCGCACCTTGCCGCTCCACCTGTTGGCCTGGACAACAGTGGTGACCGGGCCTTTTCCCAAAATCAAGTCCGCGCCGTAGTCACCGTGTTCCTTGATGGAGCCCTTACGCTGCAGGAAATGAGGCCGTTGCTCAAGGAGTGGACGATGCAGGTGGATAATGAGCTGCGACGACACCAAAGCCTGGGGTATGTGAGCCCCGCCCGCTACCTGGAAACGCTCGGCATAGGCCGGTGTGTCTCGTGATCTGAACTTGTACATGCTCTTGCAGCAATGGCTGTCAAAGTGATAGAGATTATGCGTGCACTTGCAAAGGACGAGTGAGGAATATGGTTCGAAAAAAGTACTAGCGATTTTTAGGGAGAGCCAGATACGAGCTGCATAGTGGAAGAATAGGATGACAGAATTGGTGGGAGATAGCGGTTATCTCACCGGTGGGGCATAGACCTTATGTACGAGAAAAGCCGCATCTTCCGCCAGGTCCCTAAGGCAGTACGAAGGAATGTAAGGGCGAGAACCGAGGAGGGATATTTATGCGACAGAGGGTAAGAGTTGTATTGAACATTATCGTGGTACTAATATTCGTTGCAATAATTACATTTTTACCTACGTTCGATTTGAAAACAAGTAAAATGATATCTAAAGAAACAGATAATTTTGTTTTTTATTATGGAAAACAAGATGAAAGCGCAGTATTGGATATGGCAGATATCTTAGAGAAATCATGTAAGAAAATTAACTCTGCTATGAATTTTAACCGAAGTGGAAAAACAGAAGTATATGTTTATCCTGACCTCGGGAGTTTTCATACAAAAAAATATGGTTATTTAGGCAGGATTTTATGTCCAGACTGGTATATTGGAGATAACATAAAAGACAAAGTAATTATCGTCTCTCCGTTAAATCCAGGGCCAGTACATGATTATACTAGTGTAGTTCAGGCTGTTGTGCATGAATACGTTCATACGATAATTTATGCGATAAATAGAAAAACACCAAAATTTCTAAACGAAGGGTTGGCAGGCTACCTATCAGGTAATACTAAACCAAATTATCCGTTAGAAAATGTTCCTAGTATACAGGATACGAAAATAAATAATCCTATCAGGTTTGCTAACAAAGGACTCTATGCTTTTTCTTATACATACATAGAATTCCTCGATAAAAATTATGGCATGAGTAAAATTATGAACCTAATAAGGAATCCGTCAGCATACGAGGAAGTATTTGGCGTATCTGAAGAAGACATATACAAACAGTGGGTCAAATATATTGAAGACAATTATCTAAGCGTCAAATAGCCCCCACCCTGCAAGGAGCAGTTCAAGTGTGATTAGTTCGGCAACACCGGCTCGCTAGCCGTGCTCGCGGGCACGGCAGGACGCCCGGCCGCGTCGCCAGGTAGTTCACCACGGCCCTGCGGGCCTGAAGGTTTAGGGGGACTTCCAGGTATTTGTTCTCTTTGCCCCTCCGCACCAGAACCTTGCCTTTGCGTTCAGACAGCCGGATGTCTCCGACCCTGAGAGCGCACAATTCGCCTACCCGGAGTCCTGCGTTGCTCAGAAGCTCGAACATAGCGATGTCTCTGGGCTTGCCCATCCGGTAGACTGCTCTCTTGGGCCTGTGGAGCTCCTGATCCGACAGTGCCTTCGGCGGTCTCCGCTGCTCGCGAGGCACCCCGATGCCCGACACCGGGTTCGATTTCACCAGCCCGACCGTTTCCGCCCACCGGAAGAAGCTGTTGAGCGCCCGGAGCTTCCTCGCCAGTGTCGCGGGCTTCTGCTCACTGATCGCGCCGAAGACCATCGGGCGAACGACTGCACGTCACACAGGTAGCCACGGACAGTCGCAGGGCTCGCACCGGTCTCGACAAGGTGGTTCCGCTGCTCTTCAAATACAGAAGATCCCCCCAAGAAGGATCGAGTTGCGAGTTTCTTAGGGGATAATGGGGCCTTCCAGGGGCAAAAACGAGTCTTGACCGGGGAATCTCACAATACGGTGTCCTATTGTTTGCGGACATGCTGCGCCGAGGTTATATGGCGAGAGCCTTTCCTGAAGGTGACTTCAGCCCGGCGCCCTCCTGGGTGCGCTATTGCGGGAACAGCGGGACGGGTGGCTGGTACCGCGGCAAGCTTCAACCATGAGTCTATGGCCGGCAGGCCTGAGCCCGGCCTCGAACCGGGGGATGTGAAAAATTCGAACCGGCCAGACGCGTCAATTTCAGACTGGGCTTACGCTTTTGCTAGTCAGGCATGGGTCGCCACGAAGGTGCATGACCGCGGACCACCTTCACGGCTTTAGTTGAATCATTCGGTGAATAGTACACCCACGATGACCCCGACTGGAAAACCGTCAGTAGCCACGCCCCGGTACTGTTCTGACAGGCACTACCTACTTCGCCGAGGCCCGCTGTCACTGCCGCCGGAGGCTGAGCGGCGAAAAATGCAGAGGGGTTCTGGGTATATTGCGTTCCTGATACGTCCCGAACTACGTATCCTCCCCCTCGTTGGCTTCCGTATCCGAAAATTACGTTGTCAGTCCATCGCAAAAGGCTTATTACATAACCCGGCTCTCCGGAAAACACGGTATCGCTCTGTCCGCTACTCAGGTCCACTGAAATCAGATCGTAGTGGTAGGTGTCAGGACTGGCTGCAGTACCGCGAAGAATCGGGTAGCAGATGCGATGACCATCGGGCGACCACAACACATTTCCAGACGTAACGAACCTGCTGATGATCGAGCCCTTATGTATATCTGCGATGAGGACCTCGGAGTAAGGATACCCGCTGGTACGAAGCATGAGTAATGACCCCGATGGAGACCAGCTAAGTTCCACGGCTGAGCTGAAGAAGGTCTCTGCAGGCTCATTCAGGTCTACTTTACCCACGGTCATTCCACCGAGTTCTACGTAACCGAGATACGCATGCCCGTCTGACGGATCTCTATACGCGAAACCCAACAGATCTCCCTTTGGTGACCATGCGGGGCCCATAGCCTCTGGCCCCGCATGGTCTGAACGCCATATGAGCCGCCGAGATGCAAGGTCATAGACTGCAGTTCGTCCCTGGTCATCTACGTACGCGAAAACCCCTTGTGCTCGGATACTTGAACAGCCTGTCAGAAGACTAACGAGAAGCAAGCCGAGGATTGCAGCTCGGCGTGTCATGGACGCTCACCTCAGGGATTGTAGATTATTAAGGACGAGGGATAGCATCCCCAGCTAGTATAGTACGTCAAGGGGTGGGAAAGGCCATCAGCAGGATCGACTATCATGTAGCTCGAGGGATCGTACCAATACCCGTCGACCGAGTACACCACAACCCAGTGATGTCCTTGGGACGGCTCAGTTATAGGTGCCTTTCCCCTACTGATCGCGTAAGCCAAGTCGTACCAGTCACCGGTCGTGAAGCTTTTTCCGAAATAGACATATGGGCTAGTGCCTACCTTGCCTTGGCTCTACCGTCTCACGTTTTCCTGACCGAGTTGTCTCAGATTGAGATGACTTTTTCGTGACACAAAGAAGGCTGCCCTGGAAGGAGGGGCAGCCGCCGGGTTAGGTTTCAGTTCCCGTTCAAATCCTGGATCACCCTGAGCACCAGCTTCTGCTCGATGAGTTCCTTCTGCTCGATGAAGGCGGCCAGGAGTGAATTGGCGCAAACGTGGTTAATGCGCCTGGGGATGCCACGGGCGTACTGGAAGATCTCCTCGATAGCCTCCGGGGTGAACAGGGGCGAGGTACGGCCTGCCACTTTGAGGTGATGGGCGATGTACTCCCCGGTCTCCGGGGCGGTGAGTCCCCGCATGTGGTACCGCACCATGAGCCGCTGGGTGATGTGGTCGTAGCAGGAAAGCCGGAGTCTGTCCCGGAGTGGGGTTTGTCCCACGAGGATGAGCGCCATGGGACATGCGCTGTCCATGGCGAAATTGGTGAGCAGCCTCAGTTCTTGCAGGCTGGCTTCAGGCAGCAGGTGGGCGTCGTCGATCACGACCACCGGGGTCTTTCCGTGCTCGAACACGGCCCACAGGGTATCGGCGAGCTGCTTTACGGTGTCTGACTTGTGGTAACGGGGCTCCACGCCGAGGCCGAGGAGCAGTTGGCGGTAAAGCCCCCGAGCGGGGAGCAGGGGTACAGCCAGCGTGACCTGAGTGGGTCCAGGGCGGCACGCAGGGCTCGCAGGCAAGTAGACTTGCCCGAGCCCACGTCCCCGGTGAGGAGAGCCATGCCCCTCTGCATGACGGCCCAGTTCAGGCGGGCCAGGGCCTCGAGGTGGTCCTGGGAAGGAAAGAGTTGGTCTGGGGGAAGGTCCCGGCCAAATGGGGTGCGGGTGAAGTTGAAGAAGCTCTCGTACATGCTATTCACCTCCGTGTGCGTTTTCTGATTTCCTCAAGGTAAATTGAGATGTGCCGGCCGGTACCCAGGTGTCGGCAGGCATGTTCCAGGGCTTCCCGGCAGAGATTGCTGTCCAAGAGGCCGTACGTGGCCCAGAACTCCCGGGCCTCCCTGGTTTCGGCCTCGGTGAGGTTGTGCCCCAGGCCGAGGTGCAGGAGAGCAAGGAGCGGGGCCACTCCACCCGTGGCTCCGGGAAGCGAAGTTTTGGGCAGTTCGGAAAAACGCAGGCGCTCGACTTCCTCGGCGAGATGGCGGTCGTGCTGGGAGCGCAGGAGTTTGAGGTAACTCATGCTGAGCTGGGCGGGCGCAGGGGCTGACTCGGTGCTGCGCGAAAGGGATGTCTTGTTCAGGGTTAGAGGGACCGCCACCTGGTAGAAGCGGCCGTCAACCCACACTTCAACCCGGGTGAGGTCGAAGGGGTCGTAGCGCACCTCGACCTTCTGCCGGTCCCTGAGTTCGGGGTCCACCTGGTAGCGGTTGCTGCCGATACGTATGGTGGCGTCCTTCCCCGGTCGTCTGGGGTCGGGGAGGAAGATGCCGTCGGCCTGGTCGATCTGCCACAGTTCCCCTGGTTGTTCCCGCTCGAAGCGCTGATAGACCCGGCGCGGGCCCGGCTGTTTGCGGGCGAGGCCGAGGGCGTGGAGGTGCCGGTGCAGGGTAGCCCGGGAGATGGACCCCTTTGCCACCCCCGAGTTGGGGTCGGCCTCCAGCATCCGGATGATCTGAGGGACGGAGCGGGCGGGCAACTCCCGCTTGAGCCGGGCGGCCCGCTCGATGAGGGTGGGGGTAAGGGCACGCGGTTTTCCCCGGTCCTTCCGAGGTTTGCGCTTGAGTGCCTCGAACCCTCCCTTGCGGTAGCGGGCCAGCCAGGACTTGAGGGCGGAAACCGACAGACGCACCTTCTCTCCGCCCGGAGCCTCCCATTCCTGGTTGGCCAGGCGCTGCAGGATGCGAGTCTGCTCGCCGCGCGGGAGTTTCCGCTGCAACAGTTCGGCTATGCAGCCGTAGCGGAACAGCGCCACCTGCACCCTGCGGTCCTCGTCGTCCATCTTCTGGCACCTCCCGGCCCCGAGCGTACTACCCGGGCACCGGGACTGAATACTTCGGGTTGTGTGGGACATGCACCCGGGGACGGTGTTCTTCCTGTTTGTAGCAGCAGAGTCGGAACCCATCCAGGCATCATATCCTGGAGCAGATGGTTGCTGGTTCGAAAGGCAGCATATGGACGGGAGAGGCATGGAGTCTTCCCTGTTCGGGATGGGTTACAGCCAGATGGGGGTGTCCTCCTCAGCGCTGGCACTGAGGTGGACGTTGCACCACCCGAGCGGCCTTGAGGCGGGGAAATCGAGGTCGGCTTTGATCGCGCCGGCAGGCGAGCCAGAAGGCAATGATGGCCGCGTGGAGGAGTTTCAACTTGTCGCCGGTGAAAGGGCGCAGGAGAGTGTCCAGTTCAAGTTCGGGGTCAAGCCGCCTGGCATCGCGGGAGAGCATGGCCACGACCCTGTCCGCCAGGTTGCGGATGCGGCGGATCCAGCGCTGGAGGGTGGATGGGGAAACCTGCGTGATGGCGTTGGCCAACTGGTACCAGGAACATCCCCTGAGGCGGAGGCGGAACGCCCTGTCGACAAGAGCCATCAGGCAGGGCCGGTGAGGTGCGAGGAACCAGGGGAGCACGGCGTGGGTTCGACGGCATCCGGGGCAGCGCACCCTTCGAACCTTAACACCTATCTTACGCCAGTACCATCCGTGGCCCTGCAGTTTCCGTCCGCACTTCGGGCACTTGCGGGGCAAAGCTTGCCGGGCTTCCTCATCGCCCGACTCGTATCTATCGTGCCAGCTCTTGTACTCCTTGACGTTGGAACCCAGGTTCCTTACGATGATCAACGGGATCTGGGTTCTACCCACAACCAACACAGGCCTCTTGCGCTTCGGAGCCGTGGCAAGAGGCCTGATCTTTCTCCGCCCAGGCAGAACCCCGTAGGAAGTTCCTCACCCCATCCAGTCTTTCCTTTTGGTCAGCCTAATGTGAGACAAACCGGCTCATTCAGGTCAAAACAATCTGCGACGGTACCCTTTCCGCTATGGAAGCTCTGCTCCGACCCGTCCGCAGTCAGGTTCATGTGGGTTACGGGGTATAACACTCAATAAGCGCTCACGTTGAGTCATCTGAGGCTTCAGCGGCCCGGGGCTTGGCCGGCAAGCTTTGCCCCGGGCCTAGGTGTGCCGAGGGGCAAGTCTACCCGCAGGGTGAAAGTCCGAGACACCGCTGGGGCATTGAGTGTGCGCATGACCATTTCGATTCCATCGGAGCTGGGCAGAGTGCGAGCGGAATGCGGATCGACAACACAGTTTAGCTCGCTGACTCTTTACTGGTTCTCAGCCAACTCTTCGTCAAATTGGCTCCGCTTCATGCCAGCCCGGGCAACTGCATCCAGACCCGTAGCAAACGGGAGATGGCATGTGGAGAATGAGAAAGGCACCGTACATAACCGCCTTTTCCTGTCGAACGTTGCAGAGTGTTCAGCCCACGATACGGGCGAGAGGGGCCGACGATCTATCCCGAGAATTCCTGACTATAGCCAAGAGATGGAACACTCCTTGCCGGGCGTCCTCCTTGGCAGGGTTTCAGAGGAAAGGTCGCGGGACCAACGCGCAGCATATTCTTATTGCAGAAGATAAGGTCAATTCAGCAAAGGAGAACCGACTTATGCAGCGCCTCAACCATAGTTTGCTTTTCGCGGTCATCTTCGTCATCGTGGTGTGTCACTTTCCCAGGTGTTCTCTTGCGGAGGGTAGGCAACCGATGCCCACCGGGCCGGTCTTGGCGCACCCGGAGTGGCAGGATAGGTGGCTCAAGTCCCAGGAGCAAGCTTCCACGGACGAGGAAGCTGTAAAGGCCACGGTTGATGCCTACTACCAGTTAAAATATGAGAGCGCGCGGAATGATACCCTGTACGACTTCGGGTTTCTGTTCTTTACCGAGGATGAGGCCGGGCGGGACACTTATGCCTACGAGCGCGGACGGCTGCAGTACGAGCTGGCCTGCTGGAGAATGTGGAACACGCTGCTTAAGAGCTACGAGTACGCGCCCATATATGAGCAGGTCGACGTCCAGGGCGACCTCGCTACGGTGGTGGTGCGCCCGCGAGCTTACGTCGTCTCCAGGGCCAGCCCCGAGCGCACGGATGAATTCGGCAAAGAACCTCATCGCCTCGTGCTGGTCCGTCGCGACAACCGCTGGTTGATCCAGCGAGAGCAGTACAGTGATGAGCAAACCCCCATTCTGCCGTACGGAACAGATTTTGACAAACTGACTCGTGAGCTGCCCGAGCGCGTGAAGAAGTTCTTGGAGGAGGACAAGGCGAAGGAGGGAGAGTTACGGGAGCTGGCACCAGAACGGTTCGAGCGGACTCCAGGCAACGCCCCCGCCGAGGGCTCTTCACGGTTTTTTGGTCGCGGATTGAAGTTAGCCATCGCGGTGTGTGGGTCGGCAGCGCTCGTAGGAGCGGGAGTGTTGCTGAGAAGGAGGAGGCGGATCCGATCGTGTCATTTTGCACATTAATCTTCCGGGTTTAGCGATTTCCTCTGTCACATTACTCTAGAATCTTGGCAATCCCTCCCCGGAGGAAAGTCATAATCTCTTTTCAGTTTCCTATGGGAGGAGGACAGCTTTGCAAATTGTCTAGAAAGCACCGGTCTCGCTCGAGGAATATGTCGCCCTGGGAAAGGAAGTCGAGTTTCCGGCCCCAAGAGAGTGTCCTGTCTGCAGGAGGAAAGTGAATCTAAAGCGCCATGGGTGGTACCTCCGGTACGCAGTGAGAGAGGACATCGAAGTACAGGTCTGGATTCCGAGGCTTCTGTGCCCTGCGTGCGGCAGAACCGTTTCTCTTCTACCCTCGTTCCTAATTCCCCGGTTCCAGCGGACGGTGGGGTTCATCGTCAGGGCGCTGGGAAAGAAACTGTCCTGCTCAAGACAGATCATGGGGTTCTACTGGCACAGGTTCTTGGGGAACGTTAACCGCATAATCGCGTTCTTCCGGGACATCTTCACCGGGTTGACTTTGCCGAAGGACCCCAAGTTAAAGGCCATGAAACTCCGGGAGATGATGGAGGATTTCCCTCCTGAGGAATTCTCTCTCCTCTTCCATCAGCGCTTTCGCCGCAGTTTCATGGCAATTTGATTTTACCCATACCCGGCCTCTTTCTCGGATCTGCGGGTTATTCTGGTCGGGGCGAGTGGATTTGAACCACCGACCTCATGGTCCCGAACCATGCGCGCTGGCCAAGCTGCGCCACGCCCCGACGCAGTCATTATAGCATCTTCCGGAACCCGGCTTCAACCTGAGCCGCCCGCTAATCTACGGCACATACGCCGCAACACTTCTCGGACACGCTTCTAGGTGAAGTCGCACCGACGCGCAAGAGAGGGCGCTCGGTTCTACCGGGCAAGCACGTGTTCAAATTGCTCGAGCCGTAAGAAATCCGACCGAGATGG
Source organism: Candidatus Fermentithermobacillaceae bacterium (assembly GCA_014896535.1). Classification (GTDB taxonomy): domain Bacteria; phylum Bacillota; class Sulfobacillia; order Fermentithermobacillales; family DUSS01; genus DUSS01. The sequence goes on from JADBKE010000008.1 coordinate 90,305, forward strand.
CGTTCTACTAGCCCTTTGAACGCATACATTCGTAAAGGAGCAGGCCCATCTCGGGTACCTCTAGCAGAGTGCGGACACGCATCCGGGCCTGCTCCCCTCTCATCACCGCTACAAGACCGCTGTCGCATCAGGGTCAACCAGCCCGCGGAGAACCGACGCTCGAGTCACATTCTTGGTCTTACGGTCTTATGGTCTTATCGTCTTTTGGTCTTTTGGTCTTTTGGTCTCTTGGTCTCTTGGTCTCTTGGTCCTTGGTCTCTTGGTCTTTTACGCAGCCGGATCGTCGCCCCTCAGCGCCCTCACGCTGGGCCGGTCCTGGACGGAGGGGTACGGCGCAAAAGGTTCACTCCCACACCTGCGATACGTGGACCACGTGGAAACCGGCTTGGACCAGCGCATCGACCAGCTGCTTCACGTGGACGCTCTTTACCCGCAGGATCACGTTACCCCTGCGCTGTTCCGGGGGCGTGTACGTGGCCAAGCTGGCGATGGATATACCGGATTCCTTAACCACCCTGGTGATATCGGCGAGAACCCCGGGGCGATCCGGAACGTCCAGCGTAATCCTGGTCCCTTTCGTCCTCAACCCCATCATAGTAACAAAGGTCCTGAACAGGTCGGATTCCGTGATGATGCCCTGGAGTTCGTCTTTGTCATCGGTGACTGGTAGAGCGTCGAGGTCGTGGAAATACATGTAGTAGGCCGCCATTTCCACGATCTCGTCGGGGCTCACCGTTATGACCTTTGTGCTCATAATGTCCTTGACTTTGCCGGTCTCGAGAAAATTCTGGGACATCTTCGGCAGGTTCGACAGGAGGTCCCATGCTGTGACCATTCCCACCACTTTGCCGTTAGACTTGACGGGGATGGCCTCGTAGACGTGTTCTCTCATGAGCGAGACAAGATGCGCGATGGAGTCCTCGGGCGAAACCGTAATCACGTTGGGATTCATTACGTCCTTGACAAACACGAGTACAGCCCTCCTTAGTGGACCATGTGGTCCTATGGATTTCGCCGGAAATGATCCGTTTCCCTTTAGAGGTAAACGCCCGGTGTTAAGAAACTAATAAGAAACTGAGAATGAGCCGTGGCGGTTGCCCGTTTGCAGGCAGGCTGCATAACTGCCATGGAGGATTGCTGGAAACCGGCTGTTCGCGCAAAACCGGTCAACCTGGTAATACTAGTAAACCCGCTAAACCCAGTAAACCTAGTAAACCTGGTAAACCTAGTAGACCTAGTAAATCTAGTAAGCCTAATAAGCCCGGTAAACCTGGTTAATAACCCGAAAACGGCGGCACCAACCTATCTCCATGCCCGGACGATTATACCGCCACCCAATACGATATCTCCCTGATAAAGCACCGCGCCCTGTCCCGGGGTGACTGCGAATTGAGGAACGTGAAAGAAAACCGTGGCTTTATCGCCCTGGCCTTCCACCTCGAGCGTGCAGGGGACCTCCTTCCCACGGTAACGGACCGCGCACGTGGCCTGCACCGGGCCTTCCAGACGCTCTTCCGAAATTAGATTGAATCCCTCCAGGTAAGCCCCGCTAAAGTACGCCTTGTCCCTCTCAGCGACGATCAACCGGTTTTTCTCCGCATCGATTCCCACAACGTAAACCGGCCGCTCCCGAGACAAGCCCAGACCCTTTCGCTGTCCGATGGTGTAATGGACGATACCGCGGTGCCGGCCGATGACGTTTCCCTCCAGATCCACGATGTCCCCGGGTACCGATCGGATGCCTCGCGCCTGGAGGAGCGCGGCGTAACCTCCCGGTCCCACAAAGCAGATTTCCTGACTCTCTTCCCTGGCGGCGGAAGGAAGACCGAATTCCTTGGCCATCTTTCGCACTTGTTGCTTTGTAAAATCCCCGAGAGGAAAGATGGAACGCCCGAGCATCTCCTGGGTGAGGCCGTACAAAACGTAGCTTTGATCTTTCCCCCGGTCGCGGCCACGCAAAAGAAGCCACCGCCGCTTCTGGGGGTCAAACCTGACTGTAGCGTAGTGCCCTGTGGCGAGCTTTTCGGCACCGAATTCTCGGGCCGCTGCAAAAAGGGCGCCGAATTTCATCGCGGGATTGCACCAGAGGCACGGGTTCGGAGTGAAGCCAAACTCGTAGCTCCGGACGAACGGCGAGACCACCTTTCTCTCGAACTCGGCGGACAAATCCACAACGTGATGAGGGATACCAAGAAGCCGCGCCACGCGCCTTGCGCTCTCGACGGCGTCGGCGAATTTTCCCCGGACGTCGTCGAATTCAGGACGGTCCGGTGACGGCGGAACCAGCATCATGGTAAAGCCGATAACCTGGTACCCCTGGTCCACGAGAAGTTTGGCCGCGACCGAGCTATCCACCCCTCCCGACATGGCCACGGCAACCACGGGAGAGGAATTTGAGCGGCCCTTCACCTGCGCACCTCCAAACCGCAGGGCGTCACCCTACGGGGCCCCGGCCCCTCAGCTCCCCGTTTCAGGCTCGCCCAAACCGGGTGCCCGGCCCGTCGGGCACCGGGCTACCTGCTCCGCCCGACTACAGGTGTTCGCCCCTGACCATAGTCTGCACCAACAGTCTAAAGGGCCGCTCATGTACCGGCAAGTTTTTCCCAAAACCACCCTGGTTCACGGCGTCAAGCCAGTGTCTTGACCTTCCTGCCGTCAACCAGGTGCCTCGACCTTCACACCCTCGAACCGCCACCCGGCCTTCGCGCTCCAAATCCAATCCCAGTCCGAATCCCTACTGTCTGGCCGCTTTCAACGTGTCCGCTTTCGTCCGGTGCAGTTCGGCTATCTTGGCTTTGATTTCCTGGAGTCTCTCCCCTTCAAGAGGATAGTGCCTGAGGATGAAGAGGCCAAGAACGGTCGCGACTATCGGAATGGCGCTGCACAGAATCCGGAATCCCAGCACCGCGGTGGCGGGCTGCGCCTCCACGGGGAGATTGGCGTTGTAACGGCTCCACGCAAGCACGAGCCCCATCACGAGCGAATTCAGCGAAATCCCAAGCCTGATTACAAGGGCGTTGGCACCGAAATACATCCCTTCCCGGCGCCTGCCGGTCTTAAGTTCATCCTCATCGACAACATCGGCAAGCAGGACGTCGAAAAGAACCATGGCCCCGGCAAGGCCGACGGCGAGGATCACCACTGCGACGATCCCCTGGATGAAGTTGGTTATGAAGGAGAACGGTATAAGAAACACGGCCCACCAGGTCATGGCCATTTGCATCGCCTTCTTCGGTCCGATCCTGGCGATGAACTTGCCCCAAACAGGGATCAAGGGAAGAGCTACGACGAAGATCGTCCCGAGGAGGTAGGTCGTCTGGTCGGGCGTGGCCTTCAAAACGTACTTCGCGTAGAAAGGCAGCGCGGCCGTCAGAGCCGTGAAGGTATACTGTAAGAGGAAGCACGGTCCGATGTAAGTGAGAAACGACTTGTTAACGAGGGTCGCTTTTATGGCCTCGAAAACACCGAGCGAGGGCTCCTGTGAGAACTCCGGATGTTCCTTGGCCCCCAACAGCGAAGCGTAGAGCGTGACGCCCCCCAGGACCGCGTAGATCGCCCCCACCGTAGGCCACCCTATGCGTGCGGCCAGCGCTGGCACGGCAGCTATACCCAGCATCAAGCCGGGGATGCCCAGCACCTGTCTGAGCGCCGAAACCCTGGCCCTGTCCTCCAGCGACGGGTACATCTCCGGGAACAGCGCCGTCCAGTTTAGAATCGCTATCGTCCAGAACCCGTCAAAGAGGAAGATGAGTACGAAATACCATATGAACAGGTTGTACGGCTGGGTCGTGGGGAACGGGGGCGCCCAGAAACCCCAGAACGCCAACGCCATCGGCAGGCCGAATATCACGATATACGGTATGCGCCTTCCCCATCTGGTGCGGGTTCGGTCCGAGAAGTAACCGAACAACGGATCGTTTATCGAGTTCCAGATGCCGTAAAAGAACATGGCTATGCTGATGAGATGTGATGGAACTTTGAGCACGTCAACGTAGTAAAAGATGGCGTGCGTGCCCACGGCGTTCCCGGTTATAGCCGCGCTGAACGAACCAAGGCTGTACAAAAAGTCCTGAAGACGGGTGGTACCCTTTTTCTCCATGCTGACCCTCCCCTTTCTGATCGAGCGAACCCACGAACGGCCAAACCGTGTTCCCCCGGGCTTTCCGGTACCCGTCGTATACTCTTACCCCTGGCTGCCCTCGGGCCGGGGGCGATGCAGTCGTCGTTGCGCCGCCGCCCGTGCAGACCCTACTTACCCCCTCCCCCGGCGGTTGCGAGCGGACGTCTCAGCCGGCTTGTTTTTCGCCCGGCCGGCGAGCGTATCGCGCGCTTTCCGAAAAACCTGCGCCCAAAATCCTTTGAGACTCCTCCCCCGATGGAGGAAACCGGACTGCGCCCTCGAATATGACCGGGTGGAAGTTCTTCCGTAACGAGCGGAACTCCTGCACGCACGGCTTCGAACCGTTGTCGAAGGGCGACTTCGAAGCTTTGAGGCAGAGCAGCTGACAATCGCCACGACGAAAAGGGGATGAACTAAGTGCACGCCAAAGACCTGATACCCATTCCGAGACTGCTTTCCGCCAGAAACGTCCTGGTCATATTCCCGCATCCCGACGACGCCGAACTGGCCGCGGGCGGCACCATCGCGCTCCTCGCAAAAAACGGCGCATCGGTCACGTACGTTTGCGCCACCGACGGATCGCTGGGAAGTCTCGACCCCGCCATTGCGCCGGAGCTGATAGCTCAGATCCGAAAGAAGGAACTCGAGGCCGCCGCCGAAGTCCTCGGGGTGAAGGAAATCATCTGGCTGGGATACAGAGACGGGTATGCCCCGGAACCCCCGGAAATGAGGCCGAAAATGGTGAGCATCATCCGGAAAGTCCAGCCGGACTTCGTGATCACGCTCGACCCATGGCTGGCTTACGAGGCCCATCCCGATCACCGCAAAGTATCCATGGCTGCGGTTGAAGCTTGCATGTACGCGAGCTTCAATCACGCCTACCCTGAGGACCGGGAAAGGGGTCTTGGCCCATGGTCTGTGACAGGAGTGGCACTGGGATTCACCCCGGCTCCCAACACCTTCGTCGACGTGGGACCAACCTGGGATACTAAGATCCAGGCCATCCTGTGCCACAAATCGCAGTTCCCGGAGCACATTTGGAGCCAGGTCTCGCCCTACATGCATCTGAAAGCCCAGGAGTACGGCAAGGAAATCGGAAAGGAGTTCGCCGAGCCGTTCAAGGTGCTCAGCTTGATGCACCTTCACGTGAACATCGACGCGTGGAGAAGCTGAAACCCGGAACGCACCGGGGGCTGCAGAAGCCAGGGGCTTCACGGAAGCATTTTGCGTAAGCATTTGGAGTGAGCATCGACGTGTGGGGAAGCCGAGACCCAAACCACCCGGCGCCTACGTCTCGCAGCGAAACCGGCCGGGTTGGAAGCTTGACCAAAACAGGAGGGCGACCATCGTGAAAAACATCAAGATCGTGGTGATAGGGGGAGGCTCCTCGTACACTCCCGAGCTTCTCGACGGAGTAATCCGCCACTGGGAAGCCGGCGACTTCTTTGCCGGAGAAGTTGTCCTGGTGGACGTACCCGAGGGACGCGAGAGGACCGAGGTCATCGCGGAATTTTCCCGCAGGATGATGAAAAAGCGCGGTATGCCGTCAACGGTCCGGGTGTCTTTCAACAGAAAAGAGGCGCTAGACGGGGCTACGTTCGTGATAAGTCAGGTCCGCGTCGGCGGAATGAAGGCGCGAAGAACCGATGAGCACCTGCCAATCAAATACGGCGTCATCGGGCAGGAAACCACCGGTCCCGGGGGATTTGCCAACGCGCTTCGGACCATTCCGGTGGCCCTGGAAATCGCGGCGGACGTGAAAGAAAAGTGCCCTGACGCATGGCTCCTCAACTTCTCCAACCCGTCTGGCCTGGTAACCGAGGCCCTCATCAAGCACACCGATGTCAAGACCTTCGGTCTCTGCAACGTGCCCATCAGCATAAAGATGGCCATCGCGCAAGCCCTTCGCGTAGAGCCAGCCAGAATCAGGCTGGACGTGATGGGCCTAAACCACCTGTCCTTCGTCACCCACGTCTACCGCGACGGAGAGGACATCCGCGACCTCTTGTTCTCCCGGGCCTTTGTCGGGCATCTCACGAAAGCGGCCAAGCTAAAGCCGGAAATGGACCGCTTCCTCATGAGGTTGAAAGCGATCCCTTCTCCTTACCTTCAGTATTACTGGCTCAGGCGACGGACGGTGTCCGAAGAAGAAAGGGCGTTGGGCAACGAGGGCACGAGGGCCGACGAAGTCATGAAGATAGAGGAAGAGCTATTTGCTCAGTACAGAAAGCCCGATGTGGACGAGCTTCCCGAGGCTTTGAAGAAGAGGGGCGGCGCCTGGTACTCAACCGTGGCTCTTGACTGTATATCTGCGATGGTGAGGAACGTGCCGCATTTCGAGGCCCTGAATGTGCGAAATAACGGTGCCATTGTCGACCTTCCTTCTGACTGCGTGGTGGAGATCACCTCGGTCGTAGACGGGAAAGGTCCCACTCCGCTTCAGCTCGGTTCTCTTCCTCTGGAGGTCAGGGGTCTCGTTCAGCAGGTCAAAGCATACGAGGAGCTCACGGTGGAAGCCGCCGTTCGCGGCGATGTCGAGGCCGCCTTCTTCGCGCTCCTCAATCACCCGCTGGTCGGCGACGCCGAGGTGGCCTTCGATCTTCTCAAGGAGATCCTCGAGTCCAACCGGGAGTTCCTGCCGCAGTTCCAGGGCAAGAAACTCTGAACGTTTGGACCGGGTTTGCTTTAAACGCATTTCATGGGAATGGAGGGGAAGGTCGTGAAGTTCGCGTTGGGAGTAGACGGAGGCGCCAGCAAGACCATGGCCTGTGTCGGTGACGAGACCGGCAGGGTGATAGGAGTCGGTCTGGCAGGTCCATCCAATTACCAGCTCACAGGCATCGAGTATGCCATTGGTTCGATATCAAGCGCAGTCAACCAGGCTCTGGAAATGGGAGGACTTACGCCCGACAAACTCCACCACGCGGTGTTCGCTCTGGCCGGAGCAGATTTCCCGGTGGATTTCGAGACGCTCACCAGGGCCATCGAAAGGACCTACCCCGGCCTGGATTTCAGGATCGTCAACGACGTGTGGGCCGCTTTCCGAGCGGGAACTCCTGAATCCATAGGCGGGGTCGTGACCTGCGGCACGGGTTCCAACTTCGGAGCGGTGGGTCCCGATGGCCGGCGGGTCACCGGAAGAGGCATGGGATACGAATGGGGAACTCGGGGAGGTGCGGGCGACATCATCCGCGACGCCGTGCACTATGCCTTCAGATCCCATGACGGGACGGGCCCCAAGACCGCCCTGGAGGCGACGGTCCTCGAGCTCTTGGGATTCCCTTCTTACGACGCGCTGTCCCTGTTCATGTACGAACACAAGGCCGAGCTGGGCGCCCTATACGTAAAGGCCGCCGCCATAGTCCCCGCCGTGTTCCAGCTGGCCTCGGAAGGAGACGCCGTATCTCAGAAGATACTCATGGACTCGGGCACTGCCATGGGCGAAATCATCGGTGGAATGATGGAGAGACTTGGAATGCGCTCCGCACGCGTGGACGTGGTGACGGCGGGCAGCATATTCGTGAAAGCGCAGAATCCCCTGATGAGCGACTATTTTAAGGCTGCCGTGCATCGGTTCATACCGTTCGCGGCGTTCAGACTTCCCGATGTCGAACCCGCGGGAGGCGCGTTCCTCATGGCCTTGGAGGACATGGGCATCCGCGCAGACGGAGACGTCAGAGACAAAGCCATTGAAACCTTCCCTTCCATCGAGGCGCCGGATACATCTCTCTGAGAACCGAGAAACAGCCGTAAAAAAAGAGCCGGGGACGCTCTGATTGCCGCCTTCACTGCGTGTGTGGGCGGAATGGGAGCGTCCCCGTTCTCTTGTAATCTCTTAATCTCTCTCAAAAACCTCTTGCCCCCCGGAACCGTCATCCCGGCGGCCTTGTTCTGCCTTGTTTGCATTTCCCTTGGCACGACGGTCCCTGGCCGTACGGCGGTCCCGGAGGGTTACGGGGATCAGTTCCTGTCCTTCTCACGTAGTCCGACTGGGTCGTGCGGTCGCTTTCGCGCAGGCAAGCGACCAAGTACGCCCGCGCTTCAGCGATCTTCGGGCCCACCGGGATCAATCCATCCTTCACTCATTCTTCATTCACTTAGCTACTTTTACTCTGGCGGGCCGGAGGAGGTCTCCCTCGTAGGTGTAACCCTTCAGGATCACCTCCACCACGGTCCCCGGTTCGGCCTCGGCCTCAACTACTTCGACAGCTTCTGCCAGCGAGGGATCGAAGGGCTTTCCCAGGCAATCGACGGGTACAACCCCTTCCGCGCGAAGCAAGGCCTCCACTTGCCTCTTTATCATCTCAACCCCGGCAAAAAAGGCCGAAGCATTCCCGAAGCCTTCCTTCGGTGAGCCCTGTTCTGCCTGAGAACGCTGCTGTGTCGTCTGTTCCGCACCGAGGGGCAACCCCTCGCCGAAAGCCTTCCCCGCCTGGAGGACTCTCTCCAGGTTGTCCAGCACCTCCAGAAAGCCGAGGATGAGTTCCTTCTTGCCCTGCCGGATCCTGAAGGCGAGATCCCTTTCCACCCTCTTCCTGTAATTGTCCAGGTCCGCGCGGGCCCTCAGGAACTGATCCCAGTTGAATTCGGCTTTCTCCCTCCAGGCGGCTGCTTCCGCCCGGAGAGACTCGAGCTCCTCCTCGAGATTGCGCTGCCCGGCGGGGGCCGCCTCCGCGGTCTCGCCGGTTACCTGGCTTGCTTTTTGCGGCTGAGCGGGACCCTGGCCATCACTGTCGCTTTGACTTTGAACTTGGTTGGAGTCCACAGACCGACCCTGCCCCCCGGATTGGCCCTGATCCGGGCCGCGGGCCGGCTCCGCCCCGGCACCCGCCCGCGTCGCGTCGCCTGCCCGGCCTTCCAGTTCAGCATCCTCATGAGTACGAGTTTGCGCGTCGCCGGGATTCGCTCCACCCGTCGGTGACTCAAATTCACTCTGTCTATCCACGTCTATCATGGTCACCTTTCGTCCTTCTCCTCTTTTTCCTTGAAGCGGGCATCGTACACATTGCCCTTCCCGGAACCGCCAGAATCAGAACCGTCGCCGCCAGCGCCGGAACCAGCTGCGTTATCCGTCCTCGTAGACGCCTGCCTGTAGAGCTCCTCGGCAAGCTTGCCCTGAGCTTCCCTGAGCTCTTCCACGGCTTTCTTTATCCTCTGGATGTCGTCGGACTTCAACGCCTCCTTGACTGCGGATATCTTTTCCTCTACCTTGGCTTTTTCCGAAGCCGGCGCTTTGTCTCCGAGTTCTTTCAGCACCTTTTCTGCCTGGTACACCAGCTGGTCCGCCATGTTCCTGGTTTCGGCTTCCTCCCTCTTTCTCTTGTCTTCTTCGGCGTGTCTCTGTGCTTCTTCGACCAGCCGGTCCACTTCCTCCCTGGGAAGCTGTGTGGACGCCGTGATGGTTATCTTCTGCTCTTTCTGCGTGGCCAGATCTTTGGCCGACACCTTGAGGATGCCGTTGGCATCGATATCAAACGAAACTTCGATTTGCGGTACACCCCGCGGCGCCGGCGGAATCCCCGTCAGCATGAAACGACCAAGACTGCGGTTGTCCTTGGCCATGGGTCTTTCGCCCTGTAGCACGTGGATCTCCACCTGCGACTGGAAGTCGGCGGTAGTGGTAAATATCTGGCTTTTCCGCACGGGAATGGTGGTGTTCCTCGGGATGATCGGAGTCATGATTCCGCCCAGCGTTTCCACACCCAGCGTAAGCGGGGTAACGTCCAAAAGGATGATATCCTTCACCTCTCCGGCGAGTACTCCGCCCTGGATCGCGGCTCCCACCGCCACCACTTCGTCCGGGTTTACGCTGCGGTTGGGTTCCTTGCCCGTCAGCCTCCTCACCAATTCCTGGATGGCGGGCATCCTGGTGGCGCCGCCGACCAGAATCACCTCGTCGAGGTCGGACGGCCTGAGCTTGGCATCGGCCAGGGCCTGCTCAAACGGACCAATGCATCTCCTGGTCAGGTCCTCCGTGAGCTCCTCGAACTTCGCCCTGGTCAATCTCATTTCGAGGTGCAGCGGCTGGCCGTCTTTGGCGGTGATGAAGGGCAAGCTTATGGTCGTCTCGTAAACCTGCGACAGTTCGATTTTGGCCTTTTCGGCGGCCTCTATGAGGCGCTGAAGCGCTTGCTTATCTTTCCGCAGGTCTACACCGGTTTCCTTCAGATATTCTTCAGCAACGTACTTGACGATGCGCTGGTCGTAGTCGTCTCCGCCCAGGTGGGTGTCACCCGAAGTGGCCAGAACCTCTACGACTCCGTCTCCGACTTCGAGGACGGATACGTCGAAGGTTCCGCCGCCGAGGTCCCAGACGAGGATCTTCTGGTTCTTCTTTTTGTCCGCACCGTAAGCCAGCGAGGCTGCGGTGGGCTCGTTGATGATGCGCAGGACCTCAAGTCCCGCTATACGCCCCGCGTCTTTGGTCGCTTGCCTTTGAGCATCGTTGAAGTACGCAGGTACCGTGATAACCGCCTTGGTCACGGGTTCGCCCAGGTATTTCTCGGCATCTTCCTTGAGCTTCCTCAATACGTGAGCCGACACTTCTTCCGGCGTGATTTCGTTGTCGATGGCTGGCACGTACACCCTGACCTCGTCGTGCTTACCACGGCGCACCTGGTACGGAACGCGCTTTCTCTCCTCCTCTACCTCGTCATACCGCCGCCCGATGAATCTCTTAATCGAGAAAATCGTGTTTTCGGGATTGAGGACAGCTTGCCGTTTTGCAAGTTGTCCCACGAGCTTCTCCCCCTTCTTGGTGAAGGCCACCACCGAGGGGGTAAGCCTTGAACCCTCCGCATTGGTGATTACCGTGGGTTGCCCTGCTTCCATCACAGCTATGACAGAGTTAGTGGTACCCAGATCGATACCAACAACTTTGGCCATACACGCACCTCCGTGAAAAAACGTGTTCGGTTAAGGAAAACTGGTATTCGACTCCAACCGGCGAACGCCGGATTGCCATCAATCAAAATCCTCCTTCGAGCGCCCGCTTTCAAACACCGTCCTCGTCCCGCCAGCTTTTCGGCGACCTTTTGGTTTTGAGCCCGCCCCCGTGCCGGGTCAGGGCCATCCGGCCTTCCGCACCGGTTTCCCCGCTGGCGTCCACGTCGCCGTCGCCCTCCTCCCCCTGAGATTGGAGTAGGCCACCGCCGGTATCCCTTCGGTCACGGGAATCGGGACGGGATTCTTCCGAAGCGAGGCGTGAAAGTCCCGCCTGGCGCACCGATCGCATCGGGGGACCAGTCCATCTCTCGGAACGGGCCTCTTCCTCGGCAGCGAGTATGAAGCGTACCCCCGCGGCATTGATGCCCTTGTCTCTCAGCAAGTGAATGATTTTTTGGAGCTTTCGCAAATCGTTTTCCGAATACAAACGGATGTTGGACTCGGTTCGCCTGGGCTCGATAAGGCCTTCGTGCTCGATTTGCCTCAGGACCTGCGGAGTAACGCCTAGGAGCCTCGCAGCTACGCTTATCGTGTACACAGGCTCGTCCGGACCGTGGAACAAACCCGGACACCTCCTTTCCAGTTCGTCGTCAGATATGTCCCTGTAGTCGCGTAACTTACTTTCTAAAAGTGTACGAACAAAGCTCTGGATCTATGACCAAAGAGATGTCGTCATCCGTTAGGATTTCTATGAAAACAGGATAGGATTCATCGCGAAGTGTGTCAACATCCTGGAGTGAGAGCAGCAGGCGCCAGTATCGCAATGCTGTCAACGCAGAGCGGCCAGATACGGAAGCCGCAATCCTTCGCTTCGTAACTCCCGCCTTTCCCGACGGATTTAAAAGCACAACCATAAGTGAGGAAAACCAGAAGGGAGCTGGCTTTTGCCAGCTCCCTTCGACAAGCGCCCGTCCGCCGAATGGGCCGGTGCTATTTCATGACGATCTCCCAGACGATCTTCGCGCTTTCGGCCCTGGTCCCGGTTCCGAACGGTTCGAAAACGTTACCCGGCTTGCCCGAGATTATGCCCATGTTCCTGAGAACTCCGACATATCCCCTGGCCCAGGCCGGGATCGAAGCGTCATCCTGGAAACCGGTGTGCGCGTCGAAGGGGTTGACCTTCATCGCACGGCCGAGCACGACTACCATCTCCGCCCGGGTGATCGCCTCGTCCGGTCTGAAGAGCCCTTCGGTCTCCATCAGCAGGCCCGCCTGCCGGCAGGCTTCAATGTAACCCGCGGCCCAGTGGCCCTTGATATCGGTGAAGGGCGAACCAGACGCATCTACCGGCTTAAGCCCCATAGCCGACCCAACTAGCGTCACGAACTCCGCCCTGGTCACCAGATCGTTCGGCTTGAAGGTGCCATCGGGACGTCCGCTGATGATGCCCAGCGACTGAAGAGCCACTATGAACTCCTCGGCCCAGTGTCCGGGCACGTCGCTCAGGGTCTTCATCGCCGGCATGATCACCAGCGCGAAGGTGGAGAGGTGGGTCGTCTTGCCCGTTGCCGTTCCGGCCTCCATATCGACTGTCGTCGGAACCGCCACCCACTTGCCGAGCTTATCCGAGTACGCGGCCACGAAGAGCTGGTTGGCTCCTACCCCCGCGGGCACGTCCGACGGCTTGAAGTGGATGACGATGGTGACCGGCTTTACGAAGCGGGTGACGGGCTGACCCAGACTGGTGGCGCGAGCTTCGAACACCGTGCCGGGTACTACGGGCGCACCCGCCGGGTCGGTCTTCCGCTCCACCTTGATTTCGGTGTTGCCCCTGACGGAGTTCGGCTCCGCGGACAGGACGAATCCGAGCTTCTCGTCGCCGACCTTCCCACCGGTCTCAGCGCTGATCAGGCCCTGCGCCGATGCTACCGGAGTCGGCGGCGCTGCAACGGGAACCTCGATAGGCGGCACGACACCGGGTTCGCCACCCGAAGGTCTGGGAGCAATCGTTATGCTGAACCCCTTGCTCACCCGGTTCCCGACGCTGTCCGTCACCGCGACAGTGAAGCTGGATGTCCCAGCCGTCTTGGGTTTGCCGGAAATGGTACCCGTCTTGCCGTCAAGAGTCAGTCCGGCAGGCAGCGAGCCTTCCGTCACCGACCACGTGTACGGCGCGCGACCTCCCTGAGCAGCCAAGGTCTGGTTGTAAGCGCTGCCTACGCGCCCTTCCGGAAGCGAGCTGGTGACTATGACCAGCAAGGGCACGGTGACCCTTCCGGGAGCGACGGCTTCGGTGGCATTGCCCGCCGCGTCAACCGCTCTGAACTCCACAGCTGCGCCGTATACTCCGAGGCCTGCCGGAACCACCCAGGTACCCCTGTAAAGACCGGGGTCTTCGGGGTCCTCGGTCATCGCCGTAAAGGACTGGACCTCTTGAGCTCCGGCGGGGAGCACAATCTGGAACCCGGCGAAGGCCAGGCCAGTCTCGCTCCTGAAGCTAACCGCAAGCTCATCGCCCGGCAGGATCTCGATGTCCTCGGCCGGTACCAACCCGGTGATCTCCGGCGCAACTGTATCCTTCGTCACCGTCCGCACCACTTCCGTGGAGTTACCGGCCTTATCCGCGGCAACCACGGTTATGGTGTACGCGCCGTCTTCCTCACCGAGGAGAACGCGCGTCCGGAACGCTCCGTCCACCACTTCAACGGCTTCGCCGTTTACCGTCAAGACGTCCAGGTACTTGTCGGACACCGACCCTTCGACCACGACTGCGTCACGGTTCGTGATGAAGTGATCCTCCGGCGACGTCAGGGTGATGACGGGAGCCACCTGGTCGAGGTACACGGTCACCGAAGGCGAGGGATCCGTCCACCGCTCTCCGACGAAGGCTTTGGCCGTGAAAACGCTCGTTTCCTTGGTAAGCGTCACCGGGATCTCGAAGACTCCGCTGGCGTCAGCTGTGGTCCGGCCAACTTCGGCGTCGCCCTCATACAGCCGCACCTCGACATTGGGGGACGTGAGACCCTTGGCCACGATCTCAGTCTGGTTAGTCACGGCGCCGTCCGCTGGAGAGGTGATGACGGGTGCGGCCACCGCGTACATAACCGACGCCCGGATCATCGTGTTACCTTCGTCTTCCGGCCTGGGCTCCCAGGATCCGCCCACGAAGCTCCACGATCTCCCGTACCACGGACCGCTTTCGTCCGTAGCCAGACCAGGGCAGTTGGGATAGGGAACGGCCTGGATGTACGCCACGTAGAAGTCGCCGTTCACCACGATGCCCAGGTCGCGGCAGTCAATAACCGTCCACGATCCATCTCTCTTAGCCTGGGCGTCGAACGGACCCGCAACCATATTCCCAGGTGAACCGTCCGGTCCCGACGAGTCGAAGATGGCCCACTTGAACGCGGTTCCGCCCGGGCTCGGCCAGGTGGTATCCCAGAACCGGAAGGACACGCTGGTGAGCATCGCCGAGCCGCCCTCGGGGGTCATCCTTACGGCCCACCCGTTGCCCGGATCGTAGTACGCCCAGGCGTTCTCAGCCGTGCCGTCGTCGTAGACAAGCTCGCCCGGATATCCCACGAAAGGCTTGAGCTGCACCGCCACGACAGTGGGCTCACCGGCCACGACCGTCACGGGCAGATCCGTTGGGTAGTACGTCGGCGCGGAGACATGCAGCGTGTACTCGCCGATGAAGCACTCCACGAGGAACTGGCCGTTCTCATCGGTTAACACCGGAGGAACCATCGGATCTTCGACGAGGCACACTTCCGCACCGGAGATCGGCTCGCCCGTGTTCCTGTCCACAACCGTACCCACGATTGCGCTCCTGGGTATGGGTTCGAGGACGAAGTTCTTCACGGTCACCCCGTCATCTCTGATGGAGACGCGGTCCGTAACCGGGTAGTAGCCGTAGCTCCATGCCCGGATGGTCCAGTCTCCCGCGATGTGCCGCAGCGTGTACGCCCCCGTCGCCGGGTCTGTCCTGGTGGACCTGCCGGTCTCCTCGATGCTGACGACCGCCTCGAGCGGGAGCGACTCCGCCTTCACCGGCTCATCCCCGAGGGCCTTCCGGTAATCGTCCGGCGTACCGGTCCGCACATCGTCCCAGGAGAAGAGCGGCCCTTGTTTGTCGGGTTTGGGCTTACCGGGCGGGGTCACAGGCACCTCTTCCTGCCCCGAAGCCACGATGTCGGCACCTACGGATGCCCCGGAAGGCATAGCCTGGATGCAGAAGTCGTCGATGTACCAACCGAGCTTCGCCACGCTGGAATCGCTCTTGAGTCTGAACCTCACCTGGATGACCTGACCGCCGTAAGCGGAGAGATCAACGACAGCCTGTGCCCAGATCTTCCCTGCCGAGGAATGGCTGAACTGAGCAACCGTCGTCCACGTGGTGCCACCGTCATTGCTGATCTCCACAAACCCGATATCCCAGTAGGTTTCGATCTCGTACCAGTGCCAGAAGGTCAGGATCGGGTTCGCGTAAACGGTGAGATCCACCGTAGGCGAGGCAAGCCAGGCGTTCATGTTGTTCGGGTAGTTCCCGGCGAGGTTCGTCGCCCAAACGTTCCAACCCGAATGAGCGCTTCCCGGCCCGGAAGTGGGCGTGCCCAGCTGCCAGCAGTCGTTCGTACCGCCGTGCGTCCAACCCTGTTCTCCCGACTCGAAATCCGTCGAGTAGACGATGGTCGGCTCGGGAGGAACTACCACCACTTCCTCCGAGGGCTCGCTTTCGTTGCCCCAGAGGTCGACGGCGGTCACCCGGTAGGCATTTTCCACACCGCGCACGGGCGAGGAATCGGTGAACATCGCGCTGGGGGTATACCCGATGACGCTGAAGACTTCCTCACCGTATACCTTCCGGTACACGGTGTAACCTGCGAGATCGTCTTCAGTCCCGGGTAGCCAGGTCAGCCGCACATCGCCGAGACCGGTTATCTGAGCACCCAGACCCGCAGGTGCTGCCGGCGGCTCGTCGTCAGGCCCGATCAATCTTACGTCGTCGATGTACCACCCGGCCTTTTGGACACTACCGTCAGTCCACAAATTGAAGAGGAGGTACACCACGTTGCCGGCGTAAGCCGAAAGGTCTATCATTTCCTTCTTCCATCCGTCGGAGGCACCGGTGAACTCGGCCACGTGCTCCCAGCTCACGCCATCCACTGACACGTAAACGTCGCCGTAGTCCCAACCCGTTTCTAGTTCGTACCAGTGCCAGAACCTCAGGTATGCCTGGCTAACTCCTCTAAGATCCAGCGGCGGCATCAGAAGGTAGCAGTTGGCGTTATTGGGGTAGACGCCCGCGAGGTTAGTGGCAAAGAGTTTCTCCCCTGAATGGGCGGCTCCCGGTCCCGAAGTGGGAATACCCCACTGCCAGCAGTCGTTCGTACCGCCGTGGACCCAGCCTATCGGCGCAGTGGTCCCCTCGAAGTCCTCTTCGTACCCGGGCTCCTCTCCGGTTCTGACGGGGACATGGAACAGCCCGCCGTCACCGGGCAGCTCCACCACGTTTCCGCCGTAGTCCCTCACCCGGACGAAGTACTCGGCATCGACGCCCGTGATGAACAGGAACCACGGCATGACCCCTGCGTAAACGCCGTCCCTGTGGTCACCCGATACCCTCTGCAGGGGGATCACGGTGAAGTACTCCTCGCCGCACCGTCTGGCGAAGACTTCCACCGACACGATGCTCACGTTATCGGACGCATGCACCGTCACGGGAACGTCGAACCCTTCGTACGCATAGGGAACGGGTTCGTGCTCGGCCACGGGAGGTTCGAGGTCATCCCCGGCTGTGAGGACGCGTCCCTGGACGGTTCCCGCACCCAGGACCTCGCTCACCGCGCTCATGGCGTTCACGAGGCCCCAGCCGAAACCGTTGTTGGGCCTGCCGGGGTACTCCGGCGTCTCCATAGGAGTAGCCGTCTGGGTGATGATTTCCTCGAGCTCGTCGACGGTGAGCGACGGATCGGCGCTGAGGAGCAGGGCAACCACGCCCACCACGTGCGGGCAGGCCATGGACGTCCCAGACCATCCGCCTTCGTAACCGCCGCCCGGAACGGAAGACCTCACCCCGACGCCCGGCGCCACAACTTCGGGCTTGATTTCACCGTAGGGTGACGGCCCGCGGCTGGAAAACCCGGCCAGATTTCCGTTCCTGTCCACGGCGCCCACCGCAAACGACTCGGGATAGTTGGCCGGACAACCTATAGTTCCGGAGCCCGGACCCCTGTTCCCTGCGGAGAAGCTGGGGAAAATGCCCGCGGCCCTCCAGGCCCTCACGATATCCCTGAACCAGTCGTCAGCTACGGGAGGACCGCCCCAGGAATTGTTCACGGCGTCCGGGGCGTACTCGGGATGGGGAACTCCCTGGGCGTCCGTCGGCGCCATCAGCCACTGTCCCGCAGCGATGATGTCGTCGGCATATCCCGAACCGCTGGCGTCCAATATCTTTGCAGCTATCCATTTGGCCCCGGGCGCGACGCCGATCTGGTTTATCCCTTCCTCGTCTGACCCACAGATGGTGCCCATGGTGTGGGTGCCGTGTCCGTGGTCATCGTAGGGGAGCGGCTCTCCATTGACGGCGTCGAACCAGCTGAAGATCGCCAGGTCACCCGGCTGGCCCGTCTCGGGGTCATAACCCCGCCACTTGCGCATGAGGGCGGGATGCTCCCAGTCCACGCCCGTATCGAGGTTGGCCACCACCACGCCCGTTCCGTCGTAGCCCAGCCCCCAGACCGCCGGAGCCTCAACCATCTGGACGTTCCATTCGATGGTGTCTGCCCCGACCTCGGGTGCATCTGACGTAGAGCCAGCGGAAGCCGCCCCCGCTGCCGTTGGAGCCTCCGATACGGTGTCTATGAGCTCTACCTTCTCGTTGAGGAAGAGCTCCTTCACTTCGGGCAGTCGGGCGATTTCCTCCATGACCTTTCTGGTGCTGGTGACGCAGATCGCGTTAATCACCCAGAAGGGCTTGAACTCGTCTACCTCCCCTTCCTTGCTCCACTTTTCGAGCATCCCGAGGAGGCGGGCCTGCGACCGCGCAGCAGTCTCCCTGAGGGCCCTCACCACGGACGCTCTCCCCGCGATCTGCAGCGGCTTGCCCCGTAAACCGTTGGCCGCGGCTTTCTCGATTGCCGCATCGCGCGCCCCATAGAGGTCGGCTTCCTCCCAGAGCCGCACGATGTACGTCGCCTTTTCGCTGGTGGAAAAGGCCTCTAACAGTGAGTCATCGACTTTAGCTGTTTTTGTCGCGCGAACTCCCGGTGGGGTGCGTGAAACGGCCGGTCCTTTCTCTGGCGAAGACGCAGCCAGGGCGGACGAACCGAAGACCCCGAGGAGCATAACGAGGACTAATGCTAGACTGAGAAAACGCCTCATCTTGTTTCCCCTTTCCACGAGACTTCGCTGACTTCGCTGACGCCCCTGCGTGTTCCGCAAGAGACGCCCATCTGAGGTGCAAGTGTGCTTGCCGGAACATACCCCCTCTCTAGGTATCCGGTACCGGGGCCGACGCGGCTCACGGTACCTGAGCGGTACCAAGCCCCGACTAGCCCTCGTGCGCCGGTCACTTGCAGCATACACCATCGCCGGGCCAAGTCCGTGTCGAATTGTGTAAATCGTTCGACATCAGCTGCAATTCCGTGTAGGTCTTCAGGCCGTCCACTCCCTGCGCAGCACCGGCCCTTGGACCCCCGGCGGGTACAGGCGTGTTTTGCCTAACCGCGATCCCCCCTTCGCCCGTATATTTCGACGCGGATACAAAAATGCCTTGTGCGAGATCCCGAATTCTTGGGTGGACATTCGAAACGTATATATGGGCACAGCCACGCGAATTAGTTGTGTCTGGAGCCGGTTGCGTCGGTCTTAGCGCTTCAAGCTATTATCACGTACCGCGGTTTTGGGGGCTGTGAACGTGATATACCTTATTTCGGATGATAGTAGAGAGGTGAACCCATGTGAGTCAGGAGGAATTTCCCAACGTCGTAGCGAATTTACGGAAGCAGGCCGGGATGACGCAGGAGGAATTGGGCAAACGCCTTGGCGTGCCCCAGCAGACGATAAGTGCCTGGGAAAAAGGCAAGACTCAGCCAGACCTCGCGCAGCTCCGTCGTCTGGCATCGCTCTTTTCGGTTCCAGTTGACGTTTTGGTTCGTGGTTTCGTAAAGGAAGACAAGGAACAGCAATTGCCAGCTAATGTCTGGCCGCTGGGCCTTACTGTGAAGGTGCCGGTATTCAAAACCATACGCTTGGGAAAGGAGAATCGCCCAGAACAGGAAATCGAGGAGTGGGTTGAGATGCCTGCAGCGGAGATTCAGGACGGATCCTACTTCTGCATGCGTGTAAAAGATGACTCGATGAGGGCGTCACGGCTGGAGAAGGGCGACATAGTGGTGATAAGAAAGCAAGCGGTGGTGAACAACGGGGACGTGGCCGTCGTAATTCTTCCAGACGAGGAGGAAGCCGTGCTCCGCCGGGTTTACTACGGTGACCAGGGCATAATCCTGCGCGCGGATGACCCGAATTGCCCTCCTGTTGTGGCCGAACCTCACGAGGTGCGGATAATCGGGCGCGTCATGGAGCGGCGCACTAAAATGTGAGCAAAGAAGGACTCTTCCGCGAGGGTGATCCCCCGCATAGCTTCTAGTTCGTCCAGGTACTCGGATAACTTCTGTAACTTGCGTTCAATCACGAGGGCGTCCACCATCATGTTTTCTCCTTTCAGCAGCCTGCCTTAAGTACCGCTCCATAGCACGGTAGAAGACCATCGAGTCCCCGTGCTGTCTTACTGCAAGGGAACAAAAACTGGAAAACAAGCCCGGAGTCTCCTGGTAAACCGGCTTGCCAGTCCTAGCCACCTGGAACTTTAGCAGGGGGTCTGCATGATTGAGAATGACCAGATCAACATCAGCCGACTCGATGTGGCGAATCAACTCTCTCAGAATCTCCATTCGCTCGCCGGCCAGAGACAACAAGTCATCCGGGCGGCCTTTATGTTTCATGAGTACGGCCAGGTCCACGTCGCTTGCCTCGGTTGCCTGTCCGGTAGCTTGCGATCCAAAAAGTACGGCCAGCGAAACTCCGTGCTGCTTACACAAGTCAGCAAAAGCGGGGCTGTTGAGGAAATCCAACACGCCTTTAGCGCCCATCGCGTCCTACCTTTCTTATAAGCTCATTCTAGATTTTACCTGCGAACCTCTCAACGGGCAATGAAAGCCGCTTAAGATGAACCATTAAGACAGTAACAAAGTCGGTTAGACAGTTACACAGACGCAGATGGACGCTGGTTTCAGGTCAACCCCGCCCGCTCGGGCTCAAGTCCGAAGCTCCGCGCTGGCGCAGGAACGCATCTATCTCTTCCCTCGACGGCATCGATGTCTGAGCACCCGGCTTGGTCACGGACAGAGCGGCCGTTGCGCTGGCAAACCGTATGGCCTCGTCCCAGTCCTTGCCCTCGCACAAAGCCACCGCCAGCCCCCCGGCAAACGCGTCCCCGGCGGCGGTGGCGTCCACGACGGGGACAGAAAAGGCGGGAAAGCGCCGGAAGATTACCCCGCCCGAAGAGTTTCTGTACGCCGACACGGCTCCACGCGAGCCCATCTTCACCACAACCCACCGCGGGCCCCTGTTCAGCAAGGCGGCGGCCGCCCTCTCGGCTTCGGGGAAATCCGAGATTTCATGGCCGGTCAGAAAAGCTGCCTCATGCTCATTGGGGGTAATCACGTCCACAGACTCCCAAAGGCTTTCGGGCATCTCCATCGCGGGCGCGGGATCCAGGAGCACCTTAACCCCCGAGGCCGACGCGGTCCTGGCGGCCATCTCCACGGCTTCCATGGGAATCTCCAGCTGAAGCATCAGGACCTTCGCCGCGCTCAGAAGCGGCCGCACGCGCTCGACATCTTCTGCCGAGCACCGGGCGTTCGCCCCCGGCACTATGACGATGGAGTTCTGACCCGCGTCGTCCACCGTGATGAAGGCGGAACCGGTCTCCGTCCCGGGAGTGACTTCAACTAGACGCGCATCAACTCCGGCCTCTTTAAGGCTCCTCAACAGGATGTCTTTGAAGGCGTCTTCTCCCACCCTGCCGGCCATGACAACCCGGCCGCCGGCCCGGGCGGCAGCTACCGCCTGGTTTGCCCCTTTCCCACCCGGAAAGAGCTGAAATCCCCAGCCCCTGACGGTCTCGCCCGCCCTGGGACGGACCGGCGCCCTCACGACGAAGTCCACGTTCAAACTGCCGAAGACCACTATATCGACTCGAACGGACGAGCGCTCGACACCCGGCGACGCGCCCGGCAACCGCATCTGGGACCGCGCTACCTCCTCATCAACCGAATTCGTCCGGCCTCCATCCAGCGATGCCACCCTCATGCCCGGGCCGGCAAGCTCCGCTCCGCCGCCCCTGTCTACGTGCGGTAGGAAGACGCGAGTTCGGTCCATAGTTCGGGGAGCCCTCTCCTCAACTTATCCAGCTCGCCCAGTCTGTAAAACTCGTTGGGGCTGTGGACGTTCTCGTCCGGGCTGGACGTAGCGAAAAACACCAGGTAGGAACCGAGCAGGTCCAGGAAGGTACGGGCTATAGGAAGTGTCCCGCCCAGGCGCACCTCCACCGGTTCCCTGCCGTAAAGCTTCGTGAGCACTCTTGATAACACGGAGAGAACCGGGTGGTCGCGGGGAATTAGATAGGGCCGGGAATTGCCGGGAAACACCGTGACTTCTACCGTCACACCAGGGGGAGCGTGCCGCCGGACGTGGGACTCCAGGAGACGCGCTATCTTATCGGGGTCCTGGTCCGGCACAAGACGGCAGGTTATCTTGCAGGACGCTTTCGACGGGATGATGGTTTTGACCCCTTCGCCTTGGAAGCCACCCCAGATACCGCTGCAATCCAGAGTCGGCCTTGACCAGAGCCTTTCCAGGACCGTATACCCCGGCTCTCCGAATAGCTCCGCCACCCCGACGGAAGCTTTGTACTCTTCCTCGTCGAACGGCACCCGGGAGAAGGATTTCCTTTCGGACTCGGAAATCTCCCGGACGTCGTCGTAAAAGCCATCCACGGTGATCCGCCCGTTTGAGTCTTTCATGCTGGCCACGATCTGGCAAAGGGCGTTTACCGGGTTGTTTATCGCGCCCCCGTGACCTCCCGAATGAACATCAGCTCGAGGACCTTTAACGTCGATCTGGATGGCTACGAGGCCTCGCGAACCCGTGGTCAGTGAGGGTATCTCCCGCGTGAACATTCCTCCGTCCACGGAAACCACCAGGTCGCACGCAAAGAGGTCCTTTTCTCTCACCAGAAGGTCCTTGAGATTCGGGCTGCCTATTTCCTCCTCTCCTTCGAAGAGGAATTTGAGATTCACAGGAGGCCCGCCAGCTTTTATAACGTCTTCCGTAGCCAGGAGCGCCCCGTACACGCCCCCTTTGTCGTCGGCGGCACCTCTGGCGTAGACCCGGTCTTCCCTTACAACGGGCTCGAATGGCGGCGAGCTCCATTCCTCCAGCGGGTCCGGCGGCTGCGTGTCGTAATGACCGTAAATGAGCACGGTCGGAGCATTCCCCCGCGAAGACGGAACTTGGCCGAACACAACAGGGTGGCCAGCGGTTTTCAGGATCCGCACTTCTCCAACGCCGGCCCGCTCCATCCTGCGAGAAAGCCATGACGCCGCCCTTTCGACATCGGCTTTATGCTGGGACAAAGCGCTCACACTCGGAATCGATAGGAACTCAAGGAAATCGGCAACGTAATCCAATTCGCCGCGCCTGGTTCGCAAACCCGACCGCCTTTTGCTGCGGCCAGGCGACCCCGGGAACCAGGGGCGCACCTCCCTTCTTTTCCTTCGTGCAGTAAAGGTGTCTCGTAGCTAGGTCTTTGACGATTCCCCTTTCGATTCCTGCGTCGCGCGCAAGCGTCTTGACCGCAACCTCCTCAGAGCGGCGTCGGTCAGCGTTTTCATTTCCTCTATCTTCAAAACGTACGCCGCAAGAAAATACACAAGGGCTCCGCCGCCCACAACGACTGCGGTGTTCCTGAGATCCGTCATGAGGGGCACGCCTCCGCCGTAATAACCGGTAGCCCTGGCCGCCAGGTAACAGTAAATCCCCATCGCCCCGGAAGCCCCCAGGATCTTCGCGATCCCCAGAGCCAAAGGCCTCATCCTGAACCCACCTATCCGTCGCCACACCGTGTAAAGACCAGCGCCCATGAGGGCCCACTGGGCGACGCTGTTACCCACGCCCAGGCCGACGTATCCCAGGGGCTTGACCAGCAGCATATCGAGGAGGATGTTGAGAACCGAGCTTCCGATGCCCAGGAGGACCGGCACCAGAGTCTGCTGCGTCGAATAAAACGCCACGTTGATCACCTGAACACCCGCCATGCCTACTACGGCGGGGGCAAACGCCACCAGCACCGATGCGGTGAGGGCCGTGTGAGCCGGGGTAAACTCACCCCGCTCGTAAATCACGCGGATTATCGGATTCGCCAGGAGAAGAAAGCCCACCACCGAAGGAACTATGATGAATTGCACGTACCGGAATCCCGATATGAAAGTGGACGAGAACTCCGCCTTGTCTTCTTTGGCCCACAGAGATGAGAGGGTGGGGTAGATGACCGTGACAACGGCCGCCGCGAACAGCCCGATCGGCAGCTGCCTCACGGTGTCGGTAAACCGTATGGCCGCCACCACGCCCTCCGGGAGATAAGAAGCAAGACCGCGCTCCACCAGGAGGTACAGCTGGGAGGCCAGCGTAGCAAGGGCGAGCGGCGCGGCCAGCCGGAAAACCTTTCGGGTCCCTTCGTCGAGTTCAAAAGACACCCTCAATTGGGGCCGTTCCTTGAAAAGGCGAACGAGCTGTATGAGGACCACGCCCGCATACCCGCCCACCGTTCCTATGGCCAGAGACCAGAGTCCGAATGCGGGCGCAAGTAGCGCGACGGAAGCTGCGATGGCCAGGTTCTGAACGAGAAGGGAAGCGGCAGGTACTGCAAACTCCTGATGGGAATTGAGAACCGCCTTCAGCAGAGCTCCCAGGTGCACGAGGGCAGCCGCCGGCAGGAAGATGCGCGTAAGGAAGACAGTGTCACCGAACCGCTGTCCGACGTATCCGGGAGCTACCAGACGCACGATGGCCGGCGCCGGACCGATGGACAAGACCCCAATCACCAGCACCGCCAGGACCGAGATGGTGAACACCGAAGATGCCATGCGCCAGGCTTTTTCCCTCTCTTCCGAAGCCAGGTAGCCGGCGAAAACGGGGAGGAAAGCCACCTGTACGGTTTGGACGACCCCCGTAAGGTAGTTCGGGATGAGCATGGCCATGGCGTAGGCGTCGGTTCTCCCGGTCGCACCGAAGAACATCGCCACCAATTGCTCGCGGAAGAAACCCACAACCTTGGCCACCACCGTGATGACCATGACGATGAAGGCAGCTTCCGCCATTCCCTTCCTGGACATCGCCTCGACCTGGTTGCAGGGCCGGACCGTCTACATCCGCCTAATACCGACCCGCACCAAGTCCTCGCCTCCTTTCCCGCATCTCATCACGCATCTCGTTTGCCCGTGGAAGCACCGTCGTCGAGGCCGTCTCACCCGGCTTTCTCGCCCTTCTCCCGGTCTCACCGAGCCATGTTCGGCCGATGACTTTCTGGCCCCGGCTAGAACTGGAAATAGATGAAGGCGTTCTCCTTCGGCCTCGTAAAGACGAGGATGCCGAGGATCACGACGGCGTACACCAGCCCTTTCACCGGGGACGGGATCCGTTCCTGCCACCACCGGAGAAGCTGCTCGCGATTTTCAAAAGCCAGGTGTTCGACCCAGTGTAGAGCGTAAAGTACAAGTATAACTGCGACGTACTCCCGGAAGTGAGGCCCGAGCGAGAGATCGCTGAAGCTCAGCATCTTTTTGAGTACGGGTCCGAGGACTTTCGCATCGGTCACCCTGAAAAAGACCCAGCCGATCATGGTCAGCTGAAGGTAGCCGAGCACATTGAGGGCGCGGACGAGCCCGCCGGAGCGGATTTTCCCCGCGGTCAGCGTCTTCCACACTCTGTGGACCGCGCTGAGAACACCGTGATAAAGGCCCCATAGGAGAAAGGTCCACGAAGCTCCGTGCCAGAGGCCGGAGATGCACATGGCGACGATGACCGCAACCAGACCCCGAACGTAGCCCCTTCTCGAACCTCCCATGGGGATGTACAAATAGTCTCTGACCCACGTAGAGAGCGTGATGTGCCACCTCCGCCAGAACTCCTGGGGATTCTGACTTACGTAAGGGGTGTTGAAGTTCCTGGTGAGTTCGAAGCCGAAGAGCTTTCCCACTCCCAGGGCCATATCGGAGTAGGCGGAAAAGTCGTAGTAAATCTGAAATCCAAAAAGATATGCCGCGATCCACACGTCCACCGAGCTCATCCCGGCTCCCCTGGAAAAGAAAGCATCTACGAAAGGCGCCAGAGTATCTGCGATGACAACCTTTTTGGCCAGACCCACGAGGAGCAGCAGGAGACCCTTTTTCGTCCTGTCGAGATCAAATCGGTAGTCCTCCGTGCGCTTGACCTGAGGCAGGAATACATCCGCCCGCATGATGGGCCCCGCGATCACCTGGCCGAAGAAGGAGATGAACACCCAGAACTCGAGGAATGAACGAGCTGGCTCGACCCGGTCCTTATAGACGTCGACGATATACGCAATCAGTTGAAACGTGTAGAAGGATATCCCTATGGGCAGGACGACCCGAAGGGCCCACAAGCTTTCGGGAACCGTTAGCACTTTTGATATGTTTCCGAGGACAAAGTAATAGTATTTGAAGAAGGCCAGGTTGAGAAGGTTTAATGCTACACCCAGCACGTACCAGACCTTTCGATACCGGGTGGTCATGCCCAGGCCGGAAAGGTAGCTGATTACGGAGGCCGCGGCAAGCAGCGAGAAATCCAGCACTCCTGCGTACAGGTAAAAGAGGGCGTCGAATGCGGCGAGCACCCACAGGCGCTTGCCCCTGGCCAGGGAAAACACCGCGAAGCTCAGCACCAGAAGGATGAAGAACTCGGGCGTATGAAAGCCCACGTCATTCCCGCCTTTCCCATTGTCCCTGGTTTGCCGTTTCCACCCATTCCCACAGGATCTCGGCCAATTTTTGATATCCTCCGCTGACGAGATGCAAATGGTCCGAGAAAAGTTCCTGCGGAATGGCGTCGCTCAGATCCCTGTAGTGGAACGAATAATCCCGGGCCAATTGATCCATAAACGCGTTGATCTCACTCAGATTTTTCCTGTACCCCGGCCGGGAAACCTCTTCCTTCATCAGTTCGGAGTTAACCGGGCTCATGAAGACGAACAGGTTTTTCCCCCGCTGAAGTTCGGCTATCTTTTTGAGGAAAAACACATTCGGGTTGGAATCGTCCAGGACTACCGGCTCGGGGCTGAAAAGACGCTGGTACTCCGCCTGCTTCAGAAGACCGGGCAGGTAAGGTTTTTCGTACCACGGTCGCGCATCCCCGGTAGTCCTGGGAACGCCCGCTTTCCGGAAGATGGCGTCCCTGATGAAGTCCCGGTATTTCAGCACCGGTACAAAGGGAAAGACCCGATACTGAAGAAACTCCTGGATTTGCTCGTTTATTTTCCGTGGCTTTTCCCCCGTCTCGGCAGCTTGGGCCTGGTCCAGGTGAAGGCGGACGGCCTCGTAAGCCTCGGGGTCGAGCTTCTCGAGGTCCCTGTAAAACCAGTAAACCACAGGAGGTCTCGGGTCCCGTTTTACAAACCCTCCATAGATCAGGTTTATAATCACGTTATCCGTGGAAATCCCCTTTTCCTCGAGTTTGAGGAGGAGGGTGTAGAAATCCCCGGCCTGAGCGGCGGGGACCGCGAGGTTAAATACGGGGGGAAGCCCCCTCTCTCGCGCTATATCGTTCATGTACCGGGACACGGATTGCTCGGGACCGCCGGGGCCGGAGTAAGCAACAGAATCTCCCAGTATGATGAAGTATTCGGAGATACCCTCGCGTTCTATGGTCCTTTTGATTAGGTCGAGAACGCAATCGATGTCGGCCGGATTATCCTTCAGGATCTCGAATTCCACCCGGTGCTGGTAAACGAGGCCGAGGGGCATCAAGAATTCCATTAGAACCTGAGAAAGGAGAAAGAAAGCCAGGCAGTAGCATACCGACATAACCCGGCCCGCGCGGCCCGACCCCGCACGCGCCGGCCCTGCGCGCACCCTGCCGCCGGACAGCGAACTTTTCTTCAACATGCCTTAATTCTAGCATTTCGCCACCTAGAGCGGCCACATCGGTCGGTCCAGCCGCAAAAACCCCGGGGGGTGAATTAACCCAACACTTCAAATCCCTGCTCGACGTAATGCCGATCAAACGTGAAGACTTTCTTCAGCCCGTTCTGTCTCATCACCAGGAAGCTCACGCAGTGCACCAGGCTGAGTTCCCGGCGATTCGCAGCGAGGACAGCGTCAGCCGCGCTTTCGTGGGTACGCGCATCGACCCAAAAGACCGTGAGTATAGGATACACGTCCTCCCGGAACGCCCGGAGAGCTTCCATACCCAGGCGCCGCTGTATAAGGGCACACGTCTCGACCAGCGCGTAGCTGCTGCACGCCAGGCTTACCCCGGATTGGAGAAGCTCCCGCCATACGCGGGCTGCGCGAGGATGACACTGATCGCTGGCGTCCAGAACTGCGAGGAACGCAGACGTGTCCACATAAACCATTTGCTCGACCATCCTAGTCACGCACCGTTTCCACAAAGTACTTGTCGTGTTCGGAAGACAGGTCCCGCAGTCCTGACTTGAACTTTCCCGCAACAGCAATTGCCCTGGAAACATACTCGTCGATTTCAGGACGCCGATACTGGGAAATCATCCTGTCAACTGCGCGCCGGACCATCTCGGCCAGAGATACGCCCGAAGCCGCACTCATGGCTTTAAGGGCTCGAAACTGCTCTTCGGTCAGTTGAACCTGAGTCCTGATCAACTCAATCGCCTCCTCGCTGGCGCTTGGTGTAATGCTAGCAGTGCTACAATATCATGCCAACACCGATATGACACTTCGAGAAAAAACTTGCGCGAGACGAAAGGTTATGATAAGTTACCTGTGGCCTCGCATCGCTCGAACCTTGAAGGCCAAAACCTAAAAGGTCCGGCTCGTACCCGGCGAGGATCCTCTCATGAAAGGAGACTTCCTTGGGATGGTCCGTTCCAGAGACGTCCTTCAACTGGGTCTGTAGGAACCCGGTGCGGAGCTTTTCGTCTCTAGGTCGAACGGATGTCTGCTATTGCCAAGGAGGTCTCATACCGTGTCTCTGCTCACCGCCTCAAACATCGCCAACCATTTCGGCAACCGTTGCCTCTTTTCCGGGCTTGACTTCGAACTGCTAAAAGATCAGCGCCTGGCCGCTTCCGGCCGCAACGGATGGGGCATGACCACCCTCCTGCCGGATTCTCGCGGCAAATTTCTTGCCGCCGACGAAAGGCTCGCCCACCGGAGGGTTCGTCCGCCCGGCCCCGAGGGCGCGTCCGGCCCGCACCCCCTGGAAGGAGTGGAGAGACCGTGCGCAACTAAAGCAGCGATAGCGATTGCTTGACTGGGAAGAACTGGCATCAAAGCTGAGAGAGCGAGGTCCCGGATATGAAGCAGCTGGCGCGAATGATGTCGTATCTGAAGCCCCACTGGGCCACAGTTCTGGCGACCTTTTTTGCGATGATCATCCAGACGGTGATGGAGCCGCTTTCCACGATGATATTGAGGGCTATGGTTGACCAGGCACTCCCCTCAAGGGACATGTCCCTCATCATCAATCTCTGCCTGTGGTACATCGGAATTTACGCCATTAAGGGGCTTGTCAGCTGGGTTCAGTGGTACGGATCGGAACTCACCGGGCAGAAGGTCACGTATGACATAAGACAATCCGTTCACGACCACCTCCAGAAGCTTCCCCCGTCGTACTTCAACACCATGGGCTCGGGTCAGGTGATGTCCCGGCTCACCAGCGACATCGAGTCCATGCAAAACTTCGTGGGGTGGGGTGCTCTCCTCCTCATCAACATGGTAATGCTGTTCATCGTCTCCTCGGCGTTCCTGGCATATCTCAACTGGAAACTGACCCTGGCCATGGCGGTGACCTTCCCATTCCTCGCCAGGACCGTTTTCTGGTTTGACAAGCACGTGAGAAAAGCCTGGGAGAACGTGCGGGAAAAGATGGGTCATCTCACCACGGCTCTTCAGGAGAACATAAGCGGCATCAACGTAGTGAAAGCCTTCGCCCGGGAAGAACTGGAAATTGAAAAGTTCCGGGCGAAGAACCTGGCCCACTACGAAGCCAACATGGAAAGGGCGGCGGTCGAAGCCAAGGGCCAGCCGCTTCTCGACTTGATTTCGGGATTCGTCACAGTGATAGTCATCGGCTACGGAGGATACCTGGTGGCGACGGGCCAAATGACCATGGGGACGATCTTCGCCTTTTATTCCTTGAGCTGGACTCTCATCTGGCCGGTGAGGATGATGGGATGGCTCGTGAACATGGCGGAGCAAGCCCGAGCCGCTGCGCCCAGGGTTTTTGAACTGCTGGATCACGAGCCCGAGATAAAGGACGAGCCGGGCGCCGTGGATCTGGAAGAAGTCCGAGGCCACATAGTGTTCGAGAATGTGTCCTTTTCCTTCCCCGACGACTCCCGGGAGACGCTGAAAGACATCAACCTGGAGATCCTGCCGGGAGAGACCGTGGCCATCGTAGGGGGAACGGGCTCCGGCAAGTCCACGCTGGTCAACATGATCCCCCGGTTCGTCCAGCCCACGAAGGGCCGCATTCTTCTGGACGGACGGGACATCCGGGAGATAACTCTGAAGTCGTTGAGGAAGCATATAGGGCTCGTTCTCCAGGACAACTTCCTTTTTTCGGCCACGGTGAAGGAGAACATCGCCCTGGGCAAAAGGGATGCCACCGATGAGGAGATACAAAGGGCAGCGCGACTCGCACAAGCGGAGGAGTTCATCGAGGAACTTCCCAAAAAGTATGACACTCCCGTGGGCGAACGTGGAATCGGTCTCTCCGGCGGTCAGAAGCAGAGAATCGCGCTGGCCAGAGCGCTCCTGCTGAACCCGAAAATCCTTATCCTGGATGAAGCTACTTCGAGCGTGGACACGGAAACCGAATATCTCATCCAGGAAGGGCTTCAGGAAGTCATGAAAGGACGGACTTCGATAGTGATAGCTAAACGACTGTCGACCATAAGGGGCGCCGACAAGATAGTCATCCTCGACAAAGGCAGAATTCTGCAGGTCGGAACGCACGAGGAACTCTTGAAACAGGGCGGGTTTTACAGGAAACTCTTCGAAAGCCAGTTCGCGGAAGAAGACGTGGAAAAGGCGATCAGGCTCGAGCTGGCGGAGTACGCAGGTGGAGAGCCGAACTCCGATGACCCGAGCCAGTAAAACGGCGTCCTGGGAAAACGGCGGTCCGGGAAGACGGCGAGCTTGCGCAGCACCCGCGGGCCGGCATCGAGGACCCTGGGGAGAACTTCCTCACCGGCGCAGTCGCCGGACCCGGACAGCAAAAAGGGGTGAGCACCGGTGTCGTTGTACGACTTAGACTTGCAGGAAGATGCGGAAGAACGCCCGTTTAACGTGCGCTACTTCCTGAGGATGCTCGGCTATACCCGCCGCTACTCCAAAACCGCGGCGGCCGGGGTCGGCCTTACCCTGGTCGGCATCCTCATCGGACTTGCGGAACCCATGCTACTCAAAACCGCTATAGACCAGGGCGTAGCGGCGAAAAACGTGGAGGTCGTCGGGCGGGTGCTGGCCGTGCTGGTCGCATTCCGCCTGATCCAGTGGGTGTGCTCGTCTAGACAAATCCGCATCATGAATTTCCTGGGCCAGAAGATCCTATACGATCTTCGGCAAGAGCTTTTCGAGCACATACAAAGGCTTCCGGTAAGTTTCTTTCACCGTTACCCTGTGGGAAAAATCGTTTCGCGACTGACCAACGATGTAAACCACATGAGCCAGCTGGCTTCTTCGAATACCGTAAACCTTCTGAGCCAGCTCGTGTCACTGGTAGGAATAGTCGCCATAATGGTCTGGGCCCACTGGAAAATGGCCCTTCTGTCTTTCACCACATTGCCTCTGCTCGTGCTCGTCATGACCAAAGTGCGGTGGTCGATGGAGCACGCATGGGGTGAGTCCAGAAAGGCCATCGGCGAGATCAACGCCCACCTGAACGAAACCGTCCAGGGGCTTCAGGTGATCCAGGCTTTCGGGCAGGAGGAAGAGAACAGCCGGAAGTTCTCGAAAGCCGGCAAGAAGTTCTTCAATGCGTATATGAAGGCCATCAAGATAGAAGTAGCCTTCTGGCCGCTCACGGACCTCGTCGGAGCCCTGGGCACCGCCATCGTAGTGTTGTACGGGTCTATGGAGCTTTTCCGAGGCACCGTGAGCCTGGGGCTCATGCTCGCCTTCGTCAACTACTTGGGCAAGTTCTGGGCACCCATCAGCACGTTTTCCCGGGCATGGAGTCAGATCCTCTCGGCCATGGCGTCGGCGGAAAGGGTGTTCGGCATCCTCGATGTCCCGCTCGAAACCGAAGGGGACGAAACCAAGATGGAGATGCCCAGAATCCAGGGCGAAGTCGTCTTCGAGAACGTGTCCTTCCATTACCGCGCAGGTGAACCTGTCCTCCACAACGTCAGCTTTCGGGTAAGGCCCGGGGAGACCATAGCTCTGGTGGGACCGACGGGCGCAGGAAAGACCACCATAATCAATCTGGTGGCGGCTTTCCACCGGCCCACATCCGGACGGGTTTTGGTGGACGGGTATGACCTGGCCGAGGTGAAACTCGGCTCGTACCGCAAGCAGCTGGGGATTGTCCTTCAGGATACTTTCATATTCTCCGGAACCATTTTGGACAACATCAAATTCGGCAAGCCTGACGCTTCCATGGAGGAGGTGGAAAGGGCGGCGAAAGCCTCCCGGGCTATAGAGTTCATTTCCCGGATGCCCAAGGGATTCGATTCCGAGGTCCACGAGCGCGGACAGAACCTTTCCACCGGGGAAAGACAGCTCCTGGCCTTCACCAGGGCGCTGCTGGCCGATCCGAGGATTTTGATCCTGGACGAGGCGACTTCCAGCATCGACCCGGGGACGGAAAGGTTGATCCAGGAGGCAATGCAGACATTGCTAAAGGGGCGCACGTCGTTCATCATCGCGCACAGGCTGGCCACCGTCCGGGCCGCGGACAGGATCTTCGTAGTACAGGACGGGAGGATCGTGGAAGAAGGGTCTCATCAGGAGCTCGTGAACAAGGGAGGACTTTACGCTCGTCTTTACGAGGCGCAATTCAAGACGAGCCGCAACAAGGTCAGGCTGAACGGAGACGAGACCAACGGACGGGAACGGGTCGCCACCGGCGGGACGAACTCGGCGGGCGAGATGAGCTCTACGAATTAGCAGCTCGACGGGGGCCCCGACGTCGTATTACAGGAGTTCAAGATACTCTTCGTATAAGGGATTTATCACGAAGCGGCCGGCTGAAAGGACTTCATAATCCCAGGGGAACATGATCAAGCCGGCCGTTTCCATCCCCCACCAGTCCGGTTTCCACCCATCCAGAGTGACCCAGAGCGAAGCGGTTCTTACTTTGCGCGCGCCTTTCCTCTTCGTTTCCTGGGAGGTCATGAGAAGCGTTTCTCCGGACACAACCATTTCGTCGACGATGAGGACCCGCTTTCCTTCCACCCTTTGCGGCACCGGCATGAGGAAGACCGGTCTGTCTCTGACGACGTGGCCGCGGAATTTCCTTGTAAGCACGACGGGATACAACTCAACCTGTAGGATGGACGCGATAATCGTGGCGGGGATGAGGCCGCCCCTGGCCACTCCGATGACCAGGTCGGGGTCGAAGCCGGCCTTTGCTTCCAGGGCTATCGCCTTGCAGATGTCCATTACTTCATCCCAGGTCAGCCTATAAGCCGGGCTTTCCACGTATTTCGGCTCCATAACCTTCGCCTTCTTACCAGTCCATGTTTACTTCGGTTTCACATCCGGCTCCTACGTATACTTCCCTGATGACGTGGGGATTCCTTCTTTTCTCGAGGCTGCGGCAACTCAGTTGAGCCGATGCCACCGAGTCGCGGCAAAACCTGATTTCTTCTCCTTTCGAGGCTCCTGGCAACCTACCCGCTGTGACCAGCAGGAAAAATGGGACGTTTGTCGAAGGATTTCGTTATCGGAAATCCCTGCTCTGCAGCAACTCTTCTACTAAACGGAGGACGCCATGAAATACGACATCCTGATCAAAAACGGAAAAATCATCGACGGCACGGGGAAACCCGGCTTTTTTGCCGACGTGGCCATCAAAGGAAAGACCATTGCCAAGGTAGGTCAGAACATCGAAAATCAGGAGGCTTCCTGCGTCATCGACGCAAGCGGGCTGGTCGTATCGCCTGGTTTCATAGATGTCCACTGCCACACGGACTGGAGCATACTGGACGGACCGTGGGACGACCACCAGGAAATGCAGGGCATCACGACTCAAGTTGCAGGCCTCTGCGGCACCTCTCCCCTTTCTCCCGAGGAGCACTTCCGCGATGTCCTCCAGGAAACGGGGTTGAGGACGAACTACGCACTCATGGTGGGACACGGGACGGTGCGGAAATCCGTTATGGGCGATGCGGAGCGAGCTCCTCTCCCCGATGAACTCCGCAAGATGAAGTACCTAACGGAAAAGGCCCTTGACGAAGGTGCTCTGGGATTATCCACGGGTCTCATATACGTACCCGGAACGTACTCGACCACCGAAGAGCTCAAAGAGCTCGCCAGCGTACTCCGGCGCTACGACGGCGTGTATGCGACGCACATGAGGTCCGAAAGCGATGCCATCCTCAAAGCCGTGGATGAAGCCATCGAAGTGGCGTGTCATGCCGATGTCCGCCTCCAGATATCCCACATCAAGGTTATCCTGCCGCGGAACTGGGGGTTGGGACCGGAAGTCATCAAAAGG
The DNA here is from genome assembly GCA_014896535.1 of Candidatus Fermentithermobacillaceae bacterium. Taxonomy (GTDB): domain Bacteria; phylum Bacillota; class Sulfobacillia; order Fermentithermobacillales; family DUSS01; genus DUSS01. Next base: position 124,308 of record JADBKE010000008.1, read on the forward strand.
CTGGAGGCGGCGATGAAAAACATACCCGTGGCGGCCGACCAGTATCCGTATACCGTGACGGGCGGAGGGTTGTACGGTCCTTCCCGGCTCGTTAAAGGCTGGCCCGTCCAAGAGCAACAAAGCGCCGAAGATAAGGAGTCTCGTGCTCTTGCCCAGTTCCAAAGGGATTTCCGTTACGCCGAAAAGCGGGAGGAACTGGTTTCCCACGTCCGGTCGCTCCTGGAAGACCGGGGCGGACCCAAACAGTTCATCATAGTAAAAGCTAAAACTCAGCGCATCGTAGGGATGAGACTCGATGAGGCAAGTCGTGCCCTGGACATACCAGCGGAGATCCTCTGCCTTGAGGAAATCGCAGCATCCGAAGGACAGTTCGCCATGGTCTACGAAGGGGTCTACGAGCCGGAAATGATCGAATTCATGAAAAAACCCTGGGTGATGGTGGGAACGGACGGAGTGCCCGGCGCCTTTCACCCGCGGACCCACGGAACGTTTCCGCGACTCCTGGGCCGGTATGTGAGGGAGAAAAACGTTCTCCCTCTGGAGGAGGCCATCCGGAAGATGACGAGCCTGCCTGCGGAAACCTTCGGGTTCCCGGGACGGGGGCGGATCGCCGAAGGCTTCTATGCCGACCTGGTCGTCTTCGATCCTGACACCATCATAGACAGAGCTGACTTCGTCCAGCCGCATGTGTATCCCGAAGGGATAAAGTGGGTCTTCGTCAACGGAACGGCGGTCGTCCGGGAAGGCCGACCGGTCGAGGTTTATCCGGGAGTACCGCTTCGCCGGGAAAGCTAGGTCCTGCCGGAGGCGAGTGCCGGGGACGGCGCTCCGGTTCATCAACTCCTGAATATAGTCAGATGCAGGTTAGCCCTGCACTCGCTCGAACTTGGCGGTGAAGTGCCTCAGCACGGGCGCCTCCTCGACAAGCCGGAGACCCCTTATGTCCTTAGCTCTGTCCCTCACCCTGGCTACGGCCCGGGCGACGAGCTTCATGTGTCTGTCCGAGTACACCCTGCGGGGAATCGCCAACCTTACGAGTTCGAGCTCGGGCCATATGTCCCTTCCCGTCTCCGGGTCTTTACGGCCGAAAGCGCATCCTCCCAGTTCAACTCCACGGATGCCGCCCTCGATGTAGAGCTCGACTACCAGAGACTGAGCCGGGAAGTTCTCCCTGGGGATGTGCGGTAGCAGCGGAAGGGCGTTGATGTAGATTCCGTGACCACCCGGCGGTTTCACTATCGGAATGCCTTCCTTTTCCAGGAGCTCTCCGAGGTACGCCACCTGTCCAATGCGGTCTTCGAGGTAGCTTTCGTCCAGCACCTCGCGGAGGCCGCGGGCCATAGCTTCCATATCCCTGCCGGCGAGCCCGCCGTAGGTGATGAACCCCTCAAACGGGATTTGCCACTGGACCGCCTGCCTATAGTGCTTCTCGTGTCTGAACCCGAGAAGACCGCCTATGTTGACCAGGGCATCTTTCTTGGCGCTCATCGTAAATCCGTCCCCGTACGAAAACATCTCCCTGGCTATCTCCGCAACGGACTTGTGGGCGTAGCCGGGCTCGCGGTCCTTTATGAAGTAGCAGTTTTCGGCAAACCTCGCTGCGTCGAAGAACACGGGTATTCCGTACTTGTCTGCGATCTCCCTGGTCTTTCTGATATTCGCCATCGAGACGGGCTGCCCGCCGTTGTTGTTGCACGTCACGGTGATGAGGATAAAGGGCACCTTGGAAGGATCTTTCGCAATCTCCTCTTCGAGTCTGGCCAGATCGATGTCCCCTTTGAAGGGCGCTTCCTTTTCCGGAATCAACCCTTCGGCCCGAAGACAGTTTACGGGCTCGGCGCCTCGGAGCAAGATGTGCCCTTCTGTGGTGTCGAAGTGCATGTTTCCGAGCACCCTGTCGCCGGGTTTCACCATGGCGGCCATGAGAACGTGCTCGGCACCCCGCCCCTGGTGAACCGGAAGGACGTATTCGTACCCGGTGATCTCCCGCACCACGTCCCTCAGGTTGTAGTAGTTCCGGCTTCCGGCGTATGCTTCGTCTCCGAGCATCATTCCGGCCCACTGGTTGTCCGACATGGCAGAGGTGCCGCTGTCGGTGAGGAGATCTATGTAGACGGCCCAGGACGGAAGGGAAAACACGTTGTAATGCGCCTCTGCGATGAGCTTCTGCCGTTCTTCCCGCGTGGTCTGCCTTACCGGTTCGACGACTTTGATCCGGTAGGGTTCCGCGTACTCGTCTCTTCTTCGCATGAGCACCAACCCCCTCTGGGGGTGGTGGCCCACCCCCGTCCGGAATTCCAGCTGCGATTTTGCACCGACTTTGCCTTCTCAGCCCCCAGCTTCCTGTTAAGCACCTATCACGCCGAGCTTCCGACCTACCTCGACGAATCTTTCCAGCGCGAAATCCAGGTCCTGCCTGGAGTGGGCCGCCGAGAGCATGCATCTGATCCGGGCCTTGCCCCTGGGAACAGTGGGATAAGCGATAGCCTGCGCAAAGACATCTCTCTCCAGGAGCATCCTTGAAAACTCCTGCGCAACTTTAGCTTCTCCGAGCATCACGGGCGTGATCGGCGTCACGCTGTTGCCTATGTCGAAACCCGCGTCTTTCAATCCTTTCTTGAAGTAAGAGGCATTATCCCACAGTCTCTTCACGAGCTCGTCGCTCTTCATCAGAATCTCCACGGCTGCGATTGCGGCCCCCACATCGGCGGGAGTGAGCCCGGTGGAAAACAGGAAAGGCCTGGCCCGCTGCTTGAGGTAGTCGATGAGCACGGTAGGTCCGGTAACGTATCCGCCCATCACGCCGAAAGCTTTGGAGAGGGTGCCGACTTCTATCTCCACCTGTCCCTGTAGACCGAAGTGATTGACTATTCCGCGCCCGCTCTTGCCCAGCACCCCTTCGCCATGGGCGTCGTCCACCATAACGATGGCGTCGAATTCCCGGGCAATCTTGACGATCTCCGGCAATGGAGCGATGTCCCCGTCCATGCTGAATACGCCGTCGGTAACGATCAGTTTACGGCGGGCATCTTTGCCCTCGGTCTGGATCTTCGCGCGAAGGTCGTTCACGTCGTTGTGGGCGTACCGCACCACTCTGGCTTTGGAAAGCCTGCATGCGTCGATAATACTGGCGTGGTTGAGCTCATCGGAGAAGATCACGTCACCTTCCCCGGTTATGGTAGGGATGACCGCAACGTTGGCGGTGAAACCGGCCTGAAGCAGGATGCAGGCGGGCGCTTCCTTGAACTCGGCGAGCTTTCGCTCGAGCTCCAGGTGGATGGTCTGCGTGCCGGCAATGGTCCTGACGGCACCGGGACCCACGCCGTACCTGTCTATCGCTTGCTTAGCCCGCTCTTTGAGCTCGGGCATGTTCGCAAAACCCAGGTAATTGTTGGAGCACAAGTTCAGAACCCTTCTGCCGTCAACGATCATCCAGGCACCCTGGGGCCCGTCTATTGTACGAATGGTGTTAAACAGGCCCTGCTCCTTCAAGGATTGAAGTTCCTCTGCAAGGAAATCGAGTTTAGCCACGAGACTCAAACCCCCTCTTAAAACTCAAACTCCATCTTCGATGACTACTTGACCCCTCTCGGGTAGAGGACCACCTTTCCGCAGTTCCCCGAAGTCATGAGATCCATCCCTCTGGCGTAGTCGGCCAGGTCAAGGTGATGAGTCACCACCGGACTCAAGTCGAGCTTCCCCGACTGGAGAAGTTCTCTCGTCATAACCCAGGTATCCCACATCCGCCTGCCGGTGATACCCTGGATTTGAATGCCTCTCATGACGATCTCATTGGAAATGTCGAGGTCCACCGCCTTGTCCGGGAGCCCGAGCAGGGATACCCTGCCACCGGGACGCGCCACCTTGAAGATCTGCGAGAAAACCGGGCGCGCACCGGACATCTCCAATACCACATCCACGCCCTGACCCCGGGTCTCGTCCATTATGGCGGTAACCGGATCCATTTCATTCGCGTTTATGACCAGGTCAGCCTTCATTTTCCGCGCAATGTCCAGACGGTACTCGTTGATGTCCACGGCCGCGACAAACGTAGCGCCCACCGCCCTCGCGACTCCGATGGCCATAAGCCCTATGGGTCCGCAACCGAATACGGCTACGCTCCGCCCCCTGGTTTCCCCCGCCATAACGGTATGAACGGCATTGCCCAGCGGCTCCTGGATGGAGAGGAACGCCGCTGGCACCGATGGATCGTTCCGCCACAGGTTTTCCTCGGGTACCGTCACGTACTCGGCAAAACAGCCGTCCCTGTCAACCCCAAGGATCTTCGTGTTTTGACAGACGTGCTTCTCACCAAGGAGACACTGCTTGCACTGACCGCACACGATATGGGTTTCGGCGGAGACCAGTTCTCCAACCTTCGCAGACTTTACTCCTGGACCGAGTTCCACCACTTCGCCGACGAACTCATGTCCCATGATTTGCGGGGGCTTGATCCTCTTCTGTGCCCATTCGTTCCAGATGTAGATATGGTGGTCCGTTCCGCATATAGACGTGGCCTTGACCTCGATGAGAACCTCGCCCGGACCCGGACGGGGAAGAGGAACATCCGCAAGAATGGCCCCGTATCCCGGTTTCTCTTTGATTACCGCTTTCAAACTTTCAACCTCCCGTCCAAGCCAAAATAAAGAGCGCATAGCGCGCTACCTCAAAACCCCGTTCCTCCCTTTAAGGCCCACAGGGTCACCGTAGGACCCCCGGTTTTCTTCTTCGCCGGCCGTCCGTTTACCTGCCCGCTACCGGCTCTTGCCGCGACCGGCGATGGCCCAGCACACCTCGACTTTCCCCCGGCGAAATCCGTACATGAAACCGTAGAGGTTTACCGTGGCGCAACTGTGGCTTGGAACGAGAAGCGCTTTGTAGCCGAGAGCGGGGCCCCGGAAAACCCCGGCCCGTTACGTATAAAAGACCACCACATCCCCGTCCTGAAGCACGTGATCTCTTGGCACCATCTGCCCCCGGAACATCCCGGAACCCCAAACCCGCGCGTAAGCCAGATTCGCGGCAATTTCCTTGTGTATCTCTTCCGCCGCCTCGAGAACGGTCGTACCGGCGTCCAGAACAAAGGGATTCGAAAAGTCGGGCTTTTTACCCGGTGGATGCGTGTACACCCGGATCTTCCCGAGGAGATCGAAAAACATGGCTTTCGCCAGGGTTTCCAATCCTTCACCGGTCAAAGCCGAAACGGGAATGACGTCGAGCCTTCCCGCGAGGAACTCCTTCAAAAGATCGAGCCTATCGTGAGCTCCTTCCGCATCAACCTTGTTGGCCGCCACGAGGGACCGCTTCTCCCTGAAGGTTGTCTCGCCGGATTTCACCAGTACAACTCCGTTTTCCCGGGCAAATTCCAGTACCTCTTGAGTTTCAGACAGGACATCGTCGTTGCTGAGATCCACCACGAGCAAGAGCGCATCGGCCGACCGCATCACCGCCCACATCCAGGGCTGCGCGGTATCCCTGGTCAACGGAGGCATGTCCACCAATTGAATCTGCACGTTTTCCCACCGGACCATGCCCGGAAGAGGGAGCCTGGTCGTGAAGGGATAGGGCGCTATCTCGGGCTGGGCTCTGGTCATCGCCGCCAGGAGCTGCGACTTGCCCGAGTTCGGCGGGCCGATCATGACCACCTGGCCTGCTCCTTCCCTCTCAATGCGAAAGATGTCACGGCGCCTCGGACCGCGATCCTTCTGCATTTCCCGCTTGAGCTGGGCAATGCGCCGCTTGATGTCCGCCTGCATTTTTTCGGTGCCCTTGTGCTTCGGAATAGTGGCGAGCATCTCTTCAAGGGCCAAAAGCCTCTCTTCGTCGGTGGTGGCCTGGCGATAGCGCTCTTCCGCCTTCAGATATTCGGGGCCGAGATTGGCAGGCATCCGTGCGCACCCCCTCTAATTTGTATTTTAGGCGATCTAGCCCGAGCATCCTCCCGGAGCGGCAGTCACCCGGCATCGCTTTACGGTCGCGCTCAGGGTAGAGCCGCACCGGGAGCACCCTCCGCCAGAGGCATCAACCGGTCTTCCGGTCGTTACACTAATTCCAGGACAGCCCATCCGAATCGGGCGAAGGAGGAAGGTGAGGACTCAAGTGAACTTGCCTCCTCTACCCGCGACGGACTGGTGGGGTTGGTTTTTGACCGGGGTCGGCTTTTTCTTCGTCGCCGCCGGCGTGCCCGTGTCCTCCCTGGCTCTGTTCGCCGTCGCCGTAAGCCTGTCGCACCACGCGGGTCTCACGTGGCAAGAAGCGGCGGCCTTCACGGGGACCGCCACGGTAGCGGGGCACGTTGCTTCCTATTACGCGTTCCGGTGGATAGGCCAACGCGCTGGCAACTTTCTGGGGAAGTTTTGGCCTGGTTTTCCGGTTCTCATCCGCAAAGCCCAGCTATATCTCGAGCGGGGGTGGCCTCTGGCACTCGTCCTGAGGTGGGTGGGCACCGGTTACACTCAAGTGTTCTGGCTCATGGGGATGAGTCGCAGAGCCTGGTATCCCGTTATATGCGTTTTCTTGGCCAACGACTATGCGTGGGCGGCTTTCTGGTGTGCACTGGTAGCCTACGCCGTAGCCAGGGTACCCGTCCTCCAGAATTACCTTCTGTTAGGCGGCCTCTTGCTCCTGGCGGGAAGTGCAGGCGCAATACTCCTCGCTCGCGCAAGGCGCGCATAAGGGATGGGTCATTCTGCCAGGCTCTTGAACACCTGCTCCAAGAATTCCCTGAAGGGCACATCTCTCTCTTCCCGAGCTTGCAGGAACACCAGTCTGGCCCTGGTCACCGGCCTGCGGAGGATGGTTTCGGCAGCAAGAGCGTACCAGCTCACCTGGGGGGTGTAAAGCTCCACGAGGGCGTCAGTGCTTTCCCGGGAAGCCCTGTCCGTCTTGTAGTCGATTATCTCGAGCCCCTCGTCCCCCACCACCAGGACATCTATGGTTCCCTGCACCACCACGTAATCGGAACCGTCAAGAGTGCCGGTGGAATCCGGCGGGCTTTTCGAAAACAGGGCCGCGGGAAGCCGGAGGGTAAACGGAACTTCCCTCTTCACCTTGTCCCGGCGCTCCCTGATGAAGCGACCGACCGGAGAACGGAAAAAGTCGAGCAGCATAGCGGTATCGATGAAGGAAGCCTCGTCCGCGGTGAGAATCCCTATCTCTACAAGCCGTTGGATTTCCGACGACAGAGTCGATTCGTCCTGTTCTACTCCGAGGTTTATGTGAGCTAACAACCGGTGCACGGCGATACCGCGCATAACTGCGGGTGCCTCACGGTCGGAATCCCCGGGTCCGCGTGGCAAGGAGAAAGGTGCAGCGACACTTCGCACCCACGCATCCTCATCTTCGGAGTCCAGACGCGCCTGGAGTTCTCCCACGGTTATCTTCCCTGGAATTTCCGTTAGGTGTCTGAACGGATATCTCCACTCCATACGGCGTGCGACTTCACCAAGGATATCCGCATCTGGCGGCGACTGGGGCAGCTCCAGCCGCGTGAGCGTCTCCCATGCGATTTCCGGCGCCGTTCCACCCTCCCCCTCAGCGATGGAATGGCCGGGTAAGGGGTAGCGGCCCCCTCCCCAGAGCTGCACCTTGAAGAGGGGCGGTTGCAAAACGGCAGGGGCATCGGCACCGGGGGACGCTACCGCTCCTGCCCCGACCAGGAACTCCCTTTTACCCCCGGCCAGGTGCCGGCGATCGAAACCACCGCATCCCAGGACACAGGGAACCAGCCAGTCCAGGTAGGTGCCTGCCGACGCTACGCTCGATGCGGAAATTCCCCCTTCCACCCAGCGTTGGAGGTTTCCCGCCAGATCCCTGGTAGAACCCACCAGGAACAGTTTCTCCCTGGCTCTGGTCATGGCCACGTAGAGGATGCGCATTTCCTCAGCCATCGACTCCCGAACGATGGCACCCGAGAGCGCCGCGTGCGCGAGAGTGGGATACTTTACGCCCGCTTCCGCATCCACGATCACCGGACCGAGCCCGAGTTTTCGATGGTAGAGCACGTCCTGTCTTATATCCTTGAAATCAAACCGCCTTCCGAGGTCCATCACAAAAACCACGGGAAACTCCAAACCTTTAGCTTTGTGCACGGACAGTACCCTGACCACATCCTCCTGCTCCCCCAGGGCTCGCGCCTGCCCCAAGTCCCCCTGGGATTCCTCCAGACGCCGGATAAATCTGAGAAAGCGGAACAGCCCCCGCCTGCGGAAGGAGTCAAATTCTCGTGCGCGTTCACACAGGGCAAGCAGGTTCGCCCTCCTCTGCGCGCCACCGGGCATTCCGCCCACGTAATCCAGATACCCGGTTTCCGACAAAAGCTTCCAGATCAAATCCGCAAGCGGCATGCGCCTGGCCATGGTGCGCCACCTATCCAGGTCTTCGAGGAAAGCTCGGAGTTTACCGGACAAGTTACCGAGTTCAGGCGCAAACGCTGCCTTCTGAACGGCGTAAAAGAAACGACCCTCCGGCTGGGTCAGACGGATTCTAGCCAGGTCTTCTCCGTCCAGGCCGACTATGGGCGAGCGGAGAACGGAGGCGAGCGGGATATCCTGAAGAGGGTTGTCTATTATGCTCAGGAGCGAAAGGACCACTTCCACCTCGCGGGCGGCGAAATACCCGGTCTCCACGTCGGCGTAAACCGGAATGCCCGCCCGTCGCAAGATTCCCAGGACGGCCTCGCAACGGTTCCTCGTCGCCCTCATGAGGATGACGATATCCCGGAAACGGCAGGGACGATAATCTCCCAGGCTCTCATCCCATATGCCCGGTCCCATCGGTGATGTGAGCTCCCGGATTTTGGTCGCAACGACCAGCGCTTCTTTCTCCAGCGCTTCCAGGTCCTCGACCTCGAAATCTTCGGGATCTTCATCTTCCCCGCCGGCCGAGTTCGGCTCTTCCCCGGCATTTTCCCCCGCTCCCCGTTCTAAACCTGAACTCTCCACGAGGTCGCGCTCGATCAGGTGAAGCTCCACCGGGGCTGCGTCTTGATGGTTCGCGTCACCCGGGTTAACCGAGGGAGCTTGCTGGGCGCGACCCGTACGCAGCTCTTCTTCGGCGCCGTAACCCATCCCGGTGACCTCTTCCAGCATTATCCTGCGAAATACGAAGTTCACGGCGTCCAGGATCTCTCTGCGGCTCCTGAAATTTGCGGTCAACGTCACCAGGAGCTCAGATCCCCCGGGCGCAAGCGCTCGGGGGAAGCTCCTGTACTTCGAAAGGAATATCCCCGGTTCCGCCAGGCGAAAAGCGTAGATGCTCTGACGGTAGTCGCCAACCATGAAGAGCTTCCGGTCCGGCGACCCAGACGCGAGCAACTGGATGATGGCATCCTGGATCGGGTTGATGTCCTGGTATTCGTCGACGAAGATTTCCCTGTACCTGGACCGAACCACCTCACCTTCGGGCTCGGAACGGAGAAGTTCGAGACAGTATCGTTCGAGGTCCGAAAAATCCAGGCCCTGCCTTCGGGATTTGGCCTCCCGGTATCTTCGGTCGAATTCCACCACGAGACCGACGAGAGCTCTCACGAGCGGAGCGACGAGTTCGAGCTCGCCCTTCAGGTCGCAGGACGGTCTCGAAAGAACCGAGTTCTTCAAAGACCTGATGAGGGCTTTGGCCCTATCCCTGTGGCGCTTGACCCGCTCGGCCGCATCTGCGGAGACGCCATCCCCTCTAGACCTGCGGGGAAGAGCGCAAAACTCGAAGGCATTCAGGGCGGCGACCACATCATCCCAGGGGCGGGTCTCGAGCGTCTCCAGGAGCTTTTTGAGGTTTCCCAGGTCATCTCTCAAGACATCCACGTACACCGCAGGTCCATCTGGCTTCTCCGCCTCCGAAAGGGCCCGGGAAACCAGCTCTAAAGCGGTTTTCACCTCGAAGATCGCCTGCTCGATTACGGATTTGCCCCACACAGTGTTCCGGAGTTCCTGTTCCCGCGCAACCTCGAACATCCGCGAGGCGTTATTCAGCCAGTCTTCGGAGTCGGGCAAAGACGTGATGAAGCCATGCAGGCGCAGGATGAGGGAGGAGAGGGATTCGTCTCCGCCTTTGCCTCCGTACCATTCCACCAGCTTCAAAAAGTCTCCGGCGCTCTCCCCGTTCTTCATGTCGCGCTCGGGAAGAGATTCTCCGGTCTCCACACCCGGCAGCCTCAACGGCAGAGCGGCATACCGGTCTTCCAGAAGCTCTTCCATTACGTCAGCTTTAATGAGCTCCGCTTCGTATTCGTCAAGCACGACGAAGGCCGGGTCAAGGCCGAGCTTGTGAAAGTACTGGCGAATGGTCCTCAGGCAGAAGGAGTGAAGAGTGGAGATGTCGGCCCGGTCGAGGAGCAAGAGCTGCCGGCGAAGCCTTTCGTCGCCAGGGTGTCGGGCGACGTGCTCTTCCAGCGCTTTTCGGATGCGGGATTTCATCTCCTCCGCAGCGGCTTCGGTGAAGGTTACCGCCAGGATCTCGCCGACGTCCAGAGGGTCTTCCCGGTCCGTAAGTCTTCTCAAAACCCTCTCCACCAGCACGGCGGTTTTGCCGCTGCCCGCAGCGGCGGAGACCAGAAGGCTCTTGGGTCGCATCGCTATCGCCCGCTCCTGCTCGTCGGTAAAACGCATCATCTCTGCCTCCTCTCTCCGACCGCGCGCCGGATCAGTTCGAGAGCTTCCGTCTCGGACAGCCCCCCGACCTTGCGATAGGTGTTCCCCGGAAGGAGTATGTCGAAGGTGCAGACGGCCCCGTAAGGACAGTGCTGGCAGGCCCGCTCCGTCTTTCGCCGGTAGGGTGCGATGGAAATGTCCCCGTCGATGATCCCGCACCCTAACTCCCTGATCTTTTCCTCGACGAACTCCAGGAGGACGTCCATATCCTCTTGAGCCACCACGGAGCCGGACACTCCTCCTGACTTGGAGTAACGAAGGGGCAGAATCGGGGACCATCCGATATTTCGTTCCCTTTCCATGAGGCTGACGACGTCGGGATCGCTCACCACAAGCCCTTTCATCTTGCGATTCTTGAGGGCCGGCGAAGTAGAGGGATCCCCAGCCGGCGGCGCCTTCGTCCGCCTCGGCGGACTCATGATCGGAAAATAAAACGCTCCGGCCGGAATAGCCCGAGCCTCCGGAGCCGGGTTCCCTGTGAAAAGGCACGTCGAACCCCACCTTGCAGCCACCACGAGGTAAACCAGCAGCTGGAGGGAAAGACCGTAGAGCACATCTCCGATCTTCAGGTCCATGCCGCCCGACTTGTAGTCCACTACCCGGACGTACCGGCCAGTCTCGCCCTCGGCTACGTCAATTCTGTCGATTATACCCCTGAGTTTCAGCACCTCACCGTCCCGCAGGGGAATCTCCAGCCCCTCCGCTCCGTCCTCGAATCCGAAACGCAGTTCCGCAGCGATCGGCCTGAATGCGCCCCGGCCTATGTGTTCGACAAGGGTCCCCGCGGCTTTAACCGCAGCTTCTTCGAGCACGGTTGAAACGTAGCGATATCTTGAAGAGCTTCTGAAAATCTCGCTTTCCGGCCTTTCCAGGACCCGGGAAAACACTTCCCTGGCCAGGCGCTCCGCCTCTTCCCGGGTGAGTTCGGACCACTTCAGGCCCTTCGCCGCGACGGCCTCCACCAGTTCCTTCAGGGCGAGGTGAAGCAGGGTGCCCGCCTTGGCCGGTTCCAGAACGAAGATCTCCCGTTCTTCGAGCCCAAGACCGTCCGCGGCGAAGTGGTAAAACGGGCAGCGGGAATACCGCTCGAGCCTAGACACACTCGTCACAATGGGGCTTCCGTAGAGTCTGCGGGCGATTTCCTTCGACAGCTTCCCAGGGTTGTTGGAGTACGCGAGTGACCTCAACACCTTCAGAGCTTCTTCCCTGCGCGGTCCCGAGAGAAACCAGCGGTAAACTTCCACCCAAACTTTACCGCAAGAAAACCCTTCCCTCACGCCCGAAAGTCTCCGGACCAGAGTCCCGAGGGCTCTGCCGGGCACAACCCAATCGAGATCCCGCGAGACTTCGCCGGGGGGCTCGGAACCCTCGTACCGTTCCTCCTTTTGCGGAAACAGCCGCTTTATCTCCAGCACAATGCTGGAGGGAGAAAGCGCCCTCCCTTCGCTGTCGCCGAGGGGACAGGATATCCACAACCGCCGGGAGGCTCTGGTCAGGGCTATGTAGCACAAATACCTCTCAAAAAGCTGCTTCTCTCTGGAAGAAAGGTCGATTTCCAGACCCGCAGCGGCGATCTCGTCTCGCTCCCGGTCGGAAAACACCGGATCGTCTTCGTGCTTTCGGGGAAACGCACCTTGGAACGCGCCGAGAAGGAACGTGGCTTTCGGTTCGGGCTGACGCGACCTCTCCACCGAGCCGACGAGCACCTGGTCAACGGCAGGCGGGATAAGACCGATCCTCAGGTCTTCGAGGCCGGCCAGAACGACCGAGGAATATTCTTCCACGGGCACAACTTGGTCGCCAAGGATCTCCTGGGCCTGGGACAGGACCTCCAAAACCCCCGCCCACACTCGCGAATGGTACATGGCTTCTTCCGGATCCTGCGCCTTCAGGGCCTGGTCTCGCCAGCGCTCCAGCGTCGGGGCCACCTCCAGATCGCGCAAGAGTTCGACCAGGGCCCAAGACAGATACCGGGCGGTAACCCCCGACCGCTGGGATTCGACCCTCTCGCAAAATCGCCGGAGCTCGGCGATGGCCCTGTTCTTGACCGGCTCTAGAGCATCCCACGGACGTCCCGAAAACCATGAGCTTCCCTTGATGCCCCGGGCCAGTACGTAGTTTTCGATGGCGTCGACATCGCCTCTTGACACCGGGACGAGGTCGTTTTTTAGATACGAAAGCACCGCATCAGAAGCCCAACCGGAGACTAGGACATCCAGAGCGGACCTCACCAGCTCCACCAGGGGGTGATGAGTCGCCGGTCGTTTTTCGTCGATGAAGAAGGGAATTCCGTAGTCGCGGAAGACCGTCCTGATGATATCGCCGTAAGCGATCCCGCCGTTATCCTGGAGATCTCTGAGTTCGACGCTGATGTCGCCGAAACGATATCCTTCGTCTCTCACCATTCTGATGATTTCCCTGGCGCAAGCTTCCACCTCGGCTCTGGGGTTCGATGCCCGCACGAGGATGATACCGCCTGTGGCCCCGGATGAGCCGCCGGCCTGCTCGTCCCGGGCAGGCCCGCGCGAGACGGTGGCTCCCTCGTCCCCCGCGCTTTGAGGCTTATAGCCCGAGTCCCCTTCACCGACGCCGGAAGTCGGCACCGGTTCCCCAAGGCGCGGCCCCGGAACGGTGGATTCGACCACACACACTTCCGGATAGTCGCGAGATCTGAGCCAGCGTTCGAGCACGGAGAGCTCCGGAGAACCGCTAAACCGCGGAGGCGTTGCCGCCAGGCGTTCGGCGCTCATCGACTCCAAGAGCGCATCTCGCACCAGACCCGATACCTTGACCATGGTACGACTTCGCCGGCCGAGCGGAGAAACTACCTGGGCTTCCTCCGGCCCAGCGCAGGGTACGCCGGGCAGTGGTCCTCCCCTGGGCAGTCCCACTGCGGTTACCTGCTCCACACCCATTTGTTCGGCCATATCCCTGAGCTTTTCCAGGACGCGCCTGATCGGGTGAAACAGCCTGGTCTCATCGGGCTCGAGGAGAAGTTCAGCCGGATCCATGCACAGAGCGACGTTTACTTCTCGGGATACTTCCAGCAAGGCCCGAAGAACTTCATATTCTTTGGGGGTAAAACCGGAAAACCCGTCCACCCATACCCGCGCATCTCGTACAAAGGACTCGGGGAGCTTTCGGGCCAGCATCGAGAGGTAGTCGTCGGGATCGGTAAACCGTCCCTCGATAAACTTCAGGTACTCGTCGTATATCAGGGCGATGTCTTTGAGCTTGAGCGAAAGGAGTGAGCCTGTAGACTCCCCTTCCACGAGCCGGGCTGTCCGCTCCAGAGCTTCCGGAGGAACGTTCCAGGAGATGAGCTCGTGGATCGCCCGGGACAGAACCCTGGCAAATCCCGGACGTCCCGGTCCTACCGAGAAAAAGCGCAGGTCTTGTCCTCGTCGCCACAGTATGGACTGAACGGCCATCGTCTTCCCGGTTGCGGTGATAAACGTAGCTCCCCTGCCACCTGCCTCATCCAGGACCCTCCAGGCAAGTCGCCGGAAGCTCACCACATGAAGGCGCATGAACCCCGGAACTTTCTCCAAGACCGCCCTTTCCGTCTGGAAAGTCATCTGATCGGGGACGAGAAAGATGAGAGGAGGACCCTCCGGCGAACGCCGGAGCTCCTCCTCTATCTGGTCCAGGCAGTACCTGGTCTTTCCGGAACCGGCGGGTCCCAGAATGAAGGTGAGTTTCATCCTTCCCGCGCCCCTCCGGACTCATCCAGTCTGGTGGCGAATACACCCCTCACCTCGGCAGGTAGCTCGAAAAAGGGCCTCGTACCCGTATTCCCAGGACAACCGATGAGTCAACCTTTCGTCCGGGCAAGCTCCCATTTGCAGCCCACCCGGTCTCACAAGATCTTCGAAAGAAACGCCCTGGTCCTTTCGTGCTTGGGATTGGTGAAGAACTCCCGTGGCGGCCCTTCTTCTACGAACACTCCGTCCGCCATGAGCAGGACCCGGTCGGCCACTTCCCTGGCGAAGCCCATTTCGTGGCTGACGACCACCATGGTCATGCCCTCCTCGGCGAGTTTCCTCATCACCGCCAGGACCTCGCCGATCATTTCGGGGTCCAACGCCGACGTGGGCTCGTCGAACAGCATCAGTTTGGGTTGCATCGCCAGGGCTCTGGCAATCGCCACCCGCTGTTTTTGACCACCTGACAGCTGGTCCGGGTAAGCATCGTATTTGTCGCTGAGCCCCACTTTGGATAAGAGAGCTTTCGCGCGGTCTCTGGCCTCGGCTCTCGGCACCTTCAACACTTTTTCCGGCGCGAGACTCACGTTTTCAAGGGCGGTGAGGTGCGGAAAGAGGTTAAACTGCTGGAACACCATGCCCACCTTTTCCCGGACCACGTTGATGTTAGTGGTCGGTGCGTCGAGATCCACCCCGTCGATGAATACATGTCCTGAGGTGGGCTTTTCCAGGTGATTGATGCACCGGAGGAAGGTACTCTTTCCGGACCCGGAAGGACCGATGATGACCACGACCTCGCCTTTGGAAACCTCGAGACTCACTCCCTTGAGGACGTGGAGGTCCCCGAACTTCTTGTGAAGGTCCTTAACCTTGAGCACTCTTCCCCAACCTCCTCTCGCCCCATCCCAGGATACGGCTGAAGGTGAGGGTCAGCGCCAGGTATATCAGGGCAGCTGTAAAATAAGCTTCAAACGGCCTAAAACTCCTTCCCGCCATCATCCGGGACCTCATCATCAGGTCTTCCATACCGATGACGGACACCAGGGACGATTCCTTCAAAAGAGCTATGAACTCGTTCCCCATGGGAGGGACCACCCTCCGCAGAGCTTGCGGCAGAATCACGTATCTCATCGCCTGAACGTAAGTCATTCCAAGGGATCTCGCCGCCTCCATCTGCCCCCGGTCGATGGATTCGATTCCCGCCCTCATGATCTCGGCGATGTAGGCGGTGCTGTTGAGAGTGAGGGCCAGGAGCGCATCGATGTATCCCACCGGCGTATAACCGAATATCTGAGGAAGCCCGAAGTGGATGAGGTAAATCTGAGCGAGCAACGGAGTCCCCCGGACGAAATCGATGTACGCAACCGCAGGGTAATGAAAGATGGGATTCTTCGAAATGCGCGCAAGGGCCAGCAGTAGCCCGAGGACGCTTCCCGCCGAAAAGGCGACGACCGTGAACTCCACGGTGATCCCCACGCCCTGAAGCAGAAAGGGAAGGTATCTCGCTACTACCTCAAGGTCGAATACCAATTAAGCCCGCTCCTTGCTGAAATGAGTCTCGTGCTCCGTCAGTTGCCTCCGGGCCTACTTCTTCCCAAAGTACTTCTCATATATCTCGTCGTACTTTCCGCTGGCCTTTATCTTCGCCAGTCCTTTGTTGATGAGCTCGTGAATGTCCTTATCCTCTTTCCGCATGGCGATGCCGTAGTACTCCACGGTAAACGCGGGTTCGGGTATGACCACTTTATCCTCGGGGTGATTCTTGAGATACTCCTGGATCACGGGAAGGTCACATATTATTGCGTCCACCGCACCGGTCTTGAGCTCGTTGAACAGGTCGGCGGCGGCGTCGAGGCGCTTGATCTGCATTTCTGGAAGCTTCTCTTCCGCGAACTTGGCATTGAGTTTCTGCGCGGCGAAGTCACCCGTCGTGTTGACCTGAACAGCTACCTTCTTTCCCGCCAGGTCGTTCAACTTCTTAATAGGCGAACCTTCTTTAACAGCCCACGCCTGACCCGACTCGAAGTACGGATCGGAGAACTTCACCTGTAAAGCTCGCTCGTCGGTGATGGTCATCCCCGATACGACCAGGTCAGCTTCCTTTGTCAGGAGCGCCGGGATGAGGCTGTTCCAGTCGAGATGCCTGTACTCCACCTCGAAGCCGGCCGCTTCAGCTATAGCTTTGATCAGATCGACATCGAATCCCGCCGGCTGCTTCGTCTTTTCGTCGATGTACTCGAAGGGTGCAAACGTGCACTCGCCGACGGCTATTAGCTTCCTCTTGGGCCCGGCGGAAGGTGCACCGGCTTCTTTTTTGGCGCAACCGGCAAGACCCATGGCGGTTACGAGTACAGCTATGCCCAGGACGGCGACCAATATCTTTCGCATACCGTGACATCCTCCTTTATAGACATGAGTGGGCTCTGAATATCCCCCGCTATTTCGCTATCGGAATACAGCATTCCTTCACCAGGCGGGAAAATCGTTCGCCTATGCCTATCAGGTCAAACCCGGCAGATATGCACCGTAACCAGGGGTTTGACGCCGGTCTCGTGGTGAACGTACTTGGCGACCGTTTCTTCGAGGTCGTGACGGATGAACTCCAGGTCTGAGAGCGCTTCTGTGGGCAATGCCTGGAAGTACGAGCGAGTACGCCTGGATATCTCCTGAAGGACGCCGTCCTCGGGAGCATTGTACATGAAGCCTCTGGACTCAACAGCGGGCTCCGACGCAAGCTCCCGCCCGCCCCGGGACAAAACCACCGATATGGTGATGATACCGGCTTCCGCCAGTATCCTGCGCTCCCTCAGTACCTCTTCGCTGACGTGGGTCAGGCCGACGTTGTCCAGCATGATGCCTCCGGTAGGCACTACGTCAACGATCTCTCCGCTGTCCGGGGTCAGCCGGAAAACCGAACCGTTCTCGCCGATGAGCACTCTCGACGGGGCCACTCCCGTTTGCTGGGCCAGCTCCCCGTGGATGACCAGGTGCCGGTATTCGCCGTGGATGGGAATGAAGAATCTGGGCTTGACCAGGTTGAGGATGAGTTTCAGCTCTTCCTGGCTGGAATGGCCCGATACATGAACGCCCGATTCAGGCGTGTATATGACCTTCGCACCCCGGCGGAACAGGTTGTCCACCGTTTGCGAGACCATGGTCTCGTTTCCAGGCACCGGCGTCGCCGCCATAATCACCAGGTCTCCCTCGTCTATCTCGACGTGCTTGTGCTCCCCCAGGGACATTCTGTGCAGCGCCGAAAGGGGTTCCCCCTGGCTGCCGGTGCTCAAAATCACCATCTTCGACCGAGGATACTTGTCGAGATCCTCGACGTCTACCAGAGTGCCGATGGGCGCTTTGAGGTACCCGAGAGCGAGCGCGACCTCTACGACGTTCTGCATGCTGCGACCCACCACCGCAACTTTCCTGCCGAAGTAGCTTGCGGTATCGATGACCTGCTGGATACGGGGGACGTTAGAAGCGAACGTCGTCACGATTATCCTCTCGGTTGCCCCGGAAAAAATTCGAAAAAGCGCCTCACCAACGTCCTTTTCAGAGGGGGTAAATCCAGGGCGGTCGGCATGAGTGCTGTCAGAAAGCAGCGCCAAAACGCCCCTCTCGCCCACTTCCGCGAGTCGATGATAGTCGAAGACCTCTCCGTCTATAGGCGTTTGGTCGAGCTTGAAATCGCCGGTGTGAACGAGAATCCCGGCGTCGGTATAGATGATTAAGCCGCACGAATCGGAAACAGAATGGGTGACCCGGAAGAACTCCACCTTGATTCCGCCGAAGCTCACAACATCTCTGGGAGCTACCGTCCGAAAATCATAGCCTCCGTCGGTAAGCACCTCATTGATTTTGCGCTTCGCGAGACCCAGCGTAAGCTTGGTTCCGTATACGGGAACGTTCACTTCTTTCAGAGCCCACGGCAGCGCGCCTACGTGATCTTCGTGTCCGTGGGTCAGCACGATACCTCTGAGCTTCCGCTTCTGCTTCTTTACATAGGTAATGTCCGGAATCACCAGGTCGACACCGAGCATGTCCTCGTGAGGAAAAGCGAGACCGCAGTCGATCAAAATGGCGTCCTCGCCGGACTCCACCATCATAATGTTCTTTCCGATCTCACCGAGACCGCCCAGGGCAGTTAGTCTGACTTCTCTTGGCATCGATCCTCTCACCGGTTTTCTAGTATAACCGTAGCTGGTGCCGGATGCCAACTCGAATCCCGCGCCCTTTGTCATCGGCCAGTGATATTGTCACCCCATGAGCACGTTTGTGGAACTTGCTCGCCGCTCCAGGCGGTATTCCTCGAAAGTCGCAGTTCCGTTTCGCAAAATCGAGGGACTCAAGCACTATGGGTCCCCCCTCCGGGGAACCTGTACTCCTTCGTCTGAACCGCCTCGTACGGGTCAGGGTCGAACTTATACCCTACGGCTGACTGGGTAAGGCGATCCATGCACAGTCCTCCATCGATCAGACGAATGCTCCAGGGCCTGGAAACAGAAAGGGAACCGGACAGGTTCCCCGCGTTGATTCGCCTTGTGCCGCCGGGGACCAGGACAATTTCCCCGGTCACGCCGACGGCGACGAGCGAGAGGTTACATCTACCTTGACTTGTAACCGGGTGGGCGTTTCAGTGGGTCTCCACCTCGGTGGCGCCATGCCTTCTCATGATCTCGGCGGCTTCCGACACTTTGTCGTCGTCGGTCCGCACGAGGGCGACTATCTTTCCTTCCTTAACCCTTTCCTCGTACCTTCGACCCACGTTCTCCGGGATACCCCAGTCGATCAGCCCCCCAGCGATGCCTCCCGTAACGGCGCCGGTCAGCGCCGCTGCAACAGGACCCGCGGCCAGGATGGGACCTATCCCTGGAATGGCGAGAGCCCCAGCGCTGGCCAGAAGACCGGCTAGCCCGCCTACAGCCCCTCCGGTGTAAACCCCGGTGGACAGATCCTGGCCGACTCCCATGGTCATTCCGCGGTCGCCGCGCTCACCCTGCCCGCGGCCCTCACCGGCTCCGCCTCCACCGACCTCCTGGCGGACGTTTTCCCGGGCGAGGATGGAGATCTCGTCCTTCTTGAACCCCTTCCGCTGCAGGTCGTCTACGGCTTTTTCGGCCTTGCTCGTGTCGTCGAATACTCCGATTACCGTCTTTGCCATTGCGTTCACCTCCTCGCACTATCTTTCCCAGCGTGGAAGAAAAGCATTACGTATCAGATGGCGGATTTCAAACGGCCTCTGGCCAAGTAAACTAAGGACCCGTCTGTGAGTTGCCTTGTGGCGATCGGAACGCTTCAGGCGCTCCTGACAAGCTCATAAGAAGTGCGCGCGGAAAATACGCTTCATATCGAGGTGAACCCACTTTGTGGTCCGCCCTGGTGTCCGTCACGTCGGGCCTTTTCATAATAGCGATATCTGTCGTGGCGCGGGCGCGGAGGATATCAGCTGCCTGGCGGATGAGAACCAGAGAGGCGGTAGAGCCTCCGTCACCCCTGGGCGAAGCTTTGAAGGAGTTCGTAGCGATAGCAGGCGGAACTTACCTGGGCCTGTCTGCCCTGGCGGAGTTCTTGAAACTTCGCATCCCCGAACACGCGGTTCTATGGGGTGTAGCTTTCGACCCTCTGGCCCTGATCGCGGTCGTACTGGCACTCCTCACTCCCATCTTGCCGGTGCCGCCCGCCAGGCAAGGGCGATAACGGGCACCCGTGGAGGTGCGGACTGCGCGGCACCGCCCGAGCTCCTTAAGAGGAAACGCGGATTAAAAAAGAAAGAAGCAGGTTGATACCACCTGCTTGAGAAAGGTTTCTGCGGTCCTGCGAGACTACTTTCTCTTTTTGTTGGCCCGAAGATTCAAGTATTCAAGAAAAACCCGATCGAAGAGTTCGCTGGTTTCGCTCGCTTCTTGAATCTTCCGGGGATCGTACTGCTGGCCTGCTTCTACGTTCAGCTTCTGCCTGAGCTCTTCCAGATCCCGCAGGATCCGCTCTTCGCTACGGATTGCTTCCAACGCCTCCCCGCTTTATTACCCGGACGTCACAACAGGCAAACGTTCGACACCAACAGCCCTAGACATCCGGTTTTCGTCATTATACGACGAGATTCCCGGAGTTTGAAGATACGCGTTTCCGACATGGCCCGGAAAACCCGGGCTGGCACCGGAAAAGCACCACAACCGGTTTTCGATGTGGCCAATGTTATAATCGTATCAAAAGTCAACCGGAGGTATACGATGGACAGAACATCTCTACCGGCGGTCTTTACTTGTGCAGCCTCGTTCCTTCCCGTCCTCGCCGTCGTGTTTTTCCGCAAGCTTGATCCTCATCGCAGGGCACGCGCCGCGGTACTGGTCGCCGCCGTGACCTTCACCTTCGTCGCAATCGGCGGGATCCTGGCCTGGGGGCGCACCTCTATCTTGAGCCTTCCCATGGAGATGCCGCCCTTGGGGATGTCCTTCGTCGTGGACCCGCTGGGCCTGTACTTTGGCCTCATCGTCGCCGGGATATGGCTGTTGGTTTCCATTTACTCTGTGGCCTACTTCGAGCACGACGAACGGGCGGGCCGCTTCCTCTCCGCATCCATGCTCTCGTTCGCCGGCACCCTGGGCGTCGCTTTCGCGGGCGACATGTTCACCCTGTTCCTGTTCTTCGAACTCATGTCCCTCGCCGCTTACGTTCTCATCGTTCATGACCAAACTCAGGAAGCTGTGGCCGCAGGCTTCAAGTACCTGCTCATGACCATCGGCGGAAGCCTGGGTATATTTTTCGGGCTCATAGCGACGTTTCATGCGTCCGGGACTCTGAGCTTTTACCCCGGACATCTGGGCGCGTCCGCAGGCGGTGTAGTAGCTTTTGTCGGGTATCTCATCGGGTTCGGCATAAAGGCCGGCCTGTTTCCGCTTCATATATGGCTTCCCGACGCACACCCCGTAGCTCCGTCTCCCGCCAGCGCCCTTCTTTCCGGGCTCATGATAAAGACGGGCGCATTCGGTCTGATTCGCGTCTTCTGGCAGTTTTTCGGAAGGGATTACCTCGCCTCGACCGGGTGGGTCGGCATTCTTTTGGTGTTGTCGGCCATAACGATCTTCCTCGGCTCGGCCGTGGCCATTTTACAGGAAGACATCAAGCGACGGCTGGCGTATTCCAGCGTGGCCCAAATAGGTTACGTGCTGCTCGGGGTTGCGCTTCTCAACGAACGCGGTCTCGTTGGTGCGCTGTTCCACCTCTTCGGACACGCCCTCATGAAATCCGCCCTATTCATGTCGGCTGGGGCGGTGATTCACGAAACCGGCAGGAGAAAGGTGTCGGATTACTCCGGGATGGGGAAGATAATGCCCCGGACGATGGCGAGCTTTTCGGTGGCGGCTCTCTCCATGGTCGGCATCCCCCCACTGGTGGGTTTCATATCCAAGTGGCATCTGGCATGGGGGGCGCTGGACGCTTCTATGCCGTGGGTGGTCGTGCTTTTGCTCATATCCAGCTTCATGAACGGCATCTACTACCTTCCCATCGTCATCCAGGCGTGGTTCGGGCAATCCGGCGACGATGTCGCACCGGTCAGGGAAAGACCCTCTTTTTGGGTTCCCGTTGCACTTTGCGCCATCGGAATTTTCGCGGTCGGGCTCGTGTTTGGGAATGCACCCTTGGCCTTAGCCCGGATCGCCGCCCGCGCGCTGACCGGGGAGTAGTTGAACGTGAACCGATCGCAGACGCACTGCAACGAATCCCATCTAGCGGGGAGTGGAGCGAAACTCGAAGCGGGCAGGTCACGGCCGGTCTGGTGGGGCCATCTCGCGGACGTCCTGCCGCTTGCATCTTTGGCGCTGTACGGAGCCGGGGCCTTGTTATCCCTTCACCTTATGCTCGGGCACCGCGAGCTCACTCTGTTCGTGCCCGGAGTTTTGCAACACGGCCTGTCTTTCAAGCTTGACTCCCTGTCGTGCCTTTTCATCCTGGTTGCGTCCACGGCCTGGTTTTTTGCAGGGTTGTTTTCCCTACCCTACCTGAAACGGTCCCATGCCACCGGTTCTCAAGCGCACGGCAACGCCGCCGTCACGCCAACCGCGTCTCCTCATTCCTCAAGCCACGTCCTGTTCTACACGGCGTTTCTCTTGAGCTTTCTCTTCACCGCCGCGGTATTCGCGTCCGGCGATTACCTTACGCTCTTCCTTTTCTTTGAACTCCTGACCTTGTCATCTTACCTGCTCGTACGGTATGAGGGGACTCCCGAGGCCGAAAAGGCCGGGACTCTATACCTTTACATGAGTCTCGCAGGCGGGCTGTTGGTGCTCGGCGGAATCCTGCTGGTTTCGTGGTACAGCGGCAGTTTCGCCTTTTCGAACCTGCACTCCCTGCCGGAACGGGCCAAACTCGTTGCGGTGGTCCTTTTATCAGCCGGCTTCGGCGTAAAAGCCGGGCTCCCGGGACTCAACGTCTGGCTTCCCGAAGCTCACCCGGTCGCGCCGTCGCCCGCCTCCGCCGTGCTGTCCGGCGTCATGATCAAGGTGGGAGCGTATGGCATCATGCTTACTTTTTCGGCCCTGGGTGAATCTCCGTGGCGAAGCGAAGCTTTTCTCGCCATCGCCTTCCTGGGAGTGTTCGACATCTGGTGGGGTGGGCTGCGCGCCCTGAGGGAGGACAATCTCAAGCGAATCCTCGCCTTTTCCAGTGTGAGTCAGATGGGGTATATTCTCGTCGCCATAGGATCTGCCGGGGCCTTCGGCAATTCAGCTCACGCCGGCGCGGTGAGCGCCGCCGGCGCTCTGGGAACAAGCGTAGAAGAGGCCTGGAAGACCGGGTCAGCCGGGTTGGGCACAGCCCTCTCCGGCGCCCTCTACCACATCATCGGTCATTCGCTCTTCAAAGCCTGCCTCTTCCTTGTGGCCGGTGCCGCTCTCCTATCGAGGGGCAGCACATCATTGAGGGACTTGTCGGGCGTGGCACGCTCGTCCCCATGGGTATCCCTGGGCACGGTGACCGCCGCGCTCGCCATCACCGGATTCCCGGGACTCACCGGATTTGCGTCCAAGACTCTCATTCACGAAGCTCTCCTGGAGGCGGTCCATGGGTCACCGGCCGGGGTCAGTGCAGCCGTTATTCTGGAAAAGGGGTTCCTGTGGGGTTCGTACCTGACTGCCGTGTATTTCGGCAGAGTCTTGATTCACCTTTACGGGCTCAACAAGAAGCCCGGGGAGCCGGCGAAGGTACACCGGTACCCGATACCGGCCATTTTCGCGGTGGTCTTCGGCGGGTACTTCGTGCTTCTTCTGCTCACCGGGATAAGTCCCGGGCACGTCCTGAATCTAGTGGTGAGCCCGGCCGCCAGTGCCCTGGGAAGCTCCTCTCACGAAGAAATTCCAGTGCACTTTTTCAGCCCTGAAACGCTGGCCCCCGTGGCCGCCGGGTACGTCATAGCCGGGGGTATCCTCCTCGCCGGCAGGCAGGTCAGGGGCATTTCCGCGCATATCCAGGGCGGAACTTTGCTCGAGTTTTACCGCAGCACGCTCCCGCGCATGGGAACCAGGCTCGCTTGCTGGTTTTCCCGGCTCAACGCACTGGCCACGCAGGTATACTGCTTCTTCGCCGCAGCTGCGTGGCAAGTCGTGCGGTGCTTCGGCGGGCTGGAGAAGCTCACTCAAACCACCTGGGCCGGGTCCAGTCACGCCGCTCTTGCCTTCGTTCAGCTGGCTTACCGGGGAGATTCGCTGGACGCTCGCGCTTTTAGCCAACTCAAGCACGCGTTTTTCCAGGCAAGTTTCGCGGTGGGTCAACTCGAGGCGGGCGAGGACCGTCTTGTATCGTCGGCGCAAAGGCTATCCGGAAGACTAATTCGCTGGATCGCGCGGAAAGAGACATCTTTCGAAGAGTCGGTGGAACGCGGAGCCCGCAGCACGAGGTATGTTCCGCTGGCAGCGGGAAAAATCGACGGCGCCCTGAGTTCCGAAGCTCAAACCGCCGCCCGGGGCGCAGGGAGTCTTGTGCAGTCCGCATCGAAGCTGGTGGAGGCAAGCAGGCCCCGGGCGGTCCAGGACTGGCTTGATCAGACGACCGCAGACGTGGTAGTCCGGGCGTCCCGAGTATTGATATGGCTCACCCTGGGAATAGTGGCCTTCGCCGCGGGAGCGCTCCTCATTGTCAGATAGGGTCGGGACGCCGGCTCAGGCCTGTGACCTCAAACTCTTGAGCGTTTGGACGTTTCTCTCGTCGTCTTCCGCCGAATCCTGTGGAGTTTCCAGAATGCCGGGTATGTCGGGGGGTAAAAGAGGCGAACCGAGGATGGCACGAAATCCGTCGGCGCCGATTTTGCCTCGTCCAATGTGCTCGTGCCTGTCCACGTGCGAACCGCAGTCCCCTTTGGAATCGTTCATATGGATGACGCCCAGCCTGCTCAGACCAATACAACGGTCAAATTCCTTCAACGTGGCATCCACCGCGCGGGCAGAGGACAGGTCATACCCGGCAGCAAAGGCGTGGCACGTGTCGAGGCAGGCCCCCACCCGGTCTGCGGGCAGGTTTTCCAGCATCGCACCGATGACTTCAAACCTCCATCCGATCTCCCTGCCCTGCCCGGCTGTGTTTTCCAGGAGGATCTTGACCGGGCCTCGGTAGGCGTCGAGGGCACTCCGGATGCTATCGGTCACTCTCGCGATGGCCTGGGGGGACTCGGACTCCTCTCCGGGAGAAAGGTGGCCAAGATGCGTGACCAGATACTTCGCGCCCAGAGCCTCGCTTCTACCTAAATCCTCCACCAGAATCTCGATGGAAGCGAGGCGTTTTTCCCGGTCAGCGGAGGCAAGGTTGAGAAAATAAGGCACGTGAACCACAAGGGGCCAGATACCGAGGCGGTCAAACATTTCCTTCATTTTTTCGATGTCCCGGGAGTCGAGGGCGGAGGCTTTGCCTCCCCGCGGGCTTCTGGAGAAAACCTGCACGGTCTCGCAGCCCAGACGCTCAGCCCTCCGGGCCATGGCCTCCATTCCGCCCTGAATCGATACGTGAATGCCTATTCTCATGGTCTTTTCCGAACCAACCCTACCGTCTGAAACTCTGGTTTTCGCCGGCGCCCGCTCGACTCTGGTGCTTTCCACCGGTACTCACCGGTAACAGGCACCATTCAAAGACCCGAGGCAGGTCCGCCGCCTCAGCGCCGCTCCAACGGCACTACGCCTGCGCCCCGGTCAGCGTCGTTTCCCGCCTGGGCCGCCCTTCTCGAAAGCTTGCCTGGCGGCCTTAGTGCGGTCCTGATAAGGCTTCTTGTCCCCTTTCGGTGCGGAGTCACGACCGGAGATCTCCCTGAGGGCCGCCTTTCTGGACAGGTTCACCCGCCCCAGATGGTCGATCTCGGTCACTTTCACAAGCACTTCGTCCCCTACGTTCAGGACGTCCTCGACGCGCCTGACCCGATCTTCGGAGAGCTCGCCGATCCGTACCAATCCCTCTTTACCGGGAAGGACCTCAACAAAGGCGCCGAACGGTGTGACTCTGGATACTCTGCCCAGGTAGGTTCTGCCCACCTCAACGTCCTGGGTGAGTCCCAGGATAATGTCCCTTGCGCGCCGGCCGGAAGCTTCATCCTGAGCTGCTATGAAGACCCGCCCGTCCTGCTGGATGTCGATCTTAGCCCCAGTCTCGCTGATGATTTTGTTTATTGTCTTGCCTCCCGGTCCAATGATGTCCCTGATCTTATCCGGGTCCACTTCCACAACCAAAATCCGCGGAGCATAGGGCGAAAGCTCGGACCTCGGCGCCGGGATGGCCTCCTTCATCTTCTCGAGAATGAAGAGCCGTGCCGCTCTCGCCTTCTCCAGGGCGATTTCCAGGACCTCCCTGGGAATCCCGGATATCTTTATATCCATCTGGAGGGCGGTTATCCCGTCCTTCGTCCCGGCCACCTTAAAGTCCATGTCTCCCATGGCATCTTCCATGCCCTGGATGTCGGTGAGGACCACGGGAGACTTTTCATCGTAAATCAAACCCATGGCGATACCCGCCACCGGTGCCTTTATCGGCACCCCGGCGTCCATCAACGCCAGCGTAGAACCGCAAACCGAAGCCATCGACGTAGAACCGTTGGACTCCAGCACCTCGGAGACCACTCTGATCGTGTACGGAAACTCCTCTTCCCCCGGAATCACCGGTCGAAGAGCTCGCTCCGCCAGAGCGCCGTGTCCGATTTCCCTGCGGCCGGGCCCGCGCATGGGTCTGGTCTCACCGGTGCTGAAAGGCGGGAAGTTATAATGGTGGATGTAACGTTTGAATTCCTCGATCCCCGTGGTATCCAGTTCCTGGACGTCGCCGGTAGCACCCAGGGTCACCGCGCTCATGACCTGGGTCTGGCCCCGGGTGAAGAGAGCCGAACCGTGCACCCTGGGAAGCAAACCCACCTCGCACGTGATCGGCCTTATCTCATCAGGACCCCGGCCGTCCGGCCTCACCCCGGTCTCCAGAATCATGGACCTGACTTCGGCCTTGAGGACGTCGTGGAAACCTTCGATTATCTCCTGAGTCCTGTCGGGAAACTCTTCCTCAAGCGCTTCGGTTACCTCCAGGAGGAGCTCGTCGATGGCCGCCTCCCGCGAAAGCTTCTCCTTCACCTTGAGGGCTTCCCTGATCTTCGGCACGGCGATCTCTCTTACCCGCTCCAGAACGTCGTTACCTACAGAGAAGATGACGGGCTCCACCTTGGGTTTACCTATTTCCTTCACTATCTGCTCCTGAAACTCCACGAGTTCCTTAATGACGGCGTGACCTGCCATTATGGCGTCGATTATGACGCTTTCGGGAACCTGGTTCGCGCCGGCTTCCACCATCAGGATGGCGTCCCGCGTGCCTGCCACGATGAGCGCCAGATCGGACGCTTCCGCCTGTTCCACATTGGGGTTAATCACGATCTCTCCGTTGACCAGGCCGACTTCCACGGCGCCGATAGGGCCGTTGAAGGGAATGTCCGACACACATAACGCCGCAGAAGCGCCGATCATACCGGCGATTTCAGGGGAGTTGTTGTGATCGATGGATACGGGCAGAATAACGATCTGGACTTCGTTCCGGAAACCCTTGGGAAACAGCGGTCTTATAGGCCTGTCGGTAACGCGCGCCTGCAGGATCGCCTTTTCCGGAGGCCTGCCCTCCCGCCGGCCCCAGCTTCCGGGAATCCGCCCCACCGCGTACAACCTTTCTTCCACGTCCACGGTGAGGGGAAAGAAATCCACGCCTTCCTTGGGTTCCTTGGACATGACGGCCGTGACGAGTACAGCGGTGTCCCCGTAACGCACCATCACCGAACCGTTTGCTTGCTTCGCGAATTTGCCGAATTCCAGGACCAGTGGACGACCGCCCAGAGAAAACTCATACTTCCTGTACTCGTTCAACTATTAACACCCTCTCGTGCTAGCCTCGCAGTCCAAGCTTCTCCACGATCGCGCGGTAACGTTCGGGCTCCTCCCTCGCAAGGTAGTTTAAAAGAGCTCTTCGCTTACCCACCATCTTCAAAAGGCCTCTGCGGCTATGGTGGTCCTTCTTGTGCACCTTGAGGTGCTCAGTGAGGTCGTCGATCCGCTTCGTCAAAAGCGCGATCTGGACCTCGGGAGAGCCCGTATCCTTTTCGTGGATTCTGAATTGGCTGATGATGGCTTGTTTCTCGTTGCTTGCCAGAGCCAAAGAAAACACCTCCTGGGATAGCCAGTTGCTCCAAGCTCAGTCCGCCGCCGGAGGAACGAGCGTCCGGGCAAGGAGTCCATGCGGCTGAATCTTGTTCACCGCTGCGATTCTATCACATGTAAGACGTCCCTGGCGACCTGGTCCCTGAGCTCCTCGACCGAGGCGAACTTCTTTTCGTCCCTCAGCCGCCTCAAAAACTCCACCCGCAGCTGTTGCCCATATAAATTCCCCGACCAGGCCGGTATATGCACCTCGAGATGGAGACGCCTCTCCCCGAAGGTGGGACAAGTGCCGACGTTGGCGACGGCGGCCCTCCCGGCGAAGGCCGGCTCCGTACCTGAATCTGCCAGGGTCGCCTCCCGGTGTACACGTTCTTCCAGAGCCCCCGGGTACACCCGGCATGCGTACACCCCCGGTGCCGGCAGCAGCTTTTGAGGGTGCACATCGAGGTTCGCCGTGGGAAAGCCGAGGAGCCTTCCCCGACCTTCTCCCCGCCCGACAATGCCTTCCACGCTGTAGGCCCGGCCAAGGAGCTCCCCGGCCTTCTCAACATCGCCTTCGACCAGGGCCCGCCTTATGGCGGTGCTGGAGACGACTTCGCCCCTCCTCATCACCGGCGGCACAATGACCGCCTCGAAACCCAGCTCCTTTCCGAACTCCACCAGATCCTGAGCTTTTCCACTGGCCCGGAAGCCGAAGGTGAAGTTGAAACCAACCACCACAACGCGGGCCTTCAGCTGCTCGACCAGGAAAATCCTGGCGAACTCCCGGGGCTCCGTCTTCATGAGGTCCGGGGTGAAAGGAATGACGCGGAGGTAATCTACGCCAAAGGATTCTATAAGTCGCGCCTTTTCCTCGAGCGGAGTAAGAAGGTCCGGCGGCGCCCCAACCCGATCCCCGGACCCGGCCAAACCCCTCGAAACCAGTGTGGCAGGGTGGGGTTCAAAAGTGACAACCACCGTAACGCCTCCGCAAGCTTCGGCCCTGCCCCGGGCAACCCGAAAGAGCTCCTGGTGACCCAGGTGAACCCCGTCGAAGAACCCGAGGCAAGCTACCACTCGCGCCCGTTCGGGAATATCGTCGGTCCAATGCAGCATTTTCTTGGCCATCTATGAACCCTCTTCCGTCATGACCGATGCGATTAAACTGGTTAGTGAATTTCGGCGGCCAACCGAGCTTCACGAACTTATGAGAACTTTTTCGTAACGGATCCGGTCGTCTTCATGTTCAAGGCGCATCAAGGCAACAACTTCTCCGTTCCGGTCCACGAGAAAGAACAATCCCGGATGACCTGAACTCGAAAGAACGTTTCGTACGGCACCCGGTATCAGCGACGCCTTCAGCGGGGCTCCATTCTTGACCGCCTGGACGACATCCGGGCCAACCGGGAAAGCCGGAAACTCGGGTAGACACTTCGTCGGAGAAAGCACAGCTTCGTGGAGCCTACCTAACCTCTTGAGCTCGAGCAGCTTTTCCGGGGAATACCCGTCCTGTATCCGGAACGGACCCGCCCTGGTCCGCTCGAGACGGGATACTGTAGCTCCTGTACCAACCAGCTCCCCGAGACGCTGGGCCAGGGCCCTCACGTAAGTACCCTTGCCTACTCGCAGGTGGAAGGTCGCCCTGGGCCTCACACCTTCCTTCCACCTGACCAGCGAGAACTCGTATACTATTACCTTCCTGGGCTTCGGCTGGACAGTTTCCCCTCTCCTCGCAAGCTCGTAAAGTTTTTTTCCAGACACTTTTACCGCGGAAAACAGGGGAGGAACCTGACTTATCTCCCCAGTCAGCAGGGGAAGCACCTCGAGAACTCGATCTCTCGTCAGGCCCGAGCAATCTTTGCAGGACACCACCTCGCCCGTCACATCTCCGGTATTCGTCGTAATTCCGAACGTAAACTCCGCTTCGTACTCCTTATCCTTCTGTATCAGGTACTCTGTGAGCTTGCGGCTCGCGCCGAGGGCCAGCGGAAGAACCCCCGTGGCCATGGGGTCCAGGGTACCGAGGTGACCCGTCTTCCTTTCGCCAGAAAGCTTCCGGAACCAAACCACGGCGTCATGCGAGGTCATGCCAGCGGGCTTGAGGAAGTTGAGAAAACCGTTCATGCCTTGACCACGAGGTCGGGATCCTGCTCGAGAACTCTGCGGACCTCTTCTAAAACCAGAGTTTTTACCTCGGGAAGGGTTTTACCTTTGATAAGCGCCCCTGCCGCCCTGGGATGACCGCCTCCGCCGAACGTCTCGGCAATCCGGGCGGCGTCTACGGTGCGCCTGGTCCTGAAGCTGACGTGCACTCCTTCGTCCGCCTCCCTGAACTGCACCGCCACCATGACTCCCTGTATGGAGCGGGGATAAGTGATGATCCCTTCGGTATCCTCGGAGGTCGCCGCGACCTTCTTCATCATTTCTCTGGTCACGGATACGCACGCGATCTTGCCGCCGGCGTGGATCTCCAGGGTCTGAAGGGCTTCACCCAGGAGCATCACCGACGAAAGAGGCTTGGCTTCGTAAACCAGTTCGGAGATCTCCTGGGGACGTGCCCCCCTTTCTATCAGATCGGCAGCCATCCGGAGCGCCCTCGGAGTGGTGTTTTCGTACCTGAAGCTCCCAGTATCGGTGAGGACCGCCACATACAGGCACGCAGCTATCCGGGCGTCAATGTTAACCCCGAGTTCTCGAAAAAAGTGCCACAGGATTTCCCCGGTGGCCGCGGCTGAAGGGTCCACCAGCACCGCGTCGCCGAACTTGGTGTTGGACACGTGGTGATCTATGTTTATCCAGTACTTAGCCTTTTTGGCGAAAGGCAGGGCATGCCCGCAGCGTTCGGGTTCCCCGCAATCCAGAAAAATAGCTACTTCGGCATAAAAGTCAGCCAGGTCCAGGTATCCCGTCCTGGTAAAATGCTCTTGACCGGGAAGAAAATCGTAGATCACCGGGTGGGGATCGTCGGAAACGATAAGGGCCTGCTTTCCCCAGTTCTCTAACGCAAGGGCCAGCGCGAGGCTCGAACCCACGCAGTCGCCATCGGGTTTTTCGTGTTCCAGGATAACAAACCTCCGATGCGAAAGGACGAGCTCTCTCGCCCGCGCCAGCCCTTCGCTCGCCCAGTTATGTGTCACAAGCTCACCTCCGCTCTTCCTGCACCGCCCGTTCGTCTCCGGCTCCGAAGGGAAATACCCGGACTACGCAGACGTATTGTCGCCCTCCGGTGCCGGCTTGTCTCCGGCAACCTTCCGGAGGATCTCCGAAACCCTGACACTGTGTTCGATACCCTCGTCGAGCACGAACATGAGTTCGGGAGCGCGTCTCAAATCCAGACCCCGGGCCACCTCCGACCTTATGAGACCCTGGGCACTTCTGAGACCCTCCATCGTAGCTTCCTTTTCCTGGGGCGAACCCAGGATGCTCACGCGTATCTTGGCCAGAGACAGATCTTTCGTCACTTCCACTGCCACTACGCTGACAAATCCGATCCTGGGGTCCTTTATCCTCTCCCGGAGCGTCTCCGAAACTATCTCTCGTATGACGGCAGCGACCCTTTCCTCCCGACCGGGCATGACCCTTCACCCCTTGCTCAGAGGATTTCCACAAGGAGCTCCGACACTTCCCCATCCACATTGGACTCAATCCATTCCGCAGCACTCCGAATGACCTGTTCGGCATGGGCACGCCGGTTGGATACGCAGGCCAAGCCCAAAGTGGCATGGTTGTACGTGTCGTTGTCGTCCAGCTCCGCGCACGCGACGTTGAACTTCCTTCTCACACGAACCATGAGTCCTCCCAGGCGCTGCCTTTTCTCTTTGAGGGACTGCACACCCGGAAGGACTATCTTGAGGACGCAAGTCCCCACCACCATGCCACGATCCCCTCCGGACTCTCCCTACTCTGGTAGGACCTTCTTAACAGTGTAGACTTCTATTACGTCGCCCGGCTTCACATCCTGGAACCGTTCGAGACCGATGCCGCACTCGTAGCCAGCGGCAACCTCGGAAACGTCGTCCTTGAACCTCCTGAGAGACGCGATTTTGCCCTCGTAGACCACGGTTCCGTCCCTCACCAAACGGGCTCCGTAGTTCCTCGCCACCTTGCCATCGTTGACGTAGCAGCCAGCCACAGTGCCCACTTTCGGAACGTGGAAAGTGGCCCTGACTTCCGCGTGGCCCACGATGACCTCTTCGAGCCTGGGCTTCAAGAGCCCCTTCTTCATAGCTTCCACGTCGTCCAGGAGATCGTAGATCACGCGATAGGTTCTGATCTCCACGTTTTGTTCTTCGGCCGCTTTCTTAGCGTTGGCGTCCGGTCTCACATTAAATCCCAGGACTGTGGCGTTTGAAGCCTTTGCCAGCATCACATCGGATTCGATTATGGCGCCGACTCCGGAATGCACTATTTCGAGCTTTGTCGGTCCCTCTTGGGCGCTCCTGAGAGCCTGAAGGATGGCCTCGAGAGACCCCTGAACGTCTGCCTTCACGATGAGCCGGAGCTCGGGTGCTTTTTCTTTTTCTTGCGATACCAGGTCCTCCAGGGTCATATGATGCACCTGAGTGAGCTCCTGAGCCCTTCTCTCCATCTTTCGCTTTTCTGCGATCTCTTTCGCGAGACGCTCATCGTCAACCACCAGGAATCTGTCTCCCGCTTGAGGCAGGTCCTCGAGGCCGACGATTTCCACCGGCGTAGACGGACCGGCTTTCTTGACCTGCCGGCCCCTTCCGTCGAACATGGCCCGAATCCGTCCCCACGTAGTATCGGTGATGATGACGTCGCCGGTTTTCAGCACGCCGGACCTGACCAACGCGGTTCCGACGGGACCCAAGCCTTTATCCATCCTGGACTCGATTATGGTCCCTCTCGCCCTTCGCGTGGGATCGGCCTTAAGCTCCTGCATCTCGGCCACCAGGAGGATAATTTCCAGCAGGTCCTTCAAGCCCTGACCGGTCTTGGCGGACACCGGAACGCAGACCACGTCGCCGCCCCATTCCTCCGGCACAAGGCCGATTTCCGAGAGCTGCTTCATCACACGCTCCACTTTTGCCCCGGGTTTGTCTATCTTGTTGATGGCCACCACGATCGGCACTTTTGCTGCTCTTGCGTGGTTGGCCGCTTCTATGGTCTGGGGCATTACACCGTCGTCGGCTGCCACAACCAGAACAGCGATGTCAGTCACCTGGGCGCCCCTGGCCCTCATGGCCGTAAAAGCTTCGTGCCCGGGGGTATCGAGGAATATGATCTTCTTGCCCTCGTGCTCTACCACAGAAGCGCCGATGTGCTGCGTGATCCCTCCGGCCTCGTGCGCCGTCACGTTCGTATGCCTGATGGCATCCAGAAGAGAGGTCTTCCCATGGTCCACGTGACCCATCACGGTCACCACTGGCGGCCTCGGCACCGATTTAGCCGGATCATCCGGCTCTTCCAGTTCCCGAAGGATCATCTGCTCCACGGGTATCTCCGGTTCCTTGACCGTAACCGAGCAGCCGAGTTTTTCCGCCACCGCGGCAGCCAGATCCGCGGGCACGTTCTGGTTGATGTTGATAAGCCGGCCCATGGACATCAGAAGGCGGAGGATCACCGGAACCGGGGCTCCCACCAGCGACGAAAGCTCCCTCACGGGGATGTCTCCCTGAATGGTGACACGCCTGGGCCCTTTTACGTCGGCCTTCCCTCGAGTTCCGTTCACGCTCTCCTCCTTCTGACTCCGCGCAGCCGGACGCGCGCCGACCGAAACGCTGGTGCCGGCAGCAGAAGCGCCGCTTCCGCCAGAGCTCGCGGCTCGGTTACCGGCCGTCTGAACTCGAGCCGGCCGGGCACCCGGTGCCGGAGCGACATCTGCCCGTCCACCGGCGACCGGAGAGGCCGCCCGAGCGTCGGTTCCAGCAGAGCCATCCCGCTGTGCGCCAGTCACTGCACCGGGACCACCCCGTTGCGGGGCTGCCGTCCCGGCTACAACCCGCCCGACGCGCGCCCGCGCCTCGCCAGGGCCTGCACCACCCTTGGTTGTTCTGGCTCCCGCATCACCTGTGCTGGCAGCCCCTCCAGGGCTGGTTGCGCGAGCAGCGGATGCGCGTGCCCCCGCCGGAGCACTGGTCGCCGCGCCGGTTCGACCTGCTACGACCCCCGACGAGGTCTCTGGCGCCTCCGCTTTCGTCTCCGATCCCCTTGGCGTTCCCGTTCCTTTTGCCGTTTCCGTAGCTTGCGGTGTCCCCTTCGCCGTTTCCGTCACCCTTGTTCTATCCGTTGCCTTCGCTGTTGGCGTTGCCCTTGCTGTTTCGGTTGCCTTCGCTGCTGCAGTTGCCCGCGCTTCTGTTCCGGGCGCATGTGGTTGCTTGGAAGCTCTTGCCTGCGACGTTCCCTGAGAAGTTCCTGCGATCGCCTTTCGAACTTTATCAGCGACGTCGTCACTTACTGCGGCCATATGGTTTTTAGCTGGAACTCCCAACAAATTTAATACGTCCAACACTTTCTTGGAATCCACGGAAAGCTCTTTAGCCAGTTCATATACGCGCATTCTGTTTTCAGTCATGAACTCACCCCCATTCCCCGTCTCACAATGCGCCGCCCTTCGATTGAATCTCCCTTATCCTGTCCCTGAGCTTTTCAATCACGGCGGACTCGGGGGATACGCCGAGCGCCTTCTCCCATCGTCGCCCTCGAGTAGCCTCTTCAAGGCACTTTTCGTCCGGGCAGATATATGCCCCGCGCCCGGAACGCTTTCCGGTGGTATCGAGTTCTACAACACCCTCAGGGGTTCGAACCACCCTGACTAACTCGCGCTTGGGTCGCACCGTCCTGCACCCAATGCACGTCCTGAGCGGTACCCTCCTCGGCATGGTCCCCCTCCTTTCAGTCTGTCAGTCCGCCACGTCCGACGGACCCCGCAGTCCGTCATCCCGGACGGCACACCAGCACCGAGAAATCCGAAACCGCCTTCGCCACATCGCTCGCCGCACAGCTTCTCACTGCACAACTCGTCTCCGGACAGCTTCTAACCCGGCCCGTCAGCTCGATCGCTGAACTAAGCGCGCCCCTGCTTCGCAGGACGTTCCGGGTCGTCTTTCAAGCTCTTCGCCTGCGACTCCGGACGGATATCCACTTTCCAACCCGTGAGTTTTGCGGCGAGTCGTGCGTTCTGGCCTTCTTTGCCTATGGCAAGGGAGAACTGGTAATCCGGTACGATCACCCGGGCCAATTTGCTCTCGGGAAACACTTCGGCCTTGATGACCCGGGCCGGACTCAGCGCATTTGCAACAAATTTTGCCGGATCTTCGTCCCATTCGATGATGTCAATGCGCTCGCCTTTGAGCGCCTGTACCACCGACTGTACCCTCGAGCCTCTCGGCCCGACGCAGGCGCCCAGGGCGTCTACTTCGGGGAGGGTAGCCCGAACAGCCACTTTCGATCGGGAACCGGGTTCGCGGGCGATCGCGCGTATCTCGACCACCCCGTCGTTGATTTCCGGCACCTCAAGCTCGAACAGCCTCTTCAGGAGACCCGGGTGCGTCCGGGACAATATTATCTCCGGGCCTTTGCTCGTCTTCTTAACTTCCACGATGTATGCCTTTATGCGCTCACCCTGCGTGAGTTTCTCGCCTTTCACCTGCTCCTGAGGTGGGATAATACCTTCCACCCTACCCAGGTCCACTATGACCGTCCGGCCTTCAATCCGGGCCACTATCCCCGTTACAACGTCCCCTTCGCGGGACGCAAACTCTTCGTATATCATCCCGCGCTCCGCTTCCCGCAGCTTTTGGATAACCACCTGCTTGGCAGTTTGCGCGGCGATCCTCCCGAAACCCTCCGCCGCAATTTCCTCTTCCACAACGTCCCCTACCTTATAGGAAGGATCTTTTTCTCTGGCCTGTTCCAGGGATATTTCGGTCTTGGGATCGGTTACTTTCTCCACGACCGTGCGGCGGGATAGCACGCGGATTTTGCCGGTGTCCCGCATGACCTGGATGCGGACGTTTTGAGTCGTACCGTAGTTCTTTCTGTAGGCCGACAGAAGAGCTGCCTCAAGGGCTTCGAACAGCGCGTCTCTGGACACGCCTCTCTCCCGTTCGAGCTGGCTGATAGCTGCCAGGATCTCGACATCCTTCAATGCTTCCCGCCTCCTTCCTCCGGTCTGAATAGGAGCTTGACCCTGGAAACGTTCTGTCTGGGGAACGACATCCGGCCGTGGGTGGTATCGACGACGACATCGCCTTCCTCGAGACCCACCAGGACGCCCTCATACTGCCGCTTTCCCTCCACGGGTGCGAACAGGTTCACCTGAACATCTCGTCCTGCAAATACCTGGAACTCCCGGTCCCTCCTGAGAGTTCTCTCGAGTCCCGGCGAGGAAATCTCCAGGTTATACGACCCTTCGATCGGGTCCTCTCTGTCGAGGACCTCTCCGAAAGCTCTGTCCATGGCCTCACAGTCGTCGAGCGTTATTCCCTCGGGTTTGTAGATGGTCACCCTGAGGATGCGGTGCCCTCCCTCGGTGAGGAACTCCGTGTCCAGCACCTCCAGGCCGAGTCTTCGGGCAACCGGCTCGGCAAGGCGAAGCGTCGTTTCCTCGATGTCCCGACGGTTCACGCTCGTTCCCCCTCCGATACATATAAAAAGTGGGTTTGCCGAACCCACTCCGTTAATGCTCCGCGTTGAGTTTTCCAGAACTTATCCGAATTTTAGTATACCACGCAGCGAAGGGCGAAACAACGCAAAGCAGTAGTGTCGCGCCTTCCAGGCATTCGCCGGCGAAAGCCGATTTGAAAAGCGTGATTACCCTCAGTTGGCTTGGATCTTTCGCCCGGGGATGGTAGAATGTTGGTGTGAGCAGCGAGAAGTCGTGTACAGGGAGGTCCCGGCATGCCTTTCAGGATCGGTCCGGACGAAGAACGCCGTGCCCGTCTGGAACTGGAGCTGCAGAGGATGACCGCCCTGTTCCCGCAGATGGGGGTCAAAAAGGCCATACTCTTCGGCTCGCTGGCGCGAGGCGACGTGACCGAATCCAGCGACATCAACCTTATACTTATCAAGGACACCACTAAAAAACTCTCCGACAGGCTTGAGGAGGCCTTGCTGACCCTTGACCCCCGGGTCAGCCTGGATGTTCTGGTCTACACACCAGAGGAGTTCGAGGATCTGCTCGAAACCACGCCCTTGCTCCAGGATGCCGTTCGTGAGGGGAGGGTTATTTATGAAGCCTGACCCGGCAGCCGAAGGTCGCCGCTGGTTCGCCCAAGCGGAGCGCGATCTGGCTTCGGCCATCGACCTCAGCGACCACTGCCACTACAACGTAGCCTGTTTCCAGTGCCAGCAAGTCATTGATAAGGCCCTGAAGGCATTCCTCTACTACCGTGGGGCCCGAGAAGTGCGGGGTCATTCCGCAGCGGAGCTCTGTCAGGACGCTGCGTCCCTGGACCCGAGCTTTGCAGAGCTACGACCCATTGTCGTTCCTGCTGACAAGTACTATATCTCCACCCGCTACCCCGATGGGTTTGCCTACGGCAGCCTGCCCTACGAAGCTTACGACGCCGAAGATGCCGCCAAAGCCATCCGTATGGCCCGGCAGGCACTGGAATTCATCAGGGTTCGGCTACGCTAGGCGAGCTCCTTACCAGCTTTCGGAAATCCTCGCCCACACTAACCTGTCTTCAAAAACGCCATCCCTGAGAGATGCCTTTCTCAGACGAGCCTCCTGGCGAAAACCCATGCGTTCTAAGATGTCGAACAACCAGAGCTCATCGGTATAGGTTTCCATCTCCAAGCGATGAAACCCCAACCAGTTATCAGCGAGGCCCACGACCGCTCTGAGAAGATCCCGCGCTACGGTTCGGGCGATATAAGACGTATCGGGGGGAATACAGAGTAGCGATACCGTAGCCATCCGCGCCATCCTGAAACGGCCAGGAATCAGGGTAATCTCTCCGTACACGGACTCCTTGCTCGTCCAGACGAACGTGTGGCGATCAATGGCCTTTTCCAGGTCCTCCGCAATCTTTTCGACCGTTGGGACGTTCCACGGAAGGAATGAGCTCTGCCGGAGAACGCCCGGGTTTTCGTATAACTTGCGGATGTTTGGAGCATCGGCTGGGACCGGAGGCCTCACCTCACTCTTGAGACGTTCTCCCATCCCACCGAGGTCCATCTCTCTGACTTCATTCGCAAGGGCCGGAGCGTTACTTTCGCGATCCTGCCCGTTCGCCGCCGAAGCTTCGCTTGGGGTGGCTTCTACTTCCGCCTGCCGGCTTTCCGACGGACCCGGCGCGACTGGCTCCTGCGACGGACCCGAACCCGCCGGTTCAATCCGGCTCATCACCAGCGTATCCACGTATTTCCCTTGTCGTATCGCGACTCCCCTCTTGCGCCCCTCAACCTCGAACCCGAACTTCCGGTAGAGCGCCACCGCCCGTTCGTTATCGGGGTACACTTCCAGCTCGATCCTAAGAGGACTCCACCAGCGTCGCGCTGTGTCGAGACACGCTTCCATCAGAGCCGTACCAATCCCCTGGCCGTGATATGCCGGGTCCACGGACATACCCAATCCGGCCACATGACGCTTTCGTCCGGTACCGCGCTGCATTCCGGCGTTACCAACTACCCTCCCCTTATCCGGACCTTCTGCGAGCTCTGCCACGAGCGAGAACCCATCTTCAGAACCCTCCACCATCCGGTTGAGCGACGGAAGACGGCGGGACGGAAATTGCAAAGTACCCCACACCACCTCAGGCCTTGTAAGGATGTAATGTATGGCCTCTATATCCTCTTTACGGACGAACCGCACATTGACCTTGGGCGACATTCTAAACCCACCTCCTGCGAAACGAGGGTTTGGCAGATCATATCACGGCAGGACGAGCTTGCGACCTAGTTCCATGAGGTTCTCGAGAATCCATGCTTCGGCAACGCACCATCCCATTCGATTGCCCACCCAGGGGATGAGCTTTCCTAGAGGACACCTGTCCCTCTGCGGCGCGTCATACCAGGCGTGAGGAACGCTTTGCTCAGCGGCACGGGACATCCATCATTGCGAAATGGTCCCAAGTTGAGCGGTGAGACCGGGGGTCGCGAGGAGAAAGCTCAAGGCAGGAGGCTCTGAACAGGGCCGACGGAGGAATGTGCGGTCATCTGGCCCCGCCAGAAATATCCCTCAAAACCTGCCCGAAGTCGATCCCCAAGATGACCTTGTTCCTATAGTTTCGTTCTATCGTGCGAATCCCGTCTTCCAGATGTCTGGACCTGATTCCGTGCTCAGTCGAAAGATAAGCCTCCATGTACGCCGCCACTTCATCGCAAGCCTTTATCAGCGAGCCGTCCATGGGGGAAAACTCGTCGCGGTTATATTGCTCGCCTATCTCCTCCTTTAGCACCTTGGGGACACCGTTGACGACAATTTTATTGGCAAACTCATCTTCCACGTAGTACCGGATGTCCTGGTGCCAGGCAGCGGGGAGCAGCGGGAGGATCTTTTCTTCCATTTGTCTTTTCTCTATCTCTTTGATGATGTCGTCGAGCCCTTCAACTGACTTCTTGATGGGTGAAACGATGTCCCTGGTCAGGACCTCCGGCAGGTCGTGGAACAGTCCCCCGAAGAAATCGTTGCATATCCGGCGGGGGCAAGCTTTGATGTGCTTGGCGCACACGTACGAGAGTATCGCCACTATCAGCATGTGACCCAGCACCGAAGTGGAGGGAATCCTCGGCGTCTGAGCCCACCTCTGCTGGAACCTGAGCTGGCCGACCAGATCCAGAAAATGACTGGTCTTCTTCCCGAGGGCGAGTTTCTGGACGCCGACGAGATTCGAGTGGTCTTCGAGCTGGTTTTCCACTTCTTCGCGGGTAGCTTCGAGCCCGTACAGGGTGCGGTTGAGGTTGTAGATGATCTGGAATTCCCAGTTCGTGGCCAGGTAGTGGGCCGCCCGCAGGATCTTGCGCTCGAGAGTCCACCGTGGAGCTGGCTCGTGCCGAGCGACCTCAGTGGAACCGGCTAAGCCCGCGGAACTGCCACGACTCATCCAACCATCGCGGTCGGTGGAAGGATTCGAACAGGAATCGCCAGGTTCCGCGTCAATGGCAAAGTAAGACCGGAAGACCTCGGGGAAATCCGGCGCCATGTCTTTAAGGACATCGCGGAGTTCCCGCCACACCCATCTGTTCAGTTTCGGACCTTGCTCGGCCATGAGCTTGTGGTATATGGGAGGCTTTATGTCGGTGAGCTTTATCCGTTGCAGGAATTCGCAAAGCCCCCCTTCTATCAGGGCAAGCCAATCAACCCTGGCGTTGCTTTCCGATTCTTCGAATTTGGCCAGGACGTACGCGTACACCATTTTGTGAGCTTGCTTGTCGAGCTCTGTGAACCCCTGGGCAGGTCTTATGTGATCGTTCCACCGCTGGATACTTGCGGCGTCATATAAAAGCCGAAGCAGTGAACCGGTGATCACCGATGGTGCCTCCCTAGATGCCTCAAGTCTTCAAGCCCGACCTTCCGCTGTCAATCGATTTTGAATAAGATAATCCACCGATTCCGCCAGGGCTTTCGAAACACGTTCCTCCGCAGACCGGAGATTCTCGGACTGAAAGCCCTCTTCCCACTTTTCCCGGAAAAGCTCGTCCGTGATCACGAGCACTGCTGCGAACTCCACGTTCCGGTACATGGCGATAGACATGAGGGCGGTGCACTCCATCTCTACGGCCAAGACTCCCTGGCGCGCGTAAAGCTCTACCTTCTGCCTGGTTTCACGGTAAGGCGCGTCTGTAGACCACACGCCACCTTCGACCGGGGCAATTGGTTCTAACGCCGTCCTTAACCGTTCGAAGAGAATGGGTGATGGCCTGCATTCGACCGCTGGAGGTAGGTAATGGTAGGACGTCCCTTCTTCCCTGACCCCAAAACTCGGTAATACAACCGATCCGATTCTGCAACGAGAAGATAAGGACCCCGCCTGACCCAGCATGACCAAACGCCCGATCCCCGATGCTATCAGCGTTTCCATGAGCATCCCTGCAGCAGGAGACCCGAAAGAGGAATGATATAACACGACCCGGCTATCCATCGCACCTTCAACAGCCCCTGGTAAACGAGGGGCCGGACGATCCTCCGGCAGACCCAAAAAAGTCCTGAGCAAGGCAAAGATCCTTCGGGAGAAGCATAAGATCGCCATCTCTGATTCAATTTCGGCAGCAAATGCCCTCGGTTCTATTAACCCTGGTTCGTCGGAAAACCACACCGGCACGGGCATGTTTCCTCACCTCTGTTCGGTGCTTGAGGAATTCTACCGTATTGCCGAGGTTACCTGCACAGCAAGCACGCTGCTGGTGCATGATAATCTAGTAAGTGTTGCCTGTTTCTGTGCTTACCTCGGTGATGTAGAATAATCCTTGTGCGAATTTTGGAAGTCGGCAACTGGGTAGGCTGGAGGTCAGAACTTCGTGCGTTCTCAGGAGTCCCTTCTCGGAATAGCCCTTGGCGGCGGAGCAGCCCGGGGGCTTAGCCACATAGGCGTCCTGAAAACGTTGGAAAGGGCGGGTATAGTACCCGTAGCTATATCCGGCTCCAGCATCGGTTCCGTCATCGCAGCTTCGTACGCATGCGGAACGCTCCGGGAGCTCGAGGAAACTGCGACCTCCCTTACGAGGCGGGACTTAATCGAGTATGCTGACATTTATTTCAGAGGCGGGGTTTTAAAAGGAGAAGCTCTCTGGGAGGGAATACGCCGGTTCACGAAGGACATGACTTTCGAGGACGTCTCGGAACGGGGCATCTCTTTGATCATTGTGGCGGCGGACCTGGCGACCGGAGAACCGGTGTTTCTGATGGAAGGCAGCATCGCCGATGCGGTGAGGGCCAGCATTTCTGTGCCGGGCCTCTTCGGCCCGGTCAAAGTGAACGGTCGCGTGCTGGTAGACGGCGGACTGGTCGACCTCATGCCGGTTGATGCATTGATTGACACCAAGGCAGACGTCCTACTCGGTGTAGACGTCTTCAGCAGGTCAGACCTCTGGACCCGCGCCGCAACGAACGCACGTGTATCGGTCGGATTTGCCCGGCGCATGTGGAGAGAGGTATTGCGGTTCGCTGAAAGTGAAGTAATCAACAGAGTGGCGTACGCCGAGCAACTAGCTCGCATGGTGTTCGTGGAGAGGTTCGGAAGTCATATACAGAGTACTTTCAGCCGGATATACGCGGCCCTGATCTCGGATAACGGCGCTCAATACGACGACCGGCATGCGCCCGAAGATCTGGAGACGGCGCTCACGCGCGCTTTTCGGGCGGGTGAGATTGCCGAACCCGGCCCTACGGGACAAGAGAGAAGCGACAAAGCAAACCAAGGGGAGCCAAAAGGCTGGAGCACGGTCAAGGCGATACTGGCGGCCTTTGACATCACCGAAGCTCTTCTGCAGTCTCCCCGCGAAGGAGTAAAGCCGGACTTGCTGATCCGTCCGCGGGTCCAGCGTTTTCACGGTCACCAGTTTTATCGCGCAAGGGAAATAATCCGGGAGGGCGAAATCGCCGCCCAAGAGATACTTCCAGATCTCATCGCGATAATGGAAACAAGAGCGGGGTCGCGCCGGTGATCCGGTGAGATCGTACCCGGGGGTTACAATACCCGGATACTAGCAGAAAAGTGAACCTTGGCATTCAGTGTACTGAATCCCTGGCAGGAATGGTGACGATACCATCAATACCGGCAGAGAAGTGGACGGGGACCTGCAGTGAAACTCAAAATAGCGTTTTTCTCCGACTCCTTTCGCGACGACCTCGGCGGGCTCACAAAAGCCGTCACCGGTCTTCACGATGCCCTCATATCTCAAGGTCATCAGGTAACGGTCTTCACGCTGCCCCAGAAGACCAAACCCCTGCACAGCGGGGACGTTATATTCGTGCCCGCTCTTCCCCTTTCCGGGCTGCCCGGTATCCCCTCGGACTCATACTTTGGCTATGGGTATGCCAGAGTGCTAAAAGCCCTTCAAAGCATCAAACCCGACATCGTGCACGTTCATACCGTGTACCCCGTGGGGTGGATAGGGCTACTGGCAGCCGCGAAGCTAAAAATCGCCGCTGTGGCGACGTATCACGCCAACATTAAAATCGCGCTATCGCTCCTCACACAGAGGTCCCCGGGTCAGCAGAGTAGACATCCCGGCGGGGCTGACGCGAACTCATTTAAGAAGGGATCCCGTGTACCCATGGTCAACAACCTCGTTCAAGGAGCCGCTAGGCTCGCTGACAGGGGGATATCCGCAGGGGCGCGGTCGTTTTACAACCGCTTCAACGCCGTCATCGCCCCTTCCGAGTTCGCGGCAAACTCCCTTCGCAGTTTCGGGGTCACCGCTCCCATTCACGTGATACCCTCCGGAATAGATACCCGCCTCTTTTCCCCGAGTCCGTCAGGGACTGGCTTGAGCGAATATGTCCCATCGAGCATGGCCACGTGCGCCGCAAGCTCCTTCCCTCGGAATCCGGCAGAACCGGCAGAGCATATCTCACCGTGCAACGTCCTTTATGCCGGAAGGCTCAGCGCAGAAAAGGGTGTTGAGACCTTGATCCGGGTCGTCAAGACGCTGGGGGACGAATGGTCACCGGACGACGGCGACGTGCTAAAGGGCACAAACGTGTCGGGAGAACTCCGCTTCACCATTGCGGGAGATGGCCCTCTCAGACGGAGACTCGAACGTGATCTGAAGTACCTGGTTGAACAAGGGACGGTTGAATTCAGAGGGTTTGTGCCGTGGGATCGGATGCCTGACGAATATCGAAGAGCCCAGGTGTTCTTCTTACCCTCGCCCGCCGAAACCCAGGGGCTTGCGGCTCTAGAGGCCATGGCTTCAGGATTACCCGTGGTCGCAGTAAAAGCTGGCGCTATTCCCGAATTCGTCGAGCACGGGAAGAGCGGCTTTCTGTTTGAACCGGAAGACACCGAGGGGATGTCCAACGCCATACGGAACCTAGCAGCAGACCCCGGATTGAGACGCCGTGTGGGTGAAAAAGCTCGGGCTCGTGCTATGAGATTCGACTGGCGAGAGCTTGTGGGGAAGTTTATCGATCTATACACGCAGTATCTTCGTTGTTAAGAGCAGCCACGTCGCCCTCTCTAATACCCAGTATCTTGCGGGCACTCACCGGCATGGCCATCTGCCCCTTATTGGCTGCGCGTAGGATTTCATAAGCCATGGGACACCCCCAGTAAGCAATTCTTACCGTGTCTTAGCGTGCTGCACCAAGTGTCAGCTGTACGGAAGTCGGAGAAGAGTATGGTTTGGGACAGCAGGATATCTTGCTGGTACTGGCATACGCTGGCAAGGTAGTGGGGCAGGAGCAGGTACGGGTGCCAGCATGATGCGGTTCCGGGTGGGTGCGGGTCTACTCCCTCCGGCGGCGCTGAATCTGAGACAAGGTGGGCACCAGGCTGGTCACATAAGGGACGTGGGTTTTCGGGGCAGGCCGGGTCGCGAGGCTACTGAGCGGGTCCAGGACCATCAGGCGGTGCTAGTGACGCGCGACATGGGGTTTGCCAACACGCTAACCTTTCCTCTCCTCTGGGGTCGTACTGGGCATTGTGGTGTTGCGTTCTCGGAGCGAGGCGTCTGAGCTTCGATGAACAGCGAACTCCGCGCGGCGGTTGTGGTAGTGTCCGAAGAAGATGTTTGCGGGTCCATTGTTGTATTAGAACCAGGTGGGTGCGAGCCCACAGGCCCTAGTAAAGCCGTTCGGATGAGGGTTCCGGTGCCCCATCGGTAATGCGCTTCTGCAACGCAGGACTCGTGAACATCGCCATGTGCG
Source organism: Candidatus Fermentithermobacillaceae bacterium (assembly GCA_014896535.1). Taxonomy (GTDB): domain Bacteria; phylum Bacillota; class Sulfobacillia; order Fermentithermobacillales; family DUSS01; genus DUSS01. Next base: position 169,069 of record JADBKE010000008.1, read on the forward strand.
GTAGAGTTTCGGGCCCTTGTTCGCAGGTCCGACGGAAGGTGCCTGGGAAGCGGGCGCCGAAGCAGTTAGACACGAATCCACCTGAGGCGTGGTGAGTCGGCAGTGCTTATTCAGTTGACGTCCCGTGGGGCGCTGGTTGTGAGGTTGCTCCTTGAGACCCAAGGCCCCGTGAGAGTGAAGGACATTTCGTTCCGCGTTAAGGCGAGCGAACGCTCGGTTAGGTACGACTTGGACCAGGTGGAAGCTTGGCTCAGAGAGCATGGACTGAGGCTGCGACGGAAGCCCAGGGTCGGGGTGTGGGTGGAGGGTTCGCGCGAGGCACGTTCGCGTGCTCTAGCGATGCTTGGTGAACCCGACAGGCTCCGCGTGCTTATGGAACCGGAGGACCGTAGTTGGCTGATGCTAGGATGGATCCTGTGTTCCCGCTCGCCAGTCCCGGTGCGAACTCTGGCTGCGGCATTGGGGGTTAGCCGGAGAACCGTCTACTACGACCTACAAAGGTTGAGTAGTTGGCTGCGTAGCAGAGGGTTGTGCCTGCGGCGCGGGCGGAGAGGCGTGTCGCTCGAAGGTGACGAGGTTCAGTGCCGGTCCGTCATGGTGGAGTTCTTGGAAAGGTACGTTGGAAACGACGACTTGGTCAAGGTAACCACGACTCCTGTCTTAGGGTCGTCAGCCCAGAGCCCATCGCGAGCCGACTCAGTTGCGGGGCAGTGGCTTTGGCACTTACTGAGGGAGATAGGGGACCCCGAGGCCATGGCAAAAATTAACGCGATCGTGAACAACGTGCTACGCGCATTTGGCCTCCGACTAGCGACAAGCTTGAGGGGAGCATTAGTTGCGCACCTCTTAGCGACCGTCGTCAGAGTGAAGCAAGGACGAGCGTCTCACGAGCAGCGGGAGCAACTCGCACGACTGCGCCAGCGGCCGGAGTGGACGGTAGCCTCCAGAATTGCGCGGGCGCTGGAGGAATCGTTCGGGATTTCGCTGCCAACGCCAGAGGTAGGGTATATCGCGCTCTATCTCGGGTCCCAGGTGACTGGGATAGACGCAGGTTCAGGGTGGTTTGCCCCGTCCCAGGAAGAACTTGGGCTTTGCGCCCGTGTAATAGCTGAGGAGGCTGGGTCTTACCTCGGGGTCAACCTGATGCAGGACGTGGAGCTCCGGTCCGGCCTGGTAGCCCATCTGTACGCCTCGCTTGAGAAGATTCGGGCGGGCATGCCCGTACGGAACCCGCTTCTGGACGAGATCAGGGCTCGGTACCCCATCATACACAGTGCGGTGCGTAACGCTTGCAGGCGGGCAGGCGCCGTCGTGGGTGTGGAAATACCGGATGAGGAGGCAGGCTGGATTGCACTACACATAGGGGCGGCACTCGAAAGACTACGACAGCGGACCAAGCGGTGGAAAGGAGTGGTGGTGTGTGGCAGTGGTGTGGGTACTGCTCACTTGGTTAGAGCCCGTCTTCTTTGCGAGTTTCCAAATGCTGAATTCAAGGTGCTGGGAGCTGTCGACGAGGAGTACCTTTGGACGTGGGTTTCCCAAAACGGAGCTGATGTCGTCATCTCCACGGTGGAGCTTCGGCCGGGTGTCGTGCCGGTAGTTGTCGTCAGCCCGTTTCTCACGACCTCGGACGTACGGAAGATAGCATCAGTAGTCTATGCCCGCGCAACGCTGACTGAGGCTGATCTTTTGGGGGGTTGCCACGCCAGGGCGGCACTCCAAGCGGAGGAATCTCACGAGCAGCAGCTTGTCGGTCCCCCGCTGCAGGACCTCATTGATGAACGGCGAATCCGGGTTGGGGTGCGTGCGTCCAACGCGGTAGAGGCCATAAGGTTTGCAGGGGAGCTTCTCCGTGTGGACGGGATCGTTTCCGGCAAGTATGTCGATGCGATGGTAAACCTGTATCTGCAACTGGGCGCTTACATGGTGGTAGCGCGGGGGGTTGCACTGCCCCACGCTTCCCCGGAGGATGGGGCACTTGGGCTCGGCGTCGCTGTTGTGACTTTGGAGCGGCCCATCAATTTCGGATCTCCTGAGAATGACCCGGTTCGGATTGTGATCTCGTTTGCGTTGCCTGACTACTCGTCCCACCTGCGCGCTCTGTCCGAGTTGCTTCAGATGCTCGGCCAGGGCGTGGGTGATCGAGTGTACGCGTGCAATACTGCAGCAGAAGTAGCATCGGTCCTCCGAGTCTGAGCCACGTGCCGCGGTGGTGGGACCCGTGTTCCTCCCCAGTTTCGTGTAACTTGGGTTGTTTCTCCCGTCACCTTCGGTGCAGATTTGCATTATATCAGGTTGACCCATTCTGCGCTTACGGGTGCAGGTAAGTCATCCGTTTGGGGCGAAGGAGATTCCACAGCAAACCGAGTCTCGGTGTACTGCTTGCCTGAAAATGTGATGAGCGGGCGTTTGCACTAATGGCGAGGGATGATGGAGGTGATCAGCCTTACCGTATCAGGCGGTTCGAAGGTAGGAGTATTGGAGTATAGCAGGGGGTGACGCCTGCGTCCCCTGAGCACCAAAAGTCGCGTTCAAGTTTCCTTCCGGACGGAAAGGAGGGCAAAAAATGGAGGTTTTGAGGAGCACGGTCAATCAGATCCTGGGCTACGGTCCTGCTATCATGATGCCTATAATCTTGTTCGTGCTGTCTCTTATTTTCCGACAGTCCATAGGCAGGAGCGCCAGGGCGGCTTTAATCGTCGGTGTTGCTTTCGTAGGTATCAATGCCGTTTTGGGTACTGTTTTTACTGCGATCGGGCCTATAGTGGACGCTATTGCAAAAGGTTTCGGCTTGAGTTTACAGGGTTTGGATGTCGGTTGGCCGCTGACGTCAGCCATCACGTGGGGTGTCGCGATATCGGCAGCCGTTATACCATTAGCTTTTGTGGTCAACGTCGTCTTGCTGATGTTGAACTGGACCAAGACCTTCGATGCAGACGTGTGGAATTATTGGCATTGGGCCTTTGCTGCAGTGATGGTGTACATGTGGACGAAGAACGTTTGGCTTGCGTACCTTGTGGCCATCGTAGTGGAGATCATTATCCTGAAGCTGGCAGACTGGACAGCTCCCTTGGCGCAGCGTTATTTCAACATTCCTGGTACCTCTCTACCGCACACGGAAACCGTAAACTGGGCACCCATTAGTTTGGCTCTCGAGAAGTTAATTTTCTCCCGCATTCGGCCTTTAGAAAACGTTAAGGCTGACCCCGAAGGTTTAACCAGGAAGTTCGGTGTGTTCGGTGAACCGGTCATGCTGGGGCTCTATGTGGGTGTCCTGCTCGGCATACTGGGCCGGCAGTCCGCGGTGGACATTGTAAAAACCGGTATTTACTTGGCCTCTCTGATGCTTCTTCAAGGCCGCATGATCGGCATCTTAATGGAAGGACTTTTGCCCATTGCTAACGGTATCTCAGAGTACTTCGCTCGTTCTTCACGGTTCCAGGGCCGCGAAATTTATATAGGGATAGACGCAGGGCCCATCGGGCTGGCGAACCCCACTTCGATTTTCGTGGGCTATCTAACGCTACCGTTGGTGATCCTGTTCTCGTTTATACCTGGCAACAAGATCATGCCTTTGGCCGATCTGGCTATCCTCCCGATTTTCGTGATGTGGGCTGCTGCTGCCTCCCGCGGTAACGTGATAAAGACCTTCCTGAATGGGCTTTTCAGCGTAGGTTTGGTAATGTACATTACCAACGCTTTTGCGGTACCGTTGACTGAGGCAGCTAAAGCGATAAACTATAGCATACCCGCTGGCGTCGCGTTGGTGTCCTCCCTAGATGCTGGTGGACACATACTACCCTTTATCATCATTCTACCCATCGTAGCCCTTGCTTCGGGGCAACCTGCCATGGCCGGGATTCCTGTCGTCATCGGCGTTCTATACTTCGCGGCATGGTACTACGCTAAGGATCAGCCTGCCAAAATTGCCGAGAAGCTTTAGGCGAGGGCCTGGCTTGAGTGCTGGGGACCCGAGAGTCAGCGGTCTCGGGTCCCCTTGACTAAGGAGGTCGATTAGTATGGAAGCGGACCTCAGAGAGCAACTCTGTGAGATCATGAAGCGCCTTTACATGCGAGGTTTGATCTCCAGCGTAGGGGGCAATAGCAGTGTCGTCTGCCGTAACGAGGGCTACGTTCTCATAACGCCCACAGGTTTAGACAAGATGAACATCACGCCGCGAGATATCGTAAAGATTGATCTGGAAGGCCGGGTCCTAGGCGAGGGCAAGCCTTCCACCGAGACCATAAACCATCTAAGCGTTTATAGGACCAGGCCGGACATTAATGCCCTGGTTCACGCCCATCCGCCCACGGCCGTAGGTATGGTTTCAGCGGGCTTTTTACCGCAAGGCGTGACGCCTGAATACGTGGTTATGGTGGGCACGCTTGCGGTGGTGGAGTTTGCGACCCCTGGTGGTGACTCTATCGAAAGATTGAATGAGGGCTTGAGCCGCAGTAATATCGTGCTGTTGAAAAACCACGGGGTTTTTAGCGTGGGAAGTACTTTGCTCGAGGCTTTTGCGCGCATAGAGGTGCTCGAGGAAGCAGCCAAGATGGTGATGGCCGGAAGGTTTTTCGGGGGCATGCCGGAGCTTACGGAAGCCCAAAGACGTAATGTGCTAGACAAGTACGCGAGGAAACGGTGAGGAGGGACACATAGTGAACAAGAAGTACCTCATATACGTAGCCTGCGGATCGGCTGCAGCGTCGGCTAATTTGGTCAAGGTCAGACTGTGGGACCTGCTGAGGAAGAAAGGCATAGATGCAGAGCTTCAAACGATGAGGGTATCGGAAGTGCCGAACACCGTGAAAGCCAAAAGGCCGGATTTGGTGATCATCACCGCTGGTAGCTTTTCGAAGGAAGCTTTACCACCGGACTTGCCGGTGTTAAGTGGCTTGCCTTTAATGACCATGATCGGGGTCGATGCCTTCATGAAGCAGGTAGAAGAGACGCTGAGCAAGGCAGGTCAGTAGCATGGAATTGCTGGTAGAAAAGGTACAAGGTGATAGAGAACAGGTACTCTCCTACTTGGCTGACGTTCTGTTGCAGAAGGGATTTGTAAAGGAAGGCTATAAGGAATCGCTCCTAGACCGAGAGAGACGCTTTCCTACGGGGCTTTACGTAAACGATGAGTTAAAGGTGGCTATTCCTCATACGGAGATCGCTTACGCGAACGAAAACGTTCTAGTCGTGGCAAAACCATTAAACCGTCTGAGCTTCTACCGTATGGATAAACCCGGAGATCCTATCGATGTGGACGTGGTGTTTATGCTCGTGGTAAGGGACCCAGGCGCGTACACCAAGTTCTTGAGCAAGCTTACAGAGAAACTGACCGACGGGTGCTTTGTAAAGTTGATAAAGGCAGGAGACTTGGATAACCTATCGGCCTGCATCAGAGAGGTCTTGCTTGTCTAAAGGGAGAGCGCGGTTTCGGGCAGCTCCGTATCCCTACGTTGAGGGTCAAAGTGGCGAGCGGTGAAACTCGCGCTCAAAGTCCTGGGTTACAGTTCCACTGCGCTACGGTGCGCGCTGCGTTACTCAGTGCTGCTACCCTCGACTACCGGCAAGCTCGCGAATGAAGGGATCACAGGCTGACCACTGCACCTTGAAAACGGGATAGCATTGTCGCACCGAACGATGGCATGGGGACTCGCGAGGGCAGGACTGGCTGACTTTCCCAGTGGCAGCTACGGAAGTAGCTGGCGCACACATGGGGCACGGGTGCGGTGGTCTCATTCTTGTAACGTCGGACCGGGGAGTGAGGCTATGAGCCGATGGTTTGCGGTGGTCTTCCGTTCTCCGTGGCTTGCAAAGGAGGGCTTGGATGGCGTTCACAAAGTGCTCTCGCAAGAACTAGGGTACCGGCTGCTCGACAGTACAGCGGAACGTTCATCGTGGGAAAAGGGTAGCAAGCTGGCCACTTACGCGGGACTGGTTAACTGGCGAGTGCTGTATCGACGTTTGGTGGTGGAACTAGTGGAAAAGGACACAGTAAGACTTACGTACCATTTCTCTTGGCTCACGAACGTAGGAGTGTTGGCATCGGCAGCACGGCACGAACTCGGGTTTCTGCAGAAAGCCTTTCACGCGGAACAATTTAAGATGGAGAGGCTTCGCTGATATAAAGCAATCGCCAGCAGGGAAGAACCGATTGAAGCGGCACGCTGTGACCTGGGGTGGTACCGCCGATGCTCCAGGTGGGGCGAGAGTCAGCAAGTTTCCGGCGAGCAGCCGGGCACGGACGGCCGGAAGGCCGATGAAGAGACGGATGGTATTACCGGCTTGCAGACCGGGGTGGAACGCGTTGGCGGTTGCCGTCGCTGGCATCCACCAAGCGCGGTTTGGCAGGACCAAGCTCGATACTGACCGGATCTGGGCAAGATGTGTCGCTACCGGCTTGTCGCGTGCCTCGTATGGTTCGTTATGTGTCGACGACAATGGCATCCGGCAGGCGGCGAGGGAAGGTATCGCGAAGGTCGCATCGGGCGAATATTTTTCGGGGTTGCCTGGGAGGCGGGGCTGGAGGTGGCAATCGCTGCAATATCGGCAGATCAGGCGTACGCTCGCCCGTTTCGTACTTTGCAATAGCCGAATAAGAGACCCTGACTAGTTTGGCAAGTTCTTCCCTCGACCAGTCGGATTCTTCTCTTAAGGTCTTAATGCGCCGAGCAGTCACTTGCGGATCTGGCATTATTCCAGTCCCTTCCTCAAAGCGAGTGTAGCACATAACGTCCAGTCTTAAAAGTGATCGGAACCAATGAGAAACCACCTAGGCTTTAGATTAGAAACCGCGGGACTCCCCAGCGGAACCAAAAAAGCACCCGGGGTGGCTGAGGTGAGGATAGTCCCGCCGAAAGAGTGTCCTCGGTGTGGGAAGGTAGGACTGCATAGGTACGGTGCCCAAGAGGCGGGTTTTAGATGTGTTCCTGGGCGGACGGTGGGTCTATGTTAGTTGGACACCGTTACGCCTGCGGTGCCCGCAGTGCAAAAAGACGTTCTTGTGCCGTCCAGCAGCCGTAAGGCCCTGGTCCAGGTTTACGGATACGGCTGTGTGCACGATAGTGGAACACTCGCGGTGGATGAACTACACATCAACAGCGGAACTACTTCAGCTAGACAGGCACCGGGTGAAGCGAGTGACCCTCAAGCGCGTTGACCCGAACATACTCCCCGAACAGGGGGAACCAGTAGTCCTCAGGTTGGCCGAGCTCTCCTTCAGCTGGCACGACTACATGTGCATGGCGGGGCAACTGGCTCCTACCAGGAGGGTGCTTTCATTGCTGGATAACGACCTGATGCGAACAATCGAAGGGTATCTGAGACACCTCAAAGATTCCGGAGTGGTGGTCGAAGCGTTTGTGATAGACATGAAGGATCCATCGCGCAAACTGATTAAGCGGGTTTTCCCAGGCCAAGGTCATCGTGGACGCATTTCATGTAGTTCAGGACGCCAACCGCAGGTTGGATGAGTGCCGGAAGGTTGAACAGGATGCGCTCAAAGTAGGCATTCCCCGGTACCCGCTGCTGAAGCAGAGAGAAAAACTTACCCCCAGGCAAGTTCAGCAACTCGAATGGATCCGGAGAAAGTTTCCGGCTCTGTATGAACTGTATCAACTCAATCAACTCAAAGAAGAGTTGCGGGACATTTTACGCGGAAGGGATGTCGACAAGGGCAGGGAGAGGATATATTGCTGGTTCCTCGCGCCCGAGAGTGCTTCGAACGCCGAGGGTTGGGTGTGGGCGAAGACCATAAGATCCTGGCGACAGGAGATCTTGAACCTGATCTACTTTGCCGCCAGGGGCCAGCGACACACCAACGGCTACATAGAGGGAAAAATCACTCTTGTAAAGATGATCGAGAGGCTCGGGTTTGGTTTCAGGAACCGTGAGAGTTTCCTAAAGAGGGCGTTTATTGGAGGTCAAGTGCGAGATTGGGTGTAAAAACTGCCTCTGGTAGATAGTCATGGGTCTTATACAGCCTCCAATCGGAAATCGAGGCTTTCGCTTTCGGCTGTTTCTGTACTTGCCTTCCACCTCCAATACTCGGACATATCGAAGTAGCGGTGGCCGGTAGCCCAATTCTCGTCTATCTCCATGAGGACCGCACCGAGCAACCGTAACGCCGAGTCCTCGTTGGGAAAGATGCGAATCACTCGCTCCCGCCGGCGGATCTCCTGGTTCAGTCGTTCCACTCCATTGGTCGTCCGGAGACGCTTCCGGTAGCGCTCCGGAAGAGCCATCACAGCCATGGCGTCTTCAAACCCTGCTTCCAGACGTTCCACTGCCTTTGGAGCACGCTCGGCATAAGTCTGAAGAAGGTCATCCTTCAGCCGGCGTGCCGTCTCCAAATCAGGAGCATCGAATACCAGTCGCAGACGCTGGTAAAACTCCTTCTCCAGAGACTTAGGGCAGGCATCGAGAATGTTGCGGATGAAGTGTGTTTGGCATCGCTGCCACGTTGCTCCCTGGAAACAAGTCTCGACCGCCTCCACAAGGCCTTTGTGGTCATCGGAGACCACCAGGTCAACCCCTCGCAGGCCGCGACCCTTCAACCAGTCAAAAAACTCGTACCAACTCTCTCGAGACTCACTGTCCCCGATCATTAGACCAAGGACCTCGCGATAACCATCCTGGTTTATCCCGGTCGCGACCAGTACGCTGCAAAGGCGGACCCTGCCGCCCTTTCGCACCCGGATGACCATGGCATCCACCACGAGGAATGGATATAATCTCTCACTCAGGTCGCGCTCATTCCACTCCCGCACTATCTCGTCTAGCCTCTTACACAGCTCCGATACGGTCGACCGCGAAAACTCCGTACCGCATAATTCCTCAACTACAGCCCGCACCTTTCGGGTGGACACGCCGTTCACCACCATTTCCACCATGGCAAGAAGCAGAGCCTGCTCGCTCCGCTGGTAGCGTTCGAAGAGGTCAGTCGAGAAACCACCCTTGCGCACCCGAGGAACCTGCAGATTGAGCTCGCCAACCCGGCTTTTGAGTAGTCTCGGCCGATGCCCGTTCCGGTACCCCTGCCGTTCTTCAGTGCGCTCATACGGCGCAGCTTTCAGCTGCTCGGTGACCTGAGCCTCCAGGATCTGGTTGACTACCTGCTCAACCAGACGTGCAAGGCCATCATCCCTAACAAACAACTGCTGCAGGATCTCGCCATCTATGGTAACTTGGTACTGGGCCATCCTTGTCCCTCCTGGTGATGTTTTGATTAGACACCTACTCATCTACCAGAGGCAGGATGGCCTTTCCTCCTTCTAAGGCTCGTGACTCGCAGACTTTTACACCAAGATACCGGACGCTACTTTTATTGGATGCTGCGCCCGGGATGCAATCCCACAATTATTGGCCTAGAGCCTGTGCCTGGCGGTTAAGACTTAAGCGTACACTGATGGTGCACGCATCCGATCAGGGAAAGCACGTAAACTCACGTGCGCGACTTCCCGGCCTCCGAAGCAAAAAGCCGGGCAAACTCGCCATCTCGCTTCAAAAGTTCCGCCGGAGACCCTGCCTCCTGGATCACACCGTCGCCAAGGACGAATACGTGGTCGGCGAACTTGACGGTGCTCAGGCGATGCGAAAAGAGAACGACAGCTGAACGCTCTTTGGCAGCTCTCAGAGCGGCCAGAACCCGTTGCTCCGCGTGTCCATCCAGCGCAGACGTTGGTTCGTCTGCCACCAGGATGTCGGGGCGCCTGTAGAGAGCGCGCATGAGGGCGATCCGCTGCTGCTGACCAATGGAAAGCCTGTTGCCCCGTTCCCCGACGTCGGTCTCCAAACCCTCTGGTAACTCGGCAATCAGATCGGGGTCTACCAGGGATATGACTTCGCCAAGCCTCTTCTCGTCCAGGTCCTCGCCCAGCAGGATGTTCTCTGCAACCGTTCCGCTGACCAACATTGGTTCCTGAAAAACCGCCGCCACAGATGGCCTGCCATCCATCTCATCACCGAAACCCTCGATTTGGACCGCGCCGGTTTTAGGCGCATACAGGCCCAACAGTATCTTTGCCAGGGTGCTTTTCCCTTCGCCGCTTGCTCCGACAACCGCAACCGCCTGACCAAACGGAATGTCAAAGGATACTCCGTTGAGGACGTTCTCCTCTTTGTAGGCAAAGGTGATGCCGTCTATTTTGACCCGTCTCTGACCAGCAGCATCAGGAATTATCTTAATGCCCGGCACATTGCACGACTGCGCCATGTTCTTGACCTGCTCAACTCTCTCTAACGCCACTAAGCCTTGACGGATCATATTCCCGAAACGACTCAGTTCGAGAACCGGAGCGTAAAACCTCTGCAGGTAACTCCATGCTATCAGCACGCTCCCCGGGCTGAGAGATCCGTGTAAGACCCCGTATATGGTCAGACCTAGCGCGAATGAAAGTCCTAGAGCCTGAAGCGCCCTTACAGAGAGCCAGTAAACACCAGCTAATCTCGACTGCGACTTTTGGATAGCGAACCTTGTTTCGCAGGTTTTTCGTATGCGGCCAAACTGGTATCCTCGTCTGTCGAAAATCCGAAACATCGCTGCTGCCCAGAGGGACTCCTGCAACATACTTGTGAGAATGCCGTTCTGCGTTCGGTCAAGTCGAGTTAGCCTCTCCGTCGCGTCGTTATACCACCTGGTCAGGTAATACAAGGGGAAAGTCAGCAGCAGTATTCCCAGACCAATAGCCCAGTTCCAGTACAAGAACAGGGCCAGAATCCACATGAGCTCGAAGACACCTACCACGAAGCCTATAAGAGGCGCAGTGATGGCCCTTTGAACGGAGTCGACATCGCTCGTTAATGTGGCCAACACATCACCGGATGGCCTCGATTCGAGCTCTCTCAAGGAACACTGGTGTATGGCTCTGGCACCTTCCATGCGGCAATTGTGTGCCAATTTCATACCTAACAAGGTCGACGAATATCCGTAGACATTGGAAACGGCACCCGACACGACGTAGACGATGATAACCGACAAGAGGACGAGATACGGCTTGTCCCGACCGGTGATGTCCAGCCATATCCTGGTCAATCCTTGCTGGGTAGCCGGTGATCCTGCCAGACAGTCCACCAAGGCCCCGACTCCCTGTATGGGCATTATATTGAGGAGCCCATTCAACGCCGCAAGAGCCAACGTCACGAGGAACAGATACAGCGGAGCACCAGATAGACGCCTGAACTTCCTGAGCATTGAGCTATAACCCCCTTGCACGGGTAATCAACACAGGCTGCGCTGCTTGGCCGCACGACCCCGAGATATTCGGCGCGATCCCATTAAATTCCTTGGGAACCGTCCGGTGAAGGCGCAGCCGAAACTTGTCCCACGAACTCTACCTTTTCATCCCGTTAGCGCGTTTGTTATGCTGTAGGGAGCTACCAACCGCGCGAACGAGCAGGAACCGGTACCCATGCATCGAATACCGGATCAGACCCCGGAGAAAAGAAGAAGCCGTTCAGCCCTACCGCGGCAGGCCCATGGGGTTTCCAGAGCCTCTAGGCGGTCCTGCAGGTGGACAACGCAGGTCAGCTCGTGCGGCGACAGGCGCAGTTGATTTCCGGGGTGGTGACGGCTGGGTGGTGGCCGCATGATTCAGAGCGTACATAAGATCGCTCAAGCGCTAATACAGTCGCGTTACTCGGTAGCTCTCACGGGGGCGGGCATCTCCACGGAGAGCGGTGTGCCTGACTTCCGCGGCCAGAACGGACTGTGGCAGAACGAGGACGCGGTGGAGCTTCTGAGCTTGACAACCCTGTACGGCGACCCCCAGCGGTTCTATTCCAAAGGGCTCAGCCTCCTCCAGGTCTTCCGAGGGAAAAGCCCCAATGCCGCTCACCGGGCCCTGGCTCGGTTGGAAGAGCTCGGTCTCATAAGGTGCGTCATCACCCAAAACATAGACGGTCTTCACCAGGCTGCGGGCTCTCAGAATGTCCTGGAAATCCACGGGAACCTTCGAACTTCCAGTTGCGTTATCTGCCATGCCGTTTTCCCCTTCGAATTTGTGGAAAAGGCCGCGTCCGAAGGCCAAATTCCCCCGAAATGCCCCAGGTGCGGCGGAACCGTCAGGCCGGACGTGGTCTTTTTCGGAGACGACATGACTCCGGATTTCGGTCGGGCCGTAGAAGAATGTTCCCGCGCCGACTTCATGCTCATCGTCGGTTCGAGTTTGCAGGTCGCACCAGCAGCTTACCTGCCTGGAATGGTCCCTCGCATCGCCATAATCAACCTGGACGAAACCCCGTACGACGAACGCGCGGAGGTTGTGATACACGCGAAAGCCGGGGCTGTCCTACCCGAAGTGGTGAGGCTCGTGGAGGAGGATCCGGCTCTTAAACGCTGGGAACATTAGGTGCGAGTCTCGCTTACTTATCCCCCCTGCGCTTCGAACCGCCTCGTTCCCCGAGCCCATAGAACCCGGGAAATGATGAATAGTGCCGCAACCCACAAGTACTCCTCCCTAAGGAGCTCAAGCATCTGGTCAAGGGAGATGCGGCCGGTAATAACCGAAACCGGAACGTATAACATGTACTTGGACGGTAGCACCCGACCTACAGAGCCAAGTACCCCCGGCAAAAGATCGTTGGGCACTATTGCGCCAGAGAAGAACATAAACACCTCAACCACAAGGTCCCTCAGCGTGTCGATCTTGCCTATCCAGAAAGCCAGGCTCGCACAGATGAACTGCACCAGATACCAAATGAGAAACCCTCCAGCTACGATCCCCGAGAGAATGGCCAGTCGCAGGGGCTCGAGAGAGACGGGTAAGTCCCAGATGAACGCCGCGAGCCGGTATATCAGAACTGCTACAGGCAAATAGACTGCCACAGGCCCGGCGCATTTCCCGAGAAGCAAAAGCTGATAATCAAGGGGACGCGCCAGGTACGATCCGAGATTCCCGCTGTTGATGTCCTGCCATACGAACCAAGCTACGGGTGACGCCTGATGTACCACCAGGGAAACGAGCTGAACCGCCAGATAATATGAAACGAGCCCGGAAAAGGTATATCCGCCTAGAAGAGTAGAAGTTCCAAACACAACCCGCCATACTACCAAAGTAACGAGCATCGTAATGGGAATGAAGGCGGCGGAAGCCAAGAAGTCCAGCGAGTACTCACGCATCCGCTTTATGCGAAGTACGAGGGCGCTTCTGGCCACCAGCAGGTCCTTTACCAAGGACGGCCTGGCCCGAAGGATAGGACTTACCCCCGGGTTCATCCCGAGATCCACCTCCCGAACAGCTCATAGCTCCCGATCGCCTCTCCGGTGTCGTTCGTTTCAAAACTCCCCCAAGATTCACCCTCCGAACGACTCATAGCTCGACACCATCACGGCCCACAGCCTGAGGACGATAAAAGCCCACAGGAATGCGAGCGCGGCCGCAACTCCGAAGACTTCGAGCCCCGCGGCCTTTCCCAGCATCACCATGGCCGGGAACGTCGCCGTGAATCCTGCCGGCAAGACGTAGGTCAGAAGGAACTTGAGGGTAGACGGAAACGCATCGACCGGGTACCGACCCAGCGCGGTGAACTGGAAGAGCAAGAGCTGAAGTCCCGTGACGTCCCCGTACTTGAAAGCAAGCATCGACGAAGCTGCCCTCATCATGGTCAGAACGAACTTCCCGGTGCTGAGAAGAAGGTACCCGACCAGGAAGCGTCCCACTGTGACCGGGAGGTGATAGCCCCGTACCAGGCAGATCGCCATAACCAGAGGAGGTACGAAGTATTTCAGAAAGATAGCTAAATGAACGTCTTCGGCGGCTATGGCGAACAACGGATGTACGGGGCGGGCCAGGTATTTATCCAGGTCCCCCCGGAGCACCTTGTCGGAAAAGGAGGCCCGGTTCCAGAAATTCCAGAAGAGCTCGTGAAGGCCCGGAAGGAACGAAATGGCGGCAAAAAAGGAGAGCTCCGGAAGCGTCCATCCACTAAATACTCCTATCCGCGATACGGCCCACCAGAACACGATAGACCTGCCGATGTACAGCACGAACTGGATCACAGACAGCCAGACATCCCATGTGAAAGAGGAAAACTCTTTGAAAGTGATGACCCAGTATCTCGCAAGAAGGCGCAGGTGCTTACTAAGTACCTTAAGCCACAATATCACCAAGCCCTCCTTTGTAAATGCGCCGGATGATCGCATCGAGGCTGGGGGGCGCAACGTTGAGGTCGCGGACAGTTCCGAGTGCGAGCAGGAGCGAGACTACTTCCAGGCACTGCTCCTGGGGAACCCTCAGGCGTACTTTCCGCGGGAGAAGCGAATGCCCTCCCGCTTCGGTACCGCACCCGGTGGCCAGTTGGCTCGAGTCCACTGCGTAGCGCTGAATCAGCGCCAGCGACTTCGCCACAGCTTCCCCGGTCCCAAGCGGGCTCGACCCCGGAACGGGCAGGAATTCGACATCTATGTGCTTTTCGTGCTCCAAGTTCCTGAGGTCCTCAGTCGTCCCATCGTAGATGATGGTACCTTCATCGATGATGACCACTCTGTCACAGAGGGCCTCGATATCGCCCATGTCATGAGTGGTGAGAAATATCGTGGTTCCTCGCTCCTTGTTGGTCTCGGTCAGGAAGAGCCGGATTTCTTCTTTGGCCACCGCATCCAACCCCAGAGTAGGTTCATCCAAAAACAGCACTTCCGGGTCATGCAGGAGCGATGCTGCGATTTCCGCCCTCATCCTCTGACCGAGCGAAAGCTTCTTTACGGGAACGTGGAGAAACTCGTCTATGCCAAGGATCTCTGCAAACCGCGTCAGTCTCCGGCGGAAAGCTTCCCTGCTGACCTCATACACTTCGGCGTAAAGCTTGAGGGAGTCAATAACTGGGATGTCGTACCAAAGGAGTGAGCGTTGGCCGAAGACCAGTCCTATGTGATATGTATACTGGTACCGCTGCCGGTGCGGGTTAAATCCGAGCACCGAGACATTCCCCGCCGTCGGCGCGATGATCCCCGTCAATATCTTTACGGTCGTCGTTTTACCTGCTCCGTTGGGCCCCACAAACCCGAGGACCTGGCCCCTCGGGACGGTCAAGTTTATCCCCTTGAGAGCCCTCTTAACTCCCTTCTCGGGTGCGAAGACCCTTCGCAGCTTTTGGCCAAAGTCCGGTTTCGGCGGCAACGGGACGGTATAGTCCTTGACCAGGTTCTCTACTACTACAACGTTTTCGCCGGACGCAGTCCTCAAACTCCTCACTCCTTGTTCAGGTACTTCCTGTAACACACGATCACCGTGATGACGTCGAAGCCCAGCGATGCCGGAACCCGCCTTCGACTGGACCGCTCGTACACAACCTCGGTCCGGGCCTCTGCGTACCCTTTGGCCCGAACATGGCGGAGGATGTGCCGCCACAGTTGGGCTTCGACGCTCTTATCCTTGTATCGGGGCAGCACGTTCACGTACACCCTGTTGCTCCCCGTACTGTTCCAGGCCGTTCCTATGAGTTCTCCGTCGAGATAGGCATTAAAGTGATCTTCCATGGGGTAGACGAGACCGGTTTTCTCCAAGTCTTCCGCCGTAACGGGATAGAATCCGGGAGTTCCGCCCATAACCTTTGCGGTCAAATCCAGCGCTTTTTCCAGTTCTTCAGCGCAATCGATGGGCTTGATAACCAGTCTATTCCGGCTGCGAGACTTTTCAGCCAGGGGGTCCGGTTCACCCGCCTCTGGTTTCACCAGTTTGACGCGAGCTTCATACAGGAAGTAACACGGCTGAAAGCCAAAGTGCTCCGCAAAGGAAATCGCGTTCCTGGCCCGTGTGCTGAGGAAGGCGTCAATATACCGAGCACCGACTTCATGCGCCATATCTTCCGCCCTCCGCAAAAGCTCGGCGCCCACTCCATAACCGCGATATGCGGGTACAACGTAAGGTCCTTCCAGCCGCACCTGCCCGGCCCGAAGTCTCTCCGGTTCCACCCCGAGGGCACAAAACCCGATGAGCGGCGGCTTTGGATCGGTCGAGGTCTTCGGCGCTCTTGCGACAATGAAATGTTCCCGTGATATGTCATATGACGTTTCCAGCCATTCTCTGATGTTCTCCGGGGGAGCCGGTTCCTGTACCTTGCCGGTGAGCTCCGAGACATAAGCTGCGGTCAGTATACCCACATCGCTGTCATCTTCCCTGGAAGGGTGGTCGTAACATACAGACCTCGCGTTCAAGAACACCGGCACCGTAACTTCGTTACCTTGCTCGGTGATGACGGATGCCCTGATCTCCGCGATCGCCCGGACGTCACACTCCAGCCCCATCCTCAACATCTGCGACACTACCGCCCCTCCTATCTCCCGCCACAGGTTCATCTTCGTAAGGTCAGCGGATTCGTTGGTGCGAGAGGACCCCGTGTAACCGCCATCCCGCACGCGACCGGGGAAGATCGCCGCGACAGCTTCCACCTTGACTTCTAGGGGGTCTCTACCGGATTCGGCTGCTACGTTTTCCAGGTGTCTGAAAAACTCCTTGATGTCGCGGAGGGAATAGCCTGCAGATTTCATCCTTTCTATGGCTTCGAGGAGTCTTAAGGTTCGGGGATCGTAGTACCCGGTGCGGCCGCCGTCGTCCCGGTTGCGCACCAAAGGCCGGGGAATGAGACCAGTATCTGCATAAAGCCTCAAAGTCCGGCGGTTGATATTTAGCCCCTTTTCTCGAGCAAGGGAAAGAAGCGCTGATGCTTCGACTAGATCACCCATGAAGAGGAACCTCCGTGCCCGTTTTAGCCACTAACGTGCGCGACATCTTGATCTTTGGGCTTACCCCGAAGTGCGCAACTTTCCCTGACCAATATGATCATACTTGACAGTTTGCTACTGTCAAGTGTGGTAAGCTTCCCGCGACGTTGACACTCGTTCGGAGCTTGAGCCCTGCGCAACTGGGGGTGAGCAGCCCGCCCACGCTCAAGTCGAAGAT
The DNA here is from genome assembly GCA_014896535.1 of Candidatus Fermentithermobacillaceae bacterium. Taxonomy (GTDB): domain Bacteria; phylum Bacillota; class Sulfobacillia; order Fermentithermobacillales; family DUSS01; genus DUSS01. Next base: position 185,962 of record JADBKE010000008.1, read on the forward strand.
TCCCGCGCTAGCCTCCTCGGCCTGACGGCGGTTCGGGACACAAGAGATAATCGGCGGCACCTAGTAGATACTGACCAACCGAGTAGAGATGCTAAACCATCTGCACCAACTGCCATGAAGGAGTCCGCGAGTAGACAGCGGAAATCTCTAATGAGTGTCTACACAGGCGTGTCGCGTGGTCTCGTCTGATGACTGCTACTCTGCCACCCCGAACGACCAAGACGGCAGCCCTCACGTGATGGGCCGAGGTCTCTTGAACGTCCCGCCTAGCCGCCAGGACCGGAACGTGCGAAGGGAAGTACTTACCGATCTTTTCTACTTCGCCGAGCACGATCGCGGACTTGACCGGGTCCAAGAACCAGTTTTGACGCCGGATATCCCGATCATCAACGACTGGCGAGACGCAGAACTCGACCTCTGGGGGAAAGACGCTGGCGTAAGTTAGGTACGCCCGCATGGCGTGATAGGTCTTGCACACGATTATGGCGCTTGTGACGTGGATGCCTGCAGCAGTCAGGACTTGCAGAGAGAACCTGGCGTTCTCGAACATGTTCGAGGCTCGGTCCTCCCTCAGAATCGCCGTGGCAGGCACTCCAAGCCTCATGCCAATGTCCGCGAGGAACTCCCATTCGCTCGCATATTCCGGGATAAGGGGATTTGGACCCCCCGAGGGGACGATTACTGACGCCAAACCATGGTGATACAGGTGCGCCGCCCTCTCCATTAGCTCGCGCCTTGCGCCGCCGGGGATCAGGATCGCGTCGGAACGCTTTACGCTGGTCTCGTAGAATATAAAGTTGGTGATACACGTTAGCGGGTCCATTCAGCACACCTCCGCTCGATAATCACAGACCATGAACTTTTCAATGCACCTGTGCTGGACCAGTTTCCTTTTTCTGCTCGGACCACAATATCACCTTTTACGGCCATAGCCTAACTCCGACCCGCTTCATGGAACATTCATAGGGTCCTTCTCGTCCAACAAGTGTCGCAATCGTTACGGTGAAGGGAGCGGACCAACTTGTTATCGAAGGGAAGAGAGAGACGAGGGATGCCCAAGCAGCATATGAACCAGGCTGCGGTCGCGGTAACGGCCTTCATGCTAACCTTCAGTGCCGTCGTCTCCGCCCTCACCCTATCAGGGTGCGGACCAAAACCACTCAACGTAACCTTCCGCTTCGAGAACGACACAGCTGGATGGCAGGGCTATTTTGCAGACCTTCCAGCTCAATACGAGGAAGGCATCTATGAGCTTGAGTTCAAGCATGCCCCAGTGCCCGTGGCGGGCAAGAATGACAAAGGATTGATGCTCAAAGGCCACAACCGCAGCGACGACCTTTTCATGTTCATCGCGAGGAAGTTTGACAAGGAGGACGGCTTGAAACCGAATACGGCGTATAAGGTCAAATTGTCCTTCGACCTCGCTACCAACGTTGCAGGAGGACTCATCGGAATCGGAGGTTCTCCCGGCGAGAGCGTCTACGTCAAGGCCGGCGTCGTCAACTCAGACCCTAAGCCGGTAGTCGCCGCCGACGGCTACTACAGGGTCCAGCTGGACAAAGGTAACCAGGCTGGAGGCGGAAAGGGCATCGTAACGCTGGGCCACGTCGCGAAATCCGGATCCGATGACGACTCATATCAGTACAAATCATTCGAAGCCGAGTTTGAGGTCACCACCAACGAGAAAGGTGAGGCCTGGGTAATTATCGGCACCGACTCGGGATTCGAAGGCCTCACCCAGGTTTACTACACCAACATAAAAGTGGTCTTCAGCCCGAAGTAAGGAAGATGGCTCGCATATGCCGCACCCACCCGATGCAAAGAGCACCTACGAAGTTGATCGAGAAAGATGGGTGGGGTGTATTGGGGCGCAGTCGACAACCGGCTGCCGGCGAAGCCGGCAGCCGGTCGAATTTGCTCCGGTCCTCCGGGAAGTCAGAAAAAGCTTTGCCGGGTTTCAACTGACCTTCGACGGGGCTGGGGCGAGCAGACCCCGCCGGGACACTTGTCTTCCAGCATGCGACCGAATCGTCTCATATTCAGATGAGACTTATCTGGGGCTCCTAAACGGTTGCGTTACACTGCGGCAAGCCCTCTGCAATCCTCCGGCAGGAAACTAATGTCGCGGTTGAAGAGGCGCCGCCACGAGCACGGCCAAGATCATGGAGCTCGCCAGGACGCGGGATAGAGTCAGGTCCGTCGTCGGGGCGAAACGCAGTCCCTTGCGCAAAGCGAAGTTGCGTCAGCCATCGGCGCAAAAGTACAATCTAGCATACCATAAGAGGTTGTATCATGGGCCAGTACCTGGAAGGAAAAGACATCAAGACATTCATCGCGGTATTCCTCGTCGCCTTTGTAGCGTCGGTACCCTTGAACTTCCTCCTGATTTTCACTCACGAGGGCGGGCACGGGCTTCTGATCTTACCTGCGATAATCCTCAACAGGGGATTGCCGGAAACCCCTTCTCAGGAAGAAGGGAGCACGCGTGCGGCTGAACTCAAAGGCAACCCGTTCACGAAGTTTCCGCCTGCAGTCATATTGTTCTTCCTCTGTTTCCCCCTCGGAGTAGCGTCGGATGCGTTTTTGAGCTACTTGAGCTTGAAAGCCATGAAGAAACTCAATGTCGCCACCTTGACCGGCACGGTGACCCGCGCCATCCTGCTTTCCCTGTCAATCCTGGCCCTCTCCAGCGCGCTCGAAAACCTGCTGGCCGGGGCGGATTTCTCATTTATTTGGGAGGCAGTGGGGTTCCCCTACGAGGCACCCTGGTTGCGCACGATGCTCACGGTCGTGTCTTTTGTGGGATTTCCAGGACTCCTAGTCATCAAGGGCACCGTGCCACTCCCTGAAGCTGCAGGTGCCGCCACCGGAGCGTTCGCCGGAACATGGATCTTCCTGACCTTTATGATGGAGCACGTCTACCCCATCCTTATGGCCAATTTCTGGTGGCTTTTCGTGGTGGGTACGCCCGTCTTCATTCTCGTCGCCGCGGCGCTTCTAAAGATGGCCAAAGCAAACGCCCGGCAGGGGGAGATCACAGCTTAAAAGCACCACCGTTTCGAGCTTCCCGCCCGGACAATCCCCTATATACCGCACCCGCCCAGTGGAAAAACTCTTTATAGAGTGAGCGGGCGGTATGGACGTATCGGAATACGGCGACAAAGCCGCAGCCGCTAAGTCCGGCAGCCCGTTGCGAATTTGCCCCGCGATCTCGGGAGAGCGACAGAAGATGATATGGGCTTCAAACGAGAGAAGCTCAGCCAGGCTTCAACTGAGCTGGGGTTGACGGACGCGCCTGCGGCATCTGGAAAGGGTGTATACCCCATGCAGATAACAAGGAACCTCTTCAATCTCGACGGAAAAGTGGCGATAGTCACGGGAGGATCGAGGGGTATCGGAAAGGCGATATGCCTCGGTTTATCGACCTTTGGCGCCTCGGTTGCCGTTGCAGGTGTGAGCCCGGAAAACCAGAGAACCGTGCAAGAGATTACCAATCGCGGCGGAAAAGCCATCTTCATTCCCTGTGACCTATCCATCCCCGAAAACTCAAGGCGGGCGGTAGCTAAGACCGTCGAGACTTTCGGCAAACTGGACATCCTGGTGAACAACGCAGGCGTGGCCACTGTAGACCCCGCCGAAAAGGTTACCGAGGAAGAATGGGACCGGGTCATCGGCGTCAACTTGAGAGGGGCGAAGATCGCGCGCTTCGCGGGCCCCGACGATGCCGAGTTGCGTCTGAAGCACGCTGTCCCTGACACCCTCGATACCCCCGCGAAGCGCCGCGATCAAACCGTCGGAAGCACCGTCTCTGGGCCCCCAAAGAACACCGCTAGTGCGTTCCGGGCGGGAATATCCACTTAGACTGAGCGAAGGCAAATACGGGATCGTCCGTTCTGATCGAGTCCGGGTTTATTCCCTTCGCTAGCGACAGCTGATGCGAAAAATACTGAAGAGGCGAAACAGCCAGAATCGCCGTAAGCAGTTCTGAGGGTGTAGCAGGCACCGTCAACACGAAATCGGCAGAAAACTCACGCGCAAGATTTTCATCGGCCACCACCATCGTAGGCGCACCGAGGTGACGAGCGGCGTTCACAATGTCTGCCGCTCTGTCGGCACACGAGGGGAGCACGATGCATATTACCGGGCGAGCCCTGTTGACCGCTGCCATACGCCCGTGAGCGATTTCCTCGACCTCAATTCCCTCGGAGGCCGTATAGTTGTTCTCCTTCATCTTGAGCGCGATCTCAAGAGCCGCAACCCAGCCCGGGCCGCCCCCGACGAAGGTAAACACATCGCGGTCTTTCCAGGCAGCTGCCGCTTCCTTCACCACGTCTTTGTTCCGATCGAACGATTCCTGCAGCCACGTCCGTACCGTAAGAGCATCCGGCAGAATTTTCCGGGCGGGTTCGCACGAGGCTGTTACGCAGGCTATTCTGAGTAGTTGCAGCGAACCACACGTGTAGGTCATGGTTTTGGGGTACGCTTCCTCCCAGCCGCCCGGCAGGACGATGGCGATGTCAGCCGATCGAGCAATCTTCGTGTCCCCGCGGGCGGAAATAGCGACCACCTTCGCTACGGAATTCCTCACCTTTTCCACGGCGTCCAGCGTCGCCTTCGTCGTGCCGGAATGCGATATCGCCAGCAGAAGCCTGCCGGAGGCTACCCCAAAGCTGTACCTCTCGAGGTCGAAAGAAGTAACCGCCCGCGCATCGATACCCGCTATAGCAGCGAAATAGCGAGCTCCATTAAGAGCCATGTGGTAAGATGTGCCGCACCCCGTGAGTACGACGGGCGTCCCTGACCTGAGGATGTCTACCAGTTGCAGCGATGGCCTGTCTAATTCGGCGGAGAGATACTCCTCGGATACCTGCGGTATCCTCTGCATGTACGTTAGCATTAACGTTCCCATAGCATTCACCCGTTGCCTTGC
>JADBKE010000009.1 GCA_014896535.1 Candidatus Fermentithermobacillaceae bacterium
CCTGGTTCAAAAAACTTGACTGTTTCTATTTTCAGTCAAGCCGGCCCCCAGACCAGGCTTTCGCCTCCTTTCCGGATATTTGATTTGCCCCCCGAGGGGCAGGGCGACAGCGGACCTAGGCCCGGGAGTCCCACCCGGACAGGAGTGCTGCGCCGGAAGGGCACAACCGGTACGGACCGCCTGACAGCGGGGAAGCTTTGGGCTTCCGCCGGACTGTGTGGACCTTCCGGCGGGGAATTGCTCCCGCCTCCCGCGTCCTGTTAGGACGCCTACCGGTTTTTCCGACACCGGCTAAACGGGGTCACCGTAAGGACAGGGCCAAAAGCCTTAAGTCGTGCCAGACGGAATAATAGGCCTCCTGCTGCCACAGGACTAGCCCGTTGTGCGCAGAAAGCTTCCCCTCCAGCCGCCTCAAGCAGGCCCTGACCCCACGGGTCATCCCTTCTCCTTCCCCCGGTGTATCAGGATCGACCTTTTGGGTCAGGTTTTGCTTGATTTGGGCTACTAATTGTTTAAGCTCTTTTGTTACCCGTTCCTTAAAGCCCATCGCCCGGCGACCTACAACAAGTGCCGCCGCACAATGCACCGGAACAGCGTAACGCTCCATGTACTTCCAGTAACCTATAGTGGACGTGTGCCGGGCAGCCACTAGCTTGAAAGATACTCCCTCTTTGACCGCCCTCCGGCACACCGCCTCCACCATCTTCGCAAAGGGAAAGTTGGAAGCCATACGGTTGAACTTCTTACTGGCGTCCAGCCTGTCTTTACCGAAATCGAGGTCCTCCAGGGCAATCGGCTTGCCCAAGAAAAAGGCTATGTCTACCACTACTTTGGCTAAAACGCCTATCAGGTAATCCCTCCGGAAGCCGGAAACATAGGCTAAGTCGGGTACCCTGAAGTAAAGAAAACCGTTGGGGTACAGTCGGACCTGAAACTCTCCTTCGTACTTTCCCAGGTTGCCGGGGTAAGGGATATTAAAACCCTCCGGCCACGGCTCCGGCTGGCCTAAAGTGTTTATATTGCATAAGGCCACTCCGTCAGGATTCATGTCCAAGGCTAAACAACCTTTAGCAAAGTCGGGTTCTCGCATCCTACTCAAATCAAACGTCAGATGCACTATATAGCGGCCCTCCAAGGTGCGGACCAGCTCTGCTGAATAAGGTAGCTTCATGGCCAGCCATACCCGTACCAGGTCCCGGTGCTTTTCCGGTAGCCACAGCCTGCCCTCCACCCTCGGGGCGCGGCTCATCTTGGGACGGCCCAAGGCGTCCTCGCCCAGCTTCTCTGAGAGGTGGGAGATGGTCACCGCCAGGTAGAACTCCCCCTGCCGGTAAGTTACCTTTATGTTCGGGTTGCCGCCCTTGGTCTCGTCGCCCCGGGAGTAGAAGCGGTTTTTGCGGGCGGCCCGCCACTCTTCCCGCGTGGCCAGGCCCCTGCAGACCTTCTTCCACAGTTTCTTGCCGCCAAAGACCACCTTGGGTATGGTTCCATTCTCCCGGTGAGCCTCCAGCTCGGCCAGCTTCTTCTCTAAAGATACTACCCGGTTGTTCCGCCCCTTGACCACCAGACGGAGCTTTTCCACAACTTCCGGAGTAGCTCCCTTCTCCTCCACCTTCGCCAGCTTCTTCATAGCTAAGCCGAGTTTCTTCCTCGCCCTGCCCAGCTTCTTTTCCGTTTCCTCAATTTCCAACTCCAGAAGCTCTCTCTGGGAGTCCAACAGGGTTTGTGCCTTAAGCCTCGCGTCGTCCGCATACCGGGAATTGAGTCCGAAGAGTTCCTGGCCAAGTTTTTTGATCTCATCACGGGAAACGCCTTCCAGGAGCCGGTTGAAGGCCCACCGCATGCAGGCGCAGAAAAGCCGCATTTCCGTAACAAGAGGGTCTTCATCACCGCGGCTCCACTTGGAAGACCGATAGGCCGGGTTGACCTCCGGAAAAAACTCCCCGCATACTGTAAAGCTAAATTTGTCTTTCCTCGGCTTCTTCGGCATCTCGTATCATCTCCCGGAAGCCCTGCCGGATTTTCCTGCCACCCCTCGCACCATACAGCCGGGCCGAAAAAGAAGTCACTATGGCTAACAAATCTTGGATCAACTCCGTATGTGCGTCCTCAGGCTCTTTCTGCGAAGTAACTTCTATCTCTACACCACAGTACTTTAAATGGCGCTCTAAATAGGCGTATCCGAACCTGGCCAACCTGTCGGGGTATTCGATGAGTAGTTTCTTAAACTCGCCCCGTTCGGCACTTTTTAGCACCCGTTCCAGGCCCCGGCGGTTCTGGTTTAAACCCGAAGCTACATCCGAATACTCCGCCACTACACGGTAGCCCTTCTCCCGTGCGTATGCCCGCAGCCTCTCCATCTGGCGCTCCAAATTCCCAGCATCAGCCTGCTTCTTCGTGGATACCCGAGTGTAAAGGACAACCGCGTCCGGCTCTGCCTTTATCCCTCCTGTTCCTAAAATGCGGTTGATTTCTTGCACCGGGTATCTCCGCTGGCCACTGGGTAGCCGCACGGGCTTAATCAGTCCCTGTTTTTCCCATGCCCGCAGCCTGTTCGGGTGTACACCTAATCTCTTTGCTGCTTCTCCAATGGATAAGAGCTCCATACTTTTACTATAGCAGAATAGTTAAGTACAGTCAATTACAGTCAAATCCCTCGAGGCTGCTGCAAACCTCCCTCCTGCAAGTATTCTTGCACATCGGAGCAGCGCTGGGAAGACCGCTGATCCTCCCCGGGAATCTCCGGCCCGAAGCTGACATAAACATTATCCGACACAGTCTGGCAGGGGGGATTCGCGGTGGAAGAACTCTTAGACCGCGCCATCAAGCAGGTCACCCAGCTCGCCCAGGATTACAGGGAGCTTTATGAAAGGGCAACGGGGTCAACCGAACGCGAGCTCCTTGGAAAGATGCTAAGGCAAAAGAAGTTCGAAATGGACGCGCTCGAGCTTTTAAAGAGCGGTCGGGTTCCCGAACGGTTCATCGCATTCGGCACAGTGACGGACAATTCGGTCAACCTGAGGGAAGCACCCAGCACCACCTCCCCGGTGCTGTTGACTCTACAACAAGATACCGGGTGCATCCTCATGGACCGGAAAGGGAACTGGGTGAATATCCAGCTTTACGACGGAAGGCAGGGATGGGTCTTCAAAGACTACGTCCGCGCCAGCGAATGAAGGCGCAACCACCACGGTCTGGAAACGAAAGTGAACACACCGAAGCCTCGCGGAATCGAGTTATGTGTCATGGAACGAAGGTTCCACATAACATGTTAACGGCGAAACCGTCTTTCCGGGAGGTGAACCCTCGTGGCCGTGGCCTGGACATGGTGGTGGTGGTTTCTCTTTCTCATCATCGTACTCTTGATCTTCGTGTTCGCAACTCCGTAGGCGCGTTCACGCACAAAGCCGCGGAAACCCCGGGGGTTTCTGCGGCGGCTTTCATGCTCACCCACCGTCAGGCGCTAATCAGTCGCCTATGAACATCTGGGTGAATACGATGCCGTATGGCCCGCCTTTGGCCGCTCCAATTCCGATTTTGGTAAAGCCCGGGTTCAGAATGTTCCGCCTGTGCCCTTCGGAATTCATGAGCGCTTTATGCGCTGTAGCTGCGTCCGGAGCGCCAGCCAGGTTCTCCCCTGCGAGGCGGTATTCGATCCCCGCCGATTTCATCATGTCGAAGGGAGACCCGTATGTCGGGGAGTAGTGGCCGAAATAGTTTTTGTCTATCATGTCCTGACTCTTTTTTCTCGCGAGTTCCACAAGGCGAAAATCCACCGTCAGAGGTTTGAGTCCTCTCTTCGTCCTCTCCGCATTGACCAGTTCCAGCATTTCGGCTTCTTCAGGAGCCAGCCTCCTACCATCTTGGACCCCTGGCAGACGGCCCTCCTCCGTCGGCACCCGAGGCTGAGCAGGGCGGCTTTCGACCGGCGGCGTGGCAGGCGGCGACATGATAGGGGACCCGGTCTCGGGCAGCGGCGCGACTGGCGACCCCTCGTCGGGCAGTGGCGGTGACACGGGCGTACCCGGTTTCGGAATGGTGATCCCGGGACGTGCCTCAACGCGGCGCCATCCCCGCAAGAACCCTTCGAGCAGCAGGTCAAAACCCGGCCTGCCCGGGGTTGTGAATATGAACAGTCGAGTTCCGTCAGGTTTGGAAATGTACAGGCGCTGATAGGTTTGAGCACCAGCCATCGCCGGCCCCGTTGATCCGAGCACGCAAAGGCTTATGCCCAGAAAAAGAGCGAGGACTTGAACTTTCCTCATAGTAGTGTCCCTCCCTTTCAAACTGTCTGTGTGCGGCTTCACCTCCTGTCTGGGCGTTGTACCGCCGCCGTACACCTTCTCTTGTCTATCTTTTGCCTCTATACTAGGGTCTCTGCAGCATAAACCACAAATCTTCCTTACTGCACTGGATTCCCTCGATTCGAAGTCAGCGCACACTATTTCCTCATTCCTTCCGCAATCTCGCTTTGCGGCGACGATGGTATTATTTGTAACTACACCCCTTAAGGACGAGCACATTATGTTCACCTGACCAGGCTCCCAAGCAGCGGCTTGCAAGCACCCTTCGAGAAAATGAGCGGAACCATGTACTGGGCAGAGTCACAGCACCGTCGCGGTAAAGGAACGAGCGCATTATGTTCACACCATCGCGAGAACGCATAGAATGTTTAAGCCAGCCGAAACGGCTGCCGGGAGGTGCTTTCGCCCTGGAAAACCTCATCGGTATCCCTTACAAATTCAAGGGACGTGGCTTCGACGGCGTGGATTGCCTGGGCCTCGTCTGGCTCTACTTCCGCTCCAAGGGCATCTCGTTTCCGGACGGTGACGGCCTGCCGATAGAGGAAGAAGCCGGCCCCGATTACCTGAAACGAGCTTTGGACGCCCTCAACCGGATAGCTCGCCCGGTGTCAGAACCCCAGGCCGATGACATTGTGGTGATGCGGTTCCCCGGAGGCTACGTGCATCTGGGAGTCATGGTCGACCAAAGGAACATGCTCCACGTCGTGAAAGGCCGACCAAGCTCCGTCACGCCCCTGTGGAAGTTCCGCTTCAGGATCGTGGGAATATACCGGTTGATCGCTCCGAACCGGGGAAGCGCGCCCCCATGAAAAAGCCACCGCTGAAAATCCTCACGCCTGCGAGTTCCCGGCCAGGATATCGTAAGCCCACTTCGCAACCTGTCCTATTGTTCTGTCACCCACCCTCGTACTCGGCAGGTTTTGGGAGAGACAGACGATGACGAAGTTTACCCCGGGGCCCCGCACTATCCCCGCGTCATGAGTTACGCCTTGGATCTCCCCCGTTTTGTGCGCACACTCCACCCCCGGCGGGAGGTCCCACGGAATCTTTTCATTGTACTGCTGCCGCTTGAGGATCTCGTACATGGTGTCGCAATCGCCGGGGTTGTCGATGGAACGGGTGGCTATTCCTCTTAAGAGATATGCCACCTCCGACGGGGTTACCGTGTTCCTGGGACCCTGGGGCTTGGGTTTCATGAGGTAGTTTTCGAGCCTGGAGTCTTTTAACCCCCTCCGGGCCATGTACTGGTTGACCACGTCAATGCCGCCGATGGAGTCGATCACGAGGTTGGTCGCGGTGTTGTCGCTTACGACGATCATGAGGTGTATGGCGTCGAGAAGCGTCAGGCACAGCCCGTTGTGAAGCTCCAGAAGTACACCCGAGCCACCGACTTTGTCCTCCCGTTTCAACACGATAGTATCGTCCAGCCTGGAACGCCCATGTCTAACCTGATCAAAAGCCGCCATCATGATGGGGATCTTGATGACCGAAGCCGCTAGAAACTTCTTGTTCCCGTTGAGTTCAAGAAAGCCCTTCCCGTCCAGATCATCGATGACAATACCCCACTCCCCGCCGGCCGGTCGCAAAAGATCCAGAAGTTCTCCTTCCTTTCCCTGGAAAAGGCCACGGGTTTTGATGCAGTCGCTCATTCGAACACCTCCAGCGCATTGAACAGATTCTTAACGTGTTCGCAAGTCGACTGCTCTTTTCCTCCTCGCGAATATAGGGCATCGCGGGTCTCCGCTCGGGCGGCGTTGACCGGGCTTTGCCCTGTGTTTTCTCCGGCGACCTGTCGCTGGCCTGAGCGATGTAGACCTGATACAGGAAACCGATGAGGACGGCACTGATCGCAAGCGCGGCCGTGGCACCAACGAAAGGGCTGAGAACGGGCGTGACCGCTCCGCCAATAAAACCGCTGAACGTGTCGGCCATGATCTCGAGCTGTGTGAGCGGAGGGCCTCCGGCCAGAGCAATTCCCGCATCGTAGGCGACAGCGGTCAGTACTCCCTGCACACCTGAATTGAGCATGGCTTTACTGGAAACCTTCTCCCCTCCGGAACGGCTTTTCCGATCCCTGGGGGAAAGGCGACCTTCATCTGCAGAAGGGAACCCGGCCCGATAGAGTCGTCCTACGTTCTCCATCCGCCTCACCCCGGCCCCGTTCGACCCAGTAACGTTGATGCCGATGGTTTCCTTGCTCAACCAGTAGTTAACAACCGGGTTGGTGGCCTCAGTCAACCAAACGAGGGAGACCGCATAGCCGGCCTCCCTCGCCCGTAGACTCCGTCCGGACCCGCAAGGTACGAGCTTTGAGCCTCAACCTCTGGGCATGCAGTCGTGCCGCACGAACTGGGCAAATACCCATCCCTCCTGCCCGGAAGGCAGTCTTACCCGCAGCCAGTCCTGGGTTATCTCGAGCACCGACACCTGTGTCCCCATATTCACCTGCGTCAGGACGGGGTAAGTCATCCCGGGACCTTCCCTCACGTTCACCAGGTTGGCTGTGATCACGCCGGTACAGGCGGGCTTTCCGATGGCGACACCTGTGACCACGGTGATCTGCCTGGTTCTGAACACCCTGGCCGTGAGCATCAGGACCTTGGTTACCATCACCGGTTCCCCGGCAGGCGGTACTTCGAAGTTCACGTGCTCAACCTGGACGAATACCCGGGCGACCATACCGGGTTTCGCCTCCGGCAGCACGACGAACTCGGAGAACGGCACGGTGAAGTGCAGCGTCCTGACCGTCTGGGTGGGCTCCATCAGGGGCTCGTAAATGATGCGCTGAGCGATGGCTCCGTCCACGATAATCTTTCCCGGGGCAACGATGGTTCGCTTGACTTCTGGAGTTGCCGAGTAATCGAGCACTGCGGCGACGGGCGGCTTTTCGGGCGGCACATCCACGAGCTCGCGTACGATGGCTTGAGCGGTGTTCTCCCCCAGCACCTCCTGAATCCGCACGACTTCTTTTTCAACCTCGAGGCCGGCCACGCCCGTGACTCCCGTAACCACCTGCACCGTCTGTACTCGGACGACCTTGGCGGTAATTTCTATGACGATTCGAGCGGTAATACTTCTCGCGTTCCCCGTGACGTCCAGAGCCACGAACTCCACGGCCACATCGGCCACCACCGCCATGCCGGGTTGCGCGCCGGGGATTTCCACGAAGCGTTCGAAAGGTATGGTAAAGTGAGCCACGTGCACGGTCTGGTACGGGGTCCTGGCTTCGTAGATCACCCGGAGACTTATCACACCGTTGACTATCACCTTATTGGGCAGCACCGTAGTCGTAGTCACGTTGGCCGTGGCCACGTAATCGATGATGGAGACGACGGGCGGTTTCGCCTCCGGAACCGTAAGCTGCTCCCTCACCACCGCCTGCGCCGTGACCTCGCCCAGAACCGTCTCGGCCTTGATCATCTCTTTTGTGACCTGCAGGCCCGGAACGCCCGAGACGTCGGTCACCACTTCTACGATCGCGGTTCGCACCACTCGCACGTACATGCTGAGCACCATGCGAACAACGACGGTCCTTCCATCGGGTCGCACTTCAAACGCGGCGTGTTCCACCGTGACAACGGGAACGGCGACCATGCCCGGCTCTGCACCCGGGATCTCCACGAATGTGCTGAACGGCACTTCTGCATGGAAGACGTGAACGGTCTGGTATGGGACTTGCGCTTCGTAAATGATGGACAGGGAAACCACTCCGTCCACCACGACCTTGCCCGGCAGAACGGTCACTCTGGTGATGCGCGTCCTCGCCGCGAAGTCGATGACCGACGCCACTACGGGCTTGGGCTCGGGTACGGATACGGGTTCGGAGATAACCACCTGCGAGGTACCTTCGCCCACTACTTCTTCAAGGCGAAGCTCTTCCTTTCTGACTTCGAGGGTGTCCACGTTCAACCTCCTCCCCTCCTTTCCAAAAGGAGCGAGACTAGCACATTTATATGCTCAGGCCGGAATCGTGGTGAAACCGAAAATGTAACGCACCTTCAGCAAATCCCGAGCATATACCGGGTCTGTGTAGGAGGTTTTCGGGTTATGGGAATATGGGCGGCCGTCCCCGCAAAAGACGAAGAGAAAACCATACTCCACGTCATCCAGTCCTGTCTTGCTGCCGGATCAAACCGGGTGGTGGTCGTCGTAAACGGATCGCGGGATCGCACAGAGGATCTGGTGCGGGAATTGCGCGATACCAGGGTGATGGCGCTGGTATTCAAAGAGCCTCTAGGTGTAGACGTCGCCAGATCTATATCCGCTTTCGAAGCTCTTCGCGGCGGCGCCGATTCGCTTCTCTTCTGCGACGGTGACCTTTCCGGTCCCATCTCGAAGTGTCTTGCGGAGCTGGCAGGCGCAATGGCATGGGGATACGATCTCGCCCTGACCGACTGTTATCCCAGAGGACTGCCGGGAACGGGGCTCGCCGCACAGGTCCTCAGAGCCCGGCGTCTGTTAAACGAGGGAATCGGCAGGGCCGACCTGGGCGTGGCTTCCATGTCCCACGGACCTTCGTGCGTGTCGCGGAGATTTCTCGAGACCGTTCCGCTGAAAGCCCTGGCCATACCCCCTCTCGCGCAGGCCCTGGCTGTGAAAAAAGGCCTGGTGGTGAAAATAGGTTCGTCCTTTGACCACCGGCTGCTTGGAGCCAGGGAAAAGGATGTGAGCCACGCAGAAAGCATAGCCGAATGCATCATGGGGGATTCGGCGGAAGCCCTCGAAACTTTCCACGACAAATCCCCCACGCGCACATTCGAAGGAGCTGTGAGAATTGGCGCTGCGTCGGCCAGGAGATGGGATATCCTCGAGAGCTACCTCACTCAGCCGTCAATCCGACGGCCTCAACCGCTTTGATCTCCGGTACCTCTTGCTTCAGCACCCGCTCTATTCCGGCCTTCAACGTAAGCATGGCGAAAGGACAACCGCCGCAGCTTCCGGTCAGCTTCACCTTAACGACTCCATCCTCGGATACATCGATGAGTTCCACGTCGCCACCGTCCGCCTGAAGCTGCGGGCGTATGCTCTCCAATGCCGCCTCGACTTTTTCCCTCACGATTCATCCCTCTCTTCGGCGTTTATCAGGTTCCACATAGCAGAACTACTTCGGGTCCGTCCCGGCCCGTCGCAGACGCCTTCTGCGAGCTCTTGATTCACTCTTCTTCCGATTCCGCCGATCGCATCTCCTCCTCGATGGCGTCCAGGAAGGTTTGATCGTCCGTAAACCTCCGGGCCTGAGCCAGGCAGGTCTGGACGACCCTTCGACGGTGGGCGTGGTCGATCCTGAACGTACGGGTGGCTTTCAACAAGTCTTCCTCCGTTACCACCTCGGCTTGCCTGTCGAAGGCGATCCTCTTCGCCCTGGTCACCAGCTCCTCGAGTTCGGCGCAAGAGAAATTTTTCGTCAGCGGAACTATCCGTTCACGCAGAAACTCCGCGGCGCTTTCCCGGCTCATCGACAGGGGTACCTTCGGCCTCCTCGAGCCCTCGGCGAACCCCAGGTGGACCATGAGAACTTCCAGCCTGGCCTGGGGACCCGGATACAGGAAGGGGATCTTGTAATCGAAACGACCTGCCCGGGTGAAAGCTTCGTCCAGATGTTCCGGCACGTTCGTTGTCCCGACGATGATAGCTTCCCTGGAGGGATTGCCCAGCCATTCGAGGAACTGCGAGAACACCCGCTGGGTCTCCTCTTCGGCGGAACCCGCCGCCACCCCGGTTCTCTTGCCGAACCTGTCTATTTCATCCACGAACACTATGGCCGGCGACATCTTTTCCGCCATCGTAATGGCGCTCTTCATGTTCTGGCCGGATTCTCCCAGCCACTTTGAGTAGATGTTCTCGGTGACGAGATATATGAATGGCAGGTGAACTTCACTGGCCAGCGCATTGGCGAACAGGCTCTTCCCGGTGCCCGGAGGCCCGAAAAAGAGCAAGCCCTTGGGAAGGGACAGGCCGAAGTGCCTCGCCCTGTCCGAGTGTTTGAGCACGTTCACGATGTATTTGGACACGAACTCCTTGACGGCGTGATACCCGCCGATGTCGGCAAACCTCCACTGAGGGTCCCGAACTTCGAGGACTCTGGATTTCCTCACCATGTCGGATTTGAGGTCCTTGATTATTCTGAGATCGAAATCCCGGGTTCTCTGGTACGACTCCAGAAGAATGCTTTCCGTCTGGTGCAGGTTGAGCCCGGCCAGGGCTACTGCGAGCTGCTCCGTCTTTTCCGAATCGCAGGGTACTTCCAGGTCACGAGCTACCATCTGGACCAGGCGCCTTCTCTCCTCATCGCTGGAGGGATCCACTGGGATGATGACGACGAAGTCTTTCGTGAAGTCGTCCATGATCCTCGACGCGTCCGAGGTGAGGATGAATACGGACGACCCGTTGGAAATCACCTGGGGATCTATCGCCCAGGCCCGGATGGCCGACTGGAAACCGCTGTCGAACTCCCTCGTCTCGGACAGGTTCTGAATTATGAACACGGTCCTCCTTTGCCTGAGAAACCTGTCCACCTCTTTGAGGACCGCTCTCAGATTCTGGAGCTCGACCAACCCATCCGGCCGGATCCTCGAAGCGAGCGGGGTTTCGGACTGGAGCTTTTTCCTGTACGGTTCCGCAACCGGCCCCGTCGGAGACAGTTTCAACAACCCCAGACCGTCCCACGGATCGTAGATAAATACCTGGTCCACTCCGGAGAACTCCCCTGACGTGAGCACGTACAACTTAAGCTGAAGGATGCGCTTGGGGTCCACCGTCTCGAAGCACATCACCGGCGAGTAGTTGGCCTTTCGTTTAAGTAGAGCTTTTTGTATCCAGGAATCGTCCAGATAACTTGCGGTTTTCATTTGCCACCCCGTCTATCCGCAGAAGGATACAGTGCGCGCCCGCATTTCGAGGCCAAGCTTCTTTAAAGCCTCGACGAGCCGCGCTGTTTTGCCGTCGCCTTGTCTTTCAAATACGTCTATGCGACCGGCAGATACCCACACTTCGATATATGAGCCGCCCGGCGATGAACGGACACCCGGGCCGGCATCGCACTCCATCGAGCCCATCGCCACGGTTCCGGGCAGGTCCCTGGCACCCGTCATTCGGCCTTGACCTCCTTACGCCGTTCCTCCTCGGCGCCAAGTTCCCGTTTTATGCGCTCCACGTCCTTTCTTTCGATGGTAATCGGCACCGCCCACAGGCCGAGACTCCTCAATATCCTCGTGAGGTTTTCTTCCTCATCGAGGCAAGTTTCGCCCGGAAAACCGAGGAAATCCATCTCGATTCGCCCGTTTTTGGAGATCTCTATGCGAATAGTCCTGGTCATCTCAGAGGACCCCCGTGACGACCACCTTCCTGCCCTCGGTCGCATGCTTTTCTTCTACCACATCAACCTGATAGTTTAGCAGGGAGAGGGCTTTGGACACGGCTATTGCCGAGTAGTTTTGAAGCACCCTGTCCTTGATTTCCTGAATGCGGCGCTCGTACCCTTCTAAGCCGTACGAATCGTACACGAACATCACCTGGCCCGTCTTCCTGTCGACGTTGATGCCGATTCCCCGGGGAATCTCCGGCGTAGAAATGACCCAGTCAGCGTAAAAGGCCCTTCCGTAAAAATCCTTTACGGTGTGAGAAACCTCGCCCATGAATTCCTCGGCTGCAGCCCACACCGCCTCGTGTAAAATGTCCCAACCGGGATCTTCCTCCACGGACCGCCCCTCGGACAGAGCCTGGGTCAGCCGGATATCGGTCTTATACGAGCTTATCAGACTCATCCCCGCTCCCTCCAGGAAAGCCTTATTTTCCGTCTGAGGAACGCTTCCCTCTCCGCGCGCGCCCGGGCGACCTGTCTTGAAACCTCTTCCAGTCTTCGCCGCAGCGTTTCCTCGGATTCCTCACCGCTGCCTTCCGGCGGGCTGGACAACCAGGCGGAAGACCGGTCCTGGCGCGAGCTCCTGGCACCTTCCGCGTCAGGCCGGTGAGCTTTACGCGAAAGGATTTCCATCTGAATCAGAGCTATCCTCACCTCGGTCTGTTCCCGAAGAGCCTGTTCGGTCGGATGCTCATCCTCCAGCCTCTTCTTTTCGCTGAGGAGCTCCTCCAGGGACATTCGCGCGTACTGTTCCCTCCACGATTCAAGTTTCAGCGCGCGAACCCTCGTCATTCCTGCGCTCTCCACCCAGCTGTTCACGACCTGTCTGAGCCTCGAGATTTCCTCATCAGGTTCTTCCGCCTTCTCGACGCGGGTGACAGGGTACACGGGGCCCGCCGTACCCCTCGCGAGTTCGCTTAGGAAGCGACCGTACCGGAGGGAATCCAGCTTCCGGCGGAGACGTTCCTCTTCCTCTTCCAGCCCCGATATGGTTTCGTCGATATCAAGAGTGAGGATGGCCTTCCAGATCGACACCAGCGCAACGGAGAGAATGTCGAAGTACACTATTCCAACGCCAACAGCTGCGACGGCCTGAACCTTGGCGGACCACCCCGGCCCGAACATGCGGGCAGTTTGCCATCCGAGCGCCAGAGCGATGAGGGCGACGACGAGCAAAAGCAGCCTCGATTCGGAGGTGTGTTCAAACTTGGTCTTGAGGGTTTGGACCCAGGCGGCGGTCCCCCATCCGACCACGACAAAGGACACCAGCACCCAGAAGATCCACATCCCGTGCCCCCCTTTTTGCGGCACCGAGAACCATCCCCGAGGTTCATTATACCATGGTTCCCAGGAAACACCCGCCTAAACCCGGTTAGCGTTCGACTGGCAACCGGGCGCACGAAGCAATGGACCCGCCCGTGGGCTTGCCACGCCCGCTAAATGCCCACGCAACAACTACCAGGCCCGCGTTCTTCGGCGATGCCCCGACAAGGATTGCTGCCGCGACTTGCCGCCGCCCGTCGGGCACCACTCAGCTCGTCGCACGGTCATTTTCCGCTCAAGAAAGACCTGGCCAACCACAGGTGGTCCGTACCCGGCGGATCTAAAGCTTCCTCGCCCGATTCCCTGAGGACCACCCGTCTCGCGTCGGCGATAATCTTTCCTATGACCGCGGCGTTAATTCCGTTTTCCCGGTAAGCTTTAACCAGGGAATCGCCGTCCGGATGCGTGACGATAAGGCATCCCGAGGAGGTCAGCTTTAACGGGTCTATTCCGGTTACGGAGGCGACTTGGCTCGTAATCGGAAGCACCGGAATCGCTTTCGCGTCCACGATAACACCCGAACCCGAAGCTTCGCACAACTCGTAGACAGCCCCGAGGACGCCCCCTTCGGTGACGTCGTGACAGGCCGTAGCTCCGTTCGCAGCGGCGATCATGCCGTCCCTCGTGACGCTCACCATGGCGAAAAGCTTTTCGCCCTCAGCGACCAGGGATTTTTCGTCATTGGCCGGGTCGGGCAATAGCCGGGCAAGTTGACCCGGAAAGTCCATCAGCAACACAGCAGTGCCCTCAAGACCCGCCCACTTTGTGACCACGATGTCGTCACCGGGCCTGGCGCCGGAGGAACGCAGAATCCTCTTTCCCTTCGTCTTCCCGATGGCCACCACCGCGAGAATCGGATGCTGGAGCCCCGGAGTCACCTCAGTGTGGCCTCCCGCCACCGTCACGTTTTCTTCGAGACAGGCCTGGTGTATCTCGTCCACCAATCCTTCGAGGTCCTCAAGCCGGGCCCCCTCCGGTAAGAGTATCGTGACGAGAACCGCCACCGGTTCTGCTCCTTTGGCAGCGACGTCGTTCAGGGCAACTTTCACGCCCAGCCAGCCTTGCTTTCTGGATGCACCGGTTATCGGATCGATGCTCGCCACGACCAGTTCCGATCCCATGTCCAGGACGGTGCTATCCTCGCCTATGCTGGGGGGCACGATCATCTCTGCTCGAAGAGCACCGGTACGGCGGAACACGATGTTGCGCAATAAAGTTGTTCCGATCTTTCCCGTAGACAAACGCTCGCTAGTATCCACTGGCATCACCTTTACTCTTGCCTGCGGTTTGTTGGAGCGATCTCACGGCCTCGGATGTACCGTATGAGATCCTCTCTCGTCCCTCTTTGATACGCGCCCCAACGCCCGCGCTCCTGTCCGGCTACGAGTTTAAGTGCTCCTGCAACGAAAGGTCGCCTGCGGACATCGTTGACTTCCGAATCGTTTTGAGCTTAGCATATTGCGAATGTACTTCGGACATGGTTCCAACAGGGGCTCGTGGCCACCAGGCAATGGATACCACGGTCACGTCCGCCGGAGGGATTGCGTTTGCTCAGGATAGCCGGGGGTCGCTTCAAGGGCCGGTTGATAAAGAGCGTTCCGGGAGATTCCACCCGCCCGCCGCTGGGCAGGGTGAGGCAAGCTCTGGGAAACATCCTCGCACCTGTTCTCGCCGGTGCGGACATCCTCGATCTGTATGCCGGAACCGGGAGCTATTCCATAGAGCTTTTGAGCCGGGGGGCGAAGTCAGCCGTCCTGGTGGATAATGACCCCCTTGCGGTGAAAATCATCAGGGAAAACCTCCGGTCTCTGGGCATCGAGAACCTCTGCACGGTGATCCAGGGGGACGCTCTGGAGACTTTGTCGGCGATGGTGCGACGAAACCGGGTTTTCGATGTGATCGTGGTGGCACCGCCGTACTTCTGCGGACTGGACGCTCAGACCATGTCAAGACTGGGAGAACATCCTCCCTTAAAACCCGGAGGAGTAGTCGTGCTTCAGCAGCACCGCCGCGAAACGCCCGTCCTGAAGACGGGATTGCTCGAAGCCTTGAGAACCTATAAGTACGGTGAGACCAGGCTCACCCTTTACAGGGCTTGCGAGGAGGAGCAAGAAGGTTCGACATGTGGTTGAGTCCCCGGGAGGTCGTCCGCTTCAGCGAAGGACGTCGCTCAGGGGCACAATACACTGGGCCAGGACGCTCAGACCTTCTCCCCGCTTTTGCAGTTTCCCCAATACCGCGAGGGGAACCAGTTCGCCGGGGAACAGGTATTTTCCGTATCTGTGATATACGTTCTCGAAAACCGTTACATCGATAAGGCCGGATTCGTCTTCCAGGGACAGAAACACCACCGTCTTACCGCTTTTTGTGGGGGGTCTGTGCGGCCTCACGGGAATGCCTGCGACTTTCACTAGGGCGCCGTGTTCAACTTCTTCGAGTTCGCTGGAATTCTTATATCCCTTTCGCCGCAACAAAGGTCGCCACAGCTCAGCCGGGTGCCCCGATACCCCGGTCCCCAGGATCTCATATTCAAACGCGATCTTCTCCGCTAAACTGAAATCGTCGCCGGAGGTGTCGATTTCCTCAAAGAGCGGCCCCGCGATGCCTCCCGCAGTTTTTGCAGCTTCTTTTGCCGCCACGGTCTTTTCAAGGCTCCATAAAAGCCCCTTTCTGGACAGACCGAGCTCATCAAATGCGCCGGCAAGGATGAGGGAACGCAGGGCATCCCTCTGCGCTCCGGTCCTTTCCACGAAGTCCTGAAAGGACCTGAATTCCCCTCGTTCTGACCTGGATGTGACTATGCGATCTATGAGAGAAGACGGCACGTCCTTCACCATTTTCAGAGGCAATCGTATGCTGCGACCTTCGACCGTCACGTCTTTAAAAGACTTATTGACGGAGGGTCCCAGGATCTTCACCCCTCTCTTTCTCGCCTCCACACATATGGTGGAGACGGGATAGAACCCCATGGGTTCGTTGTTGAGAATGGCGGCGAAGAACTCGGCGGGATAATGCTCAACCAGATACGCCGTCTTATACGCGGTGGTGGCAAAAGCTCGGGCGTGAGCTTCGCAAAATCCGTAACTGGCGTAACCGAGAATCTTTTGAAAAATGGCTTTAGCCACCTCGGGAGACGTTCCCCTTGCTCGAGCTTTTTCCACGAACAGCTCTCCCATTTCCGCCATCTCTTTTTCCGAACGCTTGTGGGTCATGAGCCTCCTCAGGTTGTCCGCTTCGCCCGGCGTAAACCCTCCGATTACCGTCGCGATCTCTATGACCTGCTCCTGAAATAAGATCACTCCATACGTCTTTTTGAGTATCGGCTCCAGCCGTTCATCCGGGTAAGTTACGGGCTCAAGCCCTCTTCGCCTGAGGATGAACGGGGAAACCATGTCGCCCTTGATCGGCCCGGGACGTATCAGCGCCACGCTGGCAACGACGTCTTCGATGTTGTCCGCGCCGAGCCTGGTTTGAAGAGCCCTTTGAGCAGGGCTTTCCAGCTGAAACACGCCCACGGTTTCACCGGCCCGGAGGCGGGCGTACGTGGCCGCGTCATCCAGAGGAATGCTCAGATAATCCAGGGGTTTTTCGCCTCGGGAACGCCTGGCACTGGAAATGTATTCGAGGGCGTCGTCTACCGCACCCAGAGTTCTCAAGCACAAAAGGTCTATCTTAACAAGACCCAGTTCTTCCACATCCTCTTTGTCAAAGGGGACTATTGTCACTCCCTTCGCGGAGAGCTGAAGCGGAGAAATCCAGCTAACAGGATCCCGGGAAATCACGATGCCCCCGAGGTGGGTTCCGAGGTGCCTCGGAAGGTCCGCGAGCTTCTCTGCGATGTCCACCAGTCTTCCTAGTTTCTCCCTGGAAAGATTGAGGTCCTTGAGTTCGGGCACGGAGTCCAACGCTCTTTCTATATCCTCCGCGGATATGTGAGGAAGGCGCCCGGCCAAAACGTCGAGGAATTCCTGAGGGAACTCCAGAACTTTGCCGGCTTCCCTGATGGCGGCGCGAGCCTGGAACGTGTTGTAAGTAGCTACGCACGCCACGTGATCTTCCCCATATTTTTCGTAGGCGTACCTCGTCACCTCATCCCTGCGCCTGGCATCGAAGTCCACGTCGATATCGGGCTTTTCCCCCCTCTCGAGACTTAAGAACCTTTCGAAGAGGAGTCCCTGACCTATGGCGTCCACGTCCGTTATGCCGAGGCAGAAAGCTACCGCCGAGTCCGCCGCTGAACCGCGCCCCACGTGACGGATGCCGCTCCTTCGAGCAAATTCCACCAAATCCCACACGACGAGGAAGTAATCTTCGTACCCGAGCCTGGTGATGACGCGGAGCTCCTCATCGAGCCTCCGTGAAATGTCCTCGGTTATCCTTCCGTACCGCTCCAGGGCCCCGTCGTAGACGAGCTTTCGCAGGTATTCCGCCGAAGACATCCCGGGCGGGACGGGAAATGAGGGGAAATTGGTTTTCCCCAACGGAAGCGTAAACCGGCATTCTTCCGCTATCCTCCTGGATGTTTCCAGCGCCAGGGGGTATTCCTGGAACTCCGCAGCCATCTCTTCGGGGCTTTTCAAGTAGTTCTCGGCATTAGGCCTTCTTTCGGGGCTCGGCTGCGAGATCTTGGTGAGCGTTCTTATGCAGGTGAGAACATCGTGGACGGGAAAGTCCTCTTTGTTGGCATAATGCACGTTATTGGTGGCGACGAGACCTATCTTGAGTTGGGCACCGAGCTCTTCAAGAGCTTTGTTTAACCCCGAGGACCCAGGCAGGGCGCTTTCGGACATCTCCAGATAGAAGGAATCCCGTCCGAAAGCGCTCACGAGTTTTTCGCACGCCGCTTTAGCTTCGGAAAATCGTTTTCTCAGTATGAGCCAGGGAATTTCCCCTCGCCTGCAACCGGAAAGGACGATCAATCCGTCCTTGTGGCGAACAAGACAGTCCATGCTAACTCGAGGCGAGCGTCTGTCGCTTTTCAGGTGCGATTCCGTCAGTATCCGGCAGAGGTTTCTGTAACCGGTTTCGTCTTTACAAAGGACGGTCAAGTGATGACCGTTTTCCAGCGTGAGTTCGGCACCCAGCACCGGCTTTATGCCCCTCTTTAAAGCTTCCCGTGTAAACCTCACAGCACCCGAGAGGCTCATGTGATCGGTGATAGCGAGACAGTCCATCCTCAGGGCTGCGGCCTTTTCCAGAAGGGAATTTATGTGGGATGCCCCGTCGAGAAAGGAAAACGGGCTGTGAACGTGGAGGTGCACAAACCCACGGGAAGATTTAATCGTAGACCCTGTAAAGGCGCCACCCCTTGCCATCGGTATAAATTTCGTACAACCTCCCTTCCCTGGACTGAATGCGGAAGAACGTCTTCTCCGTTTCCCCCGCCCACCACTGACCCGTCGCTCGCCAGCGATCCGTTATCTTTTCCGCGTAGATCCAGCGCTTTCCCCAAAAGAATTTCACTGGCTTTTGCCTGTCTACGACCACCAGCACCGGTTCAAGAACGAGTTTGGACATAGTTTCTACCTCCCTGGCTTCTCACCGGATCCCATAGCATCATCATTTCTTCATGCCAGAAGATCTCTGGAGGAATGGACTTTCCACCGGTTTCTTCCCGACCCCAGTAAACGGCACTATCTCCGAACTTCTTTTGAATGCCTTCCATCGCGATTTCGAGTTTGAGAGGAAGACGGGCTTTATCGGCGGGAGCAAGAGACCACAAGAGGGGCACGGAAACTCGTTGTGCCGGCAAGATATCGAAAAGCTTTATGGAAAACGAATGGATTTCGCCGCCGGGGAAATCGTTCAAGAGGTTTTCGATGATGATGAGCAGGGACTCCCGGGAAGAAACGGGGGAAAAAACGCGCCTCGTTCGACGGTACTCGGGGAAATCCCCGTTGAGGCACACCTCGATTCCCATCGGGCCGGCACCTTTCTCTGCAAGAGCAGCTTGAAGCTCACCCACAGCTACGCTTAAAAACTCCCTCGAAAGGCCCGATATGGGTTGAACGAAGTTTCTTTGGAACACGACGGGCTCCTCCGGGTAGACCTTTTTCACCCGTTCCCAATCCTGCCCAAGAGCCCATTCCCTCACCCACAGAGCCCAATCCCCTAAATGGGTCGAAAGGTCATCTCGGGGCACATTAAGGACATCTCCTATGCTCCTCAAACCCAATTCCTTTAAAACGGTTCGCAATTCCAGAGGAAGCTTCCAGAGGTAAGAGAGGCTGAGTTCCCTCAAAAAACCCTTTTCCATCCCGGGTTCGAGGAAAAGTGCTGTATGAAGGCTATCTCGGAAAAGCTTACCCCACCTCGAGGTTTTAGGACATTTACCCGATGAAAACCTATCCCACAGCCATAGCGAAGCCGCCTTGGCCGTAAACTTTGTAGAAGCTATCGCGAATACGCAATGAAAAGACTTTCCTTGAAGCGCTTTTAAGAGGTTACCTATAGTTTCCGGCACATACTCCGTACCGGGGATCTCGAAAAAAATCCTGCTCTGGTCCTCGGGCTCCAGAGCCAACAACCCCTCTGCCATCCGGGAAAAGACATCGTGAGCTTCTCGTGAGAATCCCGAAGACCGGTAAACCAGATGGAGTTCCGGCATGGCCATCTTCGCCCGGGATCCGCTATCCCCTGGTCTTACCCCCTTTTCCCATGCCGCCCGAGAGCAGTCATAAACGACTCCCCTCTCGAGGACGGCCACGGGACCGGAAATACTCCTCGCCTGAGCTTCGAGATAGCTTTCGAACCCCGCCAGGATTCCGTAGCCGACCGGCCCTTTCATGGGACTCACCCCGAACTTTTGTTTGATTTCATGATAAAACGTTTGTTCGTAAGAAGTCAAGGGGGATGATAACCGGGACCAGCAGAATACAAACCCATTAACAAACCCATTAAGGCGCGAGCATCTGAGTATCTTTCTCCACGCAGGCCAAATGAGGAACAAGAAACGGATTACAGGGACGGGGCAGGGGCCTTTTTCGGAAGCGACGTGTAAACGCTCGTTCCTAAATCCTCTATCTTCACCACAGTACCGCCGTAAAGGAAAATCCGCCGGGTCCGAACCATCCATCTTTTGCTTCCCGGCTCTTCGCCCTCGAGTTCCCTCACAACGCTCGTCTCGATCTTTATCTCCTTCAACGGCTCCTTCTTGCCGAACACTTTTACCGTCAAAACACCGCCTTCGGCGTGCACCTTAACGACGACCGGGCCGGCCAAAACGTTTTTCATCTTGAGATCGAGGAGACCGTACGCCACGGTGGCATCTTCCCCCATGGGCAGGTAATCCACGGGCATTCCGTGGTTGTGTCTTTCCACCACTTCGAACCCGGCCCGCAACAGCGCGCCGTACAGAGTAGACGACACCTGACAGACCCCTCCACCGTAGTCGTCTTCAAGCCTCGTGCCAACGTAAACGGGGGCCTTACGATATCCCCGTTCCGGGAGACGCGGACCTACCCTTTCGTTGAAGGAAATAACCTCTCCCGGCCAAACAACCGCTCCATCCAGGCCCCTCGCAGCAAGCGCCACGTTATGAGCTCTGTCGCAGTTGTCCTGATACCTCGTACTGAAAGCTGCGATGACTCCATCGATCCCGGCAGCTTCCAACTTCTCCTTTGTGACCGCGGCTCTAACTTCGACCAGCGGCACCTCCACCGAAACGGGTATCGAGGACCACCTGAAGTTCCCCACCACTCTTCGTCTGAACTCGTCCGTGTCTACCCGGTATCCTGGTTCATCGGGGACCACCGTCACGCGGTCCCCAGGCAAGATTTCCCAACTCGCATCTTTCGGGGGTATCTCAAAGAAGCGACATATCGCGGTGATGGCCGAAGCCCATCGCCCTTCGTCAACGCTGATGGCGAGGGGAAGAG
This sequence comes from Candidatus Fermentithermobacillaceae bacterium, assembly GCA_014896535.1. GTDB lineage: Bacteria > Bacillota > Sulfobacillia > Fermentithermobacillales > DUSS01 > DUSS01. Next base: position 20,865 of record JADBKE010000009.1, read on the forward strand.
CTTTTGGCTGGGAAAGCGGTCCGTACAGAAAACCCAGGGATTTAATGGTACCCTTCACGTCCGGGACGATGCCGAGACCATAGGGGACACCCAGGGGAATCTTCATGGTGCCTCCGAAGACGTCACCCTTGGGCGGCGTTATCTCCACCGTCCGCACGGAAAAATCCAGTTCTTTCTCGAGAAAAGCTGCAACTTCCCTTTTCGACAGACCCGAGCACGATATCCCGGCGATGCAAGTACCCTGCGGCAACGGGCCGAAGAAACAGGATGCAGCGTATCCCGCAGCCGCAATCAGAAAAAGCCCGAGGCAAATCCAGGCCTTTTTCAGTCTCCGGAACCCCAAGAAACAGCCATCTCCCGTCCCAACATATTCGACGGGAGCGCCCCTGTATTCCAGTGGGCGACGAGGGCGAGCTCTTTCCGGAGCATGCCGTGAGCTCTTGAGACCCTCGACTTGACCGTCCCCTCCGGGCAACCGAGGAACCCGGCGATTTCTTCATACGACCGGTCGGAGATGTTCTTTAACAGAAAAGCCTCCCTATAGTGCCGGGGAAGTCGCCCCGCGGCGGCCAGGATCTCGCCAAGAGATTCCTGCTCCTCGAAGATCTCCTCGGGGCCGGGGTCTCCCGATGGAAACTCGACGGCCTTTTCCTCGTCCCCGTCGTTCCACTCGGGCCACGGCACCGTCGGGATCCTCCTCTTTCTCGACCTGTCTATGCAGACGTTGGTAGCAATGCGATGAAGCCACCGCCCGAAGGAAGCTTCTCCGTTGTAAGAGCTCAACCACTGGTAGGCCCTGAAGAACACCTCTTGAGTAAGGTCCTCTGCGTCTTCCGCATCCCGCACCATCCTGAGGACGTGCCTGAAAATCTGCTTTTGGTACTTCCGCACCAGCGCCGAAAAAGCCTCCTCGTCTCCCTGCTGCGCCATGCGCACCGTTTCGAGTTCTCCCGCCACGGTTCATCCCTCCAGCCGCCTTATGGTCTCTTTCTCGTCCCGATGGTACGGCCTGGAAAACAACGCCACATCAGCAATTGATGAAGCCGGGATGAGCTTTGTTGCCTAGGCATTTTGGCGGAGAGAAACGATTGCCGGGCGTGTCTGGGATCACCCGGACCGCATGGCTTTTGCGGGCGAATGCCGCGAGGATGACCCGGCAGAAGGTGACATCAAATGCCCGGCTTGCGGACGGGAATCCTCGCCGTTACCGTCGTACCTTTGGACGGCTCCGAATCGATGCGGATGCTTCCGCCGAGAAGCTCGGCCCGCTCATACATTCCCACAAGGCCCATTTGCCCCGCCCTGGCCAGTGACGTCAGGGAGCCGGGAGGCGAGAAGCCCTGCCCGTTGTCGGCGACGCGGATTTCCACCATATCCTCCCTGAAAGCGAGCATGACCTCGACCGTGGATGCTTTTGAGTGTTTCATGGCGTTGGCAAGGGCTTCTTGAGTGATCCGGAAGCAGGCGACCTCTATGTCCCGGTCGAGTCTGCGGGGTTCCCCCTCGACCGTCAACTTTCCCTGGATGCCGGCCTTTTGTACTTGCTCTACCAGCCATTCGACCGCGTAGCTGAGTCCGAAATCGTCGAGGATGGGTGGCCTCAAGTTGCGGGAAAATTCCCTGAGGTCCTGGATAGCCCGTTCCACCAACGAGTCGATCTCTTTTAACACCGAAGCTTGCTCTTTCCGATTGCCCAGTTTCTCGAGGAGGTCCAGTTGCCTTCTCAAAGCCACCAGATACTGTACTGGACCGTCGTGAAGCTCCCTCGCCACCCGCGCTCTTTCCTCTTCCTGGGCAAGCGTGGCCACGGCGAGGTACCCACGCATCCGCTCCTCGTTGGACCTGGTTTCATCCAGTTCCTGGCCGCGACGAAGAAGCTCCTCGTGGAGAGCTTTCTCCTGCGAGACATCCCTTGCGATGCCCTGATGTCTCAAGATTTCGCCCCCGGATACCACCACTGAAGCTCGGACATCCAGGGTGAGCAACCGGCCGTCTTTTCCGGCTATGACCCACTGATAATCGAGAAACCTTTCTCCGCTGGAAACTGCCCTCCTCAGGGCCGACACGGTCTGGGCCCAGCTCTCGCCGCTCACGAACTCACCGAAATACCTGCCCAGCATTTCCTCGGCTTCGTATCCCAGCATATCGCGGCACCTTGGGTTTACGTACAAGAACCGCCCGCCGCCATCGAGGACGAAAACCAGGTCTCTCGCTCCCTCCATCAGCACCTGGTAACGCTCTTCGGAACGTTCGAGTTCATCCGCGAGGCGAGACTGGAGCGCAACCGCACCCGCTATCGCAGCGATTGCGCCGAGGATGCTCAGATCGCCTTCTCCCGGAACCGGGGATCCCGGGAGCGAAGCGTAAGCCACGAGGCCCAAGGTCTCGCCGCGGCTAGTCAGCGGAAACAGGATGACTCGCTTGAAGCCGGACGTGTCCAGTAGAGGGTCGACGTCCCCTTCCTCGAGAACCACCGGCCGCGAATCGCCTCGAAGGCACCGCGAAAAACGGGAATCGCCGTTGACCTTCAGCCTGATATCTTCAGTTTCCAGCAAAGCTTCTGCCCTTCGGGCATCCGAGGCCACGTGGTGTAGGGAATTGGACTTGCCGTCGTAAAGGAAGATGGAGCACGAATCGACGGGAAGCTTTTCGACGACCATCCGACATATGGAGGCGTAAATCCGTTCGTCCCTATCGATATCGGCCAGATAAGAAAGGGCTTGAAGAAGGATTTCCCTTTCCAGTTCCGGGTTTTGACTTCGTCCCAAGTCAGGACACCTCTACAGCTGGCGGGAAGCCGTTATCGACACGATACCTCCCCGGCGACCCGGGTCAGGGAGCCTCTACGTCGGGTGGAGCGATGAGCCCGCGCCGCAACGCCTCCAAAACCGCCTCGGTTCTCGATCCCACCGCCATTTTCCCGAAAATGCTGGCCATGTGAGATTGCACGGTCCTGGGACTTATGCCCAGCTCCGACGCTATTTCTTTGTTTGAAAGACCCCTGGATGCCAGCTTCAGAACCTCGATTTCCTTTTCGGTAAGGGGTGGGCCCGCCCCGGGGCTCCTGGTCGCGCCACTGGAGGCTGACCCCACCGGTCCCGCCAACGCCGAGCGCATACCGCGGGAAAAAATCTTCTGAGCCACGGACCGACTGAGCACGGCGTCTCCGGTAGCGGCAGCTCGGATGGCGAGTACGAGCTCCTCTGATCTCGCACTCTTCAGGATATATCCAGCCGCACCCGACTCGAGTATTGCGGAGATATAGGGTAGGTCATCGTATGCGGTAAGAGCTATGACCGCCGTCTCGGGCAAGATCGATTTGATTTTCCTCGTGGCTTCGATACCGTTCATGCCCGGCATCGCTATGTCCATCGCGATTACGCGCGGCCGGAGAGACCGGGCTTTTTCCACCGCTTCAGCGCCGTCCCGAGCCTCCCCGACCACCTCAATGTCGCTTTCCTGCTCCAGCAGCTTTCTCGTCCCCTCGCGGACGATGGCGTGGTCATCGCATATGAGTACCGTGATCTTGTCCACGATTTCCCCTCGCCGGACTCACAAGCTGCCTGTTCACTTTGTGGCCTTTGACAGAGCGTCTTTCACCGCCTGGATAATGCCCTTCGATGTGAACGTAGCACCGCTGACTACGTCCACGTCTACCTTTTGACTTTCGATCATGGACTTGGGAACACCCTTTACGGCCTGCGACGCTATATCCGGGGTATCGGAATGACTGATGACCTCGATCTTAGTTACTTTGCCCCCAGATACCGTGACCGACACTTCGATAGGACCAAAGAGACCATTACCGGTACCCTTGTAAGTGCCGTCGGGAATAGAAGCCAGATCGATGGGGCGTTCCTCAGATGGCGCAACTACAGGGGTCAGGATTTCCAGAGCTTGGTTTACCCCCGCCTTGACGGCTGACGAGGAAACCGTCGCCCCGGAAATACCGTCTACGCCCGAGGTGTCTTTTTTCCCTATGAACCTCTGAAGAAATGCGGGATCTTTCACTCGAGAACCTATACCGGGCGTCTCCGAAAGGGACAAAATCGTGAGGGAAGCTATCTTCCCCTCTTTATCGACGCCAACCATCATCTGGATGGGCGATTGGCCGAAACCCGACGCGCTGACGCGCATAGCGGCACCCACGACCTCTTCCCCTGCTTTGCCTATCCAGAACGTATTCCCCTTTTCGTCGGTAACCTCCTGAATCAACTCGGCACCGGGTATGGCGGCCTTGGCCGCGTTCAACAAGTCTTCTTTCTCCCTGCGCTCGATTACCGGCTTGGTCATAGCGTAGACGGCCGCCAAACCGCCACCGGCAACCGCGCATATGATCATGAGTATGAGTCCCAGTTTAAGGCTGCTCTTCATAAACGGTCTCCTCCCAAAAAGGTCGTGTGCACCGCTCCGTTTGAGCTTTCGGCGTCATAATAGCATACAGATCCCGTTTAGTGAACCGCTGACCTACGATTCGAGGCAGCTAACCGCGGCCAGGCGCACTGTAACTTCGGCCATTCCCAGGTGAGCGGGAGGACTTTCCGGAGGCAGAACCGAATTCCGCAGTGAACTCCGCAGGGAGGTGTCGTACATGCGTAATACGGAGGTATGGAGCGGTATTCTGCTGGGAGCCGTTGCCCTCTTTTTTTACGCCCGGCAGGCGAAGGACTGGAAAACGCTGCATCCCTACAGGCGCATGGGGATAGCCGTTGGCGTGGTCACCGTGGTCGTCGCCGCCGCGGTCTCAACTCTCAACATCCCCTGGGTTGGCCGTTACGTGCTGGGCTCCATCATCGCAGGATTCCTGAGCTACGGCGCGCTTTACGCGCTGAGTGTGAAGAGGCACGAAAAAGCCCTTTCCTCCTTCGCCGACGCCGTCGGCATGAGGGCCATCAATAATCCTCAGGAAGAATCATCCGACCCCGACCTTTTCAACATCAAGAAGTGGCTGGATAAGGACATATACAAATGGAAAGTAGGCGGAACATACCCCGCTCTCGTCAAGAAGGAGGGAGACTGGGTTTACGTGGTGAGGGTGCCCAAGGCTCTCGACTTCGATTACGCTGCCCCGGAGGCCACCTGTTTCGCGGCGGTCAGAAAGATACCCTTCAATACCCTCACGCTCGTGGAGAGAAGTCGCGCATCCCGCCAGCCGAAAAAACTATTCATCACGGGGGATGACTCTTTCGATTCCCGGTTCTTCCTGTCTGCCGCCCAGTCGTCCGACGCAGAAACCCTGTTCACGCCACCGGTCAGGGAGTTCTTTCGCGCGATGAAGGAATTCCCCGGGACGCTGCGGATCGAACATTACGGCGTCTACTACTACGTGCCGGGGAGAGTCCAAACTCAGGAAGAGGTCCAGGAGGGGCTGCGCGTCGTCGGTCAGGTATGCCGGTGGGTGGAAGAAAGCATGAAAGGTTCCCGGTCGTCGTAACACTATCCTAGCGCCAAAATGCCCCCGGAACCGCGCGCTGGGGGCCAAAGGAGACGGGCACCGATGGGAAAGCGCCGATGCCGGACCGAATGATGCGTGACAAAGAAACGTCCAACACATCGAGCATCCCGTGGCTGGCCGCGGCCCTGGCCTACGTGGGAACCGTCGTAGGGGCGGGTTTCGCCTCCGGACAAGAAGTCCTTCAGTTTTTCGGTCTCCTGGGTCCCTCGGGGATAGCAGGCATCGCCCTTGCCGTTGCGGGATTCGCCTTTTTCGGATACGTCATAATGGCCCTCGGTCGGACGGAACGCGCCGCTTCCCACCTGCCGGTGATAAGGTCAGCGGTGGGGAACGTTTTGACACCTTTTGTCGATTTGGTAGTCACCTTCTTTCTTTTCGGCGCCACCTGCGCCATGTTCGCAGGCGCAGGTTCCGTGCTGCACCAGGAGTTCGGTCTCCCGTGGGTCTGGGGAGCCGGGGCGATGGCCGCGGCCAGCGTCCTTACGGTAGTCTTCGGACTCAGGGGCGTGGTATCGTCCCTCAGCGCCGTCGCGCCGGTCCTCATCGGAGCAGTGATTCTCGTAAGCGCAAAAGCCACGTCGCTTCGGGGGCTTAAACTGCCGTCTCCGCCTCCGGGACACGGTCCGGTGCTGCCGGGATGGTTCGTATCCGGGGCCGCTTACGTATCGTACAACATCATAATGGCTGTGCCGGTGCTGGCCGCGATGGGGGCCAGGACGGGCACATCTGGTGACCTGCGAAGGTCTTCTTTCGCAGGGGCTTTCGGCCTTGGCCTCTGCCTTCTCGCCGTCTACTTGGCCCTGGTGTCGAACTTCCCCAATTCGCTGGGGTACGAAGTTCCCATGGCCCGGCTCGCTGAACTCGTCCACCCCTCGGGAAAGCTGATTTACTCCGCCGTCTTCCTTCTCGAGGTTTACACCACGGCGGTGGCGGATCTCTTCGGCTTTGCCTCCCGCTTGAGAACCGAAGGTACAACCGCCTTCAAGCTGGTGGTATTCGGGTCCGCCTTGGTGGCGCTCGCCGTGGCGAGAACCGGATTTTCCAACCTGGTCCGGACGGTTTATCCTCTTGCGGGTCTCACCGGGCTCCTGTTTCTCGCAGGGCTCGTCCGGACGGCAGCGCGTCAAGCCCACCGGGACCGTTAAAAACAAAGGGTTCGGCGACGAGGCTTCGAACGCCGAACCCGCATCCTTTACGAGGACAGCAAGCCTCACTTGCCTCCAAACATCACCGGCACCAAGAGTTCTTCCACTCTCGAGCCGTCTTTAGGAGAAGAAGTGGTGAAGATGATGCTGCCGAAGGGATTCGTCGGCGCCTTCAAATCCATCCACACGTCGAAGTCTCCCCACTCCGGTGCACCTGCGGATGCGGTCACGGTTTTCTTTCCCAGAATGTCGTGACCGTCCTCGATCTCCACCATTAGAGTGGCCTCCCATACCCGCGCTTTGCCTACCAGCCTCACCCGTTCGGTTAGGACGGAGCCAGCTTCGGGCTGAAAGAGGATGACGTTTTGCCCCACGGAGGCCATGGGAACCCGCGCGGCCTTTTCGCCCGTGCCGGTAGGAACCTCGAACTCCACCTCGACCGGCACCTTAGCCGACACTGTGTATGCCTGATAAGGATAGCTCGCTACCTTTGCCTCGTCCCCCGCAGGGGGCCTGAGGTTGAATTTGAGCAAAGCTCTGTTGACGTTCGACCCGGCCGCCGGTCCCCATACCACCCCCATGAGTTCCAGGGAATAACCCGCAGTGGGAACCTCTCCGCCGCATACCACGAGGAAGTACTTTCCGCCCCGCTCAAAGAACATCGCCACGGGATTGGCCGTCCTGGTGAGCGAAGGGAGCCAGCTTTCCAGTTCCTTATCGTCGATCCCCGGCGTGAATACTGGAGGGAGCAAAGAGGCCAGGGACTTCAGGGCGGCAGACAGGTCCCCCTGGAACACCCGGCGAGTCCCCTGCGAACTTACAAAGGCAAGATACTTTCCTGCGGAGTCGTAGTAGATCTTTCCGTTCTCCGTCGTGACAACGTAATCGGCCTCGGTTTCGGGCTTGACGTCTCCGGGGTCCTTTACCGGTTTAGCAGCCTTCAAAGCGTTCAGGAGCTCCTGGGGTTCGGGGACTGGCACGCTGTTTCCCCATCTATCGCCCACGTAAATCCTCCCTTTGCTCGCTCCGCTCAAAGAGACAAGGTCCTTAGACGCGCACGCCACAAGAGAAACCGAAAAACACAGAACCGCCATGGCAACCAGCGTCGCCGAAAGCCACGAAGCTTTCTTTTTCACCGTCATCGCCTCCGAGGTATATTGACGAAATCCAGAGCCTGGAGTTCCTTCTGGAATCCTTTGCCGTGCGTGTCACGATTATACCCAACCCGTGGCACGCAACGCAAACGATCCAGTTCGACGGAGGCCTTCAAAACGGTCCCATATTGGAGGCAAGGGCGAGACGGTCAGTCCCTTCGATCTGCTCGTCCAGAAGGTCCCTGTACGTTTGCCTGCGCACAACGGGAAAAGCCCTACCTTCCCAGACGTGCACCACGGCCGGCCTCGGGAGGGCATTGTAGTTGGACGACATCGAGTAGTGGTAGGCGCCGGTCACCATGACCGCGAGGATATCTCCGGTTTTCACCAGCGGGAGAAACGCCTCTTCTATGAGGGTATCGCCCTCCTCGCAATTCTTCCCCACCACCCTGTAGGATAGCTGGCCTTCCCGGGCCTGGCGCGCAAGAAGGCACCGGTACTTAGCGGAATAGAGCATGGGCCGGGGGTTGTCGGCCATGCCCCCGTCGACAGCCAGGAGTCTCTGCCCCGAAGGGAGCCTTTTGATGGTGCCGACCTTGTACAAAGTTATCCCGGCTTGAGCTACTATGGATCTCCCCGGTTCGATGAAGATTCGGGGGCAGGGCAATCCGAGACTACTCAACCGCTCCCGAAAAGATCCCACCAGTGCCTCGCAGTAGTCTTTGACGGAAAGCTCCTTGTCCTCCGGCACGTAAGCTACACCCAGCCCTCCTCCCAGATCGCACTCTTCCGGGAGGACGCCCGTGGCTTTGACGCAATCATCGTAAATCTCCGCCATAGTGTTGCCCGCCAGCTCAAACCACCTTCTCTCGAAGATTTGCGAACCGACGTGGCAATGGAAGCCCATGAACCGGACGTTTCTCATCTTAAGCGCCAGGCGGACCGCCTCGATGTGAGCACCGCGATAAACCGGGATACCGAACTTGGAATCGATTCGCCCGGTCGCCAGAGCCTTGTGGGTGTGAGGGTCGATTCCCGGGGCAACTCGTATGAGCACCGGCTGGGTCCTTCCTAAAGCAGAAGCGATCCCCTGGATTCGCTTGATTTCGGGTAAGTTGTCCGCGACGATCCTTCCTACTCCGTTCTTTATCGCCATTTTCAACTCTTCCGGGCTCTTGTTATTGCCGTGAAACAAAATGCGCTCCGGGGGGAAACCCGCCTTCATCGCCAGGAAGAACTCCCCCGCGGAAGCCACGTCCAGCCACAGACCTTCCTCATAGGCGATTCGGGCCATCCTCAGAGAGAGATAAGCTTTGCTGGCGTACGCCACATCTGCCGGAACCGAAACGCGTCGCAATTCCTTCAGGTATTCCCGGGCCTTCCAGCGGATGGCGTCTTCCACGTACACGTAGAGGGGTGTTCCGAATATCCTGGCCAGGTCGAGCGCCCTCAGTCCTCCCACCAGGAGTTCCCCACCGGGGCCGACTTCGATGCCGGCGTAAAGTTGCAATGGGGGGTCATCATCAGATGGTGCCATCGTTCGTCTCTCATCTCCAAGTACCGTTACCCCCGTCGCAGCAGCGGGAACAGGGGAACGGGAGTTTCGTTGAATATAGCACGGAGGAAACCTGAAGACAACAGGTCGGGCAAAACTTTTGATACAATGTTTCATGAAGGCAGCGATGACAAAGCCACATACCATACGTTAGAGATGCCGGTCAATCGAGAACAGAGGGTCGTCAAAGCATGGGGCAACAAAACAACTCGAAGCGTCCTCCGGTGCTCCTGGCCACGATGAGTTTGGGTCTCGGGGGCGCAGAGACGCATGTCGTGAGCCTTGCCACGGGACTCAAGAGGAGAGGTTGGCAAGTAATAGTAGCGTCTGCCGGAGGGTACCAGGTTCGCGAGCTGGAGCGGGAGCTCATACCGCACGTGGAGATCCCACTTGATTCCAGATCCCCTTTCAAAATGGCAGAAAGCTTCGTCCGTTTGAGCAAGCTGGTGCAAAGGGAGGGAGTTGGTCTCATCCATGCTCATGCCCGAATTCCCGGGTTTTTGTCCAGAGCCGTCGCCCGACAATACGGAATACCGATGGTGATGACATACCACTTTCCCTTCAAAAGCGGTTTCCCGTGGAAGTTCTTCAGCCCCCCGGGAGACATCACCATAGCCGTGAGCGAAGATATTCGCACGTACATAGGCAGGGAGTTCGGAATACCCACCGAGTCCACGGTGGTGATACCCAACGGCATCGACACCGCCGTCTTTCGTCCTCCTTCCGCGGAAGAAGTAGAAGCATCGCGGACTCTTTTCGGTCTTTCGCCCGCAGACTGGCCTGTGCTTGCCTATGCCTCCAGGCTGGCCCCGGAACTTGCAGAAGCCGCCATCGCTACCATTCAGGCTGTGGGCATGTTGGCGGAAGGAATGCCAGGAATCACCCTTCTTGTCGCCGGTGACGGTTCCGAGCTGCCGGTGGTGGAAGCGGAAGCTGCCAAAATAAACTCCAGCCTGCGCCGGAAAGCCGTACGCGTTCTCGGGTTGGTGGAAAACATGCCTCCCGTTTACTGGGTGTCCTCGCTGGTAGTCGGGATGTCCAGAGTAGCTCTGGAAGCGATGGCGTGCGCTAAACCCGTCGTCATAGCTGGGCCCGGGGGCGTCACGGGACCCGTGCAAAGCGACACCCTCCCTTTCCTTGCGTTGCGGAATTTCACTTCTAGAGACGCGCCAGAGGCTCTGAGCGCCTCGTCCATCGCGGCCCACGTGCGGACGGTGCTCAACGAGCCCGCCCGCGCAGAGGATCTCGGGCGTTACGGAAGAGACCTCGTCGTCCGCAGCTATTCCGTCGATTCCATGGTAGCTCAAACGGAGTCCGTTTACGAAAACCTCTTGAGCACACGGCAGTTTTCCAGATAACCGGAGTTGCTTTTCCCCCCGTTGCGACTCTTCGCCCTCACCGTGACCCCTCGACTTACCGGTTCGTGCCGCGCTCAGTCTGTTGTGCCCTTCAAAGCGGAAATCGTCCTTTGGTGAATGCGCCGTCTCGCCGACCGGAAAAGCTTCACCTGGAGGTGGAATTCATGAACGCACGGGGAAACCCTGAGCCCGGCACCAAGACCGTCCGTACTCACCGCATTCCTCAAGGGGACGTGAGTGAATCCCGCTTACAAGCGAAGCCGTCGAGGGTCGTAGTAGTGGGTTCGGGGCTGGTCGGTTCCACTTACGCTTACAGCCTTCTCGTCGAAGAAGTCGCCGACGAGATCTGCCTCGTTGACGTAGCCAAGGAAAAGGCTTTCGGTCAAGCCCTGGACCTGGGGCATGCCGTTCCTTTCGCCAGAAAGACGCAGGTTTGGGCCGGGACTATCGATGATTGCAACAGCGCCGACGTGGTCGTCATCGCCGCCGGAGCAGCCCAGAAACCCGGAGAGACCCGGCTGGACCTTCTCCGGGAAAACTCCAGGATCGTATGGGAGATTTCCCGGGAAGTGGGCCGCTTAAACCCCGGTGTCATTTTGCTGGTGGTGACAAACCCCGTCGACGTCATGGCATACGTGGCGTGGAAAGCTTCGGGACTCCCATGGAACCAGGTTATGGGTTCCGGAACCCTTCTCGATACGGCGAGGTTGAGATGGAGCATCGCCAGGGAACTGGACATCGACCCTAGAAGTGTGCACATCTACGTCATCGGCGAACACGGCGATTCGGAAACGGTGGCGTGGAACCTCGGCAATGTTGCGGGAATTCCTCTTAGCTCCTTTGCCAGCTTGACCCTGGAGAAACGCCGTGAACTCTTCGAACAAGTCCGGAACGCAGCATACCACATCATAGACACCAAAGGCGCGACGTATTACGCCATAGCCCTGGGACTGGCCCGGTTGACCCAGGCGATCTTGAAAGACTCCCGCACGGTGTTCTCGGTTTCCACCCTCCTTCGAGACTGCCAAGGGGTGCAGGAAGTCTTCGCCGGTATGCCCTGCGTAGTGGGGCGAAAAGGAGTCATTCGGGTTCTGGAGCTTCCGGTGACGGGACAGGAGGCGGCCGATCTCCGGCGGTCTCTGGAAATCCTCAAGCAGGCGCAGGATTCCCTCGCCCTCGAAGGCTGCGCAGCCGGCGGTGCTCAAGAAGACCCGGGGAGAGCCGTCCCGGACGCGTCTTTTGAGGCCGGATGCGACCTGGGAGAAGGCTGTGACACCGCGGGCCGGAAACTCCCTGGCCGTTTCCCCGCTCGGCCGTGTAAGCGAGCAACGTCCGTCGCGATCTTGGGACGACCTCCGCGTCGGCCCGGGAAGCTTCGCCGACCCGACCGACCCCCACCTATCGAAGACCCGGGTAGCTCCATCCAAAGGGTGAGGTCTTGAAAGCGCAACGAGTCAAAGCGGGTAGTTCGACCGGGTTGCCCGGGCCGATTTCAGCATCGCCCGCCCGGAAAACCTCCGGCACGCGCCGTGGCCAATTCCGGCTAACCTTTCCCTCGTCCGGCGCATAACATGGATAAAACGCGATACGAAGGGGTTACAGTTGAGACTAGAATCGGTCGACCTGTTCATAGGAGCTCCCGAAGTCCGCCGGGCGTTTCTTTCCGCCAGAATGCCGGAGGGAGTCACCGTATATGATGTCCTTTTGGGCCGCCAGGCCATCGATCTCTACGTCAAAGTGAGCCGGGCCCTGGCGATCCCGGCCCGAATCCGGCTCGAACTGCTGAGTCATTCCGGATGTAAGGTCCGCTTCCGGATGCGGTCTCTAAGCCCGATCGCGCCCGCGAGCCAGATCGTCGGCGAACTGCTCCAGGCGACCCCGGACGCGGCGGGAAACGGTCGCGACATCGTGGAAATCGACCTGGTTCAGATGTCCGGAGGCTGGGTGAGGAGCCTTGAAATCACGGGAATAAACATCGACCCGGGGGGCATCACCCTCTCGGCAAAAAACATCGACCTGAGCCTGGACTGGGCAAACCTCGGCGAGCACACAATCACGCCAACAAGGTGACCCTCATATACTCCGGTAGACGTTACAGTTTTGGGGGAATCCATATGGATCACCGGAGAGAACACGTTCACAACTATCGCGGCAGGACGTCCTCGGACATGGAACATTACCACACGTTCGCCGACGTCACCGGGGCGCCGGTGTCCACCAACGAAAACCACGTGCACGACTACGCCACCGAGACGTCCGTCGTCCGAGATCACAGCCACAGAATCACCGGTACGTCCGGGATGCAGATTCGCGCGCCTCTGGGCCACGTCCACCGCATCCAGGGCCTGACGTCATATGCTCATGGCCACGCCCACAGCTACGACGTATACACGGGCCGGCCCAGGTCCCCGATGCGAATGAGCACTCTAGCTGCAGAAAAGCGCGCCAGAGAAAACGAAGTTCCGGCACCGGCCGGCGGGAAAGACGAGGACCGGTCCGGACCACCCAAGACCCGGTTTGGTCGCCTTTTTAGGAAGCCATCCTCTCCCGGACAAGAGAAAGACAGCGGTCCCTGATCTCCTGCGCTCTCCGGGATAGAGAGAGCCTCTCCTCCAGGGAGGCTCTCTTGAACTCCTCGTCCTTGATGGACGGGAGGTTTATATCGACGTTGAGCAGGGCTGACTGAACCGCCGCCTCGAGAAGATTTGCGGCGACGCCGGCATCGCTTATTGCCATCTTGTTTCCGATGGTAGCTATCTCGGCGGCAATTTCCAGCCCCTCGAGACACGCCCGGGCTATCCGAAGAGGAGTCTCCGTCGACGCCTTGAGAGCCTCCTCCATCAGGAGCGCTCTGGTGTCCTCCTGCTCGGGTGTTTCCCGAGGCATCTTGTAAACCTCCATAAAACGTTGAAAACTGGTCATGTCCTCATCCACGAGCGCCTCCAGCCTGTTCATGAGGGACAACGCCCGGTCCCGGATGGCCACGGCCCGTGCTTCCACATCCCGGTATTTCTTTTTCCCGATCGTCAGGTTGGCGACCATGGATACCATGGCAGCTCCAAAGCACCCGGCGATGGCGCTCACGCTGCCTCCGCCCGGAACGGGGTCGCTGGACGCGGCAACTCTCAAAACCTCGCGTAAAGGCTGGGAAAAAAGATCGCCCATCGCTCACGCCTCCCCTCTCTGCATTCGCAAAGCTTTCATGAGGTTCTTCTGGATGAGCACCGTCGTCAGGGCACCCACACCGCCCGGAACAGGTGTTATGTAACCGGCAACGTTCAAAGCTTCTTCGAACTTCACGTCCCCGGTAATGCCACCGCCCTCCACTTCGTTGATTCCCGCGTCCACCACGCACGCTCCCGGCTTGATCATGTCCCCAGAGATGAGTCCAGGCTTCCCCGCCGCTACCACCAGCACGTCCGCTTGTCGGGTATGATACCCGAGGTCCCGCGTCCTGGTATGGCAAATCGTCACGGTTGCGTTTTCCTGAAGCAGGAGGAAAATAAGGGGTTTACCTACGGTGTCGCCTCGGCCCACAAGCACCACGTGCTTGCCTTCAAGGTTTATTCCCGAACGCCTGAGAATCTCCACACAGCTCAGGGGCGTAGCCGGAAATAAGCCCTCTTTCCTCGAGAAAAGAAATCCCCGGTTTTGAGGGTTCACGCAATCCACGTCTTTCAGAGGTGCTACTTCCAGCGTGACCCTCTCCTTGGATATGTGCGGGGGAACCGGCAGTTCAACCATGATGCCGTGGATCGAGGGATCGGCGGAAAGCTCCCGGAGCTTTGCGACCACCTCTTTTTCGCTGGCCGAAGCGGGAAAGCGGATGAGTTCGTAGCCTATGCCCACTTTCTGGCACGCCTTCTCCTTCGCCCGAGCGTAGACCACCGAAGCGGGATCGTCCCCCACCAGTACCACTGCCATCTTCGGCGATATGCCCCTCTCCTTAAAAGATTGGACTTCCCGGACGACCTCGTCTCGTATTTCGGCGGCGATCTTTTTCCCATCGAGCACGACCGCAGACATCTCGACGACCTCCTCCGACCCGACTGTGCGGTCCGCTTTGAGCCGCGGACACCCCGTGACTCATTCTTACACCCACAGCGTTGTTCCTTCTACTCCCTCCGGCTTTCGCGCCAGCAGAGTCGCAGGACCGGGCGCTTCGAAACGCTGCACAACCAGACGAGAAGGAAATTCGAGCCTCGGAGGTAAATCAATATCCGAAAGGAGACCCGCGCCTGGTCTCAAGACTATCTTCGTTGCGGACAGAAGCGACGGCCCTTTTGGAACAAAGCTCGATGAATGGGGGCTTTGCCGATGAACGTCTGGCGAAACAAGCTATTGCTGCTGGTGGCGGTGCTTTCAGTCCTCGTAGCTTCGTTTTCGGCTCATTCGGCTCAACCGTGCGTGGCTTCGGGGTCTGAAAGCGGCGCTCCCACAAGCTCCACCGCTCCCGAAACCGCGGCGGGCCAAGCAAGAGAGCCTTCTTCCGCTCTCGCTCTGTGCGTAAACCACCTTAAACTCGACCTGCCCGTCGTTCCTTCCGTCGAGGACGGAGTCATAATGGTCCCGATCCGGGCCGTATCGGACTTTTTGGGGCTCACGTTGACGTGGGACCAGTCGACTCAGTCTGCGGTCGGTATCTGGATGGGGCAGACTCTCGAGCTTCCGTACGGAAAGCCCTACTTCCGATTTGGCAGACAGGAATTTCCTCTCACGCGAGAGATATCGGTCAGGGATGGGGCTCTTCTCGTTCCCTCTTCCGTGCTGGAGGAGGTTTTCCATTGTGAGTTGCAGTTGGATGAAAAGTCGGCCGTGGTTAACGTAACGCTTCCGCCTTCTACCATGGAAATATGGGGCTTCTACGCGTTGGGGTCCCAGGACTACTCGAGCTGGACGGACTTCTTCGGGGATACATACCCGGCGATTGCCCCTGCCCCTCCTGCGGACCAGTTCTCCGGTGTCATCCTCGGGTGGTTTTCGGTTAGACCAGACGGTACTGTGGCGGCTGACGGGAATCCGTCTGGCTTCAACCGTCCTTCGGGCTGGCCCGCCGTTCTCATACACTCCAGGATCAGAAACGTCCCGCCTTACGCCATGTTCTACGCCAATAACGCTGGCGAAACTCTCTCTAACCTCCTCGCCGACCAAGTCCTGCGGACGAGCTTGGCTCTAGAAGTGGAGAGGGCTGCCCGGGGATTTGATGGAGTAGTCATTGATTTCGAAGGCCTCGGCTCGTCTCCGGAAAGAATCGATAAAGACGCATGCAACCTGACCGAGTTCCTGAAGTATCTGCGGAATCTCCTTACCCCCGAAAAAGACCTGATAGTAGCCGTGCCTCCTTTGAACGGTCATTACCGGGGATACGACCACAAGGCCATTGGGGAAATCGCCGACAGGGTGGTGCTCATGGCCTACGGGTACGAGGAACCGGGAAGAATGGGTCCGACGTCCCCCAGGAAGCAGGTGGAAGAAGCGGTTTCTCTCGAAACGGCCCAGGTACAACCGGAAAAGATTCTCCTGGGCGTTGCTTTATACGGCACCCTCTACTGCCAGGACCAGTCCGGCGCCGTGACCTTGAAAGCCCGTCCGGCGTTCAAGGACTGGCCGTCTCTGGAACAGCGAGCCGGAAATCCTCCCCGGTGGGATCCCGATCTGGGCGCATGGGTGCTCAGCTGGAACGAGGCGAATTTGAATCTTTGCGCTTTCCTCGACCGCCCCTCCACCATCGACTCGAGGTTGGCTCTTGCCCGGAAATACCGCCTGGCGGGAATAGCTTTGTGGCGACTCGGCTTGATGGGGCAGGACGGATGGACCTATCTTTTCCGGTCGGCAAGCGGCGTAAAGCTTACACCCGCCCCGGTGCAGTGACCTCGTGGGAATGTCCGGGCGGAGGGAAGTCGCCGTTTCCGCCCGGACACCGCAAACTTATATCGACATGCGGGATAACGAAGACCAACCTTGTCCGTACTTACACCACTAGACTACCGAAGGCTCAACTTGCAGTTCCCCTCGCTCGAACCTGCCCAGATCAAGGCCGGTTATGTCTATGAAAGGCGTCTTGCCGACGACCAGTTCGCTTATGATGCGGCCGACAGCAGGAGCGAGCATGAATCCGTGACCGCTGAATCCTACAGCCTGGTAGTAACCCTCGATGCCAGGAACTCCTCCGAGAATGGGATGAGCGTCAGGCGTGACCGTGTACAACCCGGACCACTGGCGCACGACTCTCAAACTTTCCAGGGCCGGCAAGATGCGCAGTATGAGCCGGGACATTTCCCTGAGAAATTCCCAGCTCGACCCGATGTCGTACCCTTTCGGTTCGTTCGGGTCTCCCATTCCCATGATTACGCTTCCGTGGGGAGTCTGCTGGCAGTAGATGCCCATGGAAAACGACATTACCATAGGGTCGATGATGGGACCGGTGGGTTCCGTCGCGAGGATCTGGTGCCTTTGGGTGTAGACGGGGAGATCTATTCCCACCATCTTCGCCACGGGCTTTGCCCAAGGTCCGGCCGCGTTTATGACCACGGGAGTGGATATGGTTCCCCTGGTCGTGTCCACCGCCACCACCCTGCCGCCTTCCAGACGGATCCCCGTAGCTTCGGTGAAGTACTGAAGCTCAACTCCCAGGCGCCGGGCGGCCTGAGCATAAGCCCACGTGGTGTGAAACGGATTGCAGTGGCCGTCCCTCTTGTTATAAGTGGCCCCGAGCATGCCTTCGGTGTTGAGAATCGGAACGATTTCTTTGGCCTCCTGCGGGGTCAGTAGTCTCGAGGGGATGCCCAGTGAATTTTGAAGGGCGACGTTCTTCTTGAACTGCTCCCACTCCTTTTCGGTGTGGGCCAGGATGAGATATCCCTTCTGCTTGAACTCGATGTCCCCCTCGTAACCCAGTTCCTCTTCGAGATGCTCAAAAGCATTTATACTGGCTTGAGCCAGCCTGCAGTTCCGCTCGCTCCCCCACTGCTCTCGAACTCCAGCACCGCAACGGCCGGTTGAGCCCGTGCAAAACGAGTGCCGCTCGAGCAACACTACGTTTCTCACGCCTTCTTTGGCGAGATGATAGGCAATAGACGAGCCGATAACCCCTCCGCCGATTATCACGGCGTCCGCCGTAGACCTCATCGGGATTCACCTCCTTCAAGAGACGAACCCTCGTCGCCGCGGGGCGCATTTTCCACCATCCGGGATAGAAGCCCGAGTTTCACGGGCTTCGCCGGAGGACGAAACGTCGGAGGCATTATTTCGGCCACAGGCTTCCCGAGGTGCTCTGCAAGCTCCCTAGCCAAAAGCTCCCTGCAGGTCCTGCCCTGGCAGGGTCCCATCCCCACCCTGAGGAGCCTTTTGAGCTCATCCAGCGTCGTGGCCCCCTGAGCTATAGCCCTCCTGATTTCCTCAAGGGTTACGTCTTCACACCTGCACACGATCACGTTGCGCTGCTCAAGCCAGTTTCTTTCCTCTACGGAGCGCTTCAATTTCCAGACCTCCCTTGGCTTTCGGGTAAGCCGAGGGCTCGGGCAACGTATGCCAGAGCCTTGGGGGCTCGAACCCAGACCACGGGTGTGGCCAGCTTGTCTCTGCCCCGAATCACGCGATGCACTATCCCCTCACCGACGTGCCGCCCTGCGCGGTCGTAGAGGAGAACAACCTGGTCTCGCTCGGGTAGGGGTACGAATTCATGCGGCATGGCGATGAGGCATTCTTCTGGTGAATATGTTTCGTCCACGACGAAGATGGCGAGGCCCGGACAAGCTGCGACGCACTGGCCACATCCGGTACACTTCGTCCAGTCGATGACCGGAAGATCGTTCACATCTGAAAACTCCTTGATAGCGCCGAGCTTACAGGCTTGCGCACACGGGTCACAGGGTATTTTCTGAAAGCATTCGAGAACGGCCACAGGACCCTTTCGTCTTGCTTCCGGCGGCGGAAGAACCCGGTCGAGGTCCTCCACGGATGGTATTCCCGAGCTCAAAAGGGAATCTTTCTCCGGCAAGTCACCGTAAAGGTTTTTCATGATCCGCGCCTCCCCTGAACCAGCGCTCGTATGCGCTCGTAACCGGTTCGCACTTTGCTGGACAAAGGTCCGCTTCGCAGCGCCGCGAGTTCCCGGGCCAGAACATTCCGCTCCTCCTCGAAACGGTGACGAGGGATCTTGCCGAGCTTGGCGGCAACCGCGAGACCGGCTATTTCTCCGCAAAGCATGGCCGTGGAAGCTTCTTCGATTCCCGCCGCATCTCCAGCCACGAAAATCCCGGGTCTTTCCGTTTCCATGTTTTCGTCGTATATCGGGACGAAGCCTCCGAGTTCCGGCACGTAAGTCATAGAAACCCCCGCTTGCCACAGGAGGTCCCCGAGAGGTGTAAGACCCGTCGCAAGGCAAATCACGTCCACATCCAAGTCCTTTTCGGTCCCGGGGATGCCGCGAAACTTATCGTCCAGCTCCCAGATGGTGGCACCCTCAACGCACTCTTTCCCGTGGGCTTCCTTGATGCTGTGCCTGGTAAGAATGGGGATACCGAGCCTTCGCACCTTCGAAGCGTGAACCGCATACCCACCGATTTGGGGTAATGCCTCTACGATTGCCCTGACCGCTACTCCCGCCTGCCTCAGTTGATAGGAGACGATGAGTCCTATGTTGCCGGAGCCCACCATGAGGACCGACCGCCCGGGTCTCACCCCGTACACGTTCATCAGAGTTTGCACGGCTCCGGCGCCGTACACGCCCGGGAGGTCGTTTCCGGGAAACAAGATCATTCTCTCCTGAGCACCCGTGGCAAATAGAAACGTCTTGCCCGTGATGCGGCTTACCCCGGAAGGGCCTTCTATCAGGAGCGAGTTATCGGGATAGTAACCCAGCGCTTCGGTACCCGTAAAAACCGTAATGTGCGGCTGGGCTAAAACCGCGTTCCGCAGCCTCCTGCCTATCTCAATACCCCGTATACCCGCACCTCTCCGGCTCCAGCCGAAAAACTTGTGGGTCTGCTTGACCAGCTGACCGCCGAGCTCTTCCTGCCTGTCGACGATGGCAACCCGCACCCCATTTTGGGCCGCTTTGAGCGCCCCCGATAACCCCGCAGGGCCGCCACCCACCACAACCAGCTCGTACTCCATGAATCAAGCCTCCTTCACCGGGCCGCGAGGGAGGGTCCGCGTCCAACCTGTCTTTCCACGCGCATCCCCTCCCGAAGTTTCTCGGTGCAAGCCCTCACGTTGGGGACCCCGTCCACTATCATCAGGCAAGAAGAGCAGTTACCGATGGCGCAGAAAAACCCTCTGGGTCGCCCCAGTTTCAAACTATGATGAAGGACCTTCACGCCGGCGGCATGGAGAGCCGCAGCGATTGGCTCCCCTTCGTAACCTTCCATCTCCTTGCCCTCGAAAAAGAATTTCACCTTCTTCCGCTTGGGGAAATCCAAAACGGGATGTTCCTCGATTCTGAGACCGGTCAATTCATAGACCTCCTCTTCTCAAACCATGCGGCCTTCGATCCGGAAGGCACAAGGCCGCTTCAAACGCCATTAATCCTTCTTCGTCACGAATATAAGCTCCTGCATAGAGGTAAAGCCGTGGCGGGAAAAACAAGAGCCGGGTCCCACATACGACGGCCCGGCCTTCAACATCATTCGCGGTCGGCAGACGTCTTGTCAGGTTTATTTATTTTCCGCAGGTCGAGCACAGCCCGCTCGAACAGGTCGAACAGGTCGCGCTCCCCTTTGAACCGGCTACGTTAGAATTAAACCTGGACATTAGTTTAGTAAGACGGGTAGATCCACAATAAGGACACTTAGGTTCTTCGTCGGCTCTTTTCAAGAACTCGTGGGTCCGCCCGCAATCAAGGCACCTGTATTCGAATATGGGCACGGTCTTCACCTCCAGCTCGCAGTCTAACTCGGCCCGAGCCACCTTTCAAGCTTCTCGGCCCTCCCAAGCCTTCCGCAGAACCCGACCCGCGCTTTCTGCGGCCGCCACCAAGGATTCGAGCATGGCGATGACCTCGTCGGTGTCACCGCGTCCGGTCCAAATCAGCGGTTCTGACTGAAAGGAGTTCATAAACTCCTTGATTCCCAGGGCAAGATCGGCTATCTCGTCCAGAGCCTGTCTCACCCTGGCGTTTCTGGACACTTCCGGTTCCACCTGAAGATCCGAGCATAATTCGATGATGCGGTCAAGGTTGTCTCGGAACACCCCTACTCTCAAAAACCGTGCCATAAGACCACCCCACGTTGGATATTCCCCCCGAAGCCATCGAGTTCCTCCGGTTTTTCGACACGATCCGACAGGTGTTGTCGCTCTAATAACGCCCTTTCCGGTGCGGAACAATGATTCTGAGGAGGTGATGCTTTGCGACGTTCCGGTGGGCGTCTTACCCCCGGTTGTCCCTGACGAGCACACCAAAGAGATCCCACGCATGTTGGAAATCTTGCTCCGGGCTGTCCCCGGGAAGAAAGGAGAGGTTTTGTGCCTAAGAACGAGGATTACGCCATAGGAAGCATAGACGTGGACCAAAACCCCACCAGCCATGTGGTGGACGAACTGAGACGCTCCTTTAAGCCACCGGGGGCCGGGCTTCCCACCACGCCGGCGGAGAAGATAGAAAGCGCCCTGTCGCTGGTTCAGAACGGCATCAGGGAACAGCAAATGGCCAGCGAACAGAACCTTCAGCAATGCTTGAGTCAAGCATCAACCCATGTAGCCGATTCCCAGGCCATCGACACGCTTTTCGCCCTCTCCCAGCAGGTGGCGAGCATCGTTTCCCAGGGCAACGAGTCTCTCAGAGCCAACGCCCAACAAGTCTCGGACCTCATTTCGCAGTTGCAAACCCAGATCCAGATGCAGCAATCCAAAGCCGATCGACAGGTAGCCAAGTCCCTGCAACAGGCCATATCCTCGCTGGCGGAAGCCCAGAACGCCATGTTCCAGAGCATGACCCTGGGCGAGCTTGCGCAACAGGTTTCCGGGGCTCTCCAGATCGTCAAAGACGTGATTGCCCCCGGGCAAGTCCAGTAAGGAAAAGGAACGGCCGTCCCCTTGCGGTGAAGTTCCGTGAGGAATCTGCAGGCGGCCGCTCCTTTGACAAACACCCGCTCCGGTCTTCAGCGGAGAGCCTGGAACCCGAAGCCTCTTTTAGCCAGTTCCTCGACAATGCGAGGCAGCGCCTCTAATACGTGCGGGTTACTCTCGTGCAGGAGGATGATGGCGCCGTCCCTGGCGTAATTCAGGACACCTCGAAGGACTTCATCGGCGTCTGAAGCTGGAAGATCCCCTCCGCAGATGTTCGTCCACATTACGAGGGTGAGATCGAGCTCCCTCGTGAGGTCCCGGGTCATGTCGTCAACGGCTCCTTCTGGAGGTCTCCAGAAAGCCGGACGAGCTCCTATGATCCTCTCCACCACCTGGAGAGCTTTGGATAGGTCCGCAAGCGCCTGTTGACGCGAAACACCGGCCAACGGAACGTGCTCGTATCCGTGGATGCCAACAACGTGCCCGCGCTCGTGAATCTCTCTGACAAGTTCGGGATAGCGTTCAGCGTTTTTTCCTATTACGAAGAATACAGCGGGTATCCCGTATTCGGAGAGGATATCGAGGATTTTTGGGGTTGTGGCTGGGTCGGGTCCGTCGTTGAACGTGAGGCATATCTTCTTATCCGGTGCGGGAAAGGATGCGCGCCAACCCGGTGGGTAGCCGACCGAGTCCTCAGGAACCGGTCTCTGCGGCTGCGCCGGACCGCCCTGTCCGTCTTGGCCAGCCTGTTCCGGTTCGGATGGTTTCAGGATCAGCGTCTGCCCGGCATAGACCAGGTCGGGGTCCTTGATGCCGTTGGTCCGCACGACCTCTCCCAGACTCACTCCGAACCGTGCACAGACCAGGGAAAGGGTCTCCCCAGGTCGCAAGGTATATGTTTCCGGAGGGAATTTTCTCGCCCAAATCCGCTCAAGGGACTCCACCGTTCGGGGACCAACGACGCCATCCACGGCGATGCCGGAGTCCTTCTGGAAGCGCCTGACCGCCTCCAGAGTTCTTGGACCGAACACACCGTCTTGCGGGCCGGGGTCATATCCCAAAGCGGTCAGGACTCGCTGCAGTACGAGAACGGACTGGCCTTTTGAGTCCTCGCTCAGGATTTTCCCCTTCAGAAGGGACAGTTCCTCTATGGGGGACGGTGCTCCATACGAGCTCCTTGAGATCACGAGACAAAGAAGTACAAATCCGAAAAGCGCGCGCAAGCTCGTCCGCCGTCGCCTCAAACTCGATACCCCCTTAGCTGGTGCAGGAACTATGGTTTCCGCGCTAAGGGGAAAGCTATTCGGTCTACAGGTTGACCCCCAGTATGCTGCCGACTGCGCCAGTCAAGACGAGCAAGACGAGTCTGAAGAGGAAAGCCGTAATGCGAAGAGACTCCGACGGAAAGGCTAGCCCCAGCAACGTGCCGACCAAGCAATAAAGGGCGCCGATCGAAGCTCCGTAGGCAAGCCCGTGGTTTCTCACCCGTCTCCCAACGAAAAACGCCGTAACCCCCAGCACCAGAAAACTTCCAGCGTCCATCGCGTACTCGGGAATCCGTTCGTCCAGGGACGACAACTGGATTGCGACAGCGGAAGCCAGCGCCAGGAGCAAGCCGAGACCCAGGGCGCCGAGCGCACCCAAAAACGCGGTTTTGAACGAAAACTCTTCCTGTCTCATATGCTTTCGTAAAGTCCAGGCGCGGGTCCTGACTCCGAGATCGGGCATTTTCAACCCCCCGGTCTTCCTAATATTAGCGAGGGGTGGACCTTATTCGCCGGTATCGGCCCCGCGCAGGTGGTCGTAGCCCAACAGGCCCAACAGATCGCGAGTGACTTCCGAAAGCTCGACGAAAGCTTCGGTGTCGGTGAGGTCGAGCTTGAGGGGGGTTATGGATATGAGGTTCCTCGAAACTGCTGAAACATCCGTGTCGCTGACGGTATCTCCCTGATAAGCTTCGCCGGCCATCCAGTACCAGCATCTTCCAAACGGGTCCTGACGTTTTCGGAAAAAGTCCCTGGGTCTCGTAAGTTCAAGACGGGTGATGGCTACACCCGCCACGTCTTCAGGCCTGACGGCAGGAACGTTTATGTTTAGTAAGATCGGACGGCCACCGGGTCGGCGTACCTCACCGTTGAGAGCACCCCGCAAAACTCTTTCCGCGACCGTCACCGCAAAATGAGCTGCGAAATCATACTCCACCTGTTCAAATGCGGCCACGGACACGGCAATTGCGTCCACGCCCCCGAGGGCTGCCTCCAACGCGGCGGAAACCGTACCCGAGTAAAACACATCTTGTCCCAGGTTAGGACCCCGGTTAATCCCCGAAACCGTGATGGCGGGCTTTTCCGGCAAAAGTCCCGACAAGGCCAGTTTCACGCAGTCGGCGGGAGTACCGCTGGTGGCATAAACGTGAAGCCGAGGCGTTCCGGACGGCCTTTCGCAGACCTCAATTGGGTGATGTATACTTATGGAGTGCCCCGAAGCGCTCCTCTCTCTATCCGGCGCCACTACCCAGACTTCCGTACCTCCGCGTTTCAGGAAGGCGCCTGCGAGAGCCCACAGGCCTTCGGCGAGAACACCATCGTCGTTGGTCACGAGCACCCTTCGGATCTCGCCTGACTTTCCGCGAGGTGCGTCTTCCATCACCGTACCACCTCCTCCACCTCGACGGACAACCACGATTTTATGCGATTGAGCGCGACGAGCGGGGGACAGACCACATGTTCACCGGGAGTGAGCGCTTTAAATACTTCGGAACCGTAACTGCTTCCCGCGGGGCGCGCCCGGGAATCCAGCACAACCAGAACCCGCCTGCCCGTTTCGCTTCTCAGGGCATCCACGACCTGACTTAACCTCGACAGGATCCCGGTAAGAGTGACATCCCTGAAGTAGTCTCCCCCAGCGTTTCTGACTTCCGTCTCCCTTATCCAGTCCTCAGGTCTCCGCAAGCCGAAAGGTAACCTGGATATGATCACACACCTGGCCCTGGAGAAATCGTCCTCGTCAAAGGCAAGAAACCTGGAAAGAACAACGGTGTCCGGCTGCTCGAGGTATTCCAGCGCTCTTCCGGTTCCGTCCGCCGACACTACGAGGATGCCCCGGGACTCAAGAGCTGGAGCGATCTTTTCGAAGAGCGTTTCTGAGTTGGAGGAAAATGGATTCAAGACCAGGCATCCGGTCCGGACGGCCCCGACGAGCTCCACGATGAACGAAGCGGAGCGCTGGTCGAAAGCTTCTTTGTCCGTCGGCTTGGGTAACCCGTCGACAAATACCGTAAGGATATCGGCGGGTTCCTCGTACGTCCCCGCTGCGACCAACTTCGGAGTTTCGGACATCGCCAGGAGCTTTTCGTAGCCCCGCCTGCCGGCGAGCATTTGGGCAAAGGGCGACACCAGGACCACCTTGCGAGCGCGGACACCCATGCCATTCTTGATCTCCTGCCCCGGGCAAACCCACAACCGCTTCATCACCGGAACGAGCCCAGCGCTCTTGTATCTCCCGTCAACAACAAGAACCTTGTCTGGTTCCTCATTCAACATCTTTTCGATGGCATCGAAAAATCTCTCGGCGGCGGAGATATCTCGTCCGATAATGGGCAGGTGACCCGGGATCTCGTCCAGCGACATTCGGAGTTTGACGTCGTCATCCTCACGGGCTCTTCTCCTGATGTACTCGCCCAGGACCTGTCGTCCATCCCGGAGCAAGCACCGGATGTCAGCAGGCATCTCGACTCGACCTCGAAACCAGAGGACCCTTTCGTCCCTGGAAAGGGCATCGCCGAGGCGTCTGTCCAAATCGAGGAAAATCTGCCCTTCGGTGGGCCCGATGAGTTCGGCAATCTGGCGAGGCTCGAATACGTCCGCCCTCCTGTCAGCCCAGTCCAAAACTTTTTGATAACCCAGTACGACCACGGCGGCGAAAGGCGACCGCACCAGCAGGTCCTGGGAAAGGAGTTCCTCCAGATACATCAGGGAAACGCCGGGCACATCGGGTTCTTCTTGCTTTGGGCAAAAGCAGTGCCGGGAATAGGCGCAACCCTCCAGGCACCCGGGATACCACGAAGCCTGGAGCTCTGCAAAGACCTGGTAGCCACAGCCGAACATCTGGATCTCCCGGGGTGACCCGGTTTTCGTCCTTGACAACCAGTTTGCCATCATGGCCAAAAACTGACGGGTCTCCAGGTCCAGTTCGCCAACGGCCCGGTTCGCGACGAGGATCTCGAGAGCTCGCCACCGCGCAAGGCACACACGACGCCGGGGCGACTGGAGAAACGCCACTGCGGCACCCGAGCTTCCCGGTAAACCGGCAAGAACCCTTTCCATCTTGGACGCCGTCCTGGCATCCAGGCAGGCCACGGCCACCCTGTCTTTCAATTCGTGGGCAGCCCTAATGGCGGCAGCCAGCATTCCGGCCAGGGCGTCCGCGGTCTCCGGCGCCTGCACCAAGATCGCATTGTCCCATACTTCCCCCGATATCTCGGGGCCGGCGCCACATCCGGCCTTCGCTTCCTCCATTATCGCCGAGTATATGGCCCGCTCCACGTTGGGCCGGGAAAACAAAGTGGGGCCGGCCTGAACGCGAGCCGCGATCCCTTCGGGCGGGAGGAGCTCCCGTGGCTTCGCCTTGATCAGCCCCTGGGACGGCGTTCCTCCTCCGGTTTCCGGCAGCTGCGTCTCATCCTTTCCCGCGGCTGCAGTGAGGTTTTTCGTAGTACCCCGGCTCCCATCGGAGATGTCCCCAACCAGAGGCTGCAGCGCAGACTCTCCTGCCACCTGACCTGTACCTTGAGCGTCTGTGTGGCCGAATAGGTCCCTCGACGCCCAGTTATCTCCCATTACGCTCACGATAAACGAAGACGCGCTTCTTAGGACCTGCCTTGCCCTTTCCTGAAGCAAACCGAACAGGATGCCGCTGGCCCTGGCATCGTCGAGGGCACGATGGGCCGTCACCAGCGGAATGCCGAGGTTTTCGCATAAAGCTGAAAGCTTGTAGCTGGAAAGACCGGGAATTACGATCCTGGAAAGTTCAAGCGTGTCGTGACACGGTCTCAGGCCGATATCGGTAACGATCTTTCCGAGAAAGGCGATATCGAACGAGGAATTGTGCCCGACCAGCGGGGAGTCTCCGATGAACTCTCGGATCCGCCAAAGCACATCTTCGAGGACCGGAGCGTTTGCCAGGTCAGCTTCGGTTATTCCGGTAAGCCTTAAAACGTAAAGGGGGACTTTCTGCGACGGCTTCACGAGGGAAGACCATTCTTCGTCGGGCCTGCCACGGCGAAATCTCACCATCGCGACTTCCAGTATTTCGTCGATCTGGGGGTCAAGCCCGGTTGTTTCCAGGTCGAACGCGACGTACTCCCCAAGATCTCCGGTCCTCATCCCGCAATTTCACCTCGTCCCCGATCTCGCTGGCGCCCCCATCCAAAGCGGTCTTATCCGGACCTGAGCAGAAGGTCTCGAAGCATTCGAGCGTTGAGGGCAGCCTGGCCCCGGTGACAGTTGTTGTACGCCACGTAAGTTTCCGTGGTCTTGGCTTCCATGTCCCTGAGCTTGGGAATCCACTCGAGGAGTTCGTCCTCGCTGTACATGTAGTCGTACCTTTCCCAAGCTTTGTCGTGCTTGAACCACTTTTCCGCATTTCGACCGTGGAAACGGACGTAGCCCACGGGTCCGGTAGCTACGGCTATCGGGGGAAACAGCGACGGAAGGCGTGGCTCGTCCACGCAGCAGAATCCCAGGCCCGACCTGCGTAGCAACTCAAAGGTATCTTCTTCGGCCCACACTCTGTTCCTGAATTCGACAACCGTGGGGAGACCTCGGAGCCGCTCTCTCAGGGAAGCGACATATTCCCGGTTCTGGGGGGAAGGCTTGAAGGACCAGGGAAACTGCGCCAGTACGCATCCTAACCGGCCCGATTGGACCAGCGGAGAAATACCCTCCAGGAAGATGTCGAATTGTTTGTTGACTCCCTGAACGTCGTCGATTTCGTGAGTCATGGTTTTGTGAGCCTTCACGCAAAATTTGAAGCCCTCCGGAACCTTCTTCGCCATGGCAGCGAGCGTTCGCGGATTGGGCTGAGTATAGTAGGTAAAGTCCAGCTCCACGAAGGGAAACTCCCTGGAATAGTAAGCCAGAAACTCCCTTTCGTGCATTCCCTCGGGGTAAAACACCCCCCGCCAGTCCGGGTAGCTGAACCCGGCAGTACCGACGAGTATCATCCCGCGTCCCCCCTTTCTCCGCTCCACCCGTTACAAACAACGCGTGGTCGCTGACCACACCGGACCAACCTTGCCCGACCACGCCCTCAAAGCCCCGCACCGACGTCCCCGGCCGAGCTCACTTGCCCCGGATGAACTCTTCTCCAGGCCGCTTCCAGTCGTAAATCTCGAAAGGTTTGAAGAATAGAGCTATCTCCTTTTCTGCGGAATCTACCGAGTCCGAGCCGTGGACGAGATTGTTGGAAATGTCCAGCGCCAGATCGCCCCTGATAGTTCCGGGAGACGCTTTGGCCGGGTCCGTTGCACCCATTACTGCCCTCACGCTGGACACAGCGGAGGGCCCTTCCCATACCATAGCTACAATGGGAAGAGACGTTATGTACTCGACAAGTCCCTCGAAGAAATCTTTTCCCTTGTGTACCTGATAGTGACGCTCGGCCATTTCCTTATCCATCCAGACCATCTTCATGGCAACGAGCTTGAGCCCTTTTCGCTCCAATCTCGAAACGATTTCCCCGACGAGCCCTCGAGCTACCGCATCGGGTTTTGCCAGCACCAGCGTTCTCTCCAAGGAAGACTCCTCCTGTCGGCTTTCAAGCTGCCTTTGCTCTTCTCCTTTATATTCTCGCGCCTAAATGAAAGCCCTGCGGCCATCTTCCGGACGCAGGGCTTTACTCAAACGCGGTTCCGTCGCAAGTTTGACGGGATAGAATAACACATCACCTTTCCCCGGTTACTTGCTCAATCCGCACACGCAAGGGGCCTTGGGAACACGCCCCGCTTGACTTCGGAAGCTGTCACCGACTTAGCGCCGAAGTCCTTAAAGATCTTGTTCATCGCCACCCAGGGATCAACGTGGTCGCCACAAGTAAAAACATCCACGGCGGCGTAGCCGTACTCAGGCCACGTGTGTATGGCGATGTGAGACTCGGAAATCACCACCACTCCGCTGATACCCTGAGGGGAAAACCTGTGAAATGCCTCTTCCCTGACTTCCGCACCAGCGGACAGAGCCGCACTGACCAAGATCTCCCGGATCCTATCGAGGTCGTTCAGGATGTCAAAATCGCATCCGTAGACCTCAGCCAGAATGTGACGGCCCAGCCCTTCCATTTCATTCCCAGCCCCCTTTAAGCGATTTTTCGACCCCCTTAAGACCATCAATGCAATTCTAGGTACGGGGTTCTCTACTGTCAACAATATATCGTCGGGTCTCCAGCGGGAGCCACCTTCAGCTCGCCTGCGAACCCGCATCCGCTCAGGGCGCCGCTGCACGACTGGATGGCCTTTTCCGGCGTATTGCAGTCGAGGCTGAGATGAGCCAGGATGACTTTCCGCGTGTTCTTGGTCGCAATCCGCGACAGAGCTGCACCCGCCTGGACATTGGAAAGGTGGCCGTAGTCTCCCAGGACCCGCGCTACGAGAGCATACGGCCTCCCCGAAGATTTCTCCATCTCCACGTCGTGATTGGATTCGAGAATCAGGTACTCTACCCCACGCAACAGCGAGATTATGCGGGACGGAACGTGCCCCAGGTCTGTAAGAAGAGCTGCCCTCCCGTCCTTTCCCTCAACGACGAAGCTCAGAGGATCTACCGAGTCATGCGGTTTCCAGAAGGCTCCGATCACAAACCCGCCTGCTTTTACGCGCTCTCCATCCTGTATGGTACGGACGAGCCCGCGGTCCAGACTGTACCCGCAGCTGAAATACCATCTCCAGAAAAGCGGTGACGCATACACCGGGATGGAGAAACGTTCGGGGAACGGTTGCTTCAGGCAAAGCGCCCGTATGTGATCGGTGTGTTCGTGGCTAATGAATACGGCGCGGATGTCGTCCGGTGAAAAACCCAGGGCATCGAGCCCCCGCAAAAGCTTGGCCAGTGGCATCCCGCAGTCAAAGAGAATCGGTCCGCATGAATCATCCCATACTATGTACCCGTTGCCGTGTACGCTCGAGCTTGATATAGACGCCAAATGAAGCCCCGCCAGACAAACCACCCCCGCCCGGCGCCCCAGACCGGTCCGCACCCCCTTTGCTATTCACCACGGACCCAGGCCGCTCCTTCAGGCCAAAATCCGGCTCAAAAGCTAAACCCCGGTAGAAGGTTTATCGATTCATATTCACGGGTGATGAATAATGGGAGGTGCACCTCGCGTCTCCTCTTCTACCAGGCATTTTGTGGAAGAGGACCCTTTGACCGGACTCCCCAACGTGTTTGCCTTCCTCCTGGAGGTGCCAGAGCTGCTCGAGAGTACGACCGGGACCATCCTGGTCGTCGACATAAAAGGCCTCGCCGAGGTCAACCTGACTTGCGGCGAATCCAAAGGCGACGAAGTCATCCGGAGAGTATCTTCCCATCTCAAGGACATCACGTACCGGGCAAACCCGGAGGGACAGGTCTATCGCATCGGAGGGGATGAATTTGTCGCGGTGATACCGTCTTCTCCTCGATCAAACTCCCCCTCTACTCCCGGATACCTGCAGTACCCGGTGGCAGACCCCCTCCAACTGGTGGACGGCATCTCAACCCGGGCGTTTGAGCTCCACTATCCTTCCGACGTCAAGGACGTCATCGAGGTTTTGGACGTCGCTGCACACAGGCTCCAACCGGGCAGTTCCCAGTCTCCCGGTAAAGCCGCCAAGGTCTTGTCCAGAAGGATTCGCGAGACCATCGATCTCCTGCGAGAGGCGCTGGCGCTGGCCTATACTGACGACATCTCCGGACTCCCCAATCACCGGGCCGCCAAGCACGCCATCCGCCGCGCCCTGCGGTGTCAGACCCCGGAAAGCCGACACCTGAGCCTTCTTCTGGTCGATGGCGACCACCTTCGGGTTTATAACGATAACCTCGGCTACCAGGCCGGGCACGAGCTCATCAGGAAGCTCGGGGCGATCCTCGCCGGAGAAACGCTCCCCGGCGAAACGGTGGCTCGGTGGCTCTCCGGTGACGAGTTCATGATAGTGCTCCCCGGCGTGAGGAGGGCAGAAGCTTTCAGGCGCGCCCAAAAACTGTGTAAGAGCGTGGCCAGAGCCACCAGCCAGTGGGTTTACCCCGTCACGATCTCCGTAGGAGTGGCCTCCTTCCCCGACGATGCCGACAACGAAGAAGATCTCATCCGCAAAGCGGAGGAAGCTAACTCGAGAGCCAAAAGGGAGGGCAAAAACAGAGCCTGCTATCCGCCGGCTTCCCCCACACCCGACTAAGGTCGTGCTACCCGGCTCGGTCAGCTTCCCTCTCGGGCAAACCTCTCTTCGCCGCCGACAAAACGCTCCTGTGAGTTTCCCAGGCGTGCACAACGAGGGCGGCTGCGATTATTCCGTAAGCCACGAACACTCTAAAATACTCACCCACCTGCGGACTTCCCATAAGCCTCTGTCCGGCGTAAGGGGAAACGATGAACAGGAGGTGAAACAAAAACGTCCCTGCGAGCGCCTGACCGACCGTGGCTCTGGTGACCGTAGCCCCGCCGAGAAGGAGCGATGCTATGGCGAACGTCGCTACTTGCTCATGGCTGTTATATGTGTTGAGGGTGCCTATGTTCTGCAAGAACACAAGTTGCCCCAGAGAAGCCAGCACCGTGGCGATTACCACGGCTAAAAGCCTCGTTTTGTTTACATCGATCCCGGCGACCGAGGCAACGTGCATGTCCTGGCCCACCGCTCTGAAGTCCTGACCCAGTTTGGTCCTGTAAAGGCGATTGAGGCCCAGGCAAACGAGACCGACCAGGACGAAAGTAGCCACCGGGATAACCAAGCCCGAAAGGGATACGGTCAGCAAGTTATCCAGGGCATACTTCATGTACTTGAGCTCCACCGTGTTTCGCAAACCAAAACCCTGCGGTAGCATGAGATCCGGGTTCTTCATCGGGATCACCGTTCCGACCATAAAGAGGAAGACCAGCTGGTACACCCCGTTCATGAAGAACCCTAACATCATCCCGGCGATCATTTCTCGACCTTTCGCCCTGTTCATGATGTTCCCTGCGACGAGACCAAGGGCAACGGCGATGGGAAATGACACGGTTAACGCCCCAAGAAACCCAAGCATGCCGGGGACTTTCAAGTGGGTCATCACGATGATTCCCGTCTGCGCCGCCATCGCGCCCAACACCATGCTGAAGTTCAGGCCGAGGCCCGCGGAAATGGGTACGAGGAGTGATAGGACCAGTATCCAGTTCCGGGCCAGCCTGGTTATTACCTCCTGCAACAGGAAGCTCCAGCTCTTACCGCTCACGACGACGCCGAAGAGGCAAAGGATTCCAAAGACTAGCGGCATTGGATTGCTTGATAACGATTCTCGGATCTTGCGCCACACCTTCATCTCTATGCCTCCTTGCGCGTGAGAGCGTACAGGATCATGCCGTTGGAGATGATGAGTTTGGCGACTTCGGATATGTCGCCTCCGATAACGCTCTGAGTAACCGGGAGCGAAATCGTGAGGAGGGTTTGAAACAACGTTACCCCCGCCACAGCGTTGAACACCGTCGCCCGGCTGGTGCTAGCCCCGCCCAGGAGGACGGCCGCTACCGCGGGGAACGCCATCATCAGCGGGGCTAAATACAGCTGAACGAAACCCAGGCTCTGGGCGTAAACGGCTATGCCCACGGCCCCCAGAACGGTCGACAGCGTGGCCCCGAGTATCCTCATTTTTTCCACGTTCACACCCGAAGCGCGGGCAAACGCCGGGTTCATGCCGGCAGCCTTCATGGCGATGCCCGTTCTGGTGAAGGAAAACAGGTGGACCAGAACGCACAGAAAGGCGAAAAACAGAAGGAGCCCTGTGGGCACCTCAACTCCTCCGATGCTGAACTTGCCGAGGTTATCCAGGACACCGCCAAAGCGGTGGCCTATGGGTATGGTCACCCGCAGGCCCTTGCCGCCGACCACCCATATCATCTCGGGGTTTTTGAACGGAGCGAGCAGCCAGAACATACACATTCCCGCGACCGCGGAAAACCCCGTATACGTTCCGACCATCATCTCCTCACCTTTTACTCGGTTCAGGAGGAGGCCGTACGCGTATCCTACGGGCAGAGAAAGAAGAACCCCAACGAGCAGCGCAAAAAAGAAACCGGCAAGTCCGCTGAGGCGAAGCTCAAGGCTGACGAGCATTCCCACGATTCCTGCGATCACACCCAGGGGCAGCCCAAAGTTCAACCCAAGGCCCGCTCGTATGCTCGGCAACATCGCCAGGACCAACACGCCGTTCATTCCTATTCTCACCAGGGCACTGGAGATGAGCATCTTTACGGGCAACCGCTCGAGTCCGGCCAGGGCAAACAGTATGAGCAGAAAAAGCCCCACGAGCAATCTGGGAACACCAACGCCTTCAACCAGTCGTCTCATGCTCCCCGCTCCTTTCCGTGCTCTTCTCTCCTGACATGGTGAGACCAAACTCGGCATCAGACGCGTCAGGAGGCAGGATCCCGGCGATTTTCCCATCGTACATGATCATTATCCTGTGACAGATACGTCTGAGCTCGACGAGTTCCGAAGAAGTCATGATAATGGTCAGACCCTTTTCCCGGTTGAGACGGTACAGAATCTCGAGGACCTTTTGCTTGGCTCCCACGTCGATGCCCCTGGTCGGCTCCGAAACCAGCAAGAGCTTGGGTTCAAGAGATATAGCCCTGGCGATGCATACTTTTTGCTGATTCCCACCGCTCAAGCGCCGAACGACTTGTCTCGGACCTGTGGTTCTGATATCGAACTCCTTTATGGTTTCCAGAGCGTGCCTGCGGATGCTTCCGGAATCTCTCATCGCAAAGGGCCCGACCCGGCGCAGAAACCGCCCGTGGACCTGCATCGCCGCGAGCACGAGGTTGTCCTCGAGCGTTTCATCGAGGAGAAGGCCTATGTTGCGACGGTCTTCTGACACGAAGGCAAGCCCGGCTTTGAGTGCCGATAGAGGATCGTTCAGGGAAATTTCCTTTCCGAGAAACTTTACCCGACCGGACGCCGGCTGAAGGCCCATGATTCCGTTGGCTATCCCCAGCTTGCCGTGGCCAGCAAGCCCTCCGATACCCAGGATCTCCCCGCGCTTGACGGTAAAACTCACCCCTCTAACTCTTTCTCCGGGCATGTTCACAGAGAGATCCTCTACGACCAGAACATCTTCACCCGTCTCCGGGGGCTTTGCCTCGTCCGCAAGCCGAAGCCCGTCCACCTTTCGCCCTACCATCAGTTCGGCCAGCTCGATTACCGTAGTCTCCCCGGCCTTCTTTTCCGCCACCACTTCGCCGTCCCTAAGGACGGTGATCCTGTCGCACGTGGCCAGTACCTCGTCCAGCCGGTGGCTGATGAATAGGATGCCGATTCCCCGCCGAGCCAGCCGTTTCAGAGCGTCGAGCAAAATGGCGGCCTCGGACTCGGTCAGGACGGCCGTGGGCTCATCGAACACCAGAAGTTTTACGTTTTCTTTGTCGATTTCCCGCGCGATCTCTACAAACTGTTTGTGGCCCACGGGCATTCCCGCAACCGGGGCCCACTCGTCGATCCCTTCAAAGGCCAGCGCGTCGATGGCCTTTCTGGAGTCGGCCGCCATGGCGGGCATATCAAGTGTCTCGAGTTTCCTCGAAAACATCCTGCTCAAGAGGTTTTCTCTGGTGATCTCGCGGTTGAGTTTTATGTTCTCGGTGACGGAAAACCCGGGGATGAGCATGAACTCCTGGTGAACCATGCCGATGCCCGCGGCCATCGCCTGCCGGGGTTCCCGAGGCAGGAACTCTCTGCCGTCAAATAAGATTCGGCCGGAAAAACCGCCCGTCTCCTGAATCACTGGCATCCCGAATAGGATGTTCATCAGAGTGGTCTTCCCGGCACCGTTTTCGCCTACGAGTCCGTGAATCTCCCCTTGCTTGACGTCGAGGCTCACGTTCTTGAGAACGGGGTTACCGTAAAACTCCTTGGTAATCCCCTCCATTTTGAGTACCATCGGGGCCGATGGCAAAAGTTATCCATCTCCTTTCCATCCCAACGCGCCGGAGCACGCCGAACCGGGCGGGTGGGCCACCCGCCCGGTTCGATCCTTGGAGACCCAAGCTACTTCTTTCCGAAGATGTACGACCCGGACACCACCAGGTACATGTTCTTGCCTTCTTCGTACCTCTTCATCTGAATGTCAACGCCAGCGACTTCTTTCATGGTTGCCTTGACAGCTTCCATGTCGCTGAGTTTGACCTTCCCTTCGACTGCCTTAAACGCGAGCTCGACCGCGGTCTCGATGAACACCATGTTGATGGGAACCGGCCAAGTGGCAAACCTTCCAGCTCCGCCCTTAGCTACGATCTTTTCTTCGATAGCTGCCAGGATAGCTTTCATGTCACCCGCCATTCCAGAAACGTCGATCTCGAGAGCTCCAGGATACCCGTGGGTCGGGCTGGGGCAACACTGCTCGGGGAAGATCGCGCCTGTCTCAAGACAAGCTTTTATCAGAGGCTCCTGCATCGCGCAGTTTGTGGAGAAAACGGCGATATCCTTCCCGTGAGCTGCCACCTGCCGAGGTACATCCTCCAGTATGAACTTCTGAGCTCCGGGAATGCCTTCGGGTCCCATCGGGTCGGGCGCCGTGACGAAGATGAACTCCATGCCCAGTCTCTCGCACTCTTCCTTCATTATGTCCCTGCGTTTAGCCAGGAGTTCCATGGACATATGCCGCGGGAACGAGTAGTGAAGGAACTTCTTGGCACCCATTTCCTTGGCCAGCCTTACGATGGTGCGGCCGCGCTCCAGGTTGTCCGTCTCAAATGCGAGATCCGCCTTTTCCGCAATGATCTTGGGATCTTCGTGAGGGACTCCAACGAGGATGAGCACATCCTTCCGGGTCTGGCGTATCTTGTCTATTGCCGCTGCAGTGCCCGGAACGGCCTGACAGATGACTATGGCCTTCACCGATTTGTCAGCAGCTAGACCTGTTATCTGGGCGATGGTGGTTTCCTGCTCCTGCATGAAGTTGTCGGGATAGGTCACGTGGATGATCCTGTCACCGTACTTCGCCTTTACCCTTTCGGCCGCCCTGTACTCGTCTTCACCTTGAGACACCGTTCCGGTAACCACACCGATTTTGAACTCTTTTGGAGTCTTCTCCCCGCATCCTCCCAGACCCAGGAGAAGCACAAGGAGAACAAGTACTGACAACACCTTCAAGCCATGCTTTGACATTTTGTTAACCCCTCCCAATGGAAAGTCTGTGATCGCCATTTCTACGCATGAGCGTCTTTTCCTTCTCGCCTGTAGTAGGTATAGAGGTGCGATACAGGTCAACTTCATGTTTTGCATCGGGCATCCAGGGCAGGAAAGGCAAACCGCGGACTATGGTAAACACCGATTCCCCGACGTCCCTCCACTTGACCGAACAGTTCTACCTTCTGGCAAGTCTACGTCTGGATCGAGTATGCAGGAATCGACGGCGTCTCGGCGAATGAATAGAAAATACCCGTATGGGGGTAAAAGCGGTGAAGGCATCCTGCGAGCTGTGTTCACCCATGGCCTATACCTATTCGGAAGCTACGAGGAGTGAAACATGCAACTCCCTGAGTACCTATTAAACCGGTCCTTCGACCTCATCCGCGAAGGCGTCATCATCGTGGACCGAACTGGCGTCGTTGTGTTCTCCAATCGAAGGGCCAAAGCCCTCCTCGGACTCGGTGAAAGCGTAGGCCCGGGTCACCCCGAGGGTCGAATCCGGGAAGGCGACATAGTGCTGATCGCCGACAGCTGCCTTGGCCTGGACGACGGAGGTCTTACCCCCAAGGATCTCAAACTACTCGGCGTGCGCTCCGACCTCGTGAAGATCGGTGACGCTTTCGTCCTGATAGGGATATACAAAGGCATGCCGGGGAGCGGTTCTATAGCTGTGAGACATGAACCGCCTAAAGATCCGCTGGCCCTCTACCGGCTCTGGCCAGGAAAAGACGGAAAGACCCATAAGCTCTGGGTTAAGCTT
Source organism: Candidatus Fermentithermobacillaceae bacterium (assembly GCA_014896535.1). GTDB lineage: Bacteria > Bacillota > Sulfobacillia > Fermentithermobacillales > DUSS01 > DUSS01. The sequence continues at coordinate 57,646 of JADBKE010000009.1, forward strand.
TCCGAACCGGACAGGCTTGCGTCAGCCGGCATCGATAACCAAGCATTCTCGTTTGAATACCAGGTTGCGGTCGGACACATGGTGATCGTCGATCCGGAGACCCTTGAAGTGAGGTTCTACCAGACTCTCGGATACACTCCCCGCCGGGAAGATATTCGCAGTATCCTAATGGGTTCGAAGTACAGGGCCAAACATCCGGGCAAGGAGTCCATGGACATAACGGGCGAGGCCATCTGGAAGATTTGCCCCGAGGGTCTCGATACGGCGGCAATAGCCCAGGCGTTGTCCGGTCTCAAGACGAGGTTTGGTCCTCACGAAGCTCACATAAACGGCATTCCCATGCGCTACTCGATCCTGCCGGTAGGAGAAGGGCCGAAACCTGAATACGCCGTCATCATCCTGGACGACATCCTCGAGGTGACCGCTCTTTCCAGCCGAGCCGACGCCGCCTCCAAGTACGCCTCGTTTCTTCGCATGCGGCTGGGCAAGTCAGCGTCGTCGAACCCCGCTTTCGCAGGAATAGTCGGGCGAAGTAAGGCCATCAGGGAATGCGTGGCGCTTGCCGAGAAAGCTGCAAACCTCCGATCCAATGTGCTTCTTCTAGGGGAAAGCGGCACGGGCAAGAGCGTGCTGGCCCGAGCTATCCACGACGCTTCTCCCCGGCGTGGAAAGCCCTTTGTGGTGGTGAACTGCGCCGCGATTCCTCCCAACCTCATGGAAAGCGAACTCTTCGGCTACGCGGGAGGCGCCTTCACTGGCGCTCTAAAGAGCGGAAAGAAAGGAAAATTCCAAGAAGCTCACGAAGGCACGCTTCTCCTGGACGAGGTAGCTGATCTCGATCTGGCGTGCCAGGCCAAGCTCCTCCACGCCATCGAGGAAGGGGTTATCCAACCCCTAGGCAGCTCTTGCAGCGTCAAAGTAGATGTGAGGATCATCGCCGCCACAAACCAAGACCTTAGGGAGCTGGTTCAGGAGGGAAAATTCAGGCGCGACCTCTATTACCGGCTCAACGTCTTCCCCATCTGGGTGCCTCCATTACGAGAAAGGCCCGAGGATATACTCGAGCTCGTCGAAGTCTTTCTCTGGACCTTCTCCGCCATGTACCGTAAAGAGTTCACCATCACCCAGAGATGCCTCACAGCGCTCGTCTCCCATGACTGGCCGGGAAACGTCCGCGAGCTAGAGAACGTGCTGGAGAGAGCTTGCGCTCTGGCGGAAGATGGAGTTATAGACTTGGGCCACCTTCCGCCCGACATCCGTACGGATGAACACTCCCTGCCGGTTCCCCTCCCCGCGCGCTTACCGGTCACCCTTGATGAGGCGCGTAAAGAGGCGGAGAGAAATGCGATACTCCAAGCTATAGAGTTCTCCCAGGGGAACTTCTCAGAGGCCGTGAGAATTCTCGGGATTTCCCGTACTACCTTCTATCAAAAACTGAAGGAGCTGGGGATTCCAACGCGATTTCCGTTCACGGTCTCGCGGTAAGCGGCATCCCCATCTCCCACTGATTGCTGCACCGGACGCCTTCCTCGCTCAGCTAATGTTTTTAACCTTTCGCGTTCCCCGCCCCCTCAGCGGAGGAATCCCACCATCTCTTGCCTACGTCAAGCTGCGACCTCCCCTGCGCCAGCGTCGTCCCGACCCAAGCCACACTTACTCGAGCTTTACTTCTCTCCGTCGTCGCCAGACTGCGTCGCCGCAGCTTCTGCCGGATGCCTCTCGAACCAGACGGGGTCCGCCTTCTCAGCCCACGCCCGAGCGTAAGAGTAAAGCGGTCTGCAGAGGTCCGCGGCGGAAATCCTGTTCTTTTGAGTCGAATACGCACCAGTTGAGGTCACTATCTCTTCCAGTGCCCACGGGTTGTCAATGATGGGACACGGTCTCATCAAATTGTGGTTGAACGGCTGATGAGCTTGGTAGGCACGGAACAGCGGACACCCGAGAGCTTCTACGAGGCTTGTGTTCTTGATGTTGACGTTAGCGTAGTGTACGAAGGCGCAGGGTTCCACATCACCCATGGCGTTGATATGGAAGTAGTTTCTGCCCCCGGCGATGCATCCGCCAGCGAGTTCCCCGTCGTTCCAGAAATCTATCACGAAAATCGGCTTTTCCTGTCGCCACCTGCGCACCTGGTTATACATGAACATCCTCTGGTCGACCGTGGCCATGTACTCGAGGTCGGCCCCGCCACCGACGGGCACGTAGGTGAAGTACCACCCGAGCACGCAGCCCTTGTCGATCATGAAGTCGATGAAGGCATCGCTGCCCACTTCTTCGGTGTTGTCTCTGGTGTACGTCGCGGAGAACCCGAACACGACCCCTGCGTTTCTGAGGTTATCCATCGCCCGCATCACTCGGGAGAAAACCCCTTTGCCCCTTCGGGCATCGGTGGCCTCCTCAAACCCGTCCACGCTTATGGCGAATGTCACGTTGCCCAGTTCCCCGAATTTCTTGGCAGCAGCTTCGTCGATTAGGGTACCGTTGGTGAACACGTGAAAGACGGACTCATCGTGCTTTTCCGCCAGGGATATGAGATCATCCATCCTTACGGTGGGCTCGCCCCCGGACACCACTATGAAGTGAATGCCGAGATCTTCTGCCTCACCGATGACGCGATCCAAGGTGGCGTAGTCCATATCGAGAGTTCTGTCGTATTCCGCGGCCCAACACCCCTTACAGCGAAGGTTGCACCGGCCTGTCGGGTCTATCAGCATAGCCCAAGGCACGTGGATGCCGTACTTCTTCCCCATTTCCCTCTGCTTGGGAATTCCGAGCATCCCAGCGTGGACAAAGAAGTTCACCCCGAGCTTCTCCCGGACGGTAGGCGAAACCTGCCGGAATATCCGCACCGCCAGCTTGCGCCAGGGATTATCTGGTTCCGAGAAAACCCGAAGGGCATTTCTAGCGTACTCTTTGTGCTTTTCGTCCCGGGCAATCGCTTCGGCCCACCTGGCCAGGTTTAACAGGTTTTTCTCAGGGTCTCCAGCTAAGTAACGCAGACCTTGTCGGAGAGCAGCTTCACCTATCGCAGCTTTGGCCCACTCGAAGGCCATTCAGAACACCTCCGTGGAAAGATCATCCAGGTTCGCAGCCCATCTGACCAAAAAGACCAAAAAACTCGCGAACAAATAAGGAAGCGAGCAACCACCTCCTGAGATACCTATGCCGAAGTAGCTTTCCCTAGGACTTCCCTCGCGAAACCCGCGAGCGCCTGCCTCTCTTCCCCGCCGAAAGACCGGAGCTCCTTAGCAAATCTTTCCAACAAGGACCCGATAGAGGGCAACTTTCGGGTAAGGCCTTTTACCAGAAGACTACCTGCCACGAACCCTACCAAAAGCAAAGGGCCCGCTTCCAGGTCAGCTAAGCTCAAGACACGCCCCGCAAGCACCAGATCAAGTCCTACTCGCCTTGCTTCAACGATCAATGCAGCGACGACTGCGGCGCAGAATAGCGCAGATGAATTCGAGGCCAATTCCTTTCTGAAAAACTCAAAACCTTTCTTTTGCTCCAGGGCCACACCGAACTTCGATAGCATTCTCTGCTTGAGCTTGGACCATTCCTCCGTGGTACTGGAGATTTCCGCTCGGGACTCGATAAGGCGGGCCCCTTTTTCGGTCGTCGAGAAGAGCACCTGGGACCTTCCAGGATACCCGGGATCAGACCGGGCGTATACCGCCGCGACCAGACCGTCCTTCGCAAGTTCTCTCATCATATCGTAAGCGGTCCATCTGGAAACACCCATCTCTCTGGCCAGGTCGGCATAATGCACGGGACCGCCGCAGGCCCTTGCCATACGGAAAAGAGTCTCCAGAAACGCGTACCTTCGCGGACTTAAACGCAACAACATCCACTCCCAATAAACCAAAATATACTCCCGTCACGAGTATATGTCCGGCTGGGACAAGGCGTCAACGGTTTGTACTAGTTCAAGTCATGCGGCACTCTGGTCCCGGCGGACCATCGTTGATGATGACTTTCTTTCCCTCCCTGCGAGCGATGAGCCGGGCTTCGCGGCGGACCAGCGACACCAGTTTCGCCGAATTTTCCTCGCCCGGTTCGAGTCTGGCGTGAACAAGCGTCCCCTTATGCGTTTTCGAAACGAACCATCGACCCGAGACACCTGCCGTCATCTCGATAGCCCCTCTTGTACAGTGTTACGCACCACGTCAAATGCGCCCGTTTCGGTATCCACTATGACGAGTACGCGCAACGCCCGAACCTTTCGTCCACGGGAGAACCCATTGTGTTTCCCTTCGAACATACAGCGACCTTCATCGGTCCTGCCTCCTCTCTGCCTTCTCCAGTTGTTCCAGCATGTACGCAATCTCGAGCAAAAAGTCCGCTCGATATTCCTCAATCCTTCCCTCATCCCCGAGCACGCTTATCATCGGATCCATTGGTAAAGACCCGATCAGAGGTATTCCGAGGTAGGAGGACACTTCACGGTGCTCGCCGGTGTTCTTCCGGATGGTATTCATCCGCCAAGCTCACGTAGCAAATGTCCCGACGCAGCAGAGCATCAGTTCGTACTCCGCCCGTCCGGAAAGCATGAGGTCAAAAAGAACGACAAGGCGAATAGCAGGACATAAGGCTATTACGCCGCGGCATTGACTCACGTTACCCGGCAGCTGGGCCGTTGAGCGACCTGGTGAAAAATATGGTCGAAGGGACACCAGGGAGGGCATCCCTTCGACCGTTTCCTTTTACGCGGCGTCTTGCCCCTACTTCACCAGGTGCAGGGCGTCTTTGAAGATGACCTGAAGCTTGCCTATCACCAGGGACAGGTAGGCCATGGTGATTGAACCGTATGCCGAGCCGAAGGCCACCATCAAAGCGTATCTTCCGAACATGGAGCCGTACTTGAGGACGCCGCTTTCCTTCTTCACCGTAAAGAGGAAGTACATGAGGGCCGTGATCACCACAAGGAAGTAGAGGACGCCCTCGAAATTGAACCGCCCGTCCTTGATGAAAGGCGTGAACGTATCGAAGACCTGCTTGAGGTAGACCGGGGGACTGAAGGCCAAGGTGTAACCGGCCCCATAACCGATCCAGAAGCCCATCGTGATCCTGGCCACCCACCGGAGCCCCTTAAAGAACCAGCAGTATATGAGAAGCCCGATTACGACCGGAATCAGGAGCGACCACTGGCCTTTCTCCGCTATGTCCTTTAGGATTAGAGGCTTCAACTGGTTCTCGAAGGTGTAGGTGAGCCCCCTGGCGACGGTCAACCCGACGAACAGGTGCTCAGCGAAGTAATAGACGTCGCTTTCCTTAAATAGGTAGGACCAGGCCATGATTATGCAGATGCTGCCCGCAATGGCACCCCACTGTTCAGCTGTCATGCTCGTTCACCTCCTCAAGCGCGAGACTTCTTTCTGGCGGAAGCGAAGTAACCTATGTTCCCCAAGATGAGGAAGGTGATGATCATCATGTGGCCAAGGGACTGAGCGTCCATCCCGGAGCACCCCTTACCCGGAGCGCCCACCAGTTTCTCGTATTCTGCCGCCCCCCTGAGACCGCCCAGGAATCCCTGGAGCTGCCCGGAGCGGATGTACTGCTGAAGTCCGGAATACATGGTGAGAGACGCGCCACCAGTGAGAGGCTTTTTCAAAGGCTCCGCTACGTATGTCATCCAATCCGCGTACCCGGGCGTTCCGACCGTTGTGACGAAAATGAGGTCTACATCGTCCTTGATGGATTTGACCTCGTTCATGATGGGGAACTCCGAAAGAGGTTTGTTTTGCCAGTCGACCCCGAGCATGGCGCCGTGGATGTCATCGCACATCTGGCGCATGGTCGCTGTGGCGTTCAGCCTGAAGCCCAGGTTGATCCAATCCACGCCGTACTTCTTCCCCATCTTTTCAGCTACCGAGCCCACGTATTCCTGAAACATGGGCGGCCCAACCAGCTGGTCGAAGAAAGCTACCCCAACTATCTTGCAGTTCTTCTCGAATGCCTGCTTGGCGAGGGCCGAAAGCATGGGGTTAAGTTCGGGAGCGTTGCCTGGACCGGTGTCATGGGATACCAGGATGACCGAGCCCGGAGGCAGCTTGTCGACGGCCTCCCACACCTTTCTCGTATTTTCCGATATGGTAATAGGCAATCCCAGGGGCCAGAACATCGGCACCAGGAGACAGACGATCACAAGGACATAGATCCACCTGACGTCTATGCGCTGGAGCTTATCCCAATCCATCTAAGCTCACCCCCTTAGTCCGCGGTGCTTCCGCCGACCCAGCTTCGCTCAAGACCGAGGATTACCCGGATGCTAGCGGCGAAAGCTCCTATGGCAGCGCCAAGGCGTATCCCCCGCATGCCGGCGGAGTTGGGAACCGACAGGATCCACTCACCCCATTTGGAGATCCCCGGAATAATCGCTTCGCCGATGGGTGCCTGAGCGAGCATGAGGATGACGGCCGACAGCAGGAGCACCGTCGCCTCGAGGTTCTTGAGCTTGAAGCTCCGGTAAGCTGCCGAGCAGATATAGAAACCCAGCATCGCGTAAATCGCGCCGGATATTTGGATCGCGATGTTGTTAACGACCCACAGCGTTACCTTGCCGTTGGAGCCGTTCAAGGCGAACACGATGGTGAACACGACTATGACGACGAGCGTTAAGGCACTGTGTATCCACCTAGGCCTCCGTTTGGCGACGTTACCTATGTGAAGCCTGATCAAGTTGATGGGTCCCAAGAGAAACGCCACGATGCTCGTCACCTGCGACCACTTGTCCATCTGAGACAAGACGTTCTTGCCGGTCTCGCCGAAGTTAAAGAATTTGAACAGCATGACCAGCAACGCGGTGACGAATACGACCATGAGCGGCAGCTGTCTTCTCAATTGCACCCCCAATCCCTCCTTTACTGCGACAGGAACTTGACGAGTTTGTCGGCGTTACCCGCGACCGTGGCCCACACCGACCCCGCTAACAGCAGCAACCCAATCAGGATCTTCACCATGTCTTGGGCAACGACGGTTCCGGTCAACATCGGCTCCTTGGACAGGTAAGCGGAGGCGGCGAATTGTTCTTCGCCGATGAGCGTATAGTCGCAGGTCACGATGAAGAAGTGTATCTGGAATACATTGGTGTTGGCGCCCACCTGAATGCACCCGGCCTCTGCGCCAGCTTCGCCCAGGATGAGCGCTTCCGCCATCCAGTAGCCAAACATGAGGTTGGCGGCGGGTTTTTCCCGGCGGAATATACCCAGTACTGCCGAAGTGTAGCCGAACTGCCAGTCCGACAGGTACCTCACGTCGTCCTGGTTGAAAGCGTCCGGTCTACCCGCTTCGAGGTAAGCTTGCCTCACAATTTCGGCGGTAACCGGGTGTACCGTGGGCTGACGGTTGGTGACGATAAGCCTGGTATCGTACTGAGCCGCGGTCTTGGCGACATAGGACAGGGTCGCCAGGGCCGCGTAGGTCTCGGGTCCGAAACCGCTCATCCCCGGTGTGAAGTGGACCGGCCTACCCATCTCGGTGGCGCGACCTATAGCTTCGTCTATGGCTTCAAGACCCGCGATCTTTCGAATGGGCGGGATGGGTAGCCCCGCATTGGCCCTGCGAATCATGACGTAGACCAGAACGAAAAGGAGCGCTACCAGCACGAAATCCCAGAACATCTCAGGAGCGAAAAACAGTATTCCCTTGGCAGGTGCTGCTCCTGCGAGTACCAAGTGATTTCACCTCCTGACTAGGCATGACCTAATCACCGAACGCAGAAAGTGGACAAACCGGCCGTTGACGCTATCTATGAAGCTCTACCATATCCCGCTGCTGGACCTCCGTTCCCCGCTGGAGAGTTGATCAGCAGCTAACCGGCGTCCCCTTGCCCTCGAGCGAAACTTTCGGACGAAACCACCTCCTCCAAAGGGTTATCGCGTGCCTCCGAGATACCTCCCATTTGAATCGTACCTCGGTACCCACCGCGCGACTGGAGGGTCGGAGGGTTCTGCTGCGGTTACAGTGCGGACCCTCCGCCTGGCTGCGGCCTTCATGACAAACCTATACGCAAGAACGATGCCACTGATGACGAAGGTCTCGATATGCTGGAAAGCCTGAACTTGGGGAGCTTGTCTTAACGGGTCATTTTCCCGTTGCTGTACGGAAAACCGAACAGAGGAGGTGAGTCAGCGCCGAACATGTACGAAAAGCTGAACCCCAGCTACCTCGCGGGTGAGCTTGGCCACGTGCCCACGAAGCATGTTTCCAGGGGGGTTCAGCTACGGTCCATCGGTCTACCTTCCCGCGACAGCGTTTCGCGAGTGGAAGGAATGGGTTCCGATCGCGGCGAAAATGTTCGCGTGAATCACTGTGTCGATGCGAAGAACGTTTGATACGGGGAATTCAGCCTAGGAAACCGCCCACACGTCAAGTCCGAAATCCGGTGTTTCATTCTCCTTTCTCCTTTTCTCTGAAGGGCTGCTGACCTTGGGAGTCAAGGCAGCCCTTCTTTTTTGAAAAGGGAATCTTCGACTTCAGCCTGACCGGCCCTACTGAAAGTGTACACTGCCTCCTCAGATGGCTCCGCATACAAGCCGCTGCTGCCACGTGTTGCCGGAAAGCCTGGTTCGTCGGAGACAAACGGGTCTTATGTCGGGGTATTCTCGGGGAATCATAAAGTTTGGAGGTGGCCGACGTGGACGAAGAGAAAGGCTTGTCCGGAAGGTTTACCCTGGGATGGTGGCTCGGACACATAGCTCTCGTGATTTTAGCAATGTGGGCGGGCGCCCTGATAAGGGACTACTTGAGGAGGGCTGCGAAGGAAGAATAACACGGGTATTGGCGCAAGACCGGATTTGTGCTAGACTATTGGCTGCGCAAGGTGCCGAAGTGGTGGAATTGGCAGACACGCGGTGTTCAGGGCGCCGTAGGCTTACGCCTGTGTGGGTTCAACTCCCACCTTCGGCACCAGTTCTTTTTTCCTATGCGATTCCCCTGTTCGCCCCGGGTTCTCTCACAAAATCGGGCCGTCCCATCCGTGGATAAGCGTTTTTTACTCTGTACACCCTACTCTCGGCAAACGCTTTTGCCGAGGAGGGAAAATCATGCTGGAAAGACGTAGGGACATAGAACCCTGGGTTCGGCCGTGGCCTCACTGGGGTCGTCTCCTCAACGATCTCCTGGACTGGAACCTCACGGGCGACTGGGGGCGTTGGGGTTTCGCCAGAGTCCCCAGCATTGACCTGTACGAAACCGAGGACCAAGTGGTGGTCGAAGCCGAAGTACCTGGGTACAGCCCCGAGGATATTACGGTCCAGGTAGGACCGCACGGGGTTCACCTAAGAGGAAGGCGGACCGAAGAAGGAGACATCCAGAGAGACGACTACTATCTAAGGGAAAGGCAGTTCGGGGAATTCTCGAGGACCGTGAGTTTCCCCACGCCCGTGCAACCGGATAAAGCCAAAGCTGCCTTCAAGGACGGCATTTTGAAGATCACGGTCCCGAAGCGTCTGTCGGAAAGCGAAGCAATGCGCCGCGTTCCGGTGGAGCGCGAAACCGGACCGGACGAACGCGAACCGCGATCCTGAGGGTGCTGCCGCCGCCCGGGAGTATCACGACCATATCATGTATCACGACGATATCATCATGATGGTCGCCGCAACTGACCCAGAACCTCCTGGGCGGTCTCTTCCGAGTAAACTTCGATCCCGTGCTTCCGCAGGAGCGCCGCAAAAACGCCGTCTCCCGGACGGAGCGTGCGCGAAAACGTGCCGTCGTAGATGGAACCCGTTCCGCAGGAAGGACTCCTGGCTTTGAGTATCGCCGCTTTCGCCCCCGACTGCAAAGCGATTCCCAGGGAGATCCAGGCCCCCTTCAGATACTCCTCCGTTACGTCCCGCCCTGAGATGTCCAAAACTCTCGCCGTACCGGCCAGCACAGCTTCGCCGTCGCCTCCCCGGACCTCAGCGGGGCGTCTCGGAGTACCGAGGCCGCCCAGAAGCTCCGGACATACGGGGATCAAGAGTTCTCTGATGCCTCTTCCGGTCAAAAACTCAAAAGGGCACGATTTGGCATCGTAACGACACGGGTATCCCAGGAGGCACGAGGAGACGATGTACATGCGACAAGACACGCTCCTTTTGGTTTGACCTACGTCGTCTTGCGTTCGCCCTTGTTCCCTTTCCATTTGGTTTTTCTTTCGTCGTCTCAATGATAATATTACCTGCGAAGATACGGAGGGGTTCTTGATGCGTCATTTCAAGTTACCGGCGCTGGTCTTGGCGCTCGCTCTCGCTTTTACCGTTTCGAAACCCGGGTGGGGTCTGGCCCAGCCGGTTCCACCGGAGATCCCGGCCGATGCTTACATCCTCGCAGATCTAAAGACCGGTCGAATACTCGCGGAGAAAAACCCGGACGAAGCCCTTGTCCCGGCCAGTCTCACGAAAATCATGACTCTCTACCTCCTCTTTGACGACATCAAGCAGGGCAGAGCGTTTCTCTCCGACGACGTGAAGGTGTCGGAAAGAGCCTGGTCCACCCAGGGATCTAAGATGTTCATCCTGGTCGGATCCACGGTCAAACTCGAAGACCTCGTGAAAGGGATTACAGTGGCGTCGGGAAACGACGCGTGCGTGGCCGTGGCAGAACACCTGGCGGGCAGCGTGGAAGGTTTCGTGGCCAGGATGAACGAGAAAGCCAGGACCCTCGGTCTCACCAAGACTCACTTCGTCGATCCCCACGGACTATCCGAGGAAAACCGCATGAGCGCCAGGGACGTCCTCACCTTGGCCAGAGCATACTTGAGAGACCATCCCGAAGCCAAGCCGTACCATTCCATCAGGGAGTTCAGGTACACCCCTCCGGGAGAGCACGAAATCGTCCTGTCGAGCTACAATAAGCTCCTGTGGTCATACCCGGGCTGCTACGGTTTGAAGACGGGACACATCAGCGCAGCGGGGTTCAACATCGCCGCCACGTGTGAACGGGATGGTTTTGACGTCATAGCCATAGTCTTGGGAGCTGCAAAGGGCAAACCCAGGGAAGTCGGGGAAAGCGAAAGGGCCGATCTCGCAGCCACACTCTTAGATTACGCTTATCGCAATTTCACGTACCTCAAGGTCGCAGAGCCCGGGACGGAAATGGGGAAAGCTAGAGTATGGAAGGGAAAGGGCAAATATGCCAGGGCAATCGCTCCTTACGAGATGGGCGCAACGGTCCCCAGGGGCAAGGAGGGTGCCCTCACTTACTCGGTTGTTTTGAAGAAAGACCTGGTTGCTCCAATCAAGGCGGGCACGGTTGTAGGAGAGGTCGTTTTCTCGGTGGACGCTCAGGAAGTCGGGCGTGCCGCTTTAATCGCCAAGGAAGATGTGCCGAAGGGGAATTTCCTCCGGATCGTGTGGGACAGCATCGTCAGGGCGCTGCTCAAGGCCTTCGGCCGCCTGTGAGGTGGTCGCACAGCACATTTTGCCCTCGCGCCCGCGCCCACCCGGTAAATGACGGGCCTCTCTCCGGCTTTCAGGAGGTATCTCCCCCAGACGCATCGAATATGCAAAGAGGAATATTCATCAATGCATGAACCTGCGAGGTGAAGTTCGTGGCAACGCTCGTCGTCGCGCTGGGCGGAAACGCTATACTGCAGAGAGGCGAAAGAGGCACGGCCGAAGAACAGAGAAAGAACGTGGATATTACAGCGCAGCAAATCGCCCTTCTGGTTAAACAAGGGCACAGGGTAGTCGTGACGCACGGAAACGGGCCTCAGGTGGGCAACATCATGATCCAAAACGAAGCTGCGAGGGATCAGGTGCCACCCATGCCCATGGATATCGCCGGGGCGGAAAGTCAGGGCATGATCGGCTACATGATGCAGATGTACATACGAAACCGCCTGCGAGAAATGGGGCTCGATATTCCGGTGGCGACCATAATCACCCAGACCATCGTGGACTCTGAAGACCCCGCCTTTTCAAATCCCTCCAAACCCGTAGGACCTTTTTACGACAGAGCCTGGGCAGAAAAGAGGATGAAGGAAGCGGGCGAAACGTGGATCGAAGACAGCGGGAGGGGCTGGCGGAGGGTCGTGCCCTCCCCTGACCCTAAATTCATCGTCGAAGGTCCCTCCATAAAAGCACTGGTCGAAGCGGGTCACCTGGTCGTGGCGTCGGGAGGTGGAGGCATCCCGGTAATCATGTCCCCCGACGGCAAACTCTCCGGAATCGAGGCAGTCATAGATAAGGATCTCGCGGCGGAGAGGCTCGCCACCTATATCGGTGCGGACACCTTGCTCATTCTCACGGACGTGCCGGGCGCCGCGGTAAACTTCGGCACACCCTCCCAGCGGTGGCTAGGAAAGGTTTCCCTCGAGGAACTGGAGCGTTATCAGGCGGAAGGCCACTTCCGCAAAGGCAGCATGGGACCCAAGGTCGAAGCGATAATCCGTTTCCTTCGTAACGGCGGACAGACCGGCGTGATCGCATCCCTGGACCGGGCGGTCGACGCCGCCTCGGGACGGGCGGGAACGGTGGTTACGAAGACCTGATGTGAGCGGTGTGAACCACCCGGGACAGCGCGAAGGGCCTTTCCGGCCCTTCGCAGTTCTCTTTTTCGGCTCGCAGCACCCGACGCTTTGCCGAGCCTTCACCCAAGCGTCCTGGAGTTTCCCGGAAGATTTTCAAACCATGGTCCTGATTATGGTCTCTCTGTCTTCCGGAAGAAGATCGGCGGGAGCTATCTCCACAAGAGTGTACGCTCCCGGTTGAAGTTTGGTAGACGCCCTGGCGGCGGCCACCATTACCTGGGCAGTGGCCGCGGGGTTCGACAACCTCATCCTCAGCTCCAGCACCTGGTTTTGAGCGGTTCCCGAGCTTCCAAAACGTTGCAAAACGACACCGTGACCCATGGCGGTCACTTCTTCAACGGACGGCACAGCGGTAACCCTGGTCTCGTCGTTCTTGAAATACGGGTCCTCTTTAATTAACCTGGTAACTTCAGCGAGGTCGGCCCCGGGTTCCAGTTCGACGTATACGTCGCGTCTGTGGTGACCGAAACCTGCGGGCAGCGTCATCGACAAAGCATCCTTGACGCCCGGTATAGCTTTCACGGCCACGGTGTGACCCATGCTCATCCCCGGTCCGAAATTGGTGTACGTGACTCCCCGGGGAGCTATCGCCCGGAAGATGCATCTGACCATCGAATCGGTGCCCGGGTCCCAACCTGCCCCGACCACCGACACCTTTCCCATCTGCCTGGCAAGGGAATCGAGGGTGCTCTTGAGCTTTATCATGGAATCGCCGTGGATGTCGTAGCTGTCCACCGTGTTTATCCCGAGTTTCAGATACTGCGGCGCCACTTCTGGCACCGACCGGGACGGGATGGTGAGGATAGCTACGTCGACCGGTCCGAGCTTGGTGACATCGCTGACGACGGGGAAGGGATACCGCTCGGACCCTGGATTCCGCCGGACAACACCGGCGAGTTCCATGTCGGGCGCGTCCATCACGCACCTGCAAGCTTCTTGTCCCACATTGCCGTAGCCGACCACAGCGACTTTGATTTTCGCCACGTTAAGACCTCCGTCTCTATCCCTCTAGCGGTATTTAACGAGGGATATGTCCCTCACGATGTGAACCCAGATTTGCCCCGGTTCAAATGAAGCTGGCTCCTCGCCGATGAAGAACTCCAGCGGCGAGCTGAGAGACTTTTTCCTCCACGTACCTTCTCTCACCCTCCCTCCCGAAAAAAAGAGAGCCTTGCCCTCCGAGCAAAGCTCCAGCCTGAGTTCAATGGCCTGTCCCTTCACGAAATCAGTATGTACCTCCATGAAGACGAGGTTTTCCGGTCCCACGCGGACCCCGGCCGAGTCAAAATGGGCTTTTCCCGCCTGGGAACGCCTGTACTCGCCTTCTTCGAAGGTGTAGCTCACGACGTTAGGGTAACCGGGAAGCCACGAGAAGTCGTACTCTACGTAAGTAGCTTCTCTGCCGTGAGACTTTGCCCGGCGGAATTCCGGAGGGGCGGGCAACCGGTACCCCTTCGCCTCGGCGAATTTCAGTAAATTTTCCGTGGAGGTGTACAGGTTATCCGGAGGCTCCCCCGCCTTGTCCCTCCAGAAGCACCCTCCCGCCGTCTTTATGTCGTCCAGACTCGGCGCCCTCGTTTCCCGGATCAGGGCATAAGCATCGTTCGAAGCCCCGCAATGGCCGAAGGGGGCTGCGTAACCCAGCGCGATCTCCACCATGGCTTTTCTCGCGCTCCTGACCGGGCCTATGCGGTCCACGCGCTTCGTAAAGCCCAGGAACAGCCTGGATATCCCTCCCTCCGTGGGGATCTCGAACACGATGGCAGCTTCGTTAATTCCGGATTGAGGTCTCGCCCCTTCGTTGTTTCCCACGCTCACCATCACCATCCCGGGAAGGTCCTGACCCTTCCCAGAAGAGCCAGGAGGCGTCGCATTCCCTAACTCGCCGGGGACTTGGCCCGAAACCGGGGACGAGTTGGAACTCCCGGGTTGGGGGGCTTCTCCAGTACGCCGTCTAGCGACGCACCCCATCAGGGATGCGAAAAACGCTACAATCAGCAACGCCGCAAAAACCGGGCGACAGCATCTGTGGAACACCTACGGTAACGCCTCCGCATCGGGCCGAGTATCATTAATAAGGTAATCCTACCGCACTCTCCTTTCAAGGACGAGGTGCTCGCCGTGGCGAACTGGGGGCTTTGCCTGGGCGGAGGCGGAATATTGGGCTTTGCCCATCTCGGAGTTCTCGAGGTCATGGAGGAAAACGGACTTCGTCCGTCTTGCATCGCCGGGACCAGCGCCGGCGCCATAGCGGCGGCGCTATACGGCCTGGGCATCCCGCTATCCGACATCGCATCAGCGATGGAAATCCTGTCCCTCCAACAGGAAAAGGCGCTTTCCTCACACTTTCCTCGCCTCCACGCTCTATCGCTGTCCAGGACCGGGGGTTTCATCGGTGGCGATATCGTCGAGAGCATCCTGCACAAGGTCACCCGGGGGAAGAAGCTTTCCGAGGTCTGCTTGCCAATTTCCATCGTGAGCGTCGATCTGGTGACGGGCGAGACGGTGGTGTTTACGTCCCAAGCTCCGCCATCACCTTACCTCAGGAAACCGGGCCGTTCGTATATCGTAGACGCACCGATATCCCAGGCGGTTAGAGCCAGCATCTCCATCCCCGTCATATTCGCCCCTAAGGTCCTGGGGGAGAGGGTCTTGGTGGATGGAGGCGTCAAGGAGCTCGTACCCGCCTATGAAGTGCGGAGGATGGGCGCCGAAGAAGTGGTCGCCGTGGACGTGTCGTCCGAATCGGATAAGCCTCAAGAAGTCACCGGTATAATTGGAGTGTTGCTCCGCACCTTTGCCATCATGGAAAGGGACGCTACGTCAAGACATCTCGCCGAGTACGCGTCCCTGGTCATACAACCCGAGACCGGTCATCCCTCCTTTCCCTCGCCATCGGAGATAAGAAGACTTATCGAAGCCGGGAGGCGGGCTGCTCGCTTGAACATGGAGCGCTGGCTCGCCATAGCCCGTTCTTAGCTTCGCGAGCCCCTCCCTCCCGGTCTTCCCCTCGCATCAGAACAGGGTGAAATACTGCTTGATCTCCCACTCGTGAACCTGTTTCCGGTATATATCCCACTCAAGCCGCTTGGCATCGAGGAAGCGGAAGTAGACGTGGTCCCCCAGGGTCTCCCTGATGAGCGGATCTTCCTCCATGGCGTCGAGAGCTTCTTTGAGACTGCCGGGAAGCATATCGATGCCCAAAGACTCTCTCTCCTCATCTTGCATGGAGTAAACGTTTTCCGACACGGGCGGAGGTGGAGCGATCTTGTTCTTCAGCCCGTCCAGACCGGCCCTGAGTATCACCGCCAGAGCGAGATACGGGTTGCAAGAGGGGTCGGGGCTCCTCAGCTCTATCCTGGTCCTCTCGCCTCTTGCCGCCGGAACCCGTATCAGCGGGCTCCTGTTCTTCAGCGACCATGCCACGTACACGGGCGCTTCGTAACCCGGGACGAGGCGTTTATACGAGTTTACCAGCGGATTACAGATGGCCGTGAATCCCCGGGCGTGCTTCATGAGACCGCCGATGAAGTAAAGGGCCGTGTCCGAAAGCTGGTATTCTCCGCTTGGGTCCCAGAAGGCGTTTCCTTTCTCATCGTAAAGGGAGAGATGTATGTGCATCCCCGAACCGGGTACGCCGAAGATGGGCTTGGGCATGAACGTGGCGTGAAGATTATGCTTCATAGCACACATCCGCACCACGAACTTGAAGGTGACGATGTTGTCTGCGGTGGTGAGGCAATCCGCGTACTTGAAATCTATTTCATGCTGCCCAGGGGCCACTTCGTGGTGGGAAGCTTCTACGTCGAATCCCATCGCGGTAAGGGCAAGCACGATATCCCGCCTGGCTTCTTCTCCCGTATCCACCGGGGAAAGGTCGAAGTAGCTGGCCTGATCGTGCGTCACGAGGGACGGCTTTCCCTGGGCATCCCGTTGGAAAAGGAAGAACTCGGGCTCCGGTCCGGCCATCATGGAGAAGCCCATGCGCCGGGCCTCTTCTCTCGCCCGGGTCAAAATTCCTCTCGGGCACCCCTCAAACGGCTTTCCTTCGGGCGTGTATACGTCGCAGATTAGCCGCGCCGTCGCCCCTCCGTCGGTTTCCCACGGGTACACCGCGAACGTATTGGGGTCCGGTAGCAGTACCATATCGGACTCTTCGATCCTGACGAATCCCTCGATGGACGAACCGTCGAAGAAAACGTGCCCGTGTAAGGCTTCTTCCAACCGTTCTACGGGAATGGCGACGTTCTTGACGATGCCCAGGATATCCGAAAACTGAAGCATTACGAATTTAACGTTTTTTGCCCGAGCTTCGTTCAGCACTTTCTCGCAAGCGTCTTTCTTTGCATCGGGGTGATTCATCTTCATTTATCCTCCTGACGCTGGGCTTTCGTTTCCGAGGTTTGATGTCCGCGGGGTCGGACTTTCTTCAGCACTTCCGGGCGCTTGAGCATTGGAAATACCGAAGAGGGTTCCGAGAGGGAGTTGAACCGGAAACTCGCGTCCATCTCCGCGACGGGACGCACGCTCGACCCGCTTTTCCTCGCTTGATTCCGCTTGGACATTTCCTCGCGGATTTCCGTCGCCAAGTAGCCTCTTTCAAAGAGATCCTTGACGAAGAGGAGGTCATCCACGTCTTGCTGGGAATAAAGACGGTGTCCTCCTTCTGTGCGGAAAGGGGTTACGAGGCCGAGCTTGTCATAGTACCGAATCTGCCGCGGGGATAAACCCGTGAGCCTCGAGACAGTCCCCATGGCGTATACCGGAGTCCTCTTATCCCGCACATCCATCAACCCCGAGTTCAGGTATGCCAGCATTATACGGTCGCCCGGCCCAGAGGACAATCTTTATGTCAGATTTTCTGACATGAGGCGAATCACAAGCTTGAGTGTCCTTTCACAGTCGGTATGAGGCGTGACGCCGCGCTCGGAGCGATCTTCTTCCTTTTCCACCAGAGAGGCCTCACAGGCCTGGAAAGCATGGTCCTCACCAGGACGAAGAGAACGGCTCCGGGAAGGAACCGGGCTTCCACGTAAGCTTTTACTCGCAGCACATCTTCTTCGAAGTTCGGGGTCAAGGTGAGCGCTGTAATTCCGAGGGATCCCATAACACCTTGAGCTATACCATAGACCATGCCCGTGGCGCCGGGATCACCCAGGCCGAAATCCGCCTCGCCCCTCACCTCGAGGTGAAAGGCCCGATACAGCGCCTTTATCGCGCGGATGAGCTCAGCGCGGAATTCATCTTTGCCAATACTCTCCAGAATCTGGGAAAATCCCCCGGGCCTCCTCCCCGAGGGGCTCTCGGACACCCTGCCCCGCTTCCGCCCTCGCTCGACCTGCTTTACGCGGGCTGTCCTTCCACTGTCCGCAGTCCCGGTACGGCGAGCCGGACGTTTAGCCCGCAACTTCCCGGCGTCAACGGTGAAGGTCCGCAGAAAGCGGAACCGGGTCTCAATCCCAGTCCCCGGAACAGCCGGAGCTTTCTCTCTTCCCCACCTGCCCACCACCGAAGCTTCGACGAGACCGCCCAGGAAGGATACCTGTCCCTGAAAGGAACCCTCGCCCCGCACCCCTGGTCCGGCCTCCTCAGCACCATCTTCCAGGAGAGCCGCCCAGCCACGCACGCTTCCGGCTCCGGAGAATTTGAGGCGGATGGGAGCGGTCAGCGCGAACAAAAGCACACCCAAAACAAACAGGACGAGCACCGCCATGAGTTTGCCCAGAATGGTCAGAATGAAAAGAACGTATTCCACCTCATCTCACCTCCGACCCCCGTACACAAAGCTGGCAAGAGTTCCGGCGAGCAACTGTACTCCCGAACGGGCGGTAAGAGCTACTTTGCCCAGCAGCCCAGCAGCCCGCACGGGTCTTCCGAATGCCAGCGGCAACCGGTGAAACCATCCCCCACAGGGCGACAGTTGCATCAAAGCTGTTATGCGCTTGCGCCCCGACTTGAGGTCAGGTGGAGAGGCCAGCAGCACGGAGCGGAAAATCGCGCCGGCAAGCTCGCCCAGTTTCACTGCAACGGCTCGTCTCGTGTTGAACTCGATGTTCAACTTCAGGCTGCGGAGCTTTGCCCTCGAGCGGCGCACCCCCGGAATACAGAATGTCCAGTGAATGGAAATGACGTCGCATAGCTTTGCCAGTACGACCTCTTCAAGGGGCCCCGGATCCGACAGGTCCCGAGCCTCTCCGGTCGGACTCGGACCTATCTCCGAGAGAACGGAAACGACACCCCAGAACTCACGCGTCTCTTGCCGGCAGCGCTCACAGCGGCCGAGATGCCTGAGGGCTTCCACGAATTCCTCGGGACTCACGTGCCCGTCGAACATTCGCGACAGGATCTCTTCATCCAGATGGCTTTCAATTCTTTCGTTAACCATGACATCGCCCTCCGCCGCCATCACGGAAGGTCGCCGCGCAGATGCACCAGTTTCTGTCTCAAAGCCTGGCGCGCCCGGTAGAGGTGGGTCTTGACCGTGCCAAGGGGCCAACCCGTTACCGACGCTATCTCCGCATAATCCAGGCCTTCCTGATGACGCAGGACCAGGGCCAACCGCTCCTCTGGGGAAAGCTCCCTGAGAGCTTTCCGCACTTCTTCCACGGTTTCGCTGAGTTCCACATGTCTTTCGGGGTTCAAATCCGTCATCGCAACGGATGAAGAAATGGAGGGAACCGGGCTCTGATTTCCACCGCAGTCGGCCTGGAGACTCACGGTCTCGAGGCACCTTTCCTTTTTCCGCCCGTAATTGATGCACACGTTGATGACTACCCTTCGGATCCACGGTTTGAGAGGTCGACTCAAATCGAAATCCTTGAGGCTGCGAAAGACCCGGACGAACGACTCCTGGCACAAATCGAGAGCTTCCTCCCTGCTCTGCGCGAAACCGAAGCAGAGGGAGTATACGTACCGATGATAGGTCCGGAACAGCTTTCTCGCCGCTTCCTCGTCTCCCTGGAGGCACCGGCGCAGGGTGTCACCATCTATTTCCTCCACTTTTCCACTCCAATCCGGGGGAAATGGAACAACCTGCCTCGATCTACCATGTGTGCACACCCGGAGCCAACTCGCTGTAGGAGTTCATGACCGCCGGGGAGGGACCGGCCCGCACCAACCGGCCCGGAAGCACCCTCACCACCAGGTGACCGGGGTCGAACCGGTATCCCTCCCGGGATTTGCCCTATTCGGCCTTTTTCTCTTCGGCGGGCGGGTTTTCCCGTGCTTTAATCGCCTGTTTAGCTTTGCAGATAGCCTCGGGTATTAGATCCGTGATCGCCTCGAGAATCCCCTTGCGCCCGAGCCCATACACCTTTACGTCGTCGCCCTTAACCACCACAAGCGCTACCGGGTGTAAACTCGCTCCTGCGCCGGCGCCGCCACCGGTTCCGGTATTGTTGGGGGTTTTCCCTTCTCCTCCGCCCGAGCCGAAACCGAAACTAGCCGCCTGGAGGGGCACTATTGACACGTTCCCGATGACTATCGGCTCTCCTACCACCGTCTTGGTGGACAGGAACTGCTCCAGTTTGGAAGCAACTTGACCGAGCATTTCTTGAAGATCCATAACAAAAACCTCCTCCCAGTGCTCATCGAGCTTCTTTCCACTTGACCTATACAGCGGGCGCGCAAAAAGGTTTCAAGGTTTCCGCGCGCATCGCCATCTGCAGAGCTATGAGACCGGGAATTTCGGCGGAGACGAGACCAGGTTGGCCAACCAGAATTCAGGGGACAAAACGACCTCGCAAACGAAGAGCCCCGCCGTGCCGTGAATCTCGGAGGACGTTGAACCCGCTCTCTAGCAGGTGGGTGCCCTCCCGCGGCTTATGTGCTTCCTCCTGTGCGACCAGGAGGCCTGCACGCCACACAACGGAGCCCAGGCTCCCTTATCAACGGTGTTGGCTCAAGCTCACCGTGACCCACGCACACAGCAGGGAAATGTGCCTTTCGGCAACACGATCTTATCATCCCGCACCTCCGCTTCGCAAGTGCCACCCCCTGGCAAGTCCGGCGGAATCTCCTATCCACGGCCGCCACCGCCTGCCTCTTGGATTTGCGCGCCAGCTCGTGTACAGTGGATGGCGGTAGCCGCGCAGCCCGTATCTTCCGGGCGCGGCGGCAATCAAGTTCTAGCGGGGAAAGGAGAACGCGCATGGCACGCTACGCTGAACGGCTCCGGCACGAGCCCGCGGGACACAATAGGGTCAGAGATGTCGTTTTCGTCGCCATGATGGCGGCTTTGTCCGTTGTGCTCACAAGATATGCCTCGATAAGGATAGCCCTGGGCGGAGTCGAGGGGATAAGGATAGGCTTCGGAAGCATTCCCAACGTGATGGTAGGGTTTGTCATTTCGCCGGTCGCAGGCGCGATCTCCGGTGCAGTGGCCGACGTAGCGGGCTTTTTTTTGAGCCCCATGGGCTCCTATATGCCCCACTTCACAGTCACAGCGGCTCTGGCCGGTTTCATTCCGGGCGCCGTCTACCGGCTTCTCCGAAAAGACCGCGGCAAGAAGTTAGAAGTCTGGGCGACGGTTCTATCCGTCATGGCGGGCCAGGTGACCGTCTCTCTGGGACTGACGCCCTATTTCCTCCACTACCTCTTCGGGTTGCCGTGGCCGGTGCTCATTCCCCCCAGGCTCGTTTCGTTGGTCGTGGAGCTGCCGGTGTCCGTCTACGTCATCAAGACCGTGTCCGACCCGTTGATCAGGTTGAGACAGGCCACCTGCTCCAGCGACGCCTGACCAGGGCAGAACCGCGTTTTACCTTCTCCTTCATCCGGAGAGGAAATCGAGGAGCGAAAGCTGGTCCGTTTCGCCGAGCCCTTCGAGACACCCGTATTGCTTGAGCGTCTCTACGGCGCGCCTCGTCAGCCCCGCCCGTTTTCTTAAGTCTTCGATGGAAGAAAACCGCCCCTGCGACCGGGCAGTTGCTATCCCCTCGCAAGCTTTCGCGCCCAGGCCCGGCACGGAAATGAGCGGAGGCAGCAGCTTTTTACCCCGCGGCAAATACCTGGTGGGATGCGAGGCGTACAGGTCGAGTTTGCCGAAGGATATCCCGCGGCTTTCCATCTCGAGGCAAACTTCCAGCGCTCCGGCAATATCTTCATCCTTGGGAGAGCTGCCTTCAGAATTAGATACCCGCTCGATGAACTTCCTCCAGCCGTCGGGACCCTGGAGGATAAGGTCCAGGGTAAGTGCGGATCCGTGAAACGAGAAGTATGCTGCGTAAAACGCCTCGGGATAATGCTTTTTGTACCAGGCGATGCGAAAGGCCGTGGTGACGTAGGCGACGGCGTGAGCTTTGGGAAAGAGATAGGAAATTTTTCTGCAGGACTGGATGTACCAGTCGGGCACTCCCTTCTCCCGCATGAGGGAAATGTCCTCGTCATCCAGCGGTTTGCCTTTGCGCACCTTTTCCGAGATGGCAAATGCCCTTTCGGGAGGAAGGCCCATCTTCATGAGGTAAAGGAAGATATCCTCTCGCGTTGCGATGACCTCGGAGAGTCTGGCTTTGCCTTCGCGTATGAGATCCCTGGCGTTGTTGGCCCAAACATCGGTTCCGTGGGAGAGCCCGGAAATGCGAACGAGGTCAGCAAAGGTGGCCGGCCTGGTTTCGGCGAGCATCGTCCGGACAAACCTGGTCCCGAACTCGGGAATGCCCAGGGCATCGTCGGGATTTTCGCCGGAAAAGAGCTTCATAGTCTCCGGGTCGTCCATGGGTATGCTCCGTGGATCGACCCCGGTAAGCTCCTGGAGCATCTTGAGCACGGTCGGATCATCGTGCCCCAGAATGTCCACCTTGATGAGATGCCCCTGAATGGACTCGTAGTCGAAATGCGTGGTTACGGCACCCGCCTCCTTATCGTCAGCGGGATACTGAAGCGGGGTGAAATCGAGCACGTCTTCGCCCCGGGGAACCACCATCACACCACCGGGGTGCTGGCCGGTTGTCCTCTTCACACCTTCTATCCCCTTGACCAGCCGGATCTCCTCGGCCCGTCTGAGCTTTTTACCGGTTTCCTCCGCGAAGTGTTTGACGAATCCGAACGCAGTCTTCGTCGCCACCGTGGATATGGTGCCGGCTCTGAACACATTCCCTTCCCCGAGGAGTTCCGCAACGAATTTGAACATCTCCTGCTGTTCTTCCCCGGAAAAGTTCAGGTCGATATCGGGCACCTTGTCTCCACCGAACCCCATGAAGGTTTCGAATGGAATGTCCTGGCCGTCCCTTATCAACGCTCGTCCGCACCGCGGGCAGTTTCTGGGCGGGAGATCGAATCCGGAACCGACTCCTTCCTCCTCGGGAAATTCGCACCAGTAACACTCCGGGCATACGTAATGAGGAGGCAACGGGTTCACCTCGGTGATACCCACGGCTCTCGCAACGAGAGATGAGCCAACGGAGCCCCTCGAGCCCACCATGTAACCGTCGCTTTCGGACTTAGCCACCATTTTGGCAGCTATGAGGTAAATGGGAGCGTATCCATTTCCGATTATGGCCCGGAGCTCCCGTTCAAACCTCTCTTTTACTAGGGGAGGCGGATTGGGTCCATAAAGCTTCCGTATGCCCTCTTCCGCCATGCTCCGCAAGAGCTCGTCCTGGTTGTCGAGGCGCGGACAGTGAAGACCCGGGCGCACCGGGGTAACGGGAGCTACCTGCTCTGCAATGCGCCTGGGGTTTTCCACCACCACCAGTCTGGCCAGATCGGGGTCCAAGTACGACCGGGCTTCGTCAATAAGCTCTGCCGTACTCCTGAAATGCAGGGGAGCAGGTCTTTCTCCTTGCTCCATGCCTTTGGCTGAAAGCAGAATCCTCCTGTAAATCTCATCTTCCGGATCGAGGTAGTGGGCATCGCCCGTCATGACTACGGGGATACCCAAAGCCCGGCCGAGTTCGACGATTTTCTTGTTCAACAGAGCGAGCTCATCCTTTGACCGCACGCGACCATCCGTCACGAGGAAGGCGTTCACATCGACCGGCTGAATCTCCAGATAATCGTAAAATGAGGCCACGTCCTGGATAGACTCGCGCCCGGACAGGAGAGCCTGGAACACCTCCCCGGCCTCGCACGCCGAACCCACGAGGATTCCTTCTCTAAATCGGGACAAAAGCCCCCGGGGGATGCGCGGGGTCCTGTAAAAGTGGCGGAGGTGGGATTCGGTTACGATCCGGTAGAGGTTTTTCAAGCCAACCTGGTCTTTCACGAGAAGAGTGATGTGGTAACTCGGCCCGGTATCGGCGCCGTCCTCCACCAGGTATCCCTCGAGCCCGTAAATCACCTTCACCCCGTACTTCTTCCCAAGATGCTCCGCTTCGGGAAACGCCTGCACAACGCCGTGGTCGGTGATGGCCAAAGCCCCGTGCCCCCAAAGGGCCGCCCTTTCAATGGCCTTTTCGAGGTCGAGGACGGAGTCGAGAGCACTCATTTTCGTATGCAGGTGAAGTTCAACTCGCTTTTCGGGGTAATCGTCGGTTCTCACTTCCGGTGCGGTCAGACAAATATCGTGGCAGAGGACGAAAGGCTCCATGGACAGCTTGTCCAAAGCCGAGCGGCCTCGCACCATCACCGGCATACCGGGAGAAAGCCGCAAAAACCTCTCATCGGAAAAAAACGCTCTGGCGAAAATGGAATCTTTCTTGTCGGTTATCACCATTTCGACGAGGGTATCTCCCGAGCGGCTCCGCTTCGCCGACAGATCGCAAATGGTGCCCTTTATCGTCACGCTCTCCTTCTCGCCGCCCGTGATTGAGGAAATATCCACGGGCGTTGAGCGAATCGGCCTGCCGAGGATGACGTCGTCTTCGTCAGCACCGCCCGGCGCTCCTTTCCGCCGGACTTCCCGAGGTTCTCTGGAAACTCCCTCGATTCTGAACCTCACTTCCAAAGCTTCCGGCACAAAACGCCCCAGCTTCGCCGCAGCTTTCTTCAACTGCCCGTCCAGTGCCTCCCTGGATACCCCGGGAGGGAGCTCGACGCCGTCCGCTTGAAGACAGAGGGTCCAGGTTCCGGCGGAAGTATCCACTTCGATACCGGCAACCGCAAGTCGGGATATCGCCTCGAGCCCGTCACCGAGACCGTCCTCTCCCGGGACACACGACAGGAGATCACCTAGGAATATCTGAGCGTCGGGCCTCACGAATCTTACGCTCACCGGGCGTCCCCCCGCCTCCTGGCCTCGATTTCCTCTCTGCACAGAGCAAGGAGCGCCTCGACCATCTCTTCCCTCTTCACCCGCCCCTGGGCCTGTCCTCTTCGGAAGAGGATCCCGCCATCCCTGCCACACGCGAGGCCGACGTCGGCTTCTCTGGCTTCCCCTGGCCCGTTCACCGGACAGCCCATCACAGCTACTTTGAGCGGCTCCTTGATGTTCTCCAGGGCTTTTTTCACCCTGATCGCCACGTCGGGAAGGTCCTGGACCTGACACCGGGCACAAGTGGGGCAGGCTATCACGTCCGGCCCGAACGTGCGAAGTTCCAAGGATTGAAGGATGTCCCGAGCTACCCTCACTTCTTCCTCCGGTGGCGCCGAAAGAGACACTCTCACCGTGTCGCCGATTCCTTCTGCCAGCAAAGCACCGATGCCTGCAGCCGACTTCACCACGCCCGAAAGGCCCGGTCCCGCCTCGGTGACCCCAACGTGAAGAGGCCAGGAAGTTTTCTCATGGATGAGCCGGTAAGCTCTCACGGTTTCCCAGGCCGAGGAAGATTTCAGGGAAATGACAATTCCGTCTACTCCGTGATCTTCGAGGAAGCGCACGTGCTTGAGAGCGCTTTCCACCATGGCTTCCGCGCAGGGCCTGCCGTACCGGGCAAGTATATCCCTTTCGACCGATCCTGAGTTCACCCCGATCCTTATGGCGGCTCCACGTCGTCTGGCTTCCCGGGCCAGTTCAAGCAGGGCATCCTGACCCCCGATGTTGCCCGGGTTCACCCTGATCTTGTCCGCACCGGCTTCGAGAGCTTTAAAACCGAGATTTGGATCGAAATGAACGTCGGCCACCAGGGGCACTTCCACCTCTCTCTTCAGATGCCGCAGTACCCGGCACGACTCCTCGTCGGGAACGGCTACCCGGATTATTTCCGCTCCTTCTTTGACCAGGGAGCGAATCTGGGAGAAGGTTGCTTTGAAATCCCTCGTGTCCGTTTTGGTCATGGCCTGGACGGATATGGGCGCGTTCCCGCCGATGACGACGGAACCAACCCTGACGGCAATCTTTTCCTTCCTCACGCGTTTCCGCCTCCGGCTGGTTCACATGATGAGTCTCATGATATCCCTGTAGGTGATGATGACGAAGAGCGCCATGAGAATGGCAAATCCGATGAGGTGTATGAAGTTCTCCTTTTCCGGATCTACCGGCTTCCCTCTGACCCCCTCTATCGCCGCGAAGAGTAATCTCGACCCATCCAGCGCCGGAATGGGGAGAAGGTTGATGAGCCCGAGGTTAGCTGAAATCGCCCCCAGCAAATACAGGAAAGGAGAGATGCCCGCCGAGGCAGCTTCCCCCAGGATTTGACCGATCCCCACCGGACCGGTGACCTCCGGACGCGCTTTTCCGGAAACGGTTTCCACGAGGCCTTTCACCCAGAAAGTGACCACGTAGACCGTTTCTTTAAAAGCGGTGACAATGCCCTCAATCGGATGCATCCGGGACCTCTCGAGCCGCGATTGCACCCCGATCACACCGACGCCGTTGGCGCTTTCGGGTGTAATCACCAGTTCCAGCTCCTGCCCGTCCCGCTCCACGACGAATCTGGTGGGTAAACCCGGGCGGCGCCGAACGATCGAGACCATGTCTTCCCAGTTTTTAATCGTTTGCCCCTCTACTTGCACGATCCGGTCTCCCGGAAGCATCCCTGCTGCAGCCGCGGGTTTTCCGGGAAGAACGTGGCCTATGAAAGGCGTAGTCCGGTCAAGTCCCGTGACGGAAAACACCAAGAAAAACAAAAAAGCGGCCAGGAAAAGGTTCATGACGGGACCGGCTGCCACGATCACGCTCTTTGCCAAAGCGGGCTGCGAGTAAAAATGCCTCTCCACCGGAACCGCGGAGTCTTCCCGAGAGAGGCCGCCTCCCGCTTCCCCCGCGAACCGGACGAACCCCCCCAGAGGGAACAACCTCAGCGAGTACCTGGTCTCTCCCAGCTTGAACGATACCAGCGACGGCCCGAATCCCAGGCCGAACTCATGCACAAATACGCCGAATTTCTTGCCGGCCAAAAAGTGCCCGAGTTCGTGAAAGAACGCCATGACCCCCAGAAAGATGATGGCCACCGCTACCCGGAACACCGGTGAGTCGTTGAGCGCACCCAGCGGTATGGCTGCGCCCAACAACGGAGCGATCATCCACGTGCTCAATCCGATCACCTTCAAACCCAAAGAAACTCGGTCTTAACTTAAGCTCTCGACTTAAACTCCAGAATGCCTTGCCCGGCCGAGATCGTACCAGTTCGACTTCCCCGGTGAGGAGCTCGAGCGCGCCACGCTTGCGACCGGACGATCTCCCTGACCTTGAGTCTACCCCGATGAGCTTCTTCCTCCAAAGTCTCGAGGGACGAAGGCGAGACAGGTGCGTAACCGGAAAGAGCCAGATCGAGAACAGGATAGATGGCCGTGAACGGAATAGCCCCCGACAAGAACGATCTCACCGCTTCTTCGTCCGCCGCGGAGATAAAGCACGGCGCCGTTCCTCCCATCCTACCCGCGCGGAAGCCCAGCTCAAGGCAGGGAAACCGCAAGAGGTCCGGCTGGCTAAAGGAAAGCGTCTTTCCGGTTAAATCCAGCGGCGGAGTAAGAGCTTTACCCCGGGCCGGGTAATTGAGCGCGTACGATACGGGGAGGCGCATATCCGGCGAGGACATGAGAGCTTTAACGCTCCCATCCTTGAAAACCACCATGGAATGGACGATAGCTTCGCGATGAACGAGCACGGAAATCCGGTCGTAATCAATTCCGAACAAATAATGAGCTTCGATCACTTCCAGCGCTTTGTTGAAGAACGTGGCCGAGTCCACGGTTATCTTCGGCCCC
>JADBKE010000010.1 GCA_014896535.1 Candidatus Fermentithermobacillaceae bacterium
CTTCTAAAAACCACACTTCCTCAAACACTGACACAGTGAGGATTTTAGCACGGGCTTTCTGACCCAACAAGATGTCCTCGAATACTTTCCACAACCCACGGTTAGCATATTGCCTGTACGTGTTCAGCAATCCCTGAACGTGGAGGTGACGAGCGTGAGAAACAACAGCTGGATCGGCGTCATAGTAAGGTTCGTCGTCTCGGCAATAGTCCTGATGGTCCTGGGTGCCCTGCTGCCCGGGTTCGCTCTGGCCGGCTTCGTGAACGCTCTCATAGCTGCCGTGGTGATCGCAGCCCTGGGCTGGGCTGTCGAGGCCATCCTCGGCCAAAGGGTATCGCCGCAGTCCAGGGGAATTGTCGGGTTCATCGTCGCCGCAGTCGTAATTTACGCAGCTCAGTTCCTGGTGCCCGGAATGCGCGTCACAATCCTCGGGGCGATCCTGGCCTCCCTCGTGGTCGGAATAGTCGATGCCTTTGTTCCCACGGTGATCCGCTGATACTCTGGAGTTAGATAGAGGGCCGGGACCGGGCATGAAGCGCGCGCTGTTCTCATAGGTTATCCGGGGGAGGTCCGGATGGAACGGGGAGCTTGGTCACCGGCCCGTTGGTTTTTGGCCAACGCGCTTTTAGTGTTCCTGGCGCTCGTTCTAGCTTCGTCGTACCGCGTCGATGCGACCGTTCCGGCCACCACCTTTGGGGGCGACTTGTCTCGTAGCCAGCCTCGATTTTCTCTGATGGATGCGGTGCTCTCGAAGACCGGGCCTGTCCACGTGCTCAAAGCAGGTTTCCCTCTTCTCTACTACGCGGAAGAATCCAGGCACGACGAAGCTCCTTCCTCACCCGCCTGGGAGCTTGTGTCGTGGCTTCTCGGTACCCGTGTGCGGGGTCCTAAGGACTTGATGGTGATGGAATTCGGGCGTTCTTCCCAGGTCTTCGAAGATTCTATGCCCGTTTATGACCTCCGTGCGGAGTGGGACAACCCACCTGTATTGATCATCCTGCCCCCCGGAGGCGAGGCGACTCCCGTGACGGTGTCCGCGGCGGCAAAGCCGCTCGTCGCCGTATATCACACCCACGCCACCGAGTCGTTTCTGCCGGTTACCGGGAAGAACCGTCCGGAAGATGCCTTTTCGGACGACCCCGCGCACAACATGCTGAGAGTGGGGGAATTTCTCGTGTCTGAGCTGCGGAAACTTGGTATTCCAGTTGTCCATTCCCGCACGGTTCACGACGCCGGGAGCAGAGTGGGCGCTTACGCGCGTTCGGAGGTCACTGTGAAGCGACTCAAGGAAACTTATCCGGAACTCGCCGTATTGATCGACGTTCACCGGGACAGCCAGAGGGGGGATCTGACCACGGCGGTGATAAAAGGAAAGCGTTACGCCAAGGTCATGGCGGTTGTCGCTACCGAAAACCCTTCCTGGATGGCAAACTATTCCTTTGCCAGGGACGTCCTCGATGCGCTCGATAGGAAATGCCCGGGGATTTCCCGGGGCATATTTTACGAGTCAGCCGTATACAATCAGAAATATTCACCTATGGCCCTGCTCATTGAGGTTGGAGGAGTCGATAACACCCTGGAGGAATGCGAGGCCAGTATGAAAGCCCTGGCCTCAGCGCTCAGGGAGGTTCTCCTTGCCCGGCGGGTCGTGCGATAGACTTTCTCGCTGCCAAGTAAGCTCTGGCCCGGACATGTCCCCGACGGCTGCTCCAGTTAACCTGCTTTCTTGACAGGGTCATCAAGGCATGGTACTTTTCTCTCGGGTTAGCACTCGGCAAGGCGGAGTGCTAAGGGAGGAGGAACCAGCTGTTGCAGCTGGACGCAAGAAAAACCGCGATTCTCCGCACCGTGGTTGAGGAGCACATAAAGACGGGTCAGCCAGTGGGTTCCCGTACGGTGGTAAGGAAATATCACCTCGGACTTTCTCCGGCCACCGTAAGGAACGAGATGGCCGACCTCGAGGAAATGGGTTACCTGGTGCAGCCTCACACGTCGGCAGGGAGGATCCCTTCCGATCGCGGCTACAGGGTATACGTGGACGAGCTGATGGAGGAAACCAAACTGTCGCCGGAAGAAACCCGGTGGATTGAAGAACAGTTGCGGTCCCGGGTGAGGGATATCGTTTCCCTGATTCGGGAAACGGCCAGAGTGGTGTCGGAAGCCACGAACTACCTCTCCCTCGTCCTCGGGCCTCAACTCGATACTACGTCGTGCCAGTCCGTGCACTTGCTGAGGGTAGGACCGGAAAGAGCTCTCGTTGTTATCACTACGGAGACGGGTTTCGTCGAGAGCCGTCTGGTGGACATTCCGCCCATGACCGATGAGGACATGAACGCTTTTTCCCATATTCTTACCAAGAACCTGGCCGGTCGGAAGATGGCGGACCTTCCGGGTTGCCTCGCTTCCATGAAAGACGAGGTTTCCAGGTACGGGCAGGTTATAACCACCCTGATGGATTTCCTAACAAATGCCTTGTCCGAACGGGAAGAGCGTCTTTATATGGGCGGTCAGGCCAACATCCTCAACCAGCCGGAATTCAGGGATTCGAGAAAGGCCGGGGAGGTCTTCTCGGTTTTGGAGAACGAGGAGGCCGTCGACAAGCTCTTCGACATCCCCCCTGGCAGCCCGGTGAGCGTGCTAATAGGCGAGGAGAACCCGTTATCTGGTGTGAGAGACTGCAGTCTCGTGCGGGGAACTTTACGGCTGGGTTCCGCGCTGGGCAAGATCGGTGTGCTCGGACCGAAGCGCATGGACTACGCTCGAGCGGTGGCCATCGTGAGATTCGTGGAAGAGAAGGTCTCCGATTTCTTCGGTGGGAGGAGTGGATGGTGAGTCCTAAACAAGCTTCGTCCGGGACCGAGGTGGACGAGAAGTTTGCTGCGCTTTTGACCAACGCCAGCGCGGTGAGGGCAATTGCGGCGGCGGTGGAAGGGACGATAGGCCCCAAAGGGCTTGACACGCTTCTGGTGGACCGCTTCGGCGAAGTGGTGATAACCAACGATGGCATGACCATCCTCACCAAGATGGACGTTCACCACCCTGCCGCCAAGATGGTCGTGAGCACCGCCAAAGCTCAGGAGGAAGAGGTGGGCGACGGTACCACGACCGCGACGATCATGGCGGGAGCTCTTCTGGCCGAAGGACTCAACCAGGCACTCAGAGGGGTGCCCGTGACCAAACTCATCGACGGCTTGAAAGCGGGCGTGAAGATGGCCCAGGAGATCATCGCATCGAAGTCCAGACGCATAACCGGTCTCGACGACCCGTTGCTGAGGCAAGTGGCTCTGGTCGCCGGAAGAGGCCATGAGGATATAGCCGACCTCGTTATATCGGCCTCCAAAATGGTGGGGATGGAAAAACTGCTCGATCCCCGTTTTAAATTGGCGGAAACGATTCTGGCGGTGGAAGGTGCGGATAACCAGGTATTTGCCGGAGTGGTCATCGGCAAGGAGAGACTTTCCCGCGAGATGCCCAAAGAGGTGAAACCCGCGAAGGTTCTGGTGATAGACGATCATCTGGAGCCTGAAAAGGTCGAGGAGGAGGCTCTTGCCACCGAGTCGGGCTTCCGGAGGTACCTGGAACTCCAGGAGGAATTCAAGGCTAACCTCAAAAAAGTGATCGAGCTGGGGGTAAACTTCTGTATCGTCGACGGGGGAGTGTCCGACCTGGCCGAGGAAATTTTAACTGATGCTGGCGTGATGGTAGTATCCAGGGTTTCCTCTCGGGAGCTCAGGCGGGCGGCCGAGCACACCGGCGCAAAGGCTCTCAAGCGGACGGGCTTGAAAAAGCCGAGCGCGGAGCTGGTGAAGTACCTGGGCTCCGCGGAACGCGTTTACGAAGACGACGAGCTCGAGCACATCAGGATTTTGGGGGGAGGCGGTAAGCCCATGGCCACCATACTAGTGGGGGCGGCCACCCGGGAGGTCATGGGCGAACGGGAGAGGATCTGCACGGATGCCGCTTCCTCGGTTCAGGCGGCGGTGAAAGGCGGTGTCGTGGCGGGAGGCGGTGCCGCCGAGATAGCGTGCTCCAGAGCCCTTGAGAGCAGGAAAGACCTTTTTGACGGGATGACCGCCTACGGGCTTTTGTGCGTGATCGAGGCGCTGAAAAAGCCCCTTGCCCAGATAGTGGCCAACGCCGGTTTCAATCCCCTTGAAAAAGTGGGCGCGGTGGTCGCAGCCCAAGCGCGGACGGGGAACGATAACCTGGCGGTGGACTGCGATACCGGTGAGATCGTGGATATGTTCGAGCGCGGCGTGGTTGACCCGGCACTCGTCAAAATCCATGCGATCAAAGCGGCGGGAGAGATAGCCGAAGCGATATTGCGGATAAACACCATCATCAAGAAAAAGGACGACGAGGAGGCCGGGACCGGTTCTGGCGATGATTCGGAGGAAGATAAAATTTGAGCAAGGACTACTATGAGATCCTCGGTGTTCCTCGGAACGCCAGCGACGAGGAGATAAAAAAGGCCTTCCGGGCGCTGGCGAGGAAGTATCACCCCGACGCCAACCCAGGGGACAAATCCGCCGAGGAGAAATTCAAAGAGATAAATGAAGCTTACGAGGTGCTCTCCGACCCCGTCAAAAGACGGAACTACGACACCTACGGAAACCCCAACGGCCCGGTTGCGGGGCCCGGCCCGGGACCTTCCGAGTACGCTGGCGGGCCATTCAGGGACGTCTTTTCCGATTTCGGCTTTCCGTTCGGCAGCCTGTTTGAGGAATTCGAAGAAATTCTCGGGGGCAGTCGATCCCGCGCCGGGACGGTCCTCGAGAGGGGCCGGGATATCGAGGTCGAGCTCGAGCTTTCTCTGGAAGAAGCGTTTCGCGGTGGGGCCAGAGATATCACCGTAGACCGGCTGGAGAAATGCTCAACGTGTGGCGGGACCGGTTCGCGACCCGGTTCCAGGCCGGTGACATGCCCGGTATGCCACGGCAGGGGGCAGGTTCGCTCTGAGAGGACGACGGTTTTCGGCCAGTTCGTGACGGTTACTACCTGTCCGCGGTGCGGGGGACGGGGTAAAGTGGTCGAAGATCCATGTCCCGAGTGTCGTGGGAAAGGGACGGTGAGACGCCGGAAAACGGTGACCGTAGAAATACCCCCGGGCGTGGACTCCGGTTTAAGACTGAGGTTGAGCGGCCAGGGTGATGCCGGCGCGAGGGGCGGAGAGCCCGGCGATCTTTACGTCCTGATAAAGGTAAAGCCTCATAGATTCTTCGTTCGTCAGGGCGACGACCTGATCGTGGAGTACCCGGTAAGCTACCCTGATGCCGCGTTAGGGACCGAGGTGGAGATTCCCGGTATCGACGGAAGAATACCGCTGCGAATACCCGAAGGGACTCAACCCGGAACCGAAATACGGCTGAGGGGCCATGGCATGCCGAAACTCGGTTCGCGCCACAGAGGGGACCTTATCGTGAGGGTGAAAGTCACGGTACCCACCAAGCTGACGGCGAGGGAAAGGGCTCTCCTGCTCGAGCTGAAGAAGCTTCAGGAAGGCGGCGGTGGAAGGGGCGCCGAGGAACAGGGCGAGTCCTTTTTTCGCCGGTTGAGACGGGCCGCGGGTGCTGACGGCGAGAATTAGGTGAGGATTTCAACGAGACAACGCCGATGACCATCTACCGTTTCTTCATCGATCAGTCCATGGTGCGGGATGACCTGATACTGCTCTCAGGTGACCCGGGAAAGCATGCGAGAGTTGTCAGGTTGAGGCCCGGTGAAATCTTCCAAGCCGTGACTCCGGGCCTTCTTTATTCCGCAAAGGTTGAGTCGACTTCGCCGCAGGGTCTCGTCGGTCGAGTTGTGTCGGCAGTGCCCATAGAGCCCCCCGACTTCGAGGTTCACCTCTTCGCCGGCATGATAAAGGCATCCAAAATGGATCTGGTGGTGGAGAAGACTACAGAGCTCGGCGTTGCAAGCGTAACGCCGGTGATCTGTTCTAGGTCGGTGCCAAATCCCGATGAATCCGGTTGGGAGCGGAAGGTCTCGAGGTGGCGAAGGATCGCGCTGTCCGCAGCGGAGCAGAGCAGGAGGACGTCGCTGCCGGAGATAAGGTACCCGCTTAGTTTCGACGAACTGACCAAGGGGGAGTCCGCCCCCATCCCCGAGGGGAAGGTTATCTTGGCGTGGGAAGGCCTTTCGGGAACGCCCTCGGATTTGGGAAAAATAGTCGCAGGAGAACGCCGGGTCAGCGTCCTCGTCGGTCCGGAGGGCGGTTTTTCCGACTTCGAGGTGGAGGCGGCCCTCAGCCGCGGCTTCATCCCGGTTTCCCTGGGTCCTCACCTTCTTCCCGCGGAAACCGCGTGCATAATGGCGGTCGGCCTCGTTGTGTTCCTACTGCATAGTTCGGCGCCGGGCTCCTGACAGATGTGGTAGCGGAAATCGGTGTTATATTAGTCCTGGCACACCCGTCCGATGGGTGAGACCAGGCAATTTGTGCGGGCTCTCCCCAGACGAATGGGTTGGTTGGGGGCCAGAGGTTGACTCGAGGGAAACAGGCTGATTGACCCCGTGTTACCCACGCCCGGGGTCACTCCGAAAGAGGGCGGACACATGGCAAAGCGGATGGGTAATGGGAACGAGGAAGTCGTCCTGGATCTGGGCGGTATGAGGTGCGCTGCATGCGCTGCCAATATCGAACGCCTGCTTCGAGGACTTCCTGGTGTCTCCGATGCGGCGGTGAACTTTGCCGCAGAGAAAGCCAGCGTAAAGTTTGACCCGGCGGTGATATCGCTGGAGCGCATAACCCGAGCGGTAAGTGAGCTGGGATACGAAGCCAGGGTGCATACCGGGGAAGAGTTGGACAGCCAAGACAGAGAGAAGCGGGCGCGGGAAAAGGAGATCCTCGCCCAGAAGAGGTTCTTCCTCTTTTCCGCAGTCCTGTCGCTGCCTCTCATCTTCACGATGCTCGGCCACCTCGGCAAGTTGCCCGTGCCTCACCTGCTCATGAGCCCCTATTTCCAGCTGGTTCTGGCGACGCCCGTTCAATTCGGCGCGGGGTGGCAGTTCTACAGGGGTGCCTACCACGCGCTCCGCGCCCGGATGGCCAATATGGACGTCCTCGTAGCTGCCGGGACCAGCGCCGCATATTTCTACAGTCTGGCCACGGCTTTTGCGGGCGGCCCGGTGTACTTCGAAAGTTCGGCGGTGATCATAACCCTGGTGATCCTCGGCAGATACCTCGAAGCGAGAGCCAAAGGGCGTACGTCGGAGGCCATCCGCAAACTGGCGAGCCTCAGGCCGGCCACGGCGCGGGTCATAAAGAACGGCGTGGAGGTTGAGGTTCCCGTCGCCGCCGTACAGGTTGGGGATATCCTGGTTGTGAAGCCGGGCGACAGGATTCCCGTAGACGGGGTTGTGACGAAGGGTTGGAGTTCGGTGGACGAGTCGATGCTCACGGGCGAAAGCGTTCCCGTGGATAAGCAGCCAGGAGACATGGTTATGGGTGGAACTGTCAATTTGCACGGGAGTTTCGAGTTCGAAGCCAAGCGCGTGGGCAAGGACACTGTGCTTTCGCAAATCGTGGAGATGGTCGAGAGGGCTCAGGAGTCTAAAGCTCCGGTCCAGAGACTGGCTGATGTGGTGGCCGGCTACTTCGTGCCGGTGGTCGTTGGCGTAGCTCTCATCACCTTTGTCGGGTGGCTGCTGGTGTCGCGGGACGTTGGGAGGTCGCTCTTGAACGCCACCGCGGTGCTGGTCATAGCCTGTCCCTGCGCCCTAGGGCTTGCCACCCCCACCGCGATAATGGTGGGCACCGGGAAAGGCGCGGAAATGGGGATTCTCATCAAGGGAGCGGAACACCTGGAAAGGGCGCATTCCGTGAACGTTGTGGTGCTTGACAAAACGGGGACCATAACGGTGGGGCGACCATCCGTCCAGGACGTCATCGCCCTCGAGGACGCAGAGGGCGGAGGGCGTGCCCGGCAAGGCGGCGATGACAGCGCCTCCGCGGGCGGCGCTGGTCGTCCGCGCGCAGAGCTTCGGCTCCTCAAGATCGCTGCGTCGGCTGAGAAGCCGTCGGAGCACCCCCTGGGTGAGGCTCTCGTGCGCGAAGCTTTGGCTCGAGGCGTCTCCCTCGTCGAAGCGGAGGAGTTCGAAGCTGTGCCCGGGCAGGGAGTTAAAGCTACAGTCGGCGGAAAGCGGGTGTTAGTGGGCTCGGCCCGGTTTCTCAGGACCAACGGAGTTGACCTCGCCGCTGCTGGAGACCTGGGGGAAAGATTGGCCGCCCAGGGGAAGACCGTGCTCTACCTGTCCGAAGAGGGGAAACTTGCAGGACTCATTTCCCTGGCCGACACGGTCAAAGAAGGTTCCGTCGAAGCCATCGAGGAGCTGCGCAGAATGGGTATCAGGGTGATAATGCTGACGGGGGATGCAAGGGAAGCCGCCCTGGCCGTGGCCAATAAAGTGGGCATTCATCCCGAGGACGTCATCGCCGGTGTCCTGCCCGGAGAGAAAGCTGGGCGCATCCAGGAACTGAGGGATGCCGGAGCCGTCGTTGCCATGGTCGGCGACGGTATCAATGACGCTCCAAGCCTGGCCCAGGCGGACGTCGGGATGGCCATCGGTACCGGAACCGATATCGCGATGGAGTCGGCGGACATTACTTTAATGAAGGGCGACCTGCGGGCTGTTCCGCTTGCGATAAAGCTTTCCAGAGCTACCATGACGATCATCAAGCAGAACCTGTTCTGGGCGTTCGTCTACAATACATTGGGTATACCTCTAGCGGCTCTGGGATATCTTTCCCCTGTACTGGCGGGGGCGGCGATGGCAATGAGTTCAGTGTCGGTGGTATCCAACTCATTGCGACTGAGAAGATTTAAATCACCGTGGGCTCCGCTTACCACTCCGAAGGCGGCGCCGTAGTGTTCAATTCTTCGTTGCAAGCGAAAAGCGGACCTAAAGCGAATCTGCCCGCCCCGGGGCCTCACCGCACGTGAGCCCCGGGGTGCGCTCGAGTTGGAAACGAGCATCTCGTTTAAGAGGACCCGAAAATGGACGATGACGCAATTGCTATGATGTCGAACCCTGCAACGACGAATGGCAATGTTCCAAAAGGGCCGACCGTCTTCTTCAAGACGTTCGGATGCCGGCAGAATCAGTACGACACCGACTACCTCAAGGAGCTGTTCCGGCGCCGGGGGTACCGCGTGGTTGAAGAAGGTCCTGCCGACATCGTCGTGGTCAACACTTGCGCCGTGACCGGACGCAGCGCGGCCAAAGCCCGGCAAGCGATCCGGGCCTTCGCCCGACAGGGCGCAAAAATTGTGGTCACCGGCTGCTATTCTCAGATCGACCCGGACCAGGTGGCCGATCTCCCCGGGGTTGTGGCGGTCTCGGGTGTTAGAGGCAAGGGCCTCGCTCTGGAAGCTCTGGAGGAAGCTCTGAGGGACGAACCCGGTCGGGCGGTTGTCAAAGTCCAGCCCCACGAAAAAACCGAGGTTTTCGAAGAAGCTTTTGTTGAACACCCCACCCTGACCCGTGCCTATCTCAAAGTGCAGGAAGGGTGCGACGATTACTGCACCTACTGCATAGTGCCGTTCGCCCGTGGACCCTCGCGTTCAAGGCCCCTCGAGGAAGTATTAAAGGAAGCGGAAAGGCTGATCAGGATGGGCAAAAAAGAACTCGTGCTGACCGGGACTCATTTGGGACTCTACGGACCGCCGCCCCTTTCGACCCTAGTCAAGGAAATCTGCCGCATACCCGGCCTCGTGAGACTCAGGCTGAGTTCTCTCGAGCCCCATGACGTCGACGAGGAGCTTTTGGACTGTCTCAGGATGCCTCAGGTGTGCCATCATTTGCACCTGCCCCTTCAAAGCGGCAGCGACAGGATACTGAAGCTCATGGGCAGAAGGTATACTCTCGCGTCGTTTGCGAGGATCGCCGAGATGGCCCGGAAGATCGCTCCGGACCTCGGACTCGGGACCGACATCATCGTGGGCTTTCCGGGGGAGACGGACCGGGACTTCCAGGACACCCTCCGGGCGCTGGTGGACATCGGTTTTTCCCGGGTTCACGCCTTCCGTTATTCCGCGCGGCCCGGGACCCGTGCGGCGGCCCTGCCCGGAAAGGTGCCGGAGAAGGAGAAGTCCGCCAGGCTTAAAGAAGTCCTCAAGGTCGCACGGGAACTGTCGCTGGATTTCCATCGTAGGTATGTACGAGTGCCCGTTGAGGTCCTGGTGGAGGAAGAGCCCGACAGGGGGATGCTGACCGGGGTCACCCGGTCTTACGTGAGGTGCTGGTTTCACGGCCAACCGGATTGGGTCGGAGAGATCAGGGAGATCGTCCCTACGAAAGCGACTTCTCAGGGACTCATCGCAGCCAAGAAAGACGCATAAGTTCCATGAAACAGCGCTGGACCGAAATGTGAGGGGATCGGGAACGATGATGGCAACTACTAGTAGCAATGGGGGAATTAGACTCGGCATCATATTCGGGGGCCGGTCCGGCGAACACGAGATCTCGGTGATTTCCGCCCGGTCGGTGGCTTCGGCGGCGGTAGCGAAGGGATTCGAAATCGTGGGGATAGGTATAACCCGGGAAGGAAGATGGGTGTATATCCCCAACGCGCTGGAGTTTCTTTCCTCCGGTAAGACCGAAGTGACCCCGGACTGCGGACGTTACTGCTGCCTCGTCCCGGACGGTTCGCGCAGAGGTCTGTGGGTGGAGGAAAACTCGGGTTTCCGGCGCGTGCCGGTGGATGTCGTCTTTCCCGTGTTGCACGGCGTGTACGGAGAAGACGGCACGATCCAGGGCTACCTTGAGATTTGCGACATCCCGTATGTGGGTGCCCCTACGCTGGCGTCCGCGATTTGCATGGACAAGGATGTCACCAAGCGCATCCTTCGCGAAGCGGGTATACCTTGCCTGCCGGCCAAGGTCGTGCGGAGATGCTCCTGGGAGCGATCCAGGGATGCAGTTCTTCGCTCTCTCCTCGACTCCGTCGATTTCCCCTGTTTTGTGAAGCCCTCCGGGTCGGGCTCGAGTCTGGGAACCACCAAAGTGAAGAAGCCGGACGAACTGCCGTCGGCGCTCGACAAGGCGCTACTTTACGACTGGAAAGCATTGGTAGAACCTGCTGTCACCGGAGCCCTGGAAATCGAGTGCAGCGTGCTGGGGAACGACGAACCCGAGGTGTCGGTACCCGGTCAAATCGTACCTGCCCGGGAGTTTTACGATTACGAAGCCAAGTACGTGGATCCCCGCACGAAGCTTCTCATCCCCGCCCAACTCGACGAAGCTACTGCCAGCAAGGTGCGGGAGATGGCGCGCCGCGCGTTTGTGGCTACCGAGTGTCAGGGAATGGCCAGGGTTGATTTCTTCGTCCTGCCCGCCACCGGCGAAATTTACGTCAACGAGCTCAATACCATTCCCGGTTTCACGTCGGTGAGCATGTACCCTAAAC
Organism: Candidatus Fermentithermobacillaceae bacterium; assembly: GCA_014896535.1. Lineage (GTDB taxonomy): Bacteria > Bacillota > Sulfobacillia > Fermentithermobacillales > DUSS01 > DUSS01. The sequence continues at coordinate 11,408 of JADBKE010000010.1, forward strand.
TGTGGGAAGCTTCCGGGCTCCCCTATCCGGACCTCATCGGTAAACTCGTCGAGCTCGCCCTCCAGCGGCAGAAAAACTCCTGGAGACACGTCCTGCCCGTCGCCGGGGAAATATCCCGCCAAGTTGATTGACCGAAACGTCTCACGACAGAAGGAGCGTCAAGCGGAAGCGCACCATGAGCTTTTCCGCAAGGAAGATGCTGAACTGGGTGGGACGGAGGTGTTGACTTCGCCGGCGTTTCCTTGAGACACTGTTCGAGATGGCGAGTGTTGGAGGCAGACTATATGGTGGGTCGGGTAACCGATTCAGGAACGGTGGCCGGCAATCCAGGAGATCATTTTCCAGAGTATCCAACCGCGCCTCGGGACGGAACGAGAAATCCCGTGGCGAACGGTGGTTCTGTAACCGCCAGGGAACGGGCGATCCTGGCCGGGCTCAACCCGGCCCAGGTCGAGGCAGTTACCCACGAGGAAGGTCCTCTTCTAATCCTGGCGGGAGCCGGTTCGGGCAAGACTACTGTGCTCATACGCCGGGTAGCTTGGCTTTTGAACCGGGGCGTGGACCCTTCAAACATACTGGCCATCACCTTCACCAACAAAGCTGCCGACGAGCTCAAAGGGAGACTTGTAGAACTCCTCGGGGACGCGGTCCGCGGTATCTGGGCCATGACCTTTCACAGCGCATGTGCGCGAATTCTCAGGGCCAGCTTGGCGCAGCTGGCTTCAGAAGCTGAAGGTCGGGCGAGCCGTTCTTCGTCCAAGTCTTCCGGAGGCACCGGATCGATCGGCGTCTCGCCGAACTTCGCCATAGCCGACGCCTCGGACCAGCTCGCCCTGGTCAGGAAGGTATTGAAGGATCTCGACCTTTCCGAAAGGCAGTATCCTCCCAGGTCTTTTCTGAACGCGATATCCAGGGCCAAGGATGAGCTCATCGGACCCGAAGAATTCGCCCGGCGGGCTGTGGGCTTCTACGAATCGAAGGTGGCGGAAGTTTACAAAGGTTATCAGCGAAAGCTCATCGAGCTCGATTTGATGGACTTCGATGACCTCATCTTCAACACGGTGAAACTTTTTGAAGAAAACCCGGCAATCCTCCGGCGTTACCAGGAAAGATTTCAACACATTCTCGTAGACGAGTACCAGGATACGAACCACGCCCAGTACGTGCTAGTGAAACTGCTGGCCGGACTTCACCGTAACCTGGCCGTCGTCGGTGACGACGACCAGAGCATCTACACGTTCAGAGGCGCGGACATCAGAAACATCCTCGAGTTCGAAAAAGACTATCCCGACGCGCACGTGGTGCGATTGGAGCAGAACTACCGTTCAACCCAGGTAATCCTGGACGCAGCTTATCACGTCATCTCCAAGAATTACTATCGCAAGGAAAAGAGGCTATGGACCTCTAAAAAAGGTGGGCTTCCTATAACGGTTTACGCGGCGGAAAACCCGACCGACGAAGCTCAGTACGTGGCTTCGGAGCTACTGGCTCTGGCTAAAAAGGGAGTCCCTCTGGGTTCGGCGGTCATCCTTTACAGGACCCATGCCCAATCCCGGCCGTTCGAAGAGGTCTTCGTCCGGGAGGGAATTCCCTATTCGGTGGTGGGCAGCCTCCGGTTCTACGATAGAAAGGAAATCAAGGATGCCCTCTCATACCTGAGGCTCGTCGTGTATCCCCGAGACTATCTTTCTCTGGAGAGAATCATAAATGAGCCGCCCAGAGGACTTGGCCCATCCAGCCTGGAGAGAATTTCGCGGTACGCCGCGGAGACTGGCAAAGACCTCGTACAAGCGCTCCTGGAAGCCCATCTGGTGCCGGGGCTCAAGAAGCCGCAGATCGACCAGGCACAGGCGCTCGGGCGGATCCTGAGGGATCTCGGCGCAAGAGGGGAAAACGCGCCTCCCGATGAAATTCTCCAGGAGGTCTTGCAAGCCAGCGGGTACAGGGGGTATCTCGAGCGCGAGGGAACGCCGGAGGCGCTGGAGCGTCTTGAGAACCTGGACGAGCTCCTGGCGGCGGCCAGGGCGTTTCGAGCTCAGGGCGGGACGCTGGGTGCGTTCCTCGACCAGCTCGCCCTCGTATCGGACCAGGACACTTACAGGCAGCGGGCTGACGTGTGCACGATGATGACTCTTCACGCGGCGAAGGGCCTTGAGTTTCCGGTGGTGTTCATGGTTGGCATGGAGGAAGGCTCCCTTCCCCACATTAGGTCTCTGGGTGACCAGAAACAATTAGAAGAAGAAAGGCGGTTGTGCTATGTGGGGATGACGAGAGCCAAGGAGAAGCTGTATCTCACCTTCTCTATGACTAAATGGGGTTCTCTTGGCAGTCAACCTTGCGAGGTTTCCCGTTTTCTCAGGGATGTTCCGGAAAAGCTTCTGGATATCCGGGGAGGCGGCGGATATGCCTGAACGCGCAGCTAGTGAAGAAGTTCGCAGGCGGGTAGAGGCGCTCCGGAAGGAAATCAGAGAACACCAGTACAGGTACTATGTGCTGGATTCCCCCACCATTTCCGACGAAGAGTTCGACCGTCTGTGGAACGAGCTCGTGCGCCTCGAAGAACAATATCCGGAGCTCGTCACGCCCGATTCGCCCACGCAGAGGGTGGGAGGGGAGGTAGCTTCGGCCTTCAGGGCGGTGCCTCACACCAGGCCCGTGTTGAGTCTCTCCAACGCTTTCGATGAGGGAGACGTCAGAGCATTCCACCGGCGGCTTCTATCCATCACCGGAGCGAAAGAACAGGACGTTCGTTACGTCGTCGAGCCCAAGATCGACGGCCTTACCGTGGTGCTCCGTTACGAAAAGGGTAAGCTTTCCCTCGGGCTTACCAGGGGAGACGGTATCCAGGGAGAGGACGTCACCGCCAACGTCCGCACCGTCCGTTCAATTCCCCTGGTGCTGAGAGGCGAGGCCGGGATGCTCCCGGACTTCCTGGAGGTCAGAGGGGAAGTGTACCTGTCCAAGCAGGATTTCGCCGAGCTCAATAGGCGGAAAGAGGAAGCGGGGGAAACCACCTTCGCCAATCCGCGAAACGCCGCCGCGGGTTCTTTGAGACAGCTCGACCCGAGGGTTACCGCGTCGAGGCCTCTCAGAGCGCTCTTTTACGAGATACGTGCGTATGAACCCGGAAAGCCTTTCCGGACCCAGGAGGAGATGTTGGGTCTCCTGCGGTCGCTGGGATTCCCCATCCCTCCTTATGAGGTGTACACGTCACTGTCGGAGCTTCTTGCGGCAATAGAGGACTGGCGCGAAAAGAGGCATGCTCTTCCCTACGACACCGATGGAATCGTCATCAAAGTAGATGATCTCGAACTCGAAGCCAGGGCGGGAGCTACCAGCCACAGTCCCAGGGCCGAGCTGGCCTTTAAGTTCCCCGCTGAACAGGTCCAGACCAGGGTCCTGGATATCGTAGTTCAGGTGGGCAGGACCGGAGCTCTCACTCCGGTTGCGATCCTCGAGCCCGTCCGGGTCGCGGGATCGACGGTTTCCCGAGCCACGCTCCACAACGAAGACATGGTGAAAGAGAAGGATGTGCGCGTGGGCGACTGGGTCATCCTTCAAAAGGCGGGTGATGTGATTCCCGAGATAGTCGCCGTCCTCAAGGAGAAGAGGACCGGTACCGAAAAGGAATTTTCCATGCCCGATAAGTGTCCCGTTTGCGGCGCGGACGCCGTGAGACTTCCCGGAGAAGCGGTCACCAGATGCACTGGAATGGCGTGTCCAGCGCAAATCCGGGAGAGTCTCATACATTTCGCGTCCAGGGATGGGATGGACATAACCGGTCTGGGTCCCTCCACCGTGGATTCGCTGGTCGAAGCCGGCATGGTTCGAGACGCGGGTGACCTGTACTTCCTGAAAAAAGAGGACCTGTTGAAACTGCCGCGGATGGGGGAGAAGTCGGCGGAAAACTTGCTTAAAGCTATCGAGAACTCCAAGTCGCGACCGCTTTCCAGGCTAATCTTTGCTCTCGGTATAAGGCATGTGGGCGACAGAGGAGCTGACGTCCTGGCGGAGCACTTCAAAAGCATCGACCGGCTCATGCAGGCGACGGAAGAGGACCTCTTAGCTGTTCCCGACGTAGGGCCCGAGACGGCCAGGTCGATAGCTACCGCATTCAAACAGGAGTCAATGAAAACGCTGATAGAAAAGCTCAAGAAAGCCGGGGTGAAAGCGGCCACCACGGTAGAAGCTGCGAAGGAACTCGCAGGACCGGGGCCTCTGGCAGGAAAGACTTACGTGATAACCGGGACGCTCTCGTCGATGACCCGGCGCGAAGCCGAGGAGCTCCTCAAATCGCTGGGAGCCAAGGTAAGTCAGGATGTGTCGAAAAACACCGATGCGCTCATAGTCGGCGACCAGCCCGGCTCGAAACTGGACAGGGCGAAAGCGCTTGGGGTGCGGACGATGACCGAAGCGGAGTTCCTCGAACTCGTGGGAAGAAAACCCCTGTTGTGAAAGCCTTGCTCGGGGCCGTGCCGGCTGGAGCGGAGGTTCGGGTGAGTCCGGACGCGGGTGTGTACGGTAAAGAGGGCCGTCTGGTCCTACGGTTAGTGCGGTGCACCCCGCAGGTCGGTTTCCGGGGCGCCGGGCGACGACGAAATCGCAGTTCCGCCCGGGAGGAAGTGCGCTGAAGCGAAAGAGTGCATGGAGGGAGTAGTGGTGCCTTTGAACGCAGGCGTCGGGGATGGGGGTAAACGCGTGCCGAAGATCGACGTGAGGCACGTCGCCCGCCTTGCCATGCTGGAACTCGAGGACGGCGAGGCCGAAAAGATGCAAAGGGAGCTTCAATCCATCCTGGCACACATGGAGGAACTTTTCGGTCTGGACGTGGACGGCGTGCAGCCGTCTTTCGGGTCGTTCGACGAGGCCGAACTGAGGCTTTTCGCCGACGAGGTTCGTGCGGGTCTTTCCAGGGACGAGTTCCTCCGGGGCGTTCCGGCAGTAAAGGACGGCTACGTCATGGTGCCCAGGACCGGTCAGGAGCAGAGACTCCCTCGAGAAAACGAGGCTGATGGGGAGTGGCGGGCAAGAAGATGAGCGGTGGCGCGTTGTGGAATATGAAAGCCTCGGCCCTTCTGGAACTGATGATGGCCGGCGAAGTATCGGCGACAGAAGTGGTTGAGGCATTTCTCGACCGTATCTCCGAGGTGGAACCGAAGGTCGGTGCGTTCCTCGAAGTGATGCGGGACGAAGGGCTTGCCCAAGCTCGGCGCATAGACGAGTTGCGGCAATCGGGGGAGTATCCCGGGCTGCTAGGAGGCCTTCCCGTTGCGGTGAAGGATAACATTTGCGTGGCGGGTACCAGGTGTACGTGCGGGTCCAAGATGCTCGCCAACTGGGTTGCGCCTTACGATGCCACGGTGGTCAAAGCGCTCAAGGCGCAGGGCGCGATCATCATCGGCAAGACCAACATGGACGAGTTTGCCATGGGCTCGTCCACGGAAAACTCTGCCCTGGGTCTGACGCGCAACCCGTGGGACCTGAGAAGGGTGCCCGGCGGCTCCAGCGGCGGGTCGGCCGCCGCCGTCGCTGCAGGCCAGGTTCCCCTGGCTCTCGGGTCCGACACTGGCGGTTCCGTAAGGCAACCTGCGGCTTTTACGGGCATCACCGGTCTCAAACCTACTTACGGTCGGGTGTCCCGTTACGGCCTGGTAGCTTTCGCGTCGTCCTTAGACCAAATAGGCCCGCTCGCAGCCGATGTGAGAGACGTGTGCCTCTTGATGGACGCGATCTCGGGCTTTGACGAACGGGACTCCACCTCGGACAACCGCCCGGTGCCGTCTTATACTCGGGCTCTCTCGAAAAGCGCGAAAGGGCTCAAAGCGGGAGTACCTAGAGAATGCTTGACCCAGGGTGTATCTCGGGGGGTAAAGGAGTGTTTCGAACGCGCCCTGGAGGTTATGGAGGACCTGGGCGTCGAGATCGAAGAGACCTCCCTTCCCATGATACGCTACGCCCTGGATTGCTACTACATAATCGCCCCAGCCGAAGCTTCCTCCAACCTCTCCAGATTCGACGGCGTTCGGTACGGCCTGAGGGCGGAGGCGAACGGTCTCGAGGAAATGTACGTGCGGACCAGGCGAAACTTCGGCCCGGAGGTCAGACGAAGGATCATGCTGGGGACATTCGTCCTGAGTGCAGGGTACTACGATGCCTACTATTTGAGGGCCGCCAAAGTTCGGACGCTGATCCGAAGGGATTTTAAGAGAGCGTTCGAAGAGTTTGACATTCTACTTTCGCCCACGACTCCCACCACCGCCTTCCTTCTTGGGGAGCGGACCCAGGACCCGTTGTCCATGTACATGGCGGATGTCCTGACGGTTCCCGCAAATCTGGCGGGACTCCCCGCTCTTTCCGTCCCGTGCGGGTTCGAGGAGGATTCGAACTCTGGTGAGGACGGCGATGGGGATTCCGGGAGGCGTCTTCCCGTCGGGCTTCAAATCACCGGTCGGCCTTTCGATGAGGAAACCGTCCTTTGCGCAGGGCACGCCTTTTACCAGGCGGTTGCTCCCGCAGTGGAGGCGGAGCTTGCCCGCATGAGAAAAGATCTCGGCAAGGAAAGCTGCGGTTCAGCGTGTCCGCAGGCGCAAAGTCCGAAAGGGTCGGCCTGGAAGGAGTGAGGCTCGTGTCGGAAAAGGAAGCTGCCGGAGGGCGTCTGGCCCGAGAAGATCTCGAACTCGTCGTGGGTCTTGAAGTGCACGCCGAGCTTTTGACCAGGTCCAAGATGTTTTGCCGGTGCTCGACGAGGTTCGGCGATCCTCCCAACACGAACGTCTGTCCCGTGTGCCTCGGCCTTCCCGGAGCCCTTCCCGTGGTCAACCGGGAGGCGGTCCGGCTTGCCGTCATCGCGGCCCTTGCCCTGAATTGCCGCGTGAATTTACGCTCGAGGTTTGCCCGGAAGAACTACTTTTATCCCGACCTGCCCAAAGGATACCAGATATCTCAGTATGACGAGCCCCTCGCAGTGAACGGTTGCGTTATGATTCCGGGTCCTCCTCCAAAGAAAATCCGCATCAGACGGCTGCATCTGGAAGAAGATGCCGGAAAATCGATCCACGAAGGAGACGATGTTACGCGGGCAGCTTACTCGCTGCTGGATTTCAACAGATGCGGGGCGCCTCTTATAGAAATAGTCTCGGAGCCGGATATCTCTTCTCCCGAGGAGGCCAGGCAGTATCTGGAGGAGCTCAGGCGGATCCTGGAGTTTACGGGCGTGTCCGACGTCAAAATGGAGGAGGGGTCCATGAGAGTGGACTCCAATGTTTCCCTTCGCCGATTGGGGCAGGAGCAGCCGGGAGCATTGGTAGAGGTCAAGAACCTGAATTCCTTCCGGGCGGTGGTTCGAGCCCTTGCTTACGAGAAGGACAGGCAGTCGCGGATTTTAACCGCAGGAGGTACGGTGCGCAGGGAAACGAGGGGCTGGGACGAATCTTTGGAGATCACGGTACCCCTCAGGCTGAAGGAAACGTCCGAAGATTACCGGTATTTCCCCGACCCAGACCTGCCTCCTCTGATCCTGAGCGAGGAGTGGCTGGAAAGCGTCAAACGGGAAATGCCGCCTCTGCCTGAGGAAAAGAAGAGATACTATGTGGACGTCCTCGGTATACCGGCTTACGACGCCAGTATTCTGACCTCTTCCAGAAAGCTTTCCAGGTTCTTTGATGAATGTGTCTCCCGAGGCGCAGATCCTAAGGCTATCTCCAACTGGATCTTGTCGGAGCTCCTGGGTTACATGAATTCCCGCGGGTTGGGACCGGATGCGATACCTACGAGTCCCGAGTTCCTGGTCAAGCTCATACGGCTCATCGACATAGGAGTGATAAGCGGCAGGATCGCCAAAGACATCCTGGTCAAGATGTGCGAGACTGGCCGCGACCCCGAGGAAATCGTCCGCGAAGAAGGGCTTCAACAGGTCACGGACCGAGCTTTTCTGGAGCACGTGGTCGACGAGGTCATCGCCGAGAACCTCTCTGCGGTCGAGGCGATCAAGAAAGGGAGAAGCAAGGCGATGGGGTTTCTCGTGGGACAGGTGATGAAGAAAACGGGCGGTAAAGCCAACCCGGAGCTCGTTAACATAATCATTAAGTCTAAACTAGAATAGATTCACGGTGCATAATGATGGAAAGGGGTCGTCGCCGTGGCCGTCATGCCCGAGGGGTACAGAGAGTTCCTCAAGGAACTGGCTCAGACCCTCAAGGACTCTAAAGTCTTGTGGAACGAGCCGATGTCCCGGCACACGTCGTTTCGAATCGGAGGGCCGGCCGATCTTCTCGTCATTCCCCGCAGTGTCGAGGATACCGGCCGCGTCTTTGTGGAGTGCAGGCGCAGCGGCGTGCCCTGCTACGTAATGGGCAACGGCACGAACCTGCTGGTGCGGGACGGCGGGATTCGCGGCGCGGTTCTGAAACTCTCGCCTGACCTGGACGGTATAGTACCGACGGGGGAAACCGTACTCGAGGTCGGTGCGGGGACTCTCCTGTCGGAGCTCCTCGACACCGCATGTGAACTGGAACTTTCGGGCCTGGAGTTCGCCGTAGGCATTCCCGGCAGCGTCGGCGGCGCGGTAGCTATGAACGCGGGTGCCTACGATGGGGAAATCGCTTCCCTGGTGTCACGGGTTAAGGTTCTCGACCAGGAAGGGCGGGTTTTCTGGCTTGACCGGGACGAGCTCTCGTTTTCGTACAGAGAGTCCATCTTTCAGCACAGGAACGATTTGCTTGTACTCGGCGCCGAACTCCGTATGGCGAAGGGGAAAAAAGAGAACATCCGACATCAGATGGAAGAGTACGCCCGAAGGCGTCAAGAAAAGCAGCCGCTCGATTTGCCTTCGGCCGGGAGCGCGTTCCGCAGACCCCCGGGCGGATACGTGGGTCCTCTGGTTGAAAGGGCTGGTCTAAAAGGGTTTTCGGTTGGTGGAGCTCGAGTGTCCCCCAAACATGCCGGTTTCATCGTCAACACCGGTGGCGCTTCGGCCCGGGATGTGCTGCAACTCATGGACGTCATAGTGCGCAGAGTGTACGAGGTGTCCGGGGTAATTCTCCAACCCGAGATAGTGGTTCTGGGGGAAGACGAGTTGCCCCAGTAGCTTCGAAGTCCCAGCGACGAATTCGCTGGGAGGTCTTGCCATAAGCCTTTGCTGTACTGCCGTCGGGCTGTTCTGGGAGGAGAGCGGATCACCGACGAAGAGATTATGCGAGTATATTCCCGATCCTGTGGAACGTAAAAACGCTGTTACGAGCCTCATCGATGGTTCGCTTTACTCGGTTATGGCGGGTCTCACGACGCCCTTTTGGGGAGCTTTCGCCGTAAACCTCGGGGCTTCCGACTACCTTCTTGGCCTTTTGACTTCGCTTCCGGCTCTTGCGGGGCTCTTGGCGCAGATCCCCTCGGCTCTGCTGATAGACAAGTTCGAAAACCGCCTGAAGCCGACGCTGGTCGCATCCATCATCCACCGGACGTTCTTCGTCGCCTTTGCGTTTCTCGCCCTCGTGCCCGCGCCGGCGGAGATAAAAAGCTGGGCCTTCGTCCTGGCGTTTGCCCTCATGAACATCCCGGCTACCATGGCGGGAATAGCCTGGACAGCTATGATGGGAGAGATGTTCACGCCCGAGCTCAGGGGAAGGATCTTTGGAGAAAGGAACATGATATGTACCCTGGTTTCACTGGTGTCCACCATGGTAGCAGGAGTTTTCCTTGACCTTGTGGCGTGGCCTGTGAACTACGCTGTGCTGTACCTGGTATCCTACGGTTTTCTCCTCGGCTCCTGGGTGTACCTGAGAAAACTCGAGGAAAGGCCGCTGGATCCCAGTGAGAGGAAAAGTGCACCAAGCGGTTTGAACGCGATCAGAGAAACGCTCCGGGACTTGAGGTTCGTGCGGTTTCTCCTGGCGGTGTTCGTTATACACCTGGGATTTCACTTTCCTGCGACGCTGTGGACCATCCTGTGGGTTAAGGTCATGGGCCTATCCAACACTTGGCTCGGCCTGTTCTCAGTCGGGTCCGGCGTCGCTTCCTTCTTAGCTTACAAAAAGTGGGGATACTGGAGTGAGAAATGGGGTAATCCTAAGGTGCTCGTCCTCACCGCGGGAGCTCACATCCTGTTTCCCGTGGTTTACGCTCACTGGCGTTCTCCCTATGTCTACCTCGGTCTGAACGTGTTGGCGGGTTTCTTCGGAGCGGGATTTGCCCTTTCGCTGTTCAACGGTTTGCTCGACGTTTCGCCGGGGGCCACCAGGCCGTACTACGTGTCCCTTTTCAACGTCGTGGTGGGACTTTCCAGTTTCGTTTGGCCTGTGGCGGGAGTATGGTTTTACAAGTCGTTCGGCCTCACTCCAGCCCTGGACCTGAGTTTCGCCATCCGGGTGGTCGCGACGGCCGCCGCCGCTGGCCTTCTGGGGCTCATGCCATTGGGCCGGCAGGCACGGTGTAATGGGAAGGACTTTTTGAGCCGGCCCGGGGCGTCGGTTGTAAGTCGTTTAGGACGGTGTTGGCGTAGTTTGTGTTCGCTCAGCTGGCGGAGGTGGGCCGGTTGGGAGGGTCGGGAGGCCTGCACGCCACACAACCGGCCCCGGCTCCGTCGTCGTCTGTGATCGCTCAGCGGTGCAAGGGAGGTTAATCTCGGGCATTAGCCTCCTCCGTATTCGGACTTTTCAAGGTACGTCTTTCGCTTCGAACACCTTGCTTGCCCGCCACGTGAGAAGCGCTTCGATACCCAAAGCTAGAGCGATGAGCAAAGCTAGGACGGACCGGAGGTCAGCTCTACCCCCGAACAAAGTCGCGAAATAGCTTGATAGCTTCGCTTTAGCCGATTCCGGAAATATGAGGGGTAACAGGAACAGAAGAGGCAGCATGGAGACGATAGACTGGGCTCGCTTGTACCCGTGAGAGAAGAAAAGGAGCAGGAACACTCCATGCATTATGAACACGGCGACCCATGGACTGGTGACAGCTGCCAAAAGAGGGAACGAAGGGTCTAATTCGAGCCAACCGAGATACCGGGAGAGCTCGGCGAGAAGGAGAACGTAGGCCCCCGAACCCAGAGTTACAAGGACCGCGCCGGCGAACTTGCTCCACACGATGGTCGAAGCTGGAATAGGAAGGCTCCTGCAAAAGGCGAGCCCTTTGTTGAGTTCCTCGGTGTAGCAACTCGTCGGAAGGTACATGTAGGGTATCATCATGCTCCAGAGAGCGATGAACGCCACGCCCTGTTCCATGCGGGAAAACAGCAAAGCTGTTAGGCCGCCGAACGCAGCAAACCGGATGAGAGTTTTGGAGTTAATCAAGAGGTCTTTTTTGATTAGTTCCAACATCCCCAAAACCTCCCTAGAAACGTTTTCACGAAAAGGAGCGAACCGGTGGACGAAGATCGGGCCAGTCGGAGCGCCCCTTCGCGGTGATGAGCATGATGTCCTCGAGCCCGAGGTTTTCGACTTCGACGCCGGACAACGCGGCCAACCCCGGAAAGTCTCTGACCATCTCAGTGAACCTGTCCACTACCATAACGACCCGCCCGCTTTGAGATAAACTCGGCGTGTTATTGAGGAATGCACCTTCCGGAACCTCTTCCGTGCGGAACGCGTACGGTTTCACTCTTGATGCGAGCTCCGCCGGGAGGGTTATCCGTTTCCAGTTTGAAAGGACCTCGTCTTTTTCTCTGGAAAATAGGAGTGTTCCCTGGTGTATCAGTCCGACGTAGTCGGCTACGCGTTCGAGATCGTCAACGATGTGGGTAGAGAAGAAAACCGAGCGGTTTTCGTCCTGAATCACATCCAAAAGCTCCTGGAGTACTTCGTGCCGGGCGACCGGGTCCAGCCCGGACATCGGCTCATCCAATATCAGAAGCTTAGGCCTGTGGGCCAGAGCCAAGCTCAGAGCGAATTTCACCCGGGTGCCCTTGGAGAGGCTCTTCACCTTCTTATCCAGGGAAATCCCGTACTTGCGACAAAGTCCCTTGAAAAGCCCTTCGTCCCACTGGGAATAGAAACGAGCGACGAATCTCGCAGTCTGGGCCACTGTGAATTCGTCGTAAAAGGGTTGTTCTTCTCCTACGTACCCGACCAGCTGTTTCGCCTCTTGTTCGTTGCGCAAGGCGTCGACCCCGAATACCCTGATGGACCCTTTGTCTGGGTGAACGAGGTTCATAATGCACTTGATCGTCGTGCTCTTGCCCGCTCCATTCTGGCCGATGAATCCCATGATGTAGCCGTGGGGCAAGGAAAAGGACACGTCTTTGAGGACGAAGTCGCCATAGTCCTTCGTGAGTCCACGGACTTCGAGGGCGAGCGTTTCGTTTTTCACAGATCTACACCTCCCACTCCGTCAACAACGATTCCACAAGACGCCGGATCTGTTCCGGTGAGAGCCCGAGTCGCTTTGCCTCCCGAATAGCTCTGCCCAGGGCTTCCCTGGCGGCTCCGAGCGCCAGCGACCTGCGGCTTTCCTCGTCCAACCTGGCGACGAAAGTCCCCAGGCCAGGCCTGGTGGTGATGAGACCCGCCGTTTCCAGCTCCTGATAGGCCCGCTTAACCGTAATCACGCTAGTTAGGAGCTCCTGAGCGAGCTGCCTTATTGACGGCAGAGCTTCGCCCGGTAATAGCTCACCGGTCAAGATGAGTTGCCGTACCTGCTCGAATATCTGCAGGTAATAGGGCGTCGGATTTTGGTCGGACAGGTGAAGTCTCATTTAGCAAATGATCATGCCTGACTTAGTCAGGCAGATTTGGACTGCCACCACCAAGCTGTGTATATCGGACATACACAGTATACTACCGTCTAATCGGTTACACAAGAGGAGTGCGCCGGTTACTAATCCCGGCATGATCTCGAGAACTTAAGGACACAGGAAAACCGTGGAATAACTCATGACTCAACAGCTGGAGACGGTCTGCGTCAAACGCCGTTGGTTCAAGCGGGACAGCCTGCGCAAGCTGAATCCGAAGTCAAAAATGCGAAGGTGAAGCTTGAATTCTGTACAGCAGCGCAATAGTATAGGAAAGGTCCTCGAAGGGAGTGATCATACCCGTGATGGGGAGAAAGGACGAACCTCCGCAAGGCGGATAGGTGTTGCGGACCTCCTGGCCCTCGGGCTGGTAGCTGCGCTAGGCTGGGTGGTGGCATCGTCTCATCGGGGAATCGAAAGCATTGCTTCAAGCCTTCCTCCAGGAGCTATAACCCTAAGCATAACAAGTCTCCCATACTACGCTTTCCGGTCCATAGTCAGGATGATATTGGCGTTCGGCCTTTCCACGACCTTCACGCTGATTTATGGGTACGTCGCCAGCCATTATCGGGTGGCCGAAATGATCCTCATCCCGGTTCTCGACATCCTCCAGTCCGTACCCGTTCTGGGGTTCCTTTCGGTAAGCGTCGCATCCTTCGCGAATCTGTTTCCCGGCTCGAATCTGGGTTTTGAGCTCGCATCGGTGTTCGCCATCTTTACGAGTCAGGCGTGGAACATGACGTTCGGTTTCTATCAGTCCCTGACCACCGTGCCGGAGGATCTGAAAGAGGCGGCAGCGGTGTTCGGATTGGGCCGGTGGCGCACCTTTACCAAGTTGGAACTCCCATATTCCATGATCGGGCTCGTCTGGAACGGCATGATGTCTTTTGGTGGAGGATGGTTTTTCCTTGCTGCGAGCGAAGCTATAACCGTTTTAGGGAAGGACGTGAGACTTCCCGGGATAGGCTCGTATATGGCGACGGCTATCGAGAAATCCGACGTTACCGCCCTGATTTCCGCCCTCGTCACAATGATTATCATCATCGTCTTGAGCGACCAGCTGATATGGCGCCCGCTGGTGGCGTGGTCCGATAAGTTCAAATTAGAGCTGGCAGGAGGCGTTGAGGAAAGCGAATCGCTCGTGCTCGACCTCTTTAAACGGTCGCTCATTCTCGACAATCTCGGTCGCCTTACACGACCGCTAGTCAGGGGGGTCTCCCGGCTAGTCGGTAATGCGACGGTGGTCCTCACCAGATCCCTGCGGGAGATGGCGCCTTCCCGGCGAAGGTTCATCCGGTGGCTTTGGAATGCCACCATAGTTCTGGCCAAGGGTTTCCTCGCGCTCTTCCTAGCTTACGGGCTGTACTCCGGGGTTCAGGGGCTGGTGTTTCTCTTGAGGACGGTCCGGCTCAAACTGGTTTTGGATGCCTTTTACCTGGGATTCCTGACGTTTCTCAGGGTCATGGCGTCTGTTTTCCTGGGTATGTTGTGGACGGTGCCCGTAGGAGTGAAAATCGGAACGAATCCCAGGTTGCGAAAGGTGGCGCAGCCCATCGTTCAGGTCGCCGCTGCGTTCCCTGCAAACATGCTGTTTCCGTTCGTAACCATGCTTTACGTCAGGTACAAGGTAAATTTCGAACTCGGGGCCATCCCGCTAATGATGTTGGGAACACAGTGGTATCTCCTGTTCAACGTGATCGGAGGGGCCATGTCGATCCCCCGGGACCTGGAGGAAGCTGCCAGGGTGTATCGGTTGAAGGGCTTTGCGCGATGGAAGTACTTCATACTACCTGCGATTTTCCCATCGGTCGTCACCGGGGCAGTGACAGCTGCAGGGGGCGCGTGGAACGCCAGCATCGTTGCGGAGGTTACTTCGTGGGGTGCTACGCGACTCGAAGCTACAGGGCTCGGTGCGTTCATTGCCGAGTCCACCTCCAAAGGGGACTGGGCGGCTATCGTCACCGGCATAGCTGTCATGTCGATCATAGTTGTGATCGTGAACAGGTTCTTCTGGCGAAAACTCTATGAGAAGGCAGAGGAGATGAAAGCGGCGTTCTAAGAGTTCTGGCCCCAGCTGCGTTAAAAATTGAGGTCGCGGGCGGAGTTGCCCGGCTCCGAACGATCCAGATCCAGACGCAGCTCGGCCCGGCGATGACCGCCAACGGATACTGCGTCGGATGACGGGAAAGTAGAAGCTGGAGAAAGGAGGAAACGACTTGAACGGGCCGCTAATCGAGCTGAGACACGTGGAGAAGAGGTTCGGGCACGGAGCGTCCGAACTCAAAGTGCTTGAGGACATAAACCTGGCGGTAAACAGGGATGAAATCGTTGCGATCCTGGGTCCGTCGGGCTCGGGCAAGTCTACGCTCCTAAGGATCATGGCCGGGCTCATCGAGCCATTGTCGGGAGAAGTGCTTTGCATGGGAAAGCCCCTCAAGGGGCCGAATCCGAAAGTGGCCATGGTGTTCCAGACTTTTGCGATTTTCCCCTGGCTCACCGTGTTGGAGAACGTAGAACTCGGCCTTCTCAGGTCAGGCCTGGACGAAGAGGAGCGGCGGCAAAGGGCGCTCGAGATGATAGATATGATAGGCCTGGACGGATTCGAAAGCGCTTATCCAAAGGAGATTTCCGGGGGGATGAGGCAAAGGGTCGGTTTTGCCAGGGCGCTCGCGGTTAACCCCGAGATCCTCCTGATGGACGAAGCTTTCTCCGGGCTCGACGTGCTCACCGCAGAAAACCTGAGGCGCGATCTCCTTGACCTTTGGGAGGAACACCGCATCCCCACCAAGGCCATCGTCGTGGTCACGCATAACATAGAGGAAGCTGCTTTCCTCGCTTCGCGGATCGTTCTCCTCTCGCGGGACCCTGGCCGGGTGATAGCGGAGATCCCCAACACGGTCTCGGGCATGGACCGGCGAGATCCGCGGTTTCTTTCCATGGTTGACTCCATCTATTCCATCCTGACGCGAAAGGAGATGAAACCCAAGATCGCCGCGGCGGAACGGCGGCAGATTCCAATGGCGCCGGTCGGAGCCATGACGGGCTTCATCGAGCTCCTCCGGGACCTGGGTTCGAAAGCGGACCTTCCCGAGGTTGCGCACGACCTGTTGCTCGAATACGACGACCTCCTTCCGCTGGTAGAAGCTGCGGAGATGCTGGGTTTTGCGAGGGTAGAGGGCGGAGACGTCGAGCTCACCGAAGTCGGAGAGAGATTCGCCGACGCCGATGTCCTTGAACGAAAGGAGATTTTCCGGGCGCAGGCGCTTTCGGCCGTTCCCGAACTCAAGCGAATGATTAAAGTGCTCGAGTCCAAGCGCAACCACAGGATGCCCAAGGACTTTTTCGTGGAGATCCTGGAGAAGCACCTCACCCCAGCAGAGGCTTTGCACAGGGTAGAAACCTTGATCGATTGGGGGAGGTACGCGGAGATTCTCTCGTACGACGAGGACACGGGACAGGTGTTTCTGGAAGATGCCGCGAATTCCGATGGAGACCTTACCGGATTCAAACGAGAAAGCTGACCTCAGATTGCCGGCAGTTTCGTTCCAGATTGTCTTGCTTGGGACCCCGATCTGATCGGACTTCGAGCCCACGTCAGCACCAAAAAGCAACTGACCATAACCCCGGCTTGATGCATCTCAGTTGGCTCAGCCATTTGTCCTGCAATGGCTGAGCCAACTGACTTTTCGGGTATTTACACGGCCGTCGCCCCTCCAATATAATACTTGTGGGCACAAGCATTAGTGTGCTTCCCGCAGATGCCCGCAAAGAATCGGAGGGGTTCACCATGCGCCAAAAGACAGTGCTCGTCCTGGTCAGAACTGCCGTGCTGGCCGCTTTAGCTCTTGCGTTCCAATCGCTTGGACTTCACCAGTACATAACGGGGCCCGTCATCAACGCAATTCTGTACGTGGCGGCCCTTTTCATTTCCCCGTGGAGCGGCGTAGCGGTCGGGATCATCACCCCCTGGACCGCTTTTCTCGTCGGAATTATGAAGTTTGCACCCGTCATCCCCGTGATCATCGCAGGCAACGTTTCGCTGGCGCTGGTATCCGGATACGTCGGGCGGTACCAAAAGCATCTGGGGCTGGGTCTTGCCGCCGTAGTCAAGTTCCTTGTCATGACGGCGGGTATTAGGTACCTGATCATGACGGGTACGAAGGTACCGGCTCCCGTGTACGCGGCCATGACCCTCACCCAACTTTTCACCGCCCTCATCGGCGCGGTGGTAGCCCTAGCCGTTCTCGAAGGGCTCAGAGCCTTCGACGCCAGGAAAAGACATGACTCCACCTGATCTGAGGAAAACCATACACGGGTTTTCCGTGAACCGGGGTGAGTTCAGAGCGGCCTCGCGAGGTGTTGCGGCCCTCAAAACCGTCCTGGCTAACATCGGATTCCCCTCACAAGCCACCAGACGCGCCCTGGTAGCTTGTTACGAGCTCGCAATGAATATAGTCATCCACGCAAATTCGGGAGAGGTAACCGCCGTCATCGATAACGGACGGCTCGAAGTGATAGCCCGGGACGTGGGCCCGGGCATACCCGATATCGAACTGGCCATGCAGGATGGTTACTCTACAGCGCCTCCGGAAATCAGGGATATGGGCTTCGGCGCGGGCATGGGGCTCCCCAATACGAAACGGGTCTCGGATGAGCTCGAGGTAGACACCAGGGTCGGATCCGGGACTACCGTCAGGGCCCTCATCGTTCCTAAGGAGCGGGACCTCGTAGGGCCGCCATACTTTCACTCGGTCAGGTTGGATTCCGGCCGCTGCAAAGGGTGCACCAATTGCATTAAGGGATGTCCGACCGAAGCTATCAGGGTAAGGGCCGGCAAAGCGCTCATTCTAGAGGACCGGTGCATCGACTGCGGAGAGTGCATTCGCCGTTGCCCCAACCAGGCCAAATTTGCCGCGACCAGCTCCTGGGAAGAGCTAGCCGATTACGACTATAAGGTAGCTCTGGTCGCACCCTCTTTTTATGGCCAGTTCGCCGATGCCGACCCGGGTAGGGTAGCCGGCGCGTTGATTGGTCCTGGAGGCTTCGATGAGGTGTTCAACGTGGCTCGTGCAGCTGATCTGGCCTCCAGGTTGATGAGGGAATACGTGGAGAAAACTCCCCGGCCGAGACCGCTCATATCTCCTGCGTGCCCTGTCGTCCTTCGCCTCATTCAGGTCAGGTTTCCCTCCCTCCTCGATCACGTAATTCCGTGCGAGGCGCCAATGGAAATCGCGGCGTGGATGGTCAAGACGCGTCTCGGGCGGGAGCTACCCAACAAGAGGATAGGCGTGTTCTTCATAACTCCGTGTCCCGCCAAAGTCACAGCTTCGCGACAGCCTGTGGGGCGGGGGAGGTCCCTGGTGGACGGAACAATCGCCGTCTCCAGAGCTTGTCTGTGGGTGAGGGAGCACCTCGACCAGGCTCGGCCCGTGCCCTTCCCGGATTCTACCGGTCTCGGCATCGGATGGGGTCGCTCCGGTGGAGAAATGGCAGCCGTAGGTATGTCTGGCCTCGCGGTTGACGGGATTTCCGCCGTAGCTTCCGTGTTGGAGGAAATCGAAAAGGGGCAGTTCCAGGACATCGACTTCATAGAAGCTCAGGCTTGTACCGGGGGCTGCGTGGGAGGTCCTCTGACGGTTGAAAACCCCTTCGTGGCGAGGCTGCGCATAAGGACTCTCGCGGTAAAGCACAGGACCTCGCCTGCCGACCCGGCGGTGTTTTCCGTTCCCACCGACGAGCCATCCGTCTGGTTCACTCAGCCGCTCTTACCGAGGCCCGTTTACAGGCTGGACGAAGATCCGGATAGGGCCAGCGAGGTGCGGGCTCGCATCGATGAAGTCGAACGAGAACTTCCCGGGCTCGACTGCGGGGCCTGCGGTGCGCCTACATGCCGATCTCTTGCGGAAGACGCCGTCATCGGCCGGGGGTCGGTCTGGGACTGCGTGTTCAAGCTTCGCGAGAAACTCCAGGAGCTCTCCCGGGAAGTCGCGCGCCTGTCGGCGATACTTCCTCCGGCCATGGGGGTAGGCCGAGGCGTTGAGGGTCCGACAGGGCCCTGGGGAGAACCGCGCCTTGAGATACGGGAGGAAACGAAAGGTCAGTGAGGGTTATGAAAGTGCGAGACATCGTTGAGAAGCTCGGTCTCGAGGTAAAGAATCTTTCGCCCCGAGGTGAAACCAGAGAGGTTAAAGGGGCCTATGTCGGCGACGTGTTGTCCCACGCCATGGCGAACCTGTCTTCGAACGATGCATGGCTAACCGTTCAAACTCATGAGAACATCGTCGGAGTTGCGAGTTTGATGGACGCTGCCTGCATCGTGGTATGCCAGCGCGAGGTTCCGGAAAATACGCTCCGGACTGCGCAAGAGCAGGGAATCTCAATCCTGTGGTCCCCAAAACCCGTCTTCGAGACGGCAGGAAGATTGTGGGTCATGTTGCGGGACGAGCAGGGGGTGGTCTGAGCTTACGGGGCCCGAGAAGTCCAGAAGATCCTTCACACTCTGCAACGTGCTCAAAACCCCGGGATGGTTTTGGGACGCAAAGGGAAAACGGGGGTTCGGTCAATGGAAAAAGATCATAAACCCGAGATGAGTTTCCACGGCGGGCGCGACCCGGTTCTCGGTCAGGCGGGGAGGCACGGTGGGTCCGAGGGCAAAGACCACAAGTGCGAATGCGCCGAGGTATACCGGGACATCGGCCGGGTGCTCCAAGCTCACAAAGGCGAAAAGGACAGCCTCATCGAGGTGTTGCATTACGTTCAGGAGCGGCTTGGCTATATCCCCAAGGATGTTCAGGTTAGGATCGCCCAAACTCTGGGGGTCTCTCTTCCCGAGGTCTACGGCGTGGTCAGTTTTTACAACGCCTTCAGCGAAAAACCCAAAGGCAAGCACGTGATCTCCTGCTGTCAGGGGACTGCCTGCTACGTCAGGGGAGCTCCCGAAGTACTGGCGCGCCTCGAGAAGGAACTGGGAATCAAAGCTGGAGACACCACGGAGGACGGATTGTTCAGCTTGGAAGTGGTTAGGTGTCTCGGCGCGTGCGGGCTCGCCCCGGTCATTACGGTAGATGACGAAACCTACGGAAGGATGACTGCCGACAAGGTCCCGGCGATTCTCGAGAAAGTCAGGCGGGGAAGGGGAGAAGTCGAGAAGGTTGCAGGGAGCTGACGGCTCTGGATTTCCGCCAGCTTGATTGCGAAAGCGTGCGCGAGATCAAAAAGGTGTGATGCCGTATGACGGAAATCTCCCTTCACCTCCTGGACGTACTGGAAAACTCGGCAAAGGCGGGAGCTAGCAGGGTACGGGTCTTTTTGGGTGAGGACGGCGAGGGCGAAAACCTCATCCTCGAGGTGGAAGATGACGGTCGGGGTATGAGCCCGGACGAAGCTTCGAGGGCACTCGACCCGTTCTTCACCACCACTCCAGGGAAGAAGGTTGGCTTGGGACTGGCCCTCCTTCGCAGTACTGCGGAGGCGGCCGGCGGAAGCGTCCGGGTTCGGTCCGTTCCCGGTAATGGTACCGTCGTGACCGCGACCTTCAGACTGCGGAGCGTGGACCGGCCACCGCTGGGGGATATTCCGGGTACTCTCCAAACCTTTGTGATGTGTCATCCCGGCATCGAACTGGATTTTACGTGGAAGACCCGGAAAGGGTCATTTCACGCCAATACGCGGCAGCAAATTCCGCCCGGCGACAGGGGTTCGCTGGACGCGGTCGTCGCTTTTGCGGAGAAACTCTCGGCGGGAATGAAACAGGCGGGATTTGAGCCGGACAAAGGAGGTTTTGACGTTGAAATCAAGACAAGATCTTGAGCGGCTGAAAGAAAAGACCCTCGAAGAAATCCGCTTGCGGATGGCGTCAGGAGCTCCCAGGGTGGTAGTGGGAATGGGTACCTGCGGGATAGCTGCGGGCGCCAGGGAGACTCTTCTGGCCATCATGGACGAATTGAAGAAAAGGCGACGCACGGATGTGACCATCTCCGAAACGGGCTGCGTGGGGCTGTGTGCCAAAGAACCCCTCGTCGAGGTCACTTTGCCGGGGCAACCGACGGTGGTTTACGGTAACGTGGATCCTTCCAAAGCTAGACGGATAGTTCTCGACCACCTGATAAACGGCCAACCCGTGACCGAGTGGGCGGTCAATGTGATACCTTCGCCCAAGGAAAAAGAAAAGTAGCTGTAACGAATGCCCGGAATCGAGGAGAGGAGAAAGGACATGGAATTCTACAGGAGTCACGTTCTCATTTGCGGAGGAACCGGATGTACCGCGTCGGGGAGTAGGAAACTTATGGAAGCGCTGGCCGAGGAGATATCTAGGCGCGGGCTTGCCTCCGAAGTGAAAGTGGTCCAGACCGGATGCTTTGGATTCTGCAGGTTCGGACCCAACATGGTGATTTACCCCGAGGGTGTCTTTTACTGCGGTGTCCAGGTGGAGGACGTTCCCGAACTCGTAGAGGAGCATCTTGTCAAGGGGCGCGTTGTGGAAAGGCTCCTTTACAAAGAGCCGGAAAAAGAGACCGCCATAGTCGATTTCAAAGACATACCTTTCTTCCATAAGCAGACCCGCGTGGTGCTTGAGAACTGCGGAATCATTAACCCCGAATCCATTGAGGAGTACATCGCCCGTGACGGGTATTTCGCCCTGGCCAAGGTCCTCGAAGAGATGACCCCGGAGGAAGTGATCGACGTCATCAAGAGGTCGGGCTTGAGGGGAAGAGGAGGCGCAGGGTTCCCCACGGGGCTTAAGTGGGAGTTCACGGCCAAAGCCACCGGGAGCCCCAAGTACGTTGTGTGCAACGCCGACGAAGGCGACCCCGGGGCTTTCATGGACCGCTCGGTTCTCGAAGGGGACCCTCACCGGGTTGTCGAGGGGATGACGATAGCTGCTTACGCCGTCGGAGCCTCTCGGGGCTACGTGTACGTTCGCGCTGAGTATCCCCTGGCGGTGAAGAGGATTCAGAACGCCATTGAACAGGCCAGGGAGATGAATCTCCTCGGTCAGAACATCCTCGGCAAGGATTTCAGTTTCGACATCGAGGTGAGGCTCGGCGCTGGCGCCTTTGTGTGCGGCGAGGAGACGGCGCTTCTCAACTCGATCATGGGACAAAGAGGAGAGCCGAGGCCACGACCTCCGTTCCCGGCTACGTCCGGCCTATGGGGGAAGCCGACGGTCATCAACAACGTTAAGACCCTTGCAAACGTGCCCGCCATCATCAGAAAGGGACCCGAGTGGTTTGCTTCCATGGGCACGAAAGGATCCAAGGGGACGGCCGTCTTCGCCCTTTCGGGGAAGGTTAACAACAACGGGCTGGTCGAGGTTCCCATGGGAATCAGCCTCGGGGAGATCATCTACGATGTCGGAGGCGGAGTTCCCAAAGGCAAGAAGCTCAAGGCCATTCAAATCGGGGGACCTTCGGGCGGATGCATACCCGTTCAGTACCTCAATACCCCCGTCGATTACGAGTCTCTTACGGAACTCGGCGCCATTATGGGGTCCGGCGGTCTAATCGCGGTGGATGAAGATACCTGCATGGTAGACTTCGCCAAGTTCTTCCTGGAATTCGTACAGAGCGAATCCTGCGGCAAGTGCGCCCCTTGCAGGATAGGGACCGCCAGGATGCTGGAGATCCTGCGGCGGATCACCCGCGGCGAGGGCAAGGAAGGCGATGTCGAGCTCCTCGAGGAAATGGGGAAGATCATCAAGGACTCGGCCTTGTGCGGTCTCGGGCAAACTGCTCCCAACCCCGTGCTTTCGACCATCAGGTACTTCCGGGATGAATACGACGCCCACATCAGGGATAAAAGGTGCCCCGCGTCAGTGTGCGCGGCGCTGTTCGATGCGCCGTGCAAGAACACCTGCCCGGCGAATGTGGACGTTCCGATCTACATCGACCTCATCAGGCAGGGTCGATTTGTCGAAGCTTACGAGGAGATCCTCAGGGAAAACCCATTCCCCGTTGTGTGCGGCAGGGTGTGCCATCATCCCTGCGAAGGCAAGTGCCGGAGAGCTCAACTGGACGAATCCCTGGCCATAAGGGACCTCAAGCGGTTTGCCGCGGACTTCGCGGCAAGCTTGGACGGTTCGAGGCCGGTCCCGGACAGGGAGCCGCCCAAGGATAAGAGCGTCGGGATCGTGGGGGCGGGTCCCGCTGGCCTCACCTGCGGCTATTACCTCGCGCTGAAGGGATACGACGTCACCGTCTATGAGGGGCTACCCGTAGCCGGTGGAATGCTCGCGGTGGGCATCCCCGCGTACCGGTTACCCAAAGACGCCCTGAACCGGGACATCGAACTCATACAGCGAGTTGGCGTGAAGATAAGGACTGGGGTGCGGGTGGGTCAGGACATCTCCTGGGAAAAGATCAGAGAGACCCACGACGCCGTGTTCGTAGCTATAGGAGCTCACAAGGACCAAAAGCTGGGAATTCCCGGCGAAGACCTGAAGGGCGTCTACTCGGGAGTGGAATTTCTGAGAAGCCTCAACCTGGGCAAGCCCGAAGACGTAAAGGGAAAGAACGTGGTAGTCGTGGGCGGCGGAAACGTCGCCATGGACGCTGCCAGATCCTCGCTGAGACTCGGCGCAAAGAAGGTCACGATCCTCTACAGGCGGCGTGAGGAAGACATGCCGGCCGACATCGGAGAAATCAAGGCCGCAAAAGAAGAGGGCGTCGAGATTCGGGCGCTGACCAACCCGGTGCGACTATCCGGTTCCGGCAGGGTAGAGCGGGTTTCGTGCGTCCGGATGAGGACAACCGACTTCGACGCTTCGGGAAGGCGCAGAACCGAGCCGGTCGAAGGCTCTGCGTTTGAACTCGAGTGCGACGTTTTCATCGAGGCCATCGGGCAGGTTCCGGATATAACCGGATTTTCCCAGGACGGGCTCAAATTCAAGCAGGGCGGCATCTTCCAGTGCGACCCGAGGACCCTGGCGACCAACGTACCGGGAGTTTTCGCCGGGGGCGACTGCGTGCTCGGACCCAAGACGGTTGTGGAAGCTATCGCTCAAGGAAAACTCGCAGCGCAGTCCATCCACGAGTACCTCGGCGGAAAGGATAAAGTGGTGCGGGATTCCCGCCACGAACGCAAGATTTCCGGTCCCATCCTCGAGGATAAGCTGCCCAGGGTAAAAGCTCGGGAGATTCCTCCTTCGCAGCGGCGATCATCTTTCATCGAAGTGCAAGCCGGATTTGACGCCGCGTCGGCTCAGAAGGAAGCGGCGAGGTGCTTGAGATGCGACGTGAAACAGTGAGGGGCCTGGGATGGGGGCGGCTAGCTCCGGAGGGTTTCCCGGTCACATAAGCCCGGAATAGAGGGGACCTGGAAGACCGGAAGCGGTGTGACCCGCCGCCGCTGAAAACCGCGCATCTTGATACACAAGGGAAAGGGCGAAGATAGAAGGGAGTGGCGCTAGAGATGGTCACGCTAACTATAGACGGAAAGCAAGTAACGGTGAAAGAGGGCACGAACGTGGTGGAAGCTGCCAGGGCCGCCGGGATCGATATCCCGACCCTGTGTTACTTGAAAGACGTGAACGCCATCGGCTCGTGCCGAGTTTGCGTAGTGGAAGTGGAGAAGTCCAAGACTCTTCAGGCGGCCTGCGTGACCCAGGTCCAACCGGGGATGGTCGTTTACACGAATACTCCGAGGGTCCGCCGGGCACGAAGGCTCGCAGTCGAGCTAATCCTTTCTGAGCATCCCTACGAATGTCCGACCTGTCCGAGGAACCTCAATTGCGAGCTGCAGACCCTGGCCGAGCGCATGGGCATACGCCATGTGCGGTTTCAAGCGAAAAAGGATCCGAAGCCCATCGACGATTCTACTCCAGCTATCATCAGAGATCCCAACAAGTGCATACTATGCAGGCGATGCGTGGCCGTATGCCAGAAAATACAAGGGGTCGATGCCATAGGACCCTTCAAGAGGGGTATCGATACTGCCATTGGGCCGGCCTGGGGAGAGACCCTGGCTGACAGTCCCTGTGTGCAGTGCGGTCAGTGTGTGCTCGTGTGCCCCGTAGGTGCATTATACGAAAAGGACTATACCGAAGAAGTGTGGAAGGCCCTGTCCGACCCGTCCAAACACGTCATCGTTCAAACCGCTCCGGCGACGAGGGTGGCTATCGGCGAAGAATTCGGGCTCCCTTATGAAACGGTATCCACCGGCAAAATGGTGGCAGCTTTGCGGCGTCTGGGGTTCGCCAAAGTATTTGACACCGATTTTGCGGCCGACCTCACCATCATGGAGGAAGGGTCGGAACTTCTGGAGCG
Source organism: Candidatus Fermentithermobacillaceae bacterium (assembly GCA_014896535.1). GTDB lineage: Bacteria > Bacillota > Sulfobacillia > Fermentithermobacillales > DUSS01 > DUSS01. The sequence goes on from JADBKE010000010.1 coordinate 36,389, forward strand.
CCTCGAGAATGGCGGTCCTCTTCCCCTCATCACGTCGTGCAGCCCTGGGTGGGTAAAATTCATGGAGCAGTTCTACCCGGAACTGGCTGACAACGTCTCCTCGTGCAAATCCCCTCAGCAGATGTTCGGAGCGCTGGCGAAAACCTACTACGCGGAAAAGGCCGGGATCGACCCGTCCTCCATCGTCGTGGTGTCGATTATGCCATGCACCGCGAAGAAGTTCGAATGTCAGAGGCCCGAGATGACCGCCTCCGGTTACCAGGACGTCGACTACGTGCTTACCGTGAGGGAGCTTGCCCGCATGATTAAGCAGGCGGGAATCGATTTCCAGGATCTCGAAGACGAGGAGTACGATGCGCCTTTGGGCATTTCGACCGGAGCAGGCGTGATATTCGGCGCCACGGGAGGGGTTATGGAAGCTGCCCTCAGAACGGCGTACGAGCTTCATACCGGTAAGACCCTGCCCTCGGTGGATTTCGAACCCGTGAGAGGCATGGAGTCCATCAAGGAAGCTGAGATCCAGATGGACGGAACCACTTTGAGGGTGGCGGTGGCTCATGGTCTTTCCAATGCGAGAGCGCTTCTCGAGAGGGTGAAGGCCGGCGAGAAGTACCACTTCATCGAGATAATGGCCTGCCCCGGGGGATGCATCGGCGGGGGCGGTCAGCCCATACCCACGAACGACGAGGTAAGGCAAAAGAGGATTGCCGCGATATACAAGGCGGACAGGGGCATGCCCCTCAGGAAGTCGCATGAAAACCCAGCTGTGCAGGAGCTCTATCGCACGTACCTCGGGAAGCCCCTTGGGCCGAGATCGAAGAAGCTGCTTCATACGACCTACCGGTGGAGGCACGTCTTTGGGACTATGGTGGAGAAAGCTGGAGCAGCGGTGTGGCCGGTAGATCAAGCTGCGGGCGGAGGGGGACAAGCCTAACTAAGACGGTGATGGCGGGAGGCTCGTAAGCCTCCCGCAGCCTTGACTTTTCCTCAGGGGAATCCTATACCTACAAGGTGAAGCTCGGCTCCATTGCATGGATGACGCTACGCGAAGGAGGTATGAAGCGGTGCCGATATACGAGTACAAATGCGCCAATTGCGGCGTCTTTGAGGTGATGCAAAAGATAACTGAAAAGCCTCTCAATACGTGCCCCAAGTGCGGAGGGACCGTTTCCAGAATGATAAGCCATAACGTGGCTGTGATATTCAAGGGATCGGGATTCTATACGACGGATAATAGATCCAAAGAATATAAGGAGAAAGCAAAGCAGGACAGCGGTGAGACCAAGGCAGCGGATTCATAAACGGGGAAAACATAACCTGTCATCCGCAAAAGGGCACAAAATGTAGTCGGCAAGTTGAGCGGACCGGACGCGAGGCATGTGCGTCCGGTTTTTGGTGTCTGCAGCCTCGAGGCCCCTGGTAAGAGCGTGGCTACTTCTTGCTGCGAAGCAGAAGAATTTCGCGATCGTGAGCGTTGAGGCGCTCTTCGTAGGTGTCAAGCCTCTTCTCAATCCGTTCCAATACCTCTCGCTGTAGCTGGAACCCATCAAAGAGGGCTGCGATTTTCCTAAACGCTTCGTCCTCCAGCCTGAGCTCTAGTTTGATGATTCGGTCCTCGAGGTGCTCCAGCCGCAGCCCTAACGCCTGCTGGCCTTGCCGTAAGGCGTCCAGGTCTTGTCGCAAGGCCCCCTGGCCTTGTCGCAAGGCTTCCACGTCTTGCCGCAAGACCTCCTGGCCTTGTCGCAAGGCTACCACGTCTTGTCGCAAGACCTCCTGGCCCTGTCGCAAGGTGTCCAGGTCTTGTCGCAGAGCTCCCTGACCTTGTCGCAAGACCTCCACGTCTTGCCGCAAGACTTCCTGACCTTGTCGCAAGGCGTCCAGGTCTTGTCGTAAGGCCCCCTGACCTTGTTGCAAGGCCTCTAGGTCTTGTCGCAAGGCCTCCTGGCCTTGTCGCAAGGCGTCCAGGTCTTGTCGCAGAGCTCCCTGACCTTGTCGCAAGACCTCCACGTCTTGCCGCAAGACTTCCTGACCTTGTCGCAAGGCGTCCAGGTCTTGTCGTAAGGCCCCCTGACCTTGTTGCAAGGCCTCTAGGTCTTGTCGCAAGGCCTCCTGGCCTTGTCGCAAGGCGTCCAGGTCTTGTCGCAGAGCTCCCTGACCTTGTCGCAAGACCTCCACGTCTTGCCGCAAGACTTCCTGACCTTGTCGCAAGGCGTCCAGGTCTTGTCGTAAGGCCCCCTGACCTTGTTGCAAGGCCTCTAGGTCTTGTCGCAAGGCCCCCTGGCCTTGTCGCAAGGCGTCCAGGTCTTGTCTCAAGGCCTCCTGGCCTCGTCGCAAGCCCTCCTGGCCTTGGCTCAATTCTCCCAGCTTCTCTAAGATCTGCTGCAGGATATCATCCACCGTCCGGGCCTCCTCGGATACGGTTACCCTGATTTTACCACAGCTCGGTGAGTGTGGAAGAGAAGCAATGCGTACCGCAGCGGACGGTGACGTATTCTCGGGGCGCGTCGTTCCTGTCGGTGGAAGACGGGGAATGTCGGGCACCGGTTATTCTATAAAAGGAGGTTGGCTATCTTTTTGACGATCAGCTCAATTCCCTTGACCGGATTGGGAACCTTTACCCCGATCGTCTGGAAGAAGCTTACCGTAAAACCGATTAGGAGAAGCACGCTGAACACAACCAGTTCCTTCCATTCCCTTTTACGAACAATCTCGGGTATTTCATAAGCCGCGATGGCCGCAAAGGCCAGGATAAGCAGTAAGATGTTCAGCTTATACAAACCTCCTTGAGATTTGAGATTGCCGCAACGGAAATGTCACAAGGCAACCATCCGGAGCGAGGCTTGGTTGTAACCTCGCCGTACGGTGGCTCTGCGGCTACTTTAGCTCCGGACCTCGGGTGACCAGTCCCATGCGTCTGAGTTTAGCGTTGACCTCTAACTTCACGTCGATGCGGGGGAATTCTATGTCCCACCTGTCTTTTAAAGAAGCCCACTCCTTTGGGTGCCTGCGGTTCAGCGCGGCACCAAATCCGAAGATGTCCGAATTCAGCTCCTTTGCCTTGGATATCGCCGCCATGATTTCTTTTCTTATCGCTTCGGCCATCTGGCGTTCCATTTCATGCCAGGCCCGTGGATCTTTCATTGGGTCGAGGGTGCCCTGGATTTCCCCCAGATTGCCTTCTGCTTGAACTCTAACCGTGACCAAGACTCTGTCTTTGACTTCCAGCTCTAACTTGCTCTTGGCGCGCGCAAAATCTCCAGCGATACCAGTTTTCCTTTCTCGTTCGGCTGGTCTATTACAAGTATGCCGCTTCGAACCTTTCCCGTAACCCAGTTGACCCCCCTCGTTTCCCTCTCGTCAAGCCACCCCACCAGTTTATCGCCTTTGAACACCGCAGCACCGCCGTGCTTGCTGGATATCTTGACTTGGTCCCGCAAAAGATCGCCGACGCTGCCGGGGGCAGCGGGCATTTTAGGGACTGCTTCTACGCGTACCGCGACCGGCTCCACGCCTTCGGCTTCCAAGCACCGGAGGAAGCTGTTCAGAGTGCAGTCTACCGGTTCCGCAGACACTCCTTCCTGAACATATCGGGAGATTCCCTGGCCCCCCTCGGACGGCAGTCGCTCCAGTTCGAATTCCACCTGTTCCAGAAACTGCCTTGCGGTGGAACCTTTGACGACCTCGACGCGAGCCAAACGTCTTGCTTCACCGTCTCGCGCGAACAAATCAAGGATATCCCCGACGCCTGCCCGGGCGCATTCTTCTCCTATCACGATAAACCTGTTATGAGCATAGAAAGGTCTACGGGGTGACTGTAACAGGAGGTTGCGGATGGCTTCGAACGCGGTGGAACCCGTACTGCTCACCACCCAGAAGGCTTTCTCCGGCGAGACGCTGCTTTCGGTCGCCCGCGCGATTGCGAAGGGTTTTGCGACGTGAACTGTGATCTCGATCTTGCTTTCCCCGGTTCGATCCACTCCTAACGCCGTGACAAATCCCAGAGTGTCAAGCTCTCTCCGGTTCCAGCAGCCCGTTAGCGTCGACGCCGAAAAGGCGGTTATGAAAATAATTATGAATTTACTCAACGATTTCGGCGGCACAACCGGGTCACCTTTCCGGAGGCAGAAGATCTGCCTCGTACCAGCGCAGCGACGTACAGGATGATAGTTATTCCCAGCGTCACAGAAAGAGAATAAGCAACCCAGACTTCGTTAAAGTAAAGTTCGAGATCGAGGAAACTTTCAAAAAACAGAATGCTGAACGCGACGCTTATCGCCGCCAAAGGATATACCAGAGATTGGAACCGTCTGAGGCCGAAGAGTTGAGCCATGCCCACGGCGCTCGCCCAGAAAAAGAAAGCCAGCGTAATGGCGACAGTAATGGTCCAGGCGCCCATGGGAATGACTTCAAGCCTTTCAAGGAATTCACCGATGCTTATCATTCTCGCGAGACTGAACGCCGGCAACATCAGTGACGAAAGCGTCGGTCCGAAAACAGCTATCAGAACAACGGTGAAGGCGGTCATCACCGCTCCAGAAATTGCGACCGCACCGAGAGAGGACCTGATCAAGGCTCCGGTATCATTCAGACAGGGCACTACCATACCCAGGATTATGAACTCGACGAAGAAAGAAATCGCTGTACCCATGGGTAGCATTATCGGTTTTATTCCTCTGGCAAGCACAGGTAGGAGATTCTCAAAACTCATGACCTTGTAGGGAAGGCTCAATGTGAGAAGCACAAACAATATCACAACCAGCATGTTAACTTCGCCCAGGCGCCCTACCACTTCCAGCCCGCTTCGAGCGGCATTAGCGCCCAGAAGAGCCATGGTGATGATGAAGGCAAGGATAGGCGTCTCCGGCATAATTGCAGTGGTATACGCGTCTCCGACGGAGCGCAACATGGTAGCTGCGACGGAAAGCCAGTACCACACCAGAACAAACCCGACTATCTTTCCAAAAAAATTGCCCAGAAGCAGCTGGCTGTACTCTATGATCGTCTTGTCGGAATACTTCAAGCTGAGATGCGCCATCAAGAGAATCACCGGTATCGAAAGGAGGGTTGCACCCAGACTGGAAACCCACGCATCCTGCGGAGGGTTGATCCCCGTTACCGATGGGAACTCGATGGTGACGGGCACTAAGCGAGTCAGCACCAGAAGCGCCATCAACTGGCTGCCGGAGATCTTGCCTCTCTCAACTTTCATATTATCCGGAGCCTCCTCGCTGGTTTTGATTTCCTTTCGAAGCCGTCTGTCGCAGTGGGCGACGGGCTATATCTGCTTCTTGTCGGCGAGCCTCCTTGACGGAGAATCAGGAGCCCCTGGCTTCTGGTCCCGGCCTTGTCTGACAAGGTCTTCGTGTCCGACGAGTGCGGGTCTGGTGTGCATGGCCCACCAGGGCACGCGAGCAAGAAGGTCCTTGAACTCGGAGACCAATATCGGAGCGATCGGTTCCATAAAAGGTACCCCGAACGAACGAAGAGAAGTTAGATGGATCGCGAGGCCGAACAGCCCCGCGACTATACCGAAAAAACCAAGGGATCCCGCCAGTAGCAACATGATAAACCGAAGCAGGCGGGCGCCGATTGCGAGGCTGAACACGGGAGTTGCGAAAGACGCGATTCCGGTAGTTGCCACCACCACGACCATTATGGGGGAGACCAGTCCGGCTCGCATGGCTGCTTCTCCGATCACGAGAGCGCCGATGATGCTCACGGCCGGACCGACTATTTTTGGTAAGCGGACGCCCGCTTCTCGAAGTATCTCGAAGAGTACCTCCATGAGCAACGCCTCGACCACCGCCGGAAAGGGCACGCCTTCTCGCTGAGAAGCGATATTCAGAACCAGAGGCGTAGGAAGCATTTCCTGGTGAAATGTGGTAACCGCCACGTACAATGAGGGCAAAGTGAGAGAAGTAAAGAAAGCAAGATATCTGATCGCTCTCAATGCCGAACCTATGAAGGTTCGTTCAAAATAGTCCTCCGGGGTGGTCAAGAACATGGTGAGAGTAACGGGGACAATGAGAACGAACGGAGTTCCGTCGGTAAGTATCGCTATTCTGCCTTCGAAAAGGGCGCCTGCGACCTTGTCCGGACGTTCTGTCCGCAATATGGTGGGGAAGGGGGAAAAGGGGGCATCTTCGATGAGTTCTTCGACCTGACCGCTCTCCTGAATGCTGTCCACGTTGATTCTGCCCAGCCGATTTCTCACTTCCTGGACTACCTTCTCATCGGCCAGCCCCGAAATGTAAGCAACGGCAACGGAGGTTTTGCTGATGGTCCCGATATCGTATTCCTCTATCCGGAGCCGCGGGTGCTTCACTCGCCGGCGCAAGAGAGCGGTGTTGGTCCGCAGGGTCTCCACAAATCCCTCTTTGGCCCCCCTGATCGTGGCTTCCGTGGTAGGTTCTTCGATGTTTCTCTGCGCCCACCCGCGGGTGTCGGCAACGAGGGCCTTGGGGACATCATCCATCACCAGGCCGCAGTAACCGCGCGCCACGTAGTTCAGGAAGTCATACAAGTTACCCGTTTCTTTGACGTCGCTCACCGCAATGATGCGGTTTTTCAAATCGTCATATGCCTGTCCCGGAGTACGGCACCTATCCGCGCGGTCGCTTATGCGCTCTATCATGTTTTCTGAGATGATGGCTTTGTCTACAAGGCCATCCAGGTAAACCATCAGCACGGTGAACTTCCCGCCTGGGCCCACGTGCAGTTCTCGAACTACCAAATCGGAGCTGTTTCCGAAAGCTTGTCTTATAAACGCTTCTTTAACCTTGACCTTCTTGGGCATTGGACAGCTCTTGGACAGTGGTTTACCGACCGAGTCGTTCTTGGTCCCACCCGGCTTTGAAACGGAACATATTTTCCCCAGTAGCCTGGGCAAACTGCGCAGCATACTTACATCGCCCTTGTCAGAGTCCTCATGGCCGTAAGCTGGGTTGGTACTCGAGATCTGGCGCTACTACATAGTCATGCCATGATTGGAGGATCTGTATTCTCGGTAAGCCGGGAAAAAGCTTTGCACCATGGCCCAACCGCGGCTAGCGGCAGCTGAGCGGGCTGCCGAGCAAAACCGGAGCCTTGCTGTCGAAACATGGCAAGCATAGATGGAGCAGACAGATACAGCGCCGGACGATGGTCACGTCATCCCGCACGGACACCGGCCCAGCCGGCGAGCGCAGCTGCCGCGTCTGGGCAGAAGCGGCTGAGTGCCTACGTCCGGGGGCGCCTACGTCCGGGTTGACGGTTGCTGGGGTGTCTTACAGAATGCGAGCCGCCAAACGGCCACGGCAATGGTGGTATCCAGCAGATGGTGAATGGCGGTTATACCTCCCACCACGAGCCCCGCGTCTCGAAGTGAAAATCCGAACAAGACCACTATGAGGGACTCGAGAACGGCATGAAGAGGAGTCAAGGCGACGAGGGCGTGGGGGAAGTTCATACGCCTCTTCAGCATGTAAGCCCCGACTACTCCTACTATGATGTGCATGGCAGCCCTGAACCCAACGACCAAGCCCAGTTTCATGAAAAACCCTATGGCCGACCCCAGTCCCACCACAAATGCCACGCCGGGCCCGTAAAGCATGGCCAAAAAGGTTGGCACGTGGGATGCCAGCGTCGCACTACCCGGTCCTATCTGGATGCCGAGAAAACCGCCGAACGCCAGCGGTATGAGGAGGGATAATGCTAAGAGCAAAGAGCCCGATGCGAGTTTTACCGTGCGGCTGTGTTCCATAGAAAAAGACACCTCCGAGGGAAATATCCCACTCGACAGGTGTCTTGTCAATGGTTAAGTCAGTGACCTGGTTCAATACGCAAACCAATGCTGCCCGATCACGGTGGCGCAGGGTCTCGACCACAACCACGGATTCCAGACCTGTGTGTAGTTGAAATAGTACAGAGCTCCTCCGGTCGGGTCCCAGCCGTTCAGGGCATCGAGAGCTGCCTGAATGGCCGACTCGGGCGGGTACGAGTTAAACATCCAGTTCCCAACGCATGAGAACTGCCAGGGTTCGTAAATCACTTCCGCTATCGTATCCGGAAACAGAGGGCTTCGGACCCTGTTCAAAACGACGGCAGCTACCGCGACCTTGCCGACGTACGGTTCCCCGTCGGCTTCTGCGTACACGAGACGGGCGAGAAGTATCACCTCGTCCCACGTGTAGTCGTAGTTCCACGGGTCGTAGGCGAAAGCCGTTGCCGGGACGAGCAACGCAGCTCCGAAGACGAGCACCAACACGACGGCCGTTGCCAAAGCCTTTTGCCGCCTCGTGCACGTTCGCAGCGCCTCGAGCGCTGTTTTGCGTATTGACTCCGCAAAGGCGTTACCGTCTGAGTGGACCTCGTGGTTTTCGGTAGGGCAGCAAGTTATCATTTCACGAGCCAATTTTCTGAGATCAAACAACATGGAAAATCCCCCTTTCGAGCCTCCGGAGTTAGCTACGGGTTCGGTGAAAGGGCAGCCCTATCGGACATGCGTCCGAATTCACCCAAAACAGGTTCCTCCGTACCTGCCTTGGCGGGCAGGATTCGGCCAAATGAACGGTACGTCTATTTTAGCAGCAGAAGTGGCACTTAGCAGGGATAATCTTATGGGATCGCTGGCAGCGTTATCCTCTGGAGGCACTCGCACGAATCCGGATATGCGTTGTTCCGGCGTCAGTACTCCAGCAAATTCACGTACTCCGGTCGTAGTTCTCCCAGGTGGAGGACCAGGTCGCGATCGGCGATCCAGAACTAGACCGTCGTCTCCCAGTCCTCCATTGACTTCTGGGCAGACGCTCGAACCGGAAGCAAGGTTTCAGCGGTCCTGTAGCAAGGTGCAGGGACCCGATTGGCGAAGGTCAATCGTCAAGGAGAAATCCTTTGCGGCGCAGGGCGTTTTCCAGTCGCTTAAAGGTCTCCAGGTTGGGTACCCGTACCGTGTGCAGGTGCACGCCTCCGGTGAGGGAGGAGAGGAGCCCCGCACCGCTTTCTTCCATGGTCGCAATGAATCTGTCGACATCGCCGCGGGTTTTGAGGGAGAGCTGTCCGGTAAGCTGTCCGTACACCGGATGATCCACGATCACGTCGATGACCTCCGCGCCCGCGTCAACCATTGTATAGAGCTCGTCCTGCGTCTCGGATCTACCGTGCTTCACGGCGACGAGCTTAACGATGCCCCCGGTGGCAGGCTCCGCTTCCAAGAAGGCGTAACCGCCCGGGGTAGCCAGGATCTTCTGACCCTGAGCCCGAAGAAGGGCGATGTCCTGGACTATCACCTGTCTTGAAACCCCGAGTCTCGAGGCCAGGGTTGCCCCGGTGACCGGCTCACCCGCCTGCGTGAGGATCTCCATGATCTTCCGGCGGCGTTCCTCAGAGTTCATCTCGACTCCCACCACCTGACAATGGCGCGTATTCGTTGCCGGTATTAATTGTTCCTCCCGAGGCGTCCGGAAGAGTTGGGCCGAGTGGCTGACCAGGTTCGCTCAGATATCAACCTCCCTTGGTGATGATCCGCGGAGAATAGCCAGGAGCATGCCGGCGGCAGGTATAGGAAGGTGCCGGCGCGGATGGTGAGCGGCGCCCCAAAACTTGATGCACGGAAGGATATTTCGTGGCCAGAAACGAATTGTCATCAGTACCGTCGCACAAACCGGCGCGATGGTAAGTGCTGATTTGTGACGCGTGGTGGGTGAGAAAGCAACATGCGGAAAGGGGAAATGTCCATGCTGGCCATCACCAACGCCAAAATCTACACGATTACCAAGGGAGTAATCCCGAGGGGCACGATTCTCGTCGAGGGCGGTCGCATAAAGGAGGTGGGACCGAACGTCCCGGTTCCGAAGGACGCTGAAGTCATCGATGCCACCGGCAAAACGGTGACGCCGGGTCTGATCGACGCCCACAGCCACCTCGCGGTGTTTGGCGAGCCATCTGTCTGGGCAAACGCCGATGGAAACGAGATGACGAACCCCATCACGCCCCAGCTCCGGGCCATCGATGCTCTGAACCCGCAGGACCCGGCCATCCGTGACGTTCTTTCAGGGGGCGTGACGACCGTTTACACGGGCCCGGGAAGCGCCAACATCATCGGCGGCACCGGAATCGCCATAAAACTGCGGGGCCGAACTGCAGAGGAAATGGTGATTCCCGGGACCGAGGGAATGAAGATGGCTCTCGGGGAAAATCCCAAGCGTGTCTACGGCGAGATGAAAAAGCAGTATCCCGCTACCCGCATGGCCAACGCAGCGGCCCTTCGGGAAGCCCTGGTGAGCGCGCAGAACTACATGAAGAAACTGGAGAAGTCCCGGGAAAAGCGGGAAAAGGATAACGGGAAAGACGGGAATTCCAAAGAACCCGATAGAGATCTGAAGATGGAGGCCCTCGCTCGGGTCCTCAGGCGCGAAATCAAGGCCAGGATCCACGCCCACAGGCTCGACGACATAATGACCGCGATCCGCATTGCAGAAGAGTTTAACCTGGACTTCGTCATCGAACACGCCACGGAAGGCTACCTCATAGCTGACATATTGGCCCAGAAAAAGGTGCCGTGCACAGTCGGCCCTCTTCTCATGTCCAGAGCGAAGATGGAACTTCTACAGGTGAGCCTGGCAAACCCGGGGATACTTGCGAAGGCCGGGGTAAAAGTGGCCATACAATGCGATACCACTACCAATACCAGGTGGCTTGCGCTTCACGCCGGGATAGCGGTGCGTGAGGGGATGCCGGAAGACGCGGCCTGGAGGGCCATCACGATCAATCCCGCCGAAATCCTCGGGATCGACTCGCGTCTGGGAAGCATCGAACCGGGCAAAGACGCCGACCTCGTGATTTGGAGCGGCCATCCTTTTGAAACCATGACCGTTGCGGAGAAGGTCTTCATCGAAGGAGAGCTGGTCTTCGAAAGGAAATAGAGGATCGATCGGACGCTGTCTAGAATCCATTAACGTGGAGTTGGGTCCGGGCCTGCCCTCTTGCGGCAGGCCCAAATCATGGGACCCCAATTCGGCCAGCTCGGAGACCACCGCGCGACGGAGCCGGGCGGGCGTCCGGGCGGTCCTGGGAAAGAGGGAAAATGTATGCTCAAGGTGATCTCAAGCGCTAACGGAAAGATCGGTTTAAAAGCTGCTATGGACGTACTCAAGCGGGGCGGAACCGCAGTTGACGCCGTCGAGGTCGGGTGTCGGATTGTGGAGTCGAATCCCGAGGACAGAACGGTCGGCTACGGTGGGCTGCCCAATCTGATAGGCGAAGTGGAGCTCGATGCCAGCATAATGGACGGTAATACGCTGGCCGCCGGCGCGGTGGGTGCGGTGAAACGGTTTGAGCATCCGATATCCATAGCTCGAAAAGTGATGGAGGAACTACCCCATGTGATGCTGGTAGGGGAGGGTGCAGAGAGATTCGCTCGGGAAATGGGGTTTGAGGAAAAGGACCTTCTCACTCCCGAGTCCAGGGCCATCTGGGAAAGGGGATTGAGGGAGAAGGTAACCGGTGTCTACGAGGACCGCATGGCTTACATGGAGGCGCTGAGGAAATACGTCCACATGGCGGCGGACCCGGAGAAACATCTGGGCACCGTGAACTTCATCGCCATGGACAGGTACGGCAGGATAGCTTGCGGCGTGTCGACCAGCGGGTGGGCGTGGAAATACCCGGGTCGTCTGGGCGACTCTCCGGTCATCGGTGCGGGGAACTACGCGGACAGCCGGTACGGAGCTGCGGCGTGCACGGGCCGGGGAGAAATGACCATCCGTCTCTGCACGGCCAGGTCCATCGTGCTGTACATGGCATCGGGGATGTCCCTGGACCAGGCCGCCCGCAAAGCCATGACCGAACTCCTGGACCTTCAGGATCCTTACTGGGGAAGAGTATCTTGCATAGTCATGGATGCCCGGGGGAACCACGGAGCGTACACCATAGGGGGTCCGTCCAGTTACGCTGTGATCACCGAAGACATGGACGAGCCGGAGGAATTGCCGCGCGTGGAGATCACCCGCTGAATCTTCCGGGTAGGACCGGCTAGGGTTGTCCGTAGCTCTGAAGGACCGCGGGCAGCCTAAGACCAAAGGGAAAATCCGGACTTGGGAGGAGGAAATCATGGCCTATCCCGGAACTGTGCTATTTGACCTCGACGGAACGCTCGTTCCCGTGGACATGGATTTCTTTTACAAGGCTTACGTGAAGGAGGTATCCAGCCGGTTCGCTCCGATCATCCCGCCGGAAGCGTTTCGAGAAGCTCTTCTCGAGTCCACATACGAGATGGTTTCCAATCTCGACCCGGCGGTGACGAACCACGAGGCTTTCGCCCGAGCGTTTTCGAGGAGGGTAGGCCAGCCCTGGGAAAAACTCTGGCCCGTCTTTCAAGACTTTTACCAGCGCGACTTCGGACGCTTGAAGAGATTCGTCCCGGAAAACCCCCATGCGCGTTCTGTGGTAACCCAGGTCTTAAAGGCCGGGTGGGATATCGTGCTGGCGACCAACGCTATCTTCCCCGAGGAGGCCATAAGAGAGCGGATGCGCTGGGTGAACATCGACGACCTCCCGTGGAAGTACATCACTACCATGGACAACATGCACTACTGTAAGCCTCAGCTTCAGTACTACGAGGAGATCTTGAGTATCCTCAAACTTGACCCGTCTACGTGCGTCATGGTGGGAAACGACGTAGAAGAAGACATGGTCGCTCAAAAACTGGGAATGAAGACCTTCCTCGTGGAGGATTTCCTGATAGAGCGAGGAGGTTCCGGGCTGAAACCGGACGGCAAAGGCAAGCTTCCCGACCTGCTCCCGTTCCTCGCCCGGCTCGCAGGGGAGGAAAGGCCTGACGAGAGTAGCAACGTAGCCCTGGGTCCGTCGTGATACGCCGCGGTTTGACCTATGGTTTGCTCTGCGAATTCTTGGTTCAGGATCCCCGTTACGGGTCATCTTGACCTGGACCTCACCCTCCGCTCGGGACAAGCTTTCAGGTGGAGAGTTTTGGATGGCGTCGATCTCTCACGTGGGCGCTGGGGGATAGCTCCTCGAGTCCCCAGACCGGGGAGGGGAGAGGGGGCTGACTACGGTGAGGTCGCGGGACAAAAGCTCAGGTACTGCGGAGTTATAGGGCACGACGCACTCATTGTCAGCTGGGAAGACGGGTTTCTCCACGTTCAGTTGGACCCGTCAATGGGGTACGATGCGGACCGGGCGGAAACCAGCGTTCGAAGGTACTTCGCCCTGGGCGAAGACCAGGCCGCGATGGAGAGGGAGTTAGCATCAAAGCATCCGGTACTGGGTGAGATCATCAAGAAGAGGCCCGGTCTGAGGATCCTCCGCCAAGACCCGTGGGAGTGCCTGGCCTCCTTCATCCTGTCCGTGCACAACAACATTCCGGCGATCGAGAGAACCATCGAAGCGCTATGCGAGATGTTGGGTCGGCCCGCGGGGTTCGGGCGAAAAACGTACCCGGGACCGCACGCCGTGCTCAGTTGCGGAGAGGCGGTGCTCAATTCCGCAAAGTGTGGCTTCAGGGGCAGGTACCTCGCGGCTACGGCGAGGAAGATCATTTCAGGCGAGGTTGATTTGAATGGCATACACTCCTTGCCCACGCCCGCCGCGAGGTCCGAACTCATGAAGCTGCCCGGGGTCGGTCGGAAGGTGGCCGATTGCGTACTGCTTTTCGCCTACCGCAGGCTGGAAGTTTTCCCGGTTGACGTCTGGGTAAAGAGGGCTATGGCACGCCTCTATCCCGAGACGAACTCGATGCCTCCGGAACGGGTCGCCGAGGAAGGGGAACGCCGCTTCGGCAGGTACGCGGGATTGGCCCAGGAATACCTCTACTGGTTCGAACGAACCGGGTTCCTGGCGAAAATCGCCGGCTGAGAACGCGAGCGCGTGCCCTACGACGGTGCTAGGCTTCCCAGCAGACCCTGTTCCTCGCCCAGAGGCACCAGGTCAGTGATAAATGTCAGCGCCTTCCGATGCGATGTTCGGCAGACGTTTATCCACCGAAACCAGCTCGGCCCTGACGAGGCTGGAGTGGTACCAGGGTATTCGGGGTGAACCCTGCCCGTCGCTGGAAATGTACTTCCGGGCCCCCTCGATTTCCTCCAGCACGAAGTCCTGCTGGGGCAGGACATAGCGGTGTACCGAGCGCCAAAGGTCCGTTATCCTCAAGCCCATTCCTACCAGAAATTCCTGGAACCCCAGCCACCTTTCGGGCGGACACTCCACGTCAGTGAGACCGAAGTAAAGGGCAGCACCCGGTCCTACCAGGGCTTCTCTGCACCTCATGATGAATAACCTGAACCCCTGCTCCGTCTCAAGGGGATCGCAGAAAGACACATCGAACGCCCCGACGAGTTTCGTCGGAAGGGGGCTTCTCACGTCGTACTCGTAGAGTTCAAGAGGAACGAGAAGGTCTTGGCGTCGCCGGTCGAGAAAGTCCAGAAGCCTTCGGTCGATTTCGGCCACCGCGACCCTGGCGGGCAATCCGGTCAGACACAGCGCGAGCGACGTCAGGTCGTCGTCACCCACGAGCAGTATCGAGGCGTCGGCCAGATCGTCCCTGGAGTCGAGGACCCTGAGCCTGTTCATCACGGACTCGACGGTTACGTATCCCTGATCGAACTCGACGACTGGCTCCGGCCGCTCGCGGGTGAGACGGTCGAATTCGCGCCTTACGGCGTCCAAAGCGGCCTCGGTCAGGCGACGGTCCTGGAACTCCACCGTTCTTTCGATTAAGCCGTCCCGAACTTGGATGAGCCCTTTATCGCCGAGGCCATTCAGAGCGGATACGATGCTCCGAAGGTCGTAATCAAGACCCGAGACAAGTTCGTAAAAAGCCATGGGATGATGCAGACGGGACAGGATAGCTCGTTCAATCCGAAGCAACTTGAGTGTTAATCCCCCCTCGTATTTCGCATCTGATGCCCTATCTTTTTTATACACCGTTCACCGGCACTAAACTTAGCTTAGGGTTCGCTGCGCCCCGTCTTTACACCTGCTACACTTCATTGTGTTGAGCCCCTCAGGCACTCAGCAAGCCTGCCAGCTCCCGCCCGCTGGTGCCCTCGGAGGATACTCCTACAGTCCGGGAACGATGCCGAAAGAGGATATCCGGGAGCGGAGTAGAATTCCATGGGAAGCACCTGATCTAATTCGCCGTAGCGATGGATGAGTTGCGCTGAAGTTTCTTCCTGCCAGGGTGTGCCGAGCTGAAGCGGGTTTTAAGTCCAGACCGCGGACCTGGTTCCGCGCCTAAACGCGAGGAGAGGAGGTGACTTGGCGCTTGATGGTCAAAGCCAAGATCTACGGAGATCTTGTGCGATTCATAGAGGGGCAAAAGGAAGTCGTCACCGTCCAGCTGCGTGAAGGGGCGGTCCTCTCGGATCTTCTTCGCGCTCTCGGAATCCCCGCAGACGAAGTCTGGATGGCCTCAAGACGAAATCAAATAATCAGGGAAGAAGATGTCCTGATGGACGGCGATGAAGTCAGTCTGTTCGACCCGGTTCTCGGCGGCTGACAGTCTAATTTGCCTTGCAGGAAGCTCGTTAGCCGGTCGAAGGTAGAGCCGGGGGCACGTGAACCCGTTGGAGAGGGGAGATGGAAGTGCCGTACGGTTATACGGGAAAAATCTTGAGGGTGAATCTATCGGATAAAACCATATCAGTAGAAGAACCTGAGGATATGTTTTACCGCAAGTACTGGGGCGGTAGAGGTCTCATCGCTTACTACTTGCTGAACGAGCTTCCGAAGGGCGCGGACCCCCTTGGTCCAGAGAACATCCTGATCTTCGCGGCCGGTCCGCTCACGGGAGCGCCTGTGGCCGGCTCGGGAAGAAACAGCGTAGGAGCGAAGTCGCCCCTCACAGGCGGATACGGCGACGCTGAGGCCGGTGGGTATTTCGGCGCCGAGTTAAAGAGGGCCGGTTTTGACGCCATCATCATTAAGGGAGCGTCGGAAAAGCCGGTCTACCTTTGGGTCCACGATGGCGAAGCTGAAATCAGGGACGCCGCGCACTTGTGGGGTAAAACCACGGCCGAGGCAGAGGAAATCATCAAAAACGAGTTAGGTGACAAGCTCGTCAGGGTGTCCCAATGCGGACCCGCTGGCGAAAATCTCGTGCGATTTTCCTGCGTCGTAAATGATCTCACCCACTTCGCCGGACGGACGGGGATGGGCGCCGTAATGGGCTCCAAGAAGCTGAGGGCGGTAGCGGTGCGAGGAAAGGGCTCTGTGGCTTTGAGCGACGCGGGGAAAGTTAGGGAACTTGCCAGGTGGATGGTGGAAAACGTTCCGCGGCTGGCTTTCGGTTTGCAGGATACGGGCACAGCTGGAGGAACGGTCAACCTGAGCACCGCCGGAGGGCTTCCCACGAGGAATTTCCGGGAAGGCAGTTTCGAAGGCGCTGAAAAGATATCCGGCCAAGCGATGAAGGAGACCATCCTGGTGGACAGGGAGACGTGTTTCGCCTGTCCGATCCGGTGCAAAAGGGTGGTGAAGGCGGAACAGCCGTTCAAAATCGATCCCAGGTACGGGGGACCGGAATACGAGACGGTGGCAGCGCTTGGTTCAAGTCTCGGAGTAGACTCCCTCCTTCATGTGGCCAAGGGAAACGAGATGTGCGCAGCTTTCGGGCTCGACACCATTTCCACCGGAGTTACCATCGCCTTTGCTGTGGAATGCTTTTCCGAAGGGGTGCTCGGCCCGGAGGATGTCGGCGGCCTCGACCTTCGATTCGGCAATCCCGATGCTGCTTTGACGCTAATAGAGATGATCGCCAAAAGACAAGGGATAGGAGACCTCCTTGCGGAGGGAACGAAGCGGGCTGCCGAGAAGATCGGCGGGCGGGCACCGGAGCTCGCGATGCACGTGAGGGGGCAGGAAATCCCCATGCACGAGCCCCGGCTCAAGTACGCCCTGGGTATCGGCTACGCACTCTCTCCCACCGGCGCCGATCACTGTCACAACATCCACGATACCCTTTATGAGAAACGGGAGAACCGCGCTATGCAGGAACTGTACGGGCTCGGCGTTTTGGACCCGTTGCCCTCCGACGATCTTTCCCCCGAGAAAATCCACATGTTCTGGACCGTGACCAACTTGCGCACGTTCTACAACGTAGCTGTGATGTGTCAGTTCGTACCGTGGTCGGTGATCCAGCTGGAAGAACTCGCTAGGGCGGTAACCGGGTGGAATGTGACCGCCGCCGAGATGCTGCTGGCCGGCGAAAGGGCCAACACCTTGGCCAGGATATTCAACTTGAGAGAGGGGCTCAAAAGCGAAGAGGAAGCTTTGCCGAAGAGGTTCTTCCAGCCCTTCAGCAGCGGACCTCTGAAGGGTCGGGCGGCGCGACCGGAGGATTGGGCGAAAGCTAAACTCCAAGCTTACCGGATGGCGGGCTGGGACGAGCGGGGGGTCCCGTCCCGGGAATGCCTGGGTCGCCTCGGTATAGGTTGGGCCGCGGAAATGCTCCCTTCGAGCTCGAAATAGGCGGTCTCGTAGAGCTGCGTGAGAGAGGGGCGAGTCGGAGCACCAGTAAGAAATGTGAGTTCATGGTAGGGGATGATCCTCAGGTTTTCGGTACCCGCGGGAGGGGTGAATATGCGCTTGGGGAAATTCTGTCTCATCGTGAACCCTATTGCAGGACACGGCAGGTCGGCCAAGATTTTGCCCGAAGTTGAATCGGCGTTGCGCGAGCGCGGGCTCTCTTTCGACGTAGCTTGCACTTCCGGCCCTGGAGACGCGGTGGAGATCGCGAAACGAGCTGCGGAATCTGGTTACTCCGCGGTAGTGGCCATGGGAGGCGACGGAACGCTGGAAGAAGTGGTGAATGGTGTGTTGTCGTCCGGGAATCCCGGCATCGCGGTGGGCACGATCCCTTCGGGTACGGGGAACGATTTCGCCTCAGGAAATAACCTGTTTTCTCACTGGTCTCACGCGCTGGACGCTCTTCAAGCACCCCGGCGTGTGAAGATGGACGTCTTCAGGGTAACGGACTCGGCGGGATTCTCGAGATGGGCCATAAACTCGGTGGGATTCGGGTTCGATGCCTACGTGGTCCAGAGAGTACAAAAGTACGGTTCGAAGAAGTTCGGAAGGTTGAGCTACTTTATCGAAGCTTTGAGAGGTGCGTTCGACTTCGCTCCGACGACGCTTGAGGTGTACATAGACGGGGTGAAGAACGTCCTGCCGCAAGCTTGGCTTTTAGCTATAACCAACACGCCGAGGTACGGGGGCGGATTGAAGGTCTGCCCTGACGCGGTCTCGGGCGACGGTCAGCTCGACGCGCTTCTGGTTAACGGTATATCTCGTTCGTACGTGTTGTGCGTGTTGCCCCTGGTATTCCAGGGTAGGCACGTTGGGAAGAAAGGCGTCCGGCTGGAGAGAGCTCGGGAAATCGAAATCCATGCCGCACCCGGCTTTCCGTCCCACATGGACGGGGACTTGGTCGATTTCAGGTACCCGGTGAAAGTCGCCCTCGAGCCGGCGCGCGTCGAATTCCTGATCAAAAGCTGACCAGGTGCTTGTCGCAAACGGGATGCGTACGTGCGTGCCGGAAGATCGCGCCGGACCCAAGGTGAACCGGCAAACTCGAGCGCTGCTGACAGCTGGGTAGGCGCACGAAAGGAACTGCCGGAGAGAGCGACCACCTGTGTCTAAACCGCGACTTCCTTCCACCTGCCGGTCCGGAATCTCATGCTTATGAGGAACCCTCTCCCGATCTGGTCGGCGGCCATGCCCAGCCAGGCACCGGGTAGTCCGAGGTGAGCCACATTGACGAAGAACCATCCCAGCAGGACCCGGCCGATCCACATTCCCGCCGCCGTTGAGTACAGCGGGTAGCGGGTGTCGCCGGCGCCCCGAAGCCCGCCTGCCAGGATGAACTGGGTCGACTGGAACGGCTGTGCGACGGCGTAAATCTTGAGGATCGTGGCGGTAAGCTCTGCCACGCTCATATCGTTGGTGTAAAGCATGGCAAGATATTTACCGAAGAAAAGAAAGATGAAAGCCATGATACAGCCTACGGCGAGTCCCATGTTTCGGGAGGTGTAGGCGCAACGCTCGGCTTCTTCGGGATCCTCTCTACCCAAGCTTTGACCTACGAGGGTAGTGGCGGCGGTGGCGAACGCCTGACCCGGCATGAAGGTCAGGCTCAGGATGTTCATTCCCACCTGGTGAGCTGCGAACACGATTGTACCGAGGGAGGAAACCACCTTTGCGAACATGACCTGTCCGCTCCTGAGCACGAGCTGCTCGAGAGCGGCCGGCAGCCCTATGTTGTAAATCCTTCCCAGCACCTCCGCGTCGAGGCGGTACCCGTCATGCAAGGAGAGCTTCAAGGCTTTGTCGCCTTTAATTGCCAGGTAGAAGAACCAGACGCACGCCACAAACCGGGAAAAAGTCGTTGCGACCCCGGCGCCGAACACTCCCCACCTGGGGAAACCGAACTTCCCCCATATAAGTATCCAATTGAATATCACGTTTATCACGTTGGCGACGAGGTTGACCGTCATCGGGGTGAGGGTGTCGCCGGCACCTCTCAAGCCGGCAGCGATGGCCATGGCCAGGGCGTTAAAGATGAAACCGTAACCGACGACCTGGAAATAAGGGACTCCGACTGCGAGAACATCCGGGCCGGCGCCCATAAACACCAGGATCTGTCGAGAGCACAGTCCGGCGAACGCCGATATCGCTATACCCAGGAGAAAAGTTACCGCAATGGTCTGCTTGAGCACGTAGGACGCTTTGCGGTCGTCCCCGACGCCGGTGAGCCTTGCCACCAGGGCGGTAGTACCGACGTTGAGAGCTTGGAACACCGACTGGAGGAGCAACATCGGCTGGTTCGTAAGGCCTACGGCGGTTATGGCGGCGGGGCCTATGCCGCCCACCTGTATCATGTCGGCCATCCCGGTCAGGGATACGAGAAACATTTCTACAAGGGTTGGTGCGCTGAGATTCCAGACTTTGCGACGGATGCTGCCCTGCGATGGGCGGGAAACTTCGTTATCGTCCCGGAGCTTGGACAAGAACGATTCCCTCTTTCCCACGACCTTGTTGTATGTAGAAGGAAGATTTCTGTACCCGTAATTTTACACTCACGATACCATGGCGACAAGGAGGTGAAAAAGAATGGCTGGTAAGCGCATCTTTCCTCCCACTACGGCTCTGTATCCCGCACCCGTTGTTCTGGTGTCCTGCGGAGACTTCATGGGTGAAAAGAACGCCCTGACCGTGGCCTGGACGGGCACGGTTGCGTCAGACCCTCCGGCAGTCGTAATCGGGATCCGCCCCACGAGGTACTCATTCGGTCTCATCCAGAGATACGGGGATTTCGTGGTAAACCTCCCCAGAGACGAGCACCTGGATATCTTGGAGTACTGCGGGAGCGTCTCCGGAAGAACCGAAGACAAGTTCGAGAAGGCCGGTTTAACCGCGGACCGTCCAGAGTCCGTAAGGGCGCCCCTGGTCAAGGAGTTCCCCGTGAACATCGAGTGCAAGGTGAAAGACAGGATACCCATGGGCAGTCACGACCTGTTCATAGCTGAGGTCATGGCCGTTCACGTGGATCCTTCGGTTCTCACCGAAGGGGAAATCGACGCAGAAAAGATGCGGGCCATCGCGTACTGGAACGGGAAGTACTACAGGCTCGGCGAAAGGATCGGCAAGAGGAAGGTCTAGAGATACATGGGCCCCACTGCCTCGGTGGGCTGTCCCGGCGGCGGGCCTCCGGCGCCGGCGGGAGAGTATTCACTCCGACCGGGGCTGCAACGATCTAAGATGAAGGGGCCCTCGGTGCATTTTACGTGTGCTGCTTTTCTGAAAGGCGCCGGAATACGGATGCGGGAGGGACGGGCTCATGGAAAAATCCGTGAATGAAGGCGGTCGAAGGGCCGAGCGTCCTTCCGGTGTCAGAGGGCCGGGTCAATCCCGAAGAACGTTCGGCAAAACTCTCGTCCGGCTTGGGGCTATTGCCGCTGTCGGGAGCCTGTTATTCGTTGCCGGGATGAAACTCGCCCTGGCACTGAATACCGTAGAATCCGAAGCGGTGCTTTATGCCGTCCGCTCGGACAAGCTCCTGGTTTTCGAACCCGGTATTACTCCGGAGGCCGGTGAAGCTTACCACGCCCTGCCCCTCAGCTCCGGAATCACGGTACTCGACTCCCGCGGACGTGCTGTGGACCCCGCTTCCCTTGGTACAGGGCTGACTCCCGGAACCGTGCTCGAGGTGTCCCGGCGAAAAGACGGCCAGGTGCTGCGGGTTCAGGTGGTACCCGACGGGGTCAGCCTGGAGGGTGAATTCCAGGGTATGTCCGGGGGAAAAATCACGGTATCCGGTCAGGAGTTTTCCGTTGACGCTTCCACTGTCTTCGCTTACGAAGGTTCCAAGCTTGGCTCGTCTCCTTTTTCGTCTCTTGAGAAGGGCGACGTCGTCCGCGTCTCGTCGAGACGGGGTCGAGCGCTGGCGGTGGAGCTCATTTCGCCCTCGGGTTTGGTGCGAGTCTCGTCCGGTGTGGATGGCGCCCGAGTGTACGTGGATGGGAAGTACCGAGGAAAAACTCCTCTGGAGATCAAAATCGCCGCCGGAGAACACGAGATCCGCGTAAAAGTCCCAGGGCGGTCCGACGCCGTTGCCGCGGTCCTGGTGGAGCCCAGGAAAGAGGTGGCCGTTGCGCTCGACCCAAAGGCACCGGCTGGCGTCGTCACCATCTCGTCCCAGCCCCCAGATGCGGATGTTTCCGTGGACGGAACGCCCAGGGGGAAAACCCCTCTTTCCGTGACGGTTTCCCCTGGGTTCCACGACGTGGTTGTTTCCAAGGAGGGGTTTTTGGAACAGCAAAAACGGGTGTTTGTAGAGGATGGAGCTAGGGAGACGCTTGAGTTCACGCTCGAGGTCGATCCTGAGGCCCCACCGAAGCGGGTTCTGGCCACGGTCGTTCAGGCGTGGCCGGACGCTCCCGCCCTGGAAGTGCGATATGAAAACGGCCGGCGGGCGCGGCTTGACGTGCGGAACGTTCCTCTTTACCAGGGGGTCTTTACAACCTCATGGGACAGAGTGCTGCCCGGAGAGGAACTCGAACTCCAGTACGATCCGGCTGGGAAGCTCACCAAGGCCGTGAGGGTCACGGTAAACAGATTCCGCCTCGAAGGGCAGGTGATGTGGATTTCGGGGGACGTCATCGTGGTGTCCGAGAGGTTTTACCGGTGTCGTTTGAACCCCGACGCCCTGGTCTTCCGAAACGGCACCGAGGTGTCGCCTGACGCCATATTGCCCGGGGACAAAGTGATCGTTCAGGGGGGTTCTGCCGAAGACATCCGGTACGTGTCCGCCCAGGATGTTCTGGGGGAACGGTACCCCCTTGAGGTTTTTCTCGTAAAGACGCGCGACGGGTTCACCATCTATTCAGACGATGTGGAGCTTCCGTGGTTTTCCCTGGGACCCGATTTGAAAGCGGTGGAAGAAGATGGCCGGGCACTCATCCCGCTATCTTCCGTTCCCTCGGGTTCGCGGCTCCGGCTGTACTTCGATCTCGCCGGCAAGATAGTGTGGGCGAACCTGATTTTCAAAGCCGCTCTTTCCGAAGAGGGCAAGATCGCAGCGCTGGACGGCAGTCGCGTTTTCCTCAACTCGTCCTGGAGACCCTATTCTATCACCGAGGAAACCGCCGTATACAGGGATGGAGTCAGGCGCAGCTTTTTCGACCTGTCCATCGGAGATGCGGTTCTGGTTGCTGCGAACAAAGAAGGCCAATTGAAGTTCGTTCACGTCCGCAACCGTATCCGAGCCCACAGAATTACCTCCGTGGTGCTGAGCTGGCAAGCGTCCAAGGCTGGCAGGCTTGGATGGGAGATCCCGGAACGCGCAGCGGAAGAGCCTGCCCCGATTCTGGTAAACTTTAGGGATCCCGTGCCGTATCCATCTCAGCTCGCAAACATCCCCTTTCAAAAGCTTGCGGCGGGGGACCGCCTCAAGCTCTGGCTGGACAAAGAGGATAACGTACTGTGGGCGGAGGTCCTTTCCCTTAATGAAATGAAGGTGGACGGCTACTACATGGGTCAGAAGAACGGAAAGCTCTACTTTAGCGGTTTCGCGGAGGGTGCGCTGTCCCCCGGTGCTGTTTTCGTGGGTTTCTCGACCCTGGACCAGCTCGGTCCGGGCTCGCGCGTGGTGGCCGGAGGCAGGCGCGGCCTGATCGATTACATCGAGGCTATCTCGCTTGCGGAGGGAAGACGGTGGTACTCCGGCACCGTTCTGTCGGTTTCCGGCGGTCTCCTGAAGCTCTTCATGGACGAGCACTGGGTTCTCGCTGTGCCGGTTACCAGAGATTCTAGGTTTGTCGACTGGAACTTGCGGGTAGATGACAGGGTCGATAAACTCTTCACCGGCGAGCAGGTCCGGGTTTTCGTGGATTCCGACATGGACTACGTGTGGGGGGAACGGACGTCCACACCACAGCTCAAGGTTGAAGGGGTGGTTGAGCAAGCGCAGGGTCGCCACATCCTGGTGAACTCCAAATCTTACGTGCTTTCCGCAGATGCTGTGGTATATAAGAACGGAGAGCTGACCACCGCCTGGGCATTGGCAAAGGGAGACAAAATACGCGCCGCGGGACCGAACAGGGAAAACATCGAGATCGTCGTGGTTGGATGGTAGGTCGCGGAAGGGAGGAACGGATTTCATGAAGAGAAAGGTGCCCGCGCTCCGCCCCGGCGACCTGATAGCGGTCGTCGCCCCTTCGGGCGCGGTACATAAAGAAGCGCTGGAAAGGGGAATTCAAGTTTTCAAGGAGTGGGGCTTTCGCGTTAAACTCGGCGATGCGGTCTTTGCTTCTTTGGGATACCTCGCCGGGGAAGACCGGGTCAGGGCCCTCGATTTCACCCGGGCCTGGACCGACCCGGAGGTTTCTGCGTTGGTGGCTGCCCGGGGCGGTTACGGAGCCATGCGCATGCTGCCCTACCTCGATTTCTCCGTGCTCAAGAGGCATCGCAAGATCCTCGTGGGTTTTTCGGACATAACCGCTTTGCACCTTGCGTTCTGGAGGGAAATGCGTCTCGTTACATTGCACGGCCCGATGGCTGAAATGGGGCCGGAAGGACCCGGCGAGTACAATGGGAGGATTCTCCGGGCGGCTCTGACAGGCCAGTGGCCTCCGGGCAAACTGGAGCTGCCTGCGGAAAGGCCTTTGCGTGTTCTGGAGCACGGACGCGCTCGGGGCGAGCTGGTCGGGGGTAATCTGTCACTCATTGCGGCTACCATCGGGACCAGATGGGAGATAGACACCAGGGGAAAGATTCTGTTCATCGAAGATGTGGGCGAAAAACCTTACAGGGTGGACCGCATGTTGTGTCAGCTCAAGCTTGCCGGGAAGCTCCGAGACGCCGCCGGGTTTCTGATCGGCGACTTTACCGACTGCGAACCGGATGAAGGGCAACCATCCCTTAGCCTGTCCGAGGTCCTGGCGCACTACTTTTCGGGCACGGGCAAACCGTGTTTGCTGGATGTTCCGGCCGGGCACGGCAAATACAGAGCCGTTCTTCCTTTAGGGGTAGAGGTGGAGATAACGACGCAACCGCCGGAAGTGAGGTTTACCGAAGGCGCGGTCGGCACCCGGTGAACCGGGGCGTAAGCTCGGGATGCGTAAGGCTCATGCGGGCTCGCCCAGGCCGGTTTCACCGCAACGTTGCAAACGTATCATGGCTGCGAGTTGAATGGAGACGGTTTCATGCGCGCACGTGCTGAAATCCGCAGCTTTAGCCACAGAGGCGAAGGTGCCGGTGTGGTGGTCGGGGCAGGTTCCGACTTGTCCGGTATAACGGTGTTCGTCCCCGGCACGGTCCCTGGCGACCTGGTGGAAATACAGGTCCTCGAAAAGAAGCGGAACTACGCGCGGGGAAAGCTCCTGGAGGTTCTTCGGGAAGGCCCCGGCAGGACTCAGGAGGTCTGCCCCGTGGCGGCAAGATGCGGAGGGTGTAGCTGGCAGCACCTCCGTTATGATTTGCAGCTGTACTGGAAAGAAACCATCCTGAGGGAGGCCCTTCACCGCATCGGAAAGTCTCCCGAGTGCGAAGTCAAGGCCGCGGTCCCGTCCCCGAAGGTCCTGGGATACCGCAACAAGGTTGAGGTTCCTCTCCAGGTCCGGCAAGGCAAGGTGGTGGCTGGCTTTTACGAGCCCTATTCCCACCGGGTCGTACCTTCCGAGGAATGCCCGCTGGAGCATCCGCTGGCTCGGGAGCTGGTTGCGGCTCTCCTGGCCCAGGTGAGGAAGAGAGGCTACAGCATCTACGATGAGAAAACCGGGAAAGGGCACGTGCGTCACATCGTGGCGCGGATTGCTCCCGGGACTGGCGAACGCATGGGAATGCTCGTGAGCACCACCGTGCGGCTGCCCGGTGCGCTTGAACTCGCAAAAGAGGTCATGGAATCCGTCCAGGGCGTAAAAAGCATGGTTCTGAACGTAAACAGGGAAATGACCAACGTGATCCTGGGTAATCAGTGGAAGCTTCTGGCCGGGAGGTGGTACGTCGAAGACGTGATGTCGGTAGCAGGCGCCGGTTCGCTGCGTTTCCGGATAGGACCGGGTTCTTTCTACCAGGTAAACTCCGAACAAGCTGCAACTCTGTATAAGATTGCGCTGGATGCTTGCGAGATCTCTTCCGCCGATGTCGTCTACGACGTGTACTCGGGAATCGGAACGATGACGTTGTTTGCCTCGAAGAAAGCGCGCTTTTGCGTGGGCATCGAAGAGGCAGAAAGGTCTGTGATGGATGCCAAAGTGAACGCCCGCCTCAACGGCGTAGACAATGTGGCGTTCGTCGCCGGCAAAGCAGAGAGGGTTCTGCCTTCGGTTCTGGCGAGGTTCGGTCGACCCAGCGTGGTTCTCCTGGATCCCCCAAGAGCCGGGCTGGCAGAAGATGTCATCCCGGTGATCGTTCGCTCGAGCCCCAGGACCATCGTTTACGTGTCCTGTAATCCGTCTACATTGTGCAGGGATGTCGCCCGGTTCAAAGAATTGGGATATCTACCCGAATGGGCCATCCCAGTGGACATGTTTCCGATGACGCCTCACGTGGAAAGCGTGGTCAAACTCAAGCGATCGAGTTGAAGCGAAAAAGCTGACCCCCGTCGCAACCGGTCCGCAACTCACAGACGAACGTCTCAAGACATCTGCCTGGCTCATTCCCGCTTCACCCACGGGGGCCGTATTGGGGCCTGGAACCCCCTGGCTCCCCTGAAAGCCCCTTGCGCCCAAGAAAGAGCTTCTGGTCTAACTTCATAAACCGGCATGGCAAAAAACTCCGCCCTTGTGCGATATTTATCCAAGGAGGATACTCAAATAGGGAAGGGAGGACTAGCCAGTGAAGCGAGTATTTTTATGGAAGGCTTGTACCGCCTTCCTGCTTGCGCTGCTTCTTTCGGGCTTCGTCCCGGAAGGGAGCCAGGTAGCGCTCGCGGAAACCAACGCTGTAATCCGCGGCGCGGTCATCGTGCCGGATGACGCGAAGCTCGTGAGTCTTTGTGCCGTGGTCACGAGCACCGGCCGGTCCCTGGTGTATCCGGCCGCGGTACAAGACAACGAGTGGGAAGTGGAAGTCCCAGCCGGCACTTACGTTGTTGAGGTGCGGTGGGCGTACACGCTCCCTATTCGCTGGCAGGAGGGGTCGACCCCTCAAACCGGGCCGGGTCCCCAGGGTTCGGTGATTCTCGTTCCGGTACCCGGTGCTGGTTACCCGATCCTGGAAAACCAGCAGGAGATCGGTCCGATTACGGTGGCGGCCGGCGCCACGGTGAATCTAACAACCAGGGTAACAAAGGGATCTCCGTTTAAGCTCACCGTCGAAGTTCCCGAAAGGGTTTCGGTAGGAGAAGCCTTCGTGATCAAGGTGGTGAGAACGGGCACGAGTGAGCCTGTTGCAGGTGCGGAAGTTTACCTGCTGCCAAAGAGGATTCCATGGCGGGACGCGATCGACTCCGATTCGAAAACCCCCGGCGTTACGATTGGCAAATTGCTGGGGAAAACGGATGCCGAGGGTGAGATTAAGACCAGCATACGCGAACCCGGCGACTACATCCTGCGGGCTATTTTCCCGGGTGCTCTTCCCGCGTTCGCCGGAATAATCGTGGAGGAGTCCCAGGGACTCAGGTTCTTCACGGACAAGGGAATTTACGCGTCGGGTGAAAAGGTCATTCTCGTCCTGTATAACGGCAGTTCATCTCCGATAACGCTACCCAGTTCCGCCCCGTGGGAAGTGAGAAAAGCCGACGGCACGCTCGTCTTCGCCCCTATTGCCCTTCAGGTGATAAGAAACCTCGAGCCCGGCAACGCCGTTACGTGGGAGTGGGCGCAGAAGGATAACGCGGGAAAGCAGGTTCCACCAGGGGTGTACGTGGCCAAAGTGCAAACATCGCAGGGCGAGCTCGAGGCCAAGTTCAGCGTCTCCGGCCTCAGAGGACTCAGGATGAGCCCGCTTCCCCTACCCCCGCTGCCCTCCGAGTCGCCGTTCGAAGACGTTACCGGGCAGGTCAAATGGGGTGACCCGTTTATTCTGGCACTGTATGCAAAAGGGATCGTCAAAGGGAAAGCTGCGGGCAAGTTCGCGCCGGACGATACGATGAGCCGGGCGGAGTTCGTGGCGCTTCTTTTGAAAGCAGCTGGGATCGACGAAGGACTCGAGCGCGCGAAAGATAAAGGCGGGAAAGATAAGGAAGAGGACGCTCGAATGTTCCCGGATGTCCGCCGGTCTCACTGGGCATACTGGTATATCCAGAGAGCGCTCGAGATCGGCCTCATCACGAAGGACGAATATCCTGACGGGTTCGAACCCGACGAGCCGATAACGAGGATGGAGATGGCCGTCATTGCTGTAAGGGCTATGGGTTTGCGGAATGAAGCTGAGCAACGCGCCGGCGATGAGCTTCCCTTCAGCGACGCTCACAAGATCGAGTGGAGATACAGAGGGTATGTGTCCGTTGCGGTAGAGGCCGGAATACTGAGCGGGACGGACGATGGGAGAATCGATCCCGGTGGCCTTGTCACGCGGCGCCAGGCAGCGGTGGTTGTCTGGAGAGTTCTAAGTTCTTCGGACTGATGTCCATCTGGTGCTGTCGTTCTGGCATCCAACGGGGCCAAACCGGAGACCAGCACTGGCTACGAGCGTTAGTCTGGGCAGCAGGTCAGATCCATAGCTCGAACTGTCCGGGTGGGCTTGGCGCCTTCGGTTGTGCAAACTGTCGGGCTCTGTCAGGCTCGCCCGGGCAGCTTGTTTTTGATTTTCCGGCTTTGCTCGTTAAGCTTTGCTCTAGCGCAACCCGAGCTTCCCGGTATTCCCTGAAGAAGACATGCTCAAGAATCGCTCCCGGGACATCCAGGCTTGTTTCGGCACCAGAGATGATCCCGGTGGAGGGGGCGAACCGGCGGGTCTGTAGAGGTACGAGAGCCATCGCATGTATATACCCACGGACAGCCACGGCCAGGTCGGAAGCGGCACGATCTCGAATCCGAGTCGTCTGAGCTCTTTCTCCAGGAGGGTGACGGCGAAAATAAACCGCACGTTTCTGCCAACAGGATCCTCCAGCAACCAGGCCCGGATCCAGTCCAGGGACTCCCTGAGGTCTCTCGCGAGGGTCAACACGCCTTTAATGCTCCGCTGCTCGCCCCCGTACGCTTCTACGACCTTGCGACTATCGAGGTGCATTTCAGCCACAGGCGTTCCCACTTTCACCACGGTCCCGTCGTCCAGGGTGACCTCAGGGCCCTTGTAGGACTTGGGCTCAAGCCGTATAAGCCCCTCTCTGCCGCAGCGTATGAGCCCTCTTCCGGATTCAAACCTGGCTTCCACACGATTCCAGACGGAGCGAGCGAGTCCCTTGAACCATCTTCCTAAGCTTTGGCGTAGACCCCGGCGCATGCCCTTGTTGTACCTCCCTCGTCGCGGCTCGGTCCGAGACTCCTATAAACCGTCATGAACAAGGGTACGGCCTTTCTAATCCACCGTCTGCCCGGTTCTGTTTCTTCACAGCCAAGCAGCTTTCCTTGTTAGTGATGACGCGGAGGCATATCCAAGTAGGCTCGCTGCAGGCCGTAACGGCAAGTTTGTAACCTTCACAACGGCCCCGTTTCCCGGGACAATGTCAACCGCGGACGCGATCTGGATACTTGAGACCTGGTCAAAGAAGTTCAAAAACTTATCCTGTATGATGCGGGACCGGTCTCGTTGACGAAACCGGCGGGCGCCCGGACCCTCAATCCAGGGCCCGATACTGTGAAGCCGTCGTCCTGGTGTACTTCGGGAGGACCGGGCAACCGGACCAAGAACCTGTGCGGTTCCTGGTCTTCCATTCCTGCGATCCTTAAGTGTCACACTCCTGCCCTGCTTAATCGATTAATTCCGATGAATTTATCACTAGGCTGTTCGAAGAGGAACTTCCGCATCAAGCATCGGAGGTGCTAACTCGGTTCGAAGCTCCTATCATTTCACTGACCGTGGCCGTCCGCAGCCCTCGTTCCTTGAAGATCTCGAGAAGTTTGGGCAACGACTCTGCCGTAATCCCCGAATACCTTCCGCCGTCATGGAGCAGTATTACATCACCGGGCTTGAGAGACTTTGCGATGTGTTCGACAATGGACTGGGGAGTTGCGTTTCGCACCCAGTCTCTTCCCGGAAGGGACCAAAGAACCCGGCGTAATCCCCGAGTGCCCAACCAGTTCCACAGGCTCCAGAAACCCCACGGAGGGCGGTAAAGACGGGGCTCTTGTCCTACAACGTCGCGGATTGCTGAAGCAGAGGTGCCGATCGCCTTCGCAGCTCGCCACGGCAGGTCCGCCCAGGGGTGCCGGTGGTCGAAACCGTGGAGCCCGATTTCATGTCCTTCCTCGGAAATCCGCCTGGCTAAGTCGGGATAGCGAAGGACCTTTTCGCCCAGACAAAAGAAAGTCGCTTTCGCTCCGTAGGCCTTCAGGATGTCGAGGAATACAGGGGTAAAGCGCGGATCTGGTCCATCGTCGAAGGTAAGACAAACCAGAGACGCGCCGCTTCCCTTTTTAATTACTCCGATGCCGAGCACGTAAAAAAGCAGCATCGGTATCGCCATGGTGACCGTGAAAACCAGGATGAGGGCGACTACCACCGGCATCATTTGTACAGATACCTCTGGATTATCTCCTGTGCGGCGTCTCGAGCTGAGTTGGGATGCCCGAGACTTTTGGCATTCCGCCGCATGGCATCGAGTTCGTCGGGATGGTCCAGCAGGTGAAAGACGAGGTCGCGGGTTCGTTCCACGTCGCGGGATTCGACGGCTGCGCCGCTAGATACGAGGAATTTCGAGTTCTCCTCTTCCTGACCCGGTATGGGTTTGTGGATTACGAGAGGAAGTCCGCAGGCCAGCGCCTCGGACATCGTAAGCCCACCGGCTTTGGTGACGGCCAGGTCCGAAACCTGCATCAGTTCATGCATCGTGTTGACGAATCCGAATACGTTGGCGGGGTTTTTCGCGCGCTCGACCGCCTCGAGACATCTCCACCTCAGGATCTTGTCGTGCCCGCACACCACGATGAGCTGAAGAGGTCTTTTCGCGTGCGCCAGAGATCGGCACAGTTCGGGGACGTCGTGGGTCATTCCGTACGCAGATCCCAGCACCAGAACGGTGGGCAGAGATGGGTCGAGGTGATACTTGGCGTACAGGTCGGCGCGAGGGATGCTCTCGGCGAATCTTTTATCTATCGGGATGCCCGTAACCGCAATCCTCTCCGCCGGAATACCGCGCTCGGTCAGGCCTTCAAGTACTTTTTCCGACGCCACGATATAAAGGTCGGTCCAGGGGTTCACCCATTGCGTGTGTACCGCATTGTCCGTGACCACCGTAACGAGGGGCGCCGAGACCAGGCCCCGTCTTTTGAGTTCTCCCACGACTCCGGCGGGTGTAGGGAAAGTCGCCACTATGACCTTGGGTTTGACCTTTTGAAGCAGGCGAAGAAGCCGCCGGTGGCCGAGGCTATTGAGGAGAGACTGCCACAGGGAGTCCGGCTCGATCTCCTTGGTAACCCTGTAAAACCGTCGATAGAGCTCAGGGGCTACCTTTATGGTGTTCACGTAAATGGAACTGGAGATGATGTCCAGGAGCGGATGCACAAACCGAATGTAGTTCAAAGTGAGGATGGTCGTTCCGGGCCTGGCTTCTTTGAGAGCGCCTTCCAGTGCTTCCGACGCCCTTCTGTGTCCAGCTCCCATGTCCGCCGTAAGGTTCAGGATGTCGTGGGGCCCGAATGATTCTCTTCCCGATGCGAAGATGTGGCGAAACGCAAACTTGGACTCTTCCATTGGAGAACCTCCTCAAAGAACCCCGGAACCGGCTCGTACGCGGTTTCTTTGGCCTTCTCCATGAAGAATACGAGAAAACCGGCGCTTGTTCTCTGAGCTCGCGAAAGGAGGACCGCCGTAGGAGAATGGTACCCGTTTCCGTAAGCGCTCGGGAGAACAAGAGAGAGAAACTCTTTGGAAAATTCGGCGTTCTTTTTCACCCATTCTTCGACCGAGGAACCCAGGTTGTAAATTCCCCCCGATTCCTCCGCGTAAATCTCCTTGTTGCGGTCGACCCAGCGCTCGTACGCCTGATGGCCGTCCAGGATGATGCGGTTGGAGTGATACGGCTGGCACATGTCCTGGATCAGGTGGAGGCAAGCTCCGACGAAAAACACCGAACGGGTGATGTCACCGGTCGCCCACGCCTGCACTGCATTGCGAAACCAGGATCTGGCCTGGTCAACGGCGGAAGGCCACAAGAACAGCCCCCGTTTCACCCGGGGATCATAATGATGGCAGCTGTTCTTCCAGGTCCTATCCGCCCAAGCATTTCCTCTCATGATCTCCTCTAAATGAGAGCGGTACCAGGAGGCCAGAGCTGAAAATCCGTCGGCGTCGAGGATTTCCACACCTTTTAATGTCAAGAATCTGTGGGTGTTCCCCGGCCTGTCGAGAAGCCTTTGTACGGGAAATCCGAGGATGCGGATGATATCCCCTGCGAAAAGCTTTCGACGCCCTATCTCCCGGAGAGTTCTCCGTACGAATCCCACTATTCTCCTCTCCCTGAGGTCCTGCACGCCTGCACGCGCAGCCGAACCCCAAAAAGTCTCCATCGTCTATGACGACGGAGACACCCTGAAGTCCTGCACGCGTGCACGCGCGGTCGAACCCTCTAGACGTCCTGCCATATTGTAGCACACCACAAGCACGGGAAAATTGACAATATCTTGATGATTTTCTGGGACGATTTTGACAAACGCAGGTTATGCTTGGCACACGAAGACACAACTCGGAGGGAGGCATTACCGATGACGTTCAAAAGGATGGGCGTAAGGCTGGCGGCCGTTGCAGTTATCTTGGCCGTATCGGTTCTCTGGGGTGCCGTAGTCCTCGCGAAGCCGGTGAGGGAACGGCCCTTTTACGGGTCGGGGACCAGAGGCCTGGGAATCGGTGGACCGCGAGCAGGACTCAAGGATGCCGCCGAGGTCTTGGGTATGACCGTGGACGAAATCCTCACAGCGAAGTCCAAGGGAAAGACCCTAGCTCAGGTCGCCGCCGAGGAGGGGATCACCCCGGAGGTCTTAGTGGAAAAGATCCTGGCCCTGAGGAAAGCCAAACTCGATGCCCTGGTTCAGGAGGGGAAGATAACGCAAGAGCAGGCAAATCTCGCCCTCGAGGCCATGAAGAAGAACATCGAAGCTATGATAAACGAAAGCTGCCAGGGTAACTGCGCGGGGAATCCAGGGTGGCGGCGTCCGGGCCGTCAAGGGGGAAATTGCGTTGGGGCTCCCAACGGGGCGGGTAGGGCCGGGGCTGGCCGGCCCGCTCATGCGGGGACCAACTGCCCCTGGGGCGCGGCGCAGGGACAGTGAAGTCGAGCTCGGAGGCTCGACGACCATCGGGCGTTGATGACGGATGCGGGCAAGACCGTAAGCCATCGAGCCTCCTGCAAATCAGGCGGATCTGGTTCCCGTCCTCAGCGGAGTATCGTAGGCAAGCAACAAGGCAGCCGGGAAACCCCGGCTGCCGCGTTTCCAAGATGGCGATCCCCCACCAAATCGCGACGCGCTTGTAGATTTGGCTCTCAGAGATGCCCGGGTTTTACGCGCCCTGATATAATTTCGGAAGGTGCCGAGGGGGTGGCAGGGATAGCCCGGAAGATCCTTGTCGTGGACGACGAAGATGCCATTGTGAGCTTGGTGAAGAAGTACCTCCAGGCGGAAGGGTACGCGGTGGAAGGAGCTCGCGATGGCAGAGAGGCGCTCACAAAGATAGCTGCCGAGGAGCCCGACCTCGTACTTTTAGATGTAATGTTGCCGGGGCTCGACGGGTTGGACGTCTTACGCGAGATCAGGATTTCGCGTCCCTCCTTGCCTGTGATAATGTTGACGGCCAGGGCGGAGGAGGCGGATAAGCTGGTTGGGCTCGGCCTCGGCGCCGACGACTACGTGACGAAGCCCTTCAGTCTCAGGGAACTCAGCGCGCGCATCAAGGCGGTTCTGCGAAGGTGCGGAAAAGACTCAGGTCCCAAGGGAAGGCCTATCCGCGTGGGCGACGTCTTTCTCGACCCGGAAGCCATGGTGGTGCAGGTGCGAGGAGCAAACGTGGAGCTTACGAGAGCCGAGTTCAAAATCCTGTACACGCTTTTGTCTCACCCGGGGCGCGTATTCACCAGGGAGGAACTCCTGGAGGAAACGCTGGGAGAAGCCTATAGCGGATACGCCCGGACCATCGATACTCACGTTTGGAGCATAAGACGAAAGATAGAGAAGGACCCGGCAAACCCCGAATACATTTTGACCGTCTACGGGGTTGGATATAAGGGAAGGGATCCATCGAAGCCGTGAACACCAGCGGAAATCGTCCTCGCCCCAGCCTTCGCCGGATTCTCATGGTCGAGTTCGTGCTTTTGGCCACCGCTCTTGTGCTGGTTTTAGGGGCGGCCTCCTACTGGGCGGTGGTCAGAAGCTTCAGGGAGTACGCATTCGAGCAGCAAAAAGCCAGAGCTTCGGTTCTCGCCCCGATTTTGGCCCAGTACTACGAGACTCACGGTTCTTGGGAAGGGGTTGAGGAGGTCCTCCGCTTCTTCTGCGTCGTTCCTGGCCCCGGAGGACGCGGTCCCGGGCCGCGGCGCTGGCGCGACAGGATAGTGGTTTTCGATCCCGGGGGGCGGGTGGTCGCAGATACCTTTCCCGAGTACCCGCTGGACCGGCAGGAGGCCTTAAAGCAAGCGGTGCCCGTAGTCTACCAGAGCGAACAGGTGGGTTTCGTGGCTCTGATGAGCGCGTCTGCCTCCGGCTTGGGGCTCGGCGAGCTCGAACAGGCCGCCGTGGGTAGAGTATTGGCGGCGGTGGTGGCAACGGTGATCGCTTCTCTCGGTGTGGCGGGTTTCGTCGCTTCGAGGCTTTCGCGGAGGATCGCCCTGCCCTTTGAGGATCTCCGCGACGCTGCGGTCAGGGTCTCGTCGGGAGACCTGGGGGTCGAAGTCCGCCCGGTGCCGGAGGGTGCACCGCAGGAGGTGGCCGACCTGGTGGCGGCCTTCAACTCCATGTCGCGGGAGCTCAGAGCCTCAGAAGAGAGGAAGAAAGCGTTCTTGAGGGATATTTCCCATGAACTGCGCACACCTTTAACCATTCTCAGCGGCAACCTGGAAGCTATTGGAGCTGGTGTGATTTCTCCTGACGAGGAAACGCTCAAAGCCATGTCGCGGGAAGTCTCCAGACTCGAGGGCCTAGTGCGCAGTCTAAAGGATCTGGACGAAGCCTCTGAAGCGTATCAGCTGAATCCGGCAGTTCTGGCCCCCGAGGAAGTTGTGGAGCACGCGGTCTCTTCGATTTCCGGTCCATGTCAGTCAAGACGCATAACGGTCAAGGGGTATGTGAAAGAAGGTACCGGACTGTTGTACGCCGACCCTGACAGAGTGAGACAGGTTCTGTCCAATCTCTTGAGTAACGCCCTGCGGTATACGCCGGACGGAGGCTGGATAAGAGTGGAGGTCGGGCCTTCGGGGGAAGAGGGGATGGCTCGCATCACGGTAACCGATTCGGGTCCCGGGGTTCCCGAAGAGGAGGCGACCCTTGTCTTCCAACGGTTTTACCGCGGAGACCCGTCCAGGGCGAGGACCACCGGCGGCTCGGGTCTTGGCCTCGCCATAGCCAAGGCGATCGTCCAAAGGTGGGGCGGTCGCATCTGGGTCGAAAGGGACAAAGAAGGGGGCGCTGCGTTTTCCTTTACGGTGCCTCTGCTCAAATCGCCGCCTGCCGATAAGGAAGGCGAACGAGGTGCAAGGGAGAGGCTGAGGCCGCAAAGATAGAAGATAGCGGACGCGGGTAGAAATGGAGGGTCTTCGTTGACGGTTGCAAGGTCGAAAAATTGGTATTCCCTTACGCCCGAAGAGGTGCTCACCGAGTTCGACACCGACCTGGAGAAAGGCCTTTCACATTTGGAAGCGAAGAGGCGACTTGCGGAGCACGGGCCCAACGAGTTGCGTCAAAGAAAACCCCCGACCTTCTTTCAGAGGTTCATCCAGCAGCTTTCCAGTGTTCTGATCCTGCTCCTGATCGCTTCGGCTACAGTCTCTTTGTTTCTGGGGGAAATCGTCGACGGACTCGTCATTCTGGGGAGCGTCGCGGTAATCGCGTTGATGGGAGCGATCCAGGAGGCCAGGACGGAAAGGGCTCTTGAAGCTCTGAAGCGGATGGCCCCCTCCAGGGCCAAGGTCATAAGAGAGGGTAAGATCATCGAAATCGTGGCCAGGGAGCTGGTCCCCGGGGACGTGGTGCTGGTCGAGGCCGGCGACAGGGTTCCGTGCGACCTGAGGCTGGTGGAGTCTCATCTTTTGCGGGTCGACGAGTCTGCTCTCACCGGGGAATCCGTGCCCGTCGATAAGCGGGCAGGGGCTGTTCTGGCGGGCGAGATTCCCGTGGGCGAGCGTGTCAACATGCTCCACATGGGAACGGCGGTGGTGTACGGACGAGGCAAGGGTGTGGCTGTCGCCACCGGGATGAATACGGAGATGGGACTCATCGCCGGCATGCTGGAAAGCACCGCCGAAGAGAAGACGCCGCTGCAGCGCAAACTCGACAAGCTCGGCAAAACCCTCTCGTTGCTCGCCATCGCCGCCTCGGCGTTCATTTTTGCGTTAGGAATAGCCCGGAAGCTTCCTTGGCTTGAGATGTTCATGACTTCCGTGAGCTTGGCGGTGGCCGCGATCCCAGAGGGTTTGCCTGCCGTGATCACGGTGGTGCTCGCGCTGGGAGTACAGAGGATGGTTTCGCGAAACGCGATAGTGAGGCGGCTTTCAGCCGTTGAGACGCTGGGGTCCACCACCGTAATCTGCACCGATAAGACGGGTACTCTCACGAGAAATCAAATGACGGTGAGGGAAATATGGCTTCCAGGTAGGTCCGGCGAGGGAAAACGCGGCTTGAAAGCGGAATTGACCGGAAGCGGTTTTGACCCTTCCGGGGAGATACTGCACGAAGGCAAGCCGGTCTCCGGCTGGGCGAAAGATAACGTAGTGACGCTCCTGAAGGCGGCGGTCCTCAACAACGACGCGTCCCTGGTCGTCGTGGAAGGGGGCGAGCTGCAAAGCACGGGAGATCCGACGGAAATAAGCATGTTGGTGGCGGCGTTAAAGGCCGGGATCGATCCAGATTCGGTACGGCGAGAGTGGCCACGAGTGGACGAGATCCCCTTTGACTCCGAGAGGAAGGTCATGACCACGGTGCACCGGAGCAGGTGCCCGGGCGGGTCCGAGTTTTTAGGCGGCACCGGCACTATCGTGATATCCAAAGGTGCCCCGGAATCCATCCTTCGACTGTGCGATATGGACGATGAGGCCAGAGCGCAGGTTCTGGATGAGGCCAGGCAAATGGCGGAGAGAGCTCTGAGGGTTCTCGCAGTAGCCGTCCGAACTTTCGACGAGCCGGCCGAAGGGGCCAAGATGCCAAAGCAGGCGTGGACCGAATCGGGTCTGACGTTTCTCGGGCTCTTGGGTATGGTTGACCCCCCGAGGCCCGAGAGTCTCCCGGCTGTCCAGACGTGCAAGCGGGCGGGAATCACGCCGGTGATGATAACGGGAGACAGCAAAGAAACGGCTCTGGCGATAGCCAGGGATGTTGGCATCGCGGGACCTGGCGACGAGGCTGTGTCCGGGGCCGAGATCGACGCTCGAGACGACCGGGCTCTGGATGAGGTCACGCAGCGATGCAGGGTTTACGCGCGTGTTTCCCCCCGGCACAAGGCGAGGATCGTAGAGTCGCTGAAACGACACGGGCACGTGGTGGCCATGACGGGGGATGGCGTCAACGACGCTCCTGCCCTCAAAAAAGCAGATATTGGCGTGGCCATGGGTATCACCGGTACGGATGTGGCCAAAGAGGCCTCGGACATCGTCCTGACCGATGACAATTTCGCCACGATAGTGCGGGCGGTGGAAGAAGGCAGGACCATATACGACAACATAGTGAAATTCGTTTTCTATCTGGTCTCGTGCAACATCGGAGAAGTGCTTGCCGTGGCCTCGTCGATGTTCCTGGGACTTCCCTCTCCCCTGACGCCCGTGCAAATCCTCTGGTTGAACCAGATTTCCGACACATTCCCCGCCATCGCCCTGGGACTGGAAAAGGGAGACCCCGCCATCATGGAGAGACCACCTCGAGACCCGAACGAGCCAGTGATCACTCCAAGCATGGCCGTTTCCATAGCTCTTCAGAGCGCCGGGATAGCTCTGGTGACGCTGTTGGCCTTCTTTCTCGGGTTCGGCCACGGGCTCGATGTGGGGAGGACGATGGCGTTTTCTTGCATAGTGTTGGCGGAGGTATGGAGAGCTCAGACGAGCAGGTCCATGTCCAGGCCGCTTTACGAGATCGGGTTTTTCACGAACCGGTCTGCCTTTTTCGCATCCATGGCGTCGGTAGCGCTTCTTGTAGCGGTGATACACGTTCCCCCTCTTCGAGCGATCTTTGGAACGGCCCTCCTGACCTCGGAAATGTGGTTGCAGGTAATAGGCCTCTCTCTGCTGCCGGCTTTCCTCTCCGAAGCCGAGAAAATCTTGAAATCCGGGCTGTCGAAGACTTCAGAGCGATCGAGGTGAAGTAAGGAACGGAACATCGTGCCGGGGAGAGTCCCCAGAGCGACGGTACTCCGGCAACAGGGAGGAAAACATAGCGATCGAAGTGCGGGCCGGCTCGCGGAGGGTGCTGGCGCTTGAGGTTGGGTGGAGGACCAGTACACAACCGGCGAGCGTCCCCGGTTGTACTCCTTGACGTTGGAGCCCAGGTTCCTTACGATGATCAACGGGATCTGGGTTCTACCCACAACCAACACAGGCCTCTTGCGCTTCGGAGCCGTGGCAAGAGGCCTGATTTTTCTCCGCCCAGGTAGGACCCCGTAGGAAGTTCCTCCCTCTATGTCGCTTTTCCTTTCGGTCAACCCGACGTCAGACAGCCAGGTCCATTCAGGTTACAATGTGCGACGGTACACCTATGAAGCTTCTGCCAGCGGATTGATCACCACTCTTTTGTGCAGTAAGCGTCAAATAGCCCCCACCTTGTGAGGGGGGCCGATCAAGGGTGATTGGTTCGGTCAGGCACGATCGCTAGCCGTCCTTGCGGGCACGGCAGGTGTCAGGTAGAGAAGGTGACCACGGAAGCAGCTCGTCGAGGTCGCCGTTCCCGATTGTCCGGAGGCAGTACCTTCAGCGCCTCATCGAACTTCCGTCGCGCGTGAGCCCAGCATCCCACAAGGATGACATCAGGCAACTGGTCGTAACCAGAATAGCCGTCCGTGTGCAGATAACCCTTGAACCCCGAAAGGAACTTCTTCGGGTGTTTTCCCGCACGGGTGGTCTTGTAGTCGAAGAGCACGATGGGCAGACCATGTCTTCCGGTACGGTAGCACCACATGTAAGACTGGGTCTCGGCCGGACGACCGTCTTCGTGCAGCACCTGCACCGTGGTCTCGTCCGAATGCAGAATGTCGTGCTTCAGGAGTTCCTGGTGCAGTCTTTCTTAGAGGGGTTCCAGCCACCTCTCCGCCGCGTACACCACCCAGTTCGCCATGGTCTGCCGGGAAAGCTCAACCCCCAGGCGTGACCACTGCTGCTCCTGACGGTAGAGGGGCAGGCCGTTCACGTACTTTTCGTTCATGATGTACGCCACCGCGGAAGGAGAAGCCAGGCTTCCAGGGATCACCGGCGACGGTGCCGCCGCTCTTATCACC
>JADBKE010000011.1 GCA_014896535.1 Candidatus Fermentithermobacillaceae bacterium
CGACTATGCCCCCGTTCAATTGCCATTGCGACGAAATAGACCTGAGGGAATATGCTCTGATGCTGTGGAAGTGGCGGGGCGTTGTAGGTGCCGTCACTTTGGGAGCCGTGGTCGTCAGCGGTCTCCTGAGCTTCTTCGTGCTTCGTCCGGTCTACGAAGCCTCAGTCTACCTGAGAACCGTGCAAGGAGATCTCAAGGATTTTTCCCCTGCCCAGGTTATAAACACCCAGTATTTCATGGCGGGAGTCATTAACTCCATGGGTCTGATGGGCCAGTACACCCCGCGGGACCTGATGTCGATGGTTACGGTCCGCGAAGTACCGAATACCCGGATGACCCAGATCACCGTAGAGCACCAGGACCCGTCGTTTGCGTCAAGACTCGCTAATGGTATAGCCGCCCAGTTCGAGGCAGAACTAGAAAGGGCGTCCCGGGAAGCGGTCAAAAAAGCTTCCGGTGGAGCCGAGCAGGCGAAAGCCGAGGCCGAGGCCGAACTCAAGCAGGCCTACGAGGCCAGAGCCTTGCTCGAAACCAGGTTGGCCGTTATCGAGCTGGAAGTAGCACGGCTCGAGAACACAGTTGCGTCATTCAAAAGGTCGATATCCGACGCCGAACTGCGCAGGGTTGAACTCATGAAGGGGTTGGAGGAGCTCGAAGCCGCGCTGGCCAAGACCCCGAAGATGCTGCCCGGCCCTCCAGACTGGCAGGGAAGACCGACGGAGGTGCCCAACGAAACGTATCAGAGCCTGGAGCAGCAGATCTCCTCTAACCGGGCAGAACTGGCCCAAGTTGTGGCGAGGATGGACGAACTAAAAAAGACCATTCCCGGCCTGGAAAAGGAGCTCGCCCGGCGGACGGACGACCTCAGCCGGGTGACCATGGAGAAAGCTGAGCTTGATCAAAGGATCAAGTCCCTCGAGGAAGTGGTTAGAGACTTGTCTCAGCGGCTGGCTCAGTACCAGGCGTCGGTTCCGGTGGTGTCCATCGCCTCCCCTGCAATGGTTCCGGACAGGCCGATAAAGCCCAGAAAACTTCTGAATATGGCCGTCGCCGGGGTGCTCGGATTTTTCGTATCTGTGTTGTGGGCGCTGGTGTTTGAATCCTGGGTTCGCCCGTCGAGAGCGGACAACCGCCGGTTGCAAGGGTTGGGGACGTAGAGAAGTCCGTCTTGCGGGTTACGAAGGCGCCTGACCATAAACACCTCCCCCTGTTCATTCGATGTCAAGTGAGGGAGGTGTTTTTCCTTGGCTAACTGCGTGATATGCGGAGCATCCAACCTGATGATGGGGCGAGTCCCCCTTGTGATCGTCGACTCGCAATGGTACTGCGAAAAGTGCCTTAAAAAAGTCAAAGGGAAGGTAGTCTGCTCCAAATGCGGGGGCGAAGCGTTTGTCGCTGACGGGCACTTCAAGACCGTGGACGGTCAGTACATGTGCACCGATTGTATGGAAAAGGCAGGCATAATGAAGAAATACGAATACATAATGCAAGCCAGTACCAGTTTCAGAGCTCAGGCAGGTGCTGCGAGCAAACAGCCGCCTGCGGCTGGAGCCGGCGACAGCGCCCACGGCGGGATGAGAGCTATTATCGAAAAGGAAATAGGTCCCGGTGAGCAGGTCGAGATTTTCATCCTGGGGAACGCAGGCGAAGCCATCGCATGCTCCAAGAACAGGGTTATTGTGGCGAAAACCGGTATAGCCGCGGGATCCGTCACGGGGCAGAAGGTAAGATCCTTCAAGTGGTCGGAGATTCAAGACCTGGAGCTCAAGATCGGCAATCTATACGGTATCCTCCAGGTTCGTGGGTCAGGGCTCCCCGATTTCGACCCGGCGAATATAAACGATGCCAAACGAGCTGACAATGCGGTGACGTTTCTGGTTTCGAGGAAGAAGGAATTCGAGGACGCCGTAGCCGCGATGAAGAGCATCGCCAGAGCCTAGTACCGGTTCATCGCCGACGCGCCGTCGGAGCAAGCAGGTGGGGGATGAAACGTTGTTAACGCGCCGCCAGGCCGCACCGTCCAGGCGGGTCGTCTCTGACCTCGAAGGAGCACTCGTTACATCGGGCTGGCGAATCATCTTCGTGTGGAATCTGAGGGGCCTAACTACGCGCAGGCGACCGGCGAGGAATCTGTTGCTTCCACGGGTGGAGGGCTTCCGCTTTGAAAGGCCGTCCGGTGTACATTTTAAGCAGGGCCGTCCGGGTGAAATCGGAGGCTCCTTTCAAAACAAAGAGTTCCGGGGCGTTGTGTGGCTCGGGGGTCGGTGTTATACTAGCATGTGTTCTCACTGACATGTTGCGGCAAATTGCGGTAAGGGGTGCCGTCTAGTTCGGAAGTATCGGGAGCAGAGGTGAAGACGTTGAAACCCAAGATTCATCCGGAATACGGAAAAACGACGATAACCTGCGCCTGCGGCGCGGTGTACCACGTTGGCTCGACGAAGAAGAACATCAAGGTAGAAATCTGCGCCAAATGTCATCCGTTCTTCACCGGGGTTCAGAAGATCGTCGACACTACCGGACGCGTCGAGCGCTTCATGAAGAAGTATGGATATGTTACCGAGGACAAAGAGGGTAAAGGCAAAACCGAGATCAAAGTCGAGGGTAAGGCCGACGCTGTAGTGGAGACGAAGGCGCCCCCCGCAGGCGAGGCTCCCGCCAAAGCAGAGGTAGTAAAGAACACGGGCGGCGGAGAGACGGAGCAGAAAGCAGGAGCTGAGAAGACAAAGTCCGCAGGTAAAGCCAAGAAAGCAGGAGGTACCACCGCAGCCAGCGGCAGCGAAGCTCAGGGGACGCCCGGGACCGCGAAGAAGACCCGGTGAAGGGCGTCTAAAGGCCACAGCAAGGCCGTAGCAGGCGAAGAATAGAAGACCTGGCCGCTGCCGGGGGATTCGTAACCTGGCGCACAGTCAAACGGAAGCCTGAGAACGCTGCGAGTGCCAAGCAGGTTCCGAAAACCAGAAACGAGCGGGCTGGGCATGGTTGGCGGGAAAGAGCATGTCCTGGAAACGGGGCGTGCTTTTTGTTTTAGACGTTTCGGAGCTACCCGGCGTGCTCGCAGGCGAGCTGGGTATGCAACACCGGCGAACCGTGTTATCCTGAAACAGCTGGAGCGGTTCCGCCGACGGGGTGAGGCCGACGAGGGGCTTGCGAGCCGGCCGGCTGGGAGGCGAGTTCGAGAGATGGATGCTGAATCCGGGGAATCCACCAGGCAAGACGGGTCCTGCGCCGAGAGGCCCGCGCGGTCTTACGGTGGTCAGGCCGTGATCGAGGGAGTAATGATGAGAGGGCGCAGGAACGTGACCCTGGCAGTGAGGACCTCTACCGGTGAAATCGTTGTTGAAACGGACAGCATAAGTCCGCTGCGCGTCGACGAGCGGCTGCTCGCAGCGCCCGTTGTCAGGGGCGCCGTTGCCTTGGCTGACTCGCTCGTTGTGGGAATCAAAGCTATCTTTCGTTCGGCGGAGCTCGCCTCTCCGAAGGAATCCGGAAGACCCGGGCAGGCCGAAACCGGCCCTTCGACCGCAAAGGTCTGGATGTTTCCTTTAATAGGATTGGCAGTTGCGCTGGCCGTTGCATTGTTTGTAGTCGTCCCGGTGGTCGCCACTTCCCTGTTGTTGCGGTGGGCCGGTGTTACGGGCAGGATACTCACGAATTTCGTTGAGACGGCAATCCGGCTCCTGATCCTGGGGGCTTACATCGCGCTGGTATCGAGAGCCAGGGAGATTCAGAGGGTTCTTCAATACCATGGTGCGGAGCACAAGGTTATATGGGCCTGGGAGACTTTTGCCGATGACGTAAGAGATTTTGTGAAGAATCCCGAAGAGGCTTCGAAACTCTTGAAGGACAGGGCCAGAAACATGAGTCGGGTACATCCCAGGTGCGGGACGAGCTTCCTGTTTCTTGCCGTAATTGCAGGTGCGCTCGTGTTTTCCCTGGTGAGTCCCGAGGGACTCTTGCTGAGGATGGTGGCGAGGATCGCGCTCCTGCCGGTAGTCGCCGGATTCGCCTACGAAATCCTCAAGGCGTCCCCGGGCAAAAAGGGCCTGGTTTTTTCGATTTTGCGCGCGCCCGGTCTCGTACTTCAAAAGATGACTACCAGAGAACCGGATGACGACGAAATCGAGGTAGCTGCCCTGGCCCTAGCCCATCTCCTTCGTCGAGAAGAGCTTTGAGAGAAAGATTGAGTAAAGCTCTTACGAAAAATGGGTCCAGTTCCTAAGGCGTAAGGGAGCCTTGAGGAAAAGTTTGAGGGAGTGAAACTACGAGGAGGAGCGGCAGTGGGAGGTGACCCGGTATGGGAAATGATTTGACGAACCGACCCACGGTTAAAGACCAGCTCGTGGCGAGACTTTCCTTGCTGGAGTTGAGATACGAAGAGGTTACGAGGGCGCTTGCCGACCCCGAGGTTTTAGGGGATCCCGAGAGGTACATGGGGTTTGCCCGGGAACACGCCAGGCTTGAGGAGATCGTCACGCCATTCAGGCGATACAAAAAAGTCTTGGAGGAAATCGAAGAATCCGAAGGACTTTTGGAGACCGAGACCGACCCGGGCATACGCGAGCTCGCCAGAGAGGATCTCAAACGCCTGGAACGAGAGCGACACGAACTGGAAACCGAGTTGAAGCGCGCTCTCATCCCCGAGGATCCCAACGACCGGAAGCCCGTCATAATGGAAATCA
Organism: Candidatus Fermentithermobacillaceae bacterium; assembly: GCA_014896535.1. GTDB lineage: Bacteria > Bacillota > Sulfobacillia > Fermentithermobacillales > DUSS01 > DUSS01. The sequence continues at coordinate 4,683 of JADBKE010000011.1, forward strand.
GGGCGGGAACCGGCGGTGAAGAGGCGGCTCTTTTCGCCGCCGACCTGTTCCGAATGTACGGCCGGTACGCAGAAAGGCACGGCTTCAAGATGGAGGTGCTTTCGTCGAGCCCTACCGATCTCGGCGGGCTGAAAGAGGTCATCTTTGCGATCGAAGGCAAAAGAGCCTGGAGCAGGCTTAAATACGAAGGTGGGGTTCACAGGGTTCAGAGGGTTCCCGTGACCGAATCTCAGGGCAGGATCCACACGTCCACCGCGACCGTCGCGGTCCTTCCCGAGGCGGAAGAGGTAGACGTCAAGATCGACCCGGACGACCTACGCATAGATATTTTCTGTTCCTCAGGTCACGGCGGGCAAAGCGTGAACACCACGTATTCGGCGGTGAGGATCACCCACATTCCCACCGGAATAGTGGTGTCCTGTCAGGATGAGAGGTCTCAGCTTCAAAACAAGCAAAGGGCGATGAGGATCTTGAGGTCCAGGCTGAAGGCCCTCGCCGAGCAGGAGCAAAACCAGAGCATAGCCCAGGCGAGGCGGGCCCAGGTCGGCACGGGGGAACGTTCGGAAAAGATCCGTACGTACAACTTCCCTCAAAACCGCGTGACCGATCACCGGATCGGGTTCACCTCGCATCGCCTGCAAGAGATCCTCGACGGGGACCTCGACGAGATTATCGATGCTCTCGTCGAAGAGGACCAAAAGAAGGCCATTCTGCAGGCGGCCGGGTTTTCGCGATGAGCTCCTGGACATCGGGGGAGGGGCGAACCAGACGACCAGCATAGCTGCCGAGGAGCGCTCGCAACATGAAAACCGTCGGTGAGATAGGATCGGTCGGACGCAAGCTGCTACGGGGCAGGACGGAGTATCCCGCCAGGGATGCGGCCGTGCTTCTCGGGCACGTACTCGGTAAAGGCAGCGACTACGTCTACCTGCACCCGGAAGAACGGGTCCCGGAAGATGCCGAGCGCGAATACCTCGAACTCGTGGATAGGCGAAGCCGCGGTGAGCCGCTGGCTTATCTCCGGGGATACCAGGAATTCATGGGGTTTCGCTTCAAAGTGGACAGGAGGGTGCTCATTCCCAGGCCCGAAACGGAGGTCCTGGTGGAAACCGCACAGAGAAGGCTCGCGATGATGCTGGGTTCGCGCCCGCGCGAAATCCCGAATTTAACACCGTCCCAACTCGGCCCCGCACCCGCCGACGAGTCACGCCTGACACCCAAGCTCCTCGTTGCCGACGTGTGTTGCGGCTCGGGCAACATCGGCATCTCTTTAGCAAAACTTCTGCCCGGTCTCATTGTGGTCGGGGTCGATATATCCCGTGATGCGCTTGACGTCGCTCGTGAAAACGCAGAGGCACTCGGAGTCGCCGACAGAGTGACCTTCGTGGAAGGCGACCTTTTCGAACCACTCGAACAGCTCGGGCTCGCAGGGCAGTTCGACGCCGTGACGGCGAATCCTCCCTACATTCCCGCCGAGACCCTTTCGCTTCTTCCGGCGGAAGTGCGGGACTTCGAGCCACTCCAAGCCCTCGACGGCGGCCCGGGCGGGCTGCGGCTCATCCGGCGGGTGGTTTATGAGGCTCCCAGGTACCTGCGACCAGGCGGCGAGCTCTTCATGGAGATCGGTTTCGACCAAGCCGGCGTCGTACGGGAGTACTTTCGCGAAATGACTGCCGAGTATGACGACGTGACGACCGTGCTGGATTACGCGGGCCGGGAGAGACTGTTCGTGGCCAGAAAGCGGTAAGCGGTTTGGGGAACTGCTCGAAGGCTCCGGGTACCAGGGCATCGAACTCAAATGAAGAACTGAGACCCGAATTGAAGTGAGGTCGGAATTCATGAAGACAAGGGTCATCCAGGTTGATCCGGTCGAGCCCGACCCCAGGGCGGTAGAAGAAGCTGCCGCCGTTCTGCGGGGCGGGGGACTCGTTGCGTTTCCCACTGAAACCGTTTACGGACTCGGAGCGAACGCCCTGGACCCCGATGCGGTGACGGGCATATTCCGGGCCAAGGGAAGGCCCGCGGATAACCCCATTATTGTGCACGTTTCCAGACCCGAAATGCTCAGGCCTCTCGTGACGTCCGTGCCTCCCTCAGCCGAAAAACTCATTTTCCGATTTTGGCCCGGACCCCTGACCTTGTTGTTTCCCAAGTCCACCGCGGTTCCGGACATCGTTACGGCGGGCCTCCCACGGGTGGCCATAAGAATGCCCGATCATCCCGTAGCCCACTTGCTGATCGATGCCGCCCAGGTCCCGGTGGCTGCCCCTTCGGCCAACGTGTCCGGGAGACCGAGTCCTACATCCGCTTCAGACGTTCTCGAGGATCTGGATGGGAAGGTAGATGTCGTCCTGGACGGGGGTCCGTGCGAGATCGGCGTCGAATCGACCGTCCTCGACCTTTCCGGCGCGGTGCCGAGGATCCTGAGACCGGGGGGAATACCGAGGGAAGAGATTGCAGAAGCCCTGGGTGTGCCCGTGGAAGTTGTCTCAGCCGAAGGGGAAGTAGAAGGAGCTCCGCCGTCGCCGGGGATGAAATACCGCCACTATGCTCCGAGAGGAGAGATGTACCTCTTGAGCGGGCGACCCGAAGAACAAAGGGATACGGCGATTCAGCGGGCTGAAGAAATCCTCAAGAACGGCATGAGCGTGGCGGTGCTGAGCTCGTCTGAAAACGTTCCCGCTTACCTTGGGCTTAAAGAAAAGTTTCCCGGACTCTTCCACGTTATCGAACTGGGGCCGCGCTCTGACCCTGCGAAAATCGCTTCCAGACTGTTTTCGAGCATACGGTGGGCAGATAAACTCGGGGCGTCCGTAATACTCTCCGAGTCCTTCGATGAGTCAGGACTGGGTCTGGCCATCGCTAACAGACTCACGAAAGCCTCGGGAGGCAAGATTCTTCCGCCGGCGAGTGCCCACCCTTTAACGGTGCTCTTTGTTTGTACGGGGAACACCTGCAGAAGCCCGATGGCGGAAGCGCTGTTGAGGAAGGTGTGGACAGACCGCGGTGCTCCCCGGGACCTGCGCGTCTTTTCTCGCGGCACCGGAGCTCTTCCAGGCATACCTGCGGCACGCGAAGCTCAGGCGGTGATGAAGAAACGGGGAGTGGATATGTCGGGGCATGTCTCGATGCCTCTTCTCCCCTCCGATGTAGAGTCTTCCGATATCATCGTGGCCATGACCAAGGCTCACAAAGAAGCGATCCTGTCCAGGTTCCCGACAGCTCAGGGGAAGACGTTTACCCTCCAGGAGCTCGCGGGGGAGGTTGTTCCTGGGGACGTACCGGATCCTCTGGGCCGGGGAGAGCAAGCTTACGAGGAAACGGCGGCCTTGTTAGAGAAGGCGCTTGAATTGGTCGTTCCGAAGCTGCTGACACATCCCGCGTTGCCGAAGGAACAGGGGGACAGATCCGCTTCCGGAAGATCTGCTTCCGGAAGATCTGCCTCCGGATAATCTCGTTCCGAAAGACCCTGCGCGCCGGGGAGAGGAGTCAGACGGAACGGCAACGCGTTCGGCACTGGGACCGACCCGGGTCGTTCTGTACCGGGTCGTGGCATCCAGGTTTGTGGTAGGAGAGGGGTGATTCCTCCATGAGGAAGATAGACGAAGCTACGGCGCTGGCCGCGATTTGGGGTGGGGCGGTCCTGGGAGGGGGCGGAGGAGGCGACCCTCGAGCGGGTTGGGCCATGGCCCGTGCTGCGCTTTTAAGCGGCGAAGTCATGTTGGCGACGGTGGACGAAATCGACCCTGCGAAAACCGTTGTTACCGTCGCAATGGTCGGTTCTCCTAAAGCCGGAGGCATGGGGCCCGAACCTCCTCATTACTTAGATGCGGTCAGGTTCTTGGCTCGAGCAGGAAACGTTGCCCCGGAAGTTCTGAACTCTAACGAAACCGGCGGCTTTGCCGTAGTTAACGGCTGGTATCAAGCCGCCTGCCTCGGAATCCCGGTGCTGGATGCGCCCTGCAACGGACGCGCCCATCCGACGGCACTCATGGGAGCGATGGGGCTACACCGGGTGGAAGGATATGTTTCAAAGCAAGCCTGTAAAGGGAAAAACCTGCTGGCGTACGCTGAGGGTTCGATTCAAGAAGCATCATCGTTAATCCGGTCCGCAGCAGCCGCGGAAGGCCTCGTGGCGGTAGCGCGCAATCCGGTCTCCTGCGGATATGTTCGGGAACACGGAGCGCCCGGAGCGATCTCAATGGCCATCGAACTTGGGATAACCATGGCGCGCGAGGTTCGCGATGCGCTGGGGATCGAGCCTCTCGAACCCCGCTTCGTAGGGGGTCTTCCAGAAGATCTGGGGACAGGCGCCAGCCGGCGATGCCAGCCCGGGTTGGTTGCAGCAGAAGCCGTCGCCCGATCCCTCGGCGGACGCTTGCTTCCTCCGGGGACGGTCACCGGCGTCGAGCTTAACACCGAAGGCGGGTTCGACAGGGGCTGGGTCGTCGTGGAGGAGGCGGATTCCGGCAACGGTTACAGGGTTAAGATCGCGTTTGTAAACGAGTATTTGGCGGCCACTGATGCCGCAGGTGCGCTTTTAGCAGTCTATCCAGACCTCATCGTACTCTTCGACGTGGGTACCGGCTGGCCGGTGAGCTCTGCCGACCTCTGCCGGGGCCGGACGGTGGTTCCCTTGTTTTGCCCGGCCCGAAATATCCTCCTTGGCGCGGGGGCGGTGGATAAGGAGCTCTACGAGCCTCTCCTGCGCGATCTTGGGGTGCCGGTGCCCGGGGCTACCCAGGACGGCCCGGGGTCGGCGCAGGAGTGACCGATCTTGGGCCGCGTTGGTGCTTCGAGCAGCCGGGTAGGGTTCGGAAGGAGGCGCGATCGCACGTGAAAATCGCCATAGCCGCAGATCACGCCGGGTTTCGTTTGAAGGAGAAAATCAAAGAGTATCTCGCTTCCGCCGGTTATCAGGTACAGGACTTCGGAACTTCCAGCGAAGATCCCGTCGATTACCCCGACTTCGGCCTGACGGCGGCTTCCGCTGTGATGAACGGAAGCTGTGATCTAGGTATACTCGTATGTGGGACAGGCCTGGGTATGGCCATCGCCGCCAATAAAATCCCTGGCATCAGAGCGGTGACGTGCAGCGATACCTTTTCCGCGAGATCGTCCAGGGAGCACAACGATGCCAACGTCCTGTGTCTTGGCGCCAGGGTAATCGGCGAGGGCCTGGCCATGGATATCGTCAAAGTGTGGCTCAGCTCGAGTTTCCAAGGAGGGAGACACGAGCGGCGGGTGAACAAGATTCGTGAGATCGAGGGCAGGTACTTCGGGGGGCGAGGAGACGGTGGATAATCAGGACTTCGAGAAGTTGAGGGAAGAGGTCAAACGGCAGACGAGGGAAGCCACAGTTTCCCTGCTGCAAGTTGCCAGGCTGAAGCCCGGTCAAATCCTGGTGCTCGGGTGCTCCACCAGCGAGGTGCTGGGTCACCGCATCGGATCGGCCTCGAACGTGGGAATTGCCCAGGCGATCCTTGAGGGAATCGAGGAAGCGCTGAAAGGAACTGGTGTCCACCTGGCGGTTCAGTGCTGCGAGCACCTCAACAGGGCTCTGGTGGTGGAAGAGGAGACCGCCGAGAAATACGGGCTGACCGAGGTAACGGTGCTTCCCGTACCCCATGCTGGGGGAGCTGCTGCTGCGACGGCGTTGAGGAGATTCAAGCACCCGGTAGTAGTGGAATCCATTCAGGCTCACGCCGGGATCGACATAGGGGATACGCTCATCGGGATGCATTTGCGCCCGGTGGCGGTTCCGGTCCGCTCGGAGATCAAAAGGATAGGCCAAGCCAACCTGGTTATGGCGCGCACAAGGCCCAAGCTCATCGGAGGCAAGCGGGCCGTTTACGCCTGGGATGAGGTAGAAGAAAGGTTTGGCAAGAGTGCACCGCCAGCCGAGGAAAGCCCGGGCAAGTGCTGAAACCGCGGTTACGAACTGTGCGAGGAAGGCGGAGGACCAGGCATGGATTGCGAGGAGCGCTTGCGCAACGGGTGTGCCCGCGATGGATGTGCCCGGGCGGATCGCGAGGACGGCGTATGCGGGTCTGAAAGTTCGCTTACGGCGGGCTCCGGCAGGGGGCTGGCCGCGGTAGACGCAAGACCCGGTTGGGACCGCTACTTCATGGAAATAGCCGGGGTCGTGGCCAAACGTTCGACGTGCTTGAGACGCCAGGTTGGCGCCGTTCTCGTGTATGAGAAGCGCATCCTTGCGACGGGCTACAACGGCGCCCCTACAGGCCTTCCCCACTGCATCGAAGTAGGTTGCCTGCGGGAAAAGCTGGGGGTTCCGCCCGGGGAACGGCACGAATTGTGCAGGGGTCTTCACGCCGAACAAAACGCTTTGATTCAGGCGGCCAAGTACGGCATCCCGGTGGCGGGCTCGACCCTATATACAACGGCCGAGCCTTGCAGCGTTTGCTCGAAAATGTTGATCAATGCCGGGATCAGGAAAATCGTCTTCGGGGAAGAGTACCCTGATGAACTTGGAAGGCAAATGCTAAAGGAAGCGGGCGTGCTCGTAGAGAAGTTCCGCTCCAGCTAAAGGTGAGTCAAACATGGAAAAAGGACTACCGTTTGCAGCAGCTTTCGCTTTGTCGCTGGCGCTGACGCCGGTCATGAGGTGGGTGGCAAGGCGCACCGGTGCCGTGGCTTACCCGAATTCCCGCTCCGTCCACCGGTATCCCATTCCGTACCTGGGCGGAGTTGCGATATTCGTCGCATCCCTGGTCGCTCTCGCGCTAGCCGGTTTCAGGGATGGACCCTCCTGGCGGGCCCTGCTTCTGGGCGGTTTTTTCATTCTCATCGTCGGTTTGCTTGACGACCTCTTGACGTTGACGCCGTGGCAAAAACTCGTGGGGCAAGTAGTTTCTGGTGCCATCGTTGTGGCTGCAGGCGTCAGGGTGAGCTTCATCAGCAACCCGTTTTCAGGCGAGATACACCTCCTGCCCGGTTGGATAGCCGTGGGTTTCACCATCTTCTGGGTGGTGGCTTTTGAGAACGTCATCAACCTTTCCGATGGGCTCGATGGCCTGGCTGCGGGCATCGTGGGCATAGCGTCCATCGTGATGGCGCTATCCGCCATCAGATCCGGAAATGCCGAAGTCGTGCCACAGGCCCTGGCCGTCGCCGGTGCCGTGGCAGGGTTTCTTCCGTACAATTTTCATCCCGCTCGTATCTTCATGGGCGATACGGGCGCAATGTACCTTGGACTTGCCCTGGCGTGTATATCCGCGGAAGGTCTTGTGAAATCCACCGCGGCCATGGCTTTGCTCGCTCCCATCCTGGCGCTGATCGTGCCCATTTCCGATGCAGCTTTCGCCATAGTTCGCAGGAGACTTGCGGGTCAGCCCGTGAGCCGGGCCGACCACGATCATATCCACCACAGGCTGCTTGAAATGGGGCTTGGCCACAGGCAGGTCGTATTGCTCATATACGGCGTTTCGGGTCTCTTGGGCGGGTTGGGGCTGCTTTCCAGCCTGGTTCCGGTGGAGATGGGTGCACCTGCAGCTATCATAGGAGTTTCGGTGCTTTACCTGGTCTGCTGGCGGTTCGGCCTCTTCAGTGTGAAGGGGTTCTACGATAAAGAAAAGCTAGGGGAGAAGGGAAGACCGTCCTCCCGGTTAAATCAATAGCGGGATGTGGGTCGAGCCTTCTCGGCCCGCGGGCATGCGCTTCCGAACTACCGGGCCCCGGGATTGCGCTGGTGGGGAGTGTTGGTTACGTTGGGCAAAATCAAAGTGATGTCGGTGTTCGGCACGAGACCCGAAGCTATCAAAATGGCCCCTGTTATCAAAGCTCTGGAAGCGGCGCCGGAAATCGAGTCCCGCGTTACAGTTACCGCTCAGCACCGCGAAATGCTCGACCAGGTGCTCGACTGTTTTTCGATTAAGGTTGACTACGACCTCGACATCATGGACTACAACCAAAGTCTCGCCCAGGTAACCGTTCGGGTTCTGGAACGCTTGACGCCCGTCCTGCAAAAGGAGCGACCCCACATTCTCCTGGTGCATGGGGATACGGCCACCACGGCGGCCTCGGCCCTGGCGGCGTATTACCTCAAAATACCCTGCGGGCACGTAGAGGCCGGACTGAGGACCTACGATAAGTACGCCCCCTTTCCCGAGGAAATAATGAGGAAGATCGCAGATGACATATCCGATCTTCGCTTCGCCCCGACCCTCAGAGCCAAGGAAAACCTGCTCAAGGAAGGATTTCCGGAGGAGACCATATTTGTGACGGGAAACACCGCCGTCGATGCGCTGCTCATGACCGTGAGAGATAACCACACTTTCAAGGACGCCCGTTTGCGTGAGGTCCTGTCCCGTTCGGGGCCGGCCCTTGACCGGGCATCCTACGCCTGCAGCAGCTCAGACGATGAGGGTGGTCGTGGCATCAAAGACATACTGGTGGAAGTACACCGGCGGGAAAACTTCGGAGCGGGGATGGAGGAGATAGGCCGGGCTCTCAGGTGGATTGCAGAAAACCGGGAGGATGTCCGGCTCCTCGTGTCCGTGCACCCCAACCCGAACGTCAGAGAGCCCATTACGCGCTGGCTGAAAGACGCTCCCAGGGTCGTCATGTTCGAACCGCTGGACTATCCGGATTACGTAAACCTCATGGCCAGGTGCTATCTGGTTATCTCGGACTCCGGCGGAGTTCAGGAAGAAGCGCCCTCGGTCCGCGTGCCGGTGGTTCTGTGCCGGGAGAAAACCGAGCGACCTGAAGCCGTCGAAGCCGGCGTGGTGGTACTGGTTGGCACCAAGTTTTCCGCCATTACTTCCATGGTTTCGCGTCTTTTGGGCGGAGGACCCGATTATGAGGCGATGAGATCCGGGAAAAACCCCTTTGGGGACGGTCTTGCATCCAGGCGTATTGTCGATGCAATTCTGTATCGGTACAATGTAAGTCGTGTGCGTCCTCACGAGTTCGGCGAAGAGGGGGATGGCGGTGTCCGTATCCACTGAGCTTGAGGCCATTCGCAAAGCGGAGGCGGAAGCGGAAAACAGGATAGCGGAAGCCCGGCGAAAGGCCGGTGAAATCCTCGAGCAAGCTGAAGCGGAAGCTTCGGCAATTTTAGCAAAGGCGAAAGAGAAAGCTGAAAACGAGGCCCGGACCATGCTGGCGGAGGCCGAAACTCGGGCCAGGGAAATAGAGGAAAGCCTCGTTGAAGAAGCGGAAAAGGAAGCGTCCCTACTCAGGGAAAAGCTTCAGGCGAAAATTCCGGACGCCGTCCGGGCGGTGGTCGAAAGGATCGTGAAAGGCCATGGCGGTCGCCCGGATGCGTAAGGTTTTCATATTTGCCAGTAAAGACCTCAAGGAGACGATCCTCGAGCGTTTGAGGGACATGGAAATCATGCAGGTTACGGACGTGAGCCTCCCTGAGGGTGAGCATGCGGCAGAGGCTACGCGGCAGACGTGGGCAGCCGAGTCCGAGGGCGGAATTGATTCTCACGAGCACGAGATTTCCGCAGTTCTCTCCAAACTTACCTACGTTAAGAACTACCTCACGAGGTACAAACCCGTCAGAAAAGGCTTAGTCGAAATGTTCATCGGCTCGAGACCTGAAGTCTCTAGGGCGCGCCTTCAAGAGATTATCCGGGACTTTGACGTGGACGCCTGGTTTGAGAAGTGCCGCAAGGCGGATGAAAGGCAAAAGGAGATCGCCCTTGAGGTGTCGCAAATTAGGTCCCGCCTAGACGCCCTTCTTCCGTGGAAGGCGCTGGACGTTCCCCTCGAATCCATCGGGCCGACCAAATACTGCGAAATGACCCTGGCAATCTTTCCCGTTGCGGTTTGGGAGGACTCGCTCGAAGCTTTTGCCGAACACGGAGGTCTTCTAGCAGAGGTTTCCCGGGATGCCGCAACTGTGCGGGCTGTGGCAGTGTTTTTACGAGACGAAGAACGCGCGGAACGCCGGGATCTCGTGAGCTCCCTCGGAGGAGAAAGGGTCATCCTGGGGGGGACGGGGTTTGTCCGCGACATTATCGCCTCTCTGGAGAACGAGATCGCATCCTTGAACGAGGAGTCGAAGAACCTAGAAAAACAGAGCCACGACTGGGCGGATCATTTGCTCGAGGTGATGGCGCTCTACGACTACCACCTCGACAAGCTGAACATCATCCGGGAAGAGGCCAAAGTCTCGAAAACCAGAGAAACCGTTGTGATTCAAGGCTGGGTCAAAAAGCGAGATGTCGGCAGGCTGAGAGAGGGCTTTTCCGATATCCAGGAAATCGAAATCGTCGACGTTGCGCCCGAACCCGGCGACAACGTGCCGGTGTACCTCGAAAACCCGCCGCTAATACGGCCTTTTGAAGTCATAACCAACATATTCGGGTACCCCGGATACGATGAGATCGACCCCACGCCGATTCTCGCTCCTTTCTTTTGGGTTTTCTTCGGTATATGTCTCGGAGACGCGGTTTACGGCGTGGTTCTCTCCTTGGTGTCCTGGTACTTCCTGAAGCGATACAAACTGAGCGACGGCGGACAGAAGCTCATGCGACTTCTCCTTTATTCCGGCATATCCACCATAATCGCAGGAGCTCTCATGGGAAGCTGGCTCGGCGATTTGCCCTCGGTCTTTTTCCCGGGGAGCGCCTTCGAGAGGTTCGTCTTGAGCATCAAAGTAGTAGACCCCATAGGTGAACCCCTTGTCCTGATGCTGGTATCGTTCCTCATGGGCATCTTTCAGATATGGGTAGGTATCATCGTGAAAATGTGCTCGTTGATCAGGAGCGGTCAGGTCTTTGAGGGGATAATGTCGCAGGGATCGTGGGTCTTGTTCCTTCCCGGGTTACTCGTATGGGCCGCGTCTCGCGCGGGCCTCGTCCACGGAGTTTGGCCTCAGTACTGGGCACTCGCCGGGGCCATCATGGTCATGGTAAACGCTGCCAGGGGTCAAAAGAACTGGTTGTTGAAGCCGTTCTCCGGAATATACGGCCTTTATGGCGTGGTTGGTTACTTCTCAGACACGATGTCCTATGCGCGGCTTCTGGCTCTCGGTCTGTCCAGCGGAGTGGTGGCTGTCGTCGTGAACAAGCTGGCGCAGCTCGTGGTGACCATGATCCCCGTCGTCGGATGGGGCATCGTTCCCATCGTGCTGCTGGCGGGCCATGTGTTTAACCTGGTGATAAACGCTCTCGGAAGTTTCATCCACTCAGGGCGTTTGCAGTTTGTAGAGTTCTTCACCAAGTTCTTCGAGGGAGGGGGGAAGCCCTTTAAGCCTCTGACGCGGCACAGTCAATTCGTCTCGATTCAGTAAATCTTGCGCGGGTCGGCCAGGGCGTTCTGCCGGTCACGCTCAAAGGAGGAGTTCATGATGTTTGGAGGACTTACCAGTTCCATAGTCGCGCTTGGTTCGGGCTTCGTTGGCCTCATGATCGTTCTCGTGATTCTGGTGTTCCGCGGCATCCTCAGCGGAAACGCCATAGCTCTGGCAGGGGCGGGTCTTGCGGTCTTTCTTTCGGGGATCGGCTCGACGCTTGGAGTGGGGGTAGCCGGCGAGAAAGCTGCCGGAATCACCGCAGAAGACCCCGAAAAATTCGGTAGGTTGCTCCTTCTCCAGGCTCTCCCGGGCACCCAGGGTATATACGGCTTCCTCGTCGGCTTCCTTGCCATGTTCAGAATGGGTGCCTTCTCAGGAGGCATGGATCTTACCGTAGACCAGGGATGGCAGTTCTTCTTCGCCTGCCTGCCCGTTGCCGTGGCCGGACTGGTCTCCGGTCTCTATCAGGCGAGAGTATCCGTAGCGGGTATGGATATCGTGGCCAAGCATCCGGAGGAGTCGGGTAAAGCTTTAATCCTCCCGGCGATGGTTGAGACTTATGCCGTGCTGGGTCTCCTTGCGTCGGTCTTGCTTTTGATGTTCGCCGTAAGGGTGTGAGGAGGCCTGAAGCGGAATGGGCCTTTCCGACATAATCAGGAAAATCGAAGAAAAGTCGAGGCAGGAGGCTGATGATATTCTCTCCTCCGCCCGGCGACAAGCGGAAGAGAAGATCGCCGCCGCACGCTCAGAGGGCGAAGCTCTCATCAAACGAAAGCGCGAGGATACGCTGAAGATGGTTGCTTCAATCGAAAAGACCGCGCGCGGGCGGGGCGAGATGAAAGCGCGTCAGGTCATGCAGCGGACCAAGGCCCAGATCATCGACGAGGTCCTGGATAGATGCCTCCGTGAACTCCAGGAGATGCCGGCTCCGGACTACCGGAAGTTCATTTTGGAACTCGTCGCTTCCCAGGCCCGCGGCGACGAGGAGCTCGTCCTGGAAGAGGCCGATAAGGAGCGACTCGGAGAGGATTTCCCCGAGGTTGTTTCGGAAAAGGTTCGAGAGCGAACGGGAAAGACTGGTCTCAAGGTAGTGTTTGAGCGGACTCCTTTGGGTGGAGGATTTCTCTTGAGGTCCGGGGGAATCGAACTCGACTCGACGTTTCCTGCGATCATGCGGAGCATGAGGGATTCGCTCGAACTTTTCCTGGCACGTTTCCTTTTCGGAGTGAACGAGGATGGACGAGTATAACTGGGCTGCATCGGTAGGTCATGTCAGGATTCTGGAAATGGGTCTTCTGACGGGCGCGGATCTTTCGAGGCTGGCCGAGACCCAGGATCTCCGCACAGCCGTTTCGGCTCTGAGGGACACAAACTACGGTAAACACCTGGAGACCCTGGGGAATTTAGAAGAATTCGCTCCGGCGCTCGAGCGGGCGCTTCAGGACGAGTATGAATATGTGCTCTCCTTTTCTCCCGAACCTGGGCTCATCCTGGCTTTTCTCTCAAAATATGACTTTCACAATCTGAAAGTGCTGGGAAAAGAGTTGCTGGCAGGTATGCCGATGGAACCGAGGGCGGTTTCCTCCCTTTCGGTAATCCCCTTCGACGGTCTAAGGGGAGCATGCTCCAAAGGGGAGGACGGAGCACCGAGTCTGATTCGGGAGATCCTCGAACGGGCCGGGTCGAGGTACGGAACACGTAACGGTCGCGGAGAGGAGGTCACCTCATTCATTTCAAAACACCTTGTTCCCGCACTGGTCAATGCCTTTGAGGAAGCACGCCGGGAGGTGCTGGAGGGAGGGGGTCCCTTCGAGCTTGACTCCGCGATAGACAGGGCCTGGATGTCCTGGGTGAGTCATTACTACCGGAAAAGCGGCTATCAACTCCTTGGTGACTCGGTCGCCGCGGAAGCGGATCTGATCAATCTGAGGATTGTCATGAGGTCCATGTCTCACGGGCTGGGTCCGGCAATCGTGACGAAAATCCTTCTACCCGGGGGGACTATTTCCGCGCGGGACATAGGGAACGCTTATGCTGTCGGTCCCGAAGCTCTTGAGATGCTCTATCTCCGTACGCCGTGGGGAACGCTTTTCAGACAAGGTGTCGATAGACTGCGGAAACGTGAACCTCTCACTCAATGGGAAAAGGAATGCGAGGAGACCCTAGTCGAAATCTACCGGACGCTGCGCACCAGGGCGCTTGGCCCGGAACCGGTTCTCGGGTTTTTATACGGGAAAGAAAACGAGGTGAAAAACCTCCGGATAATCCTTTCGGGCAAGCAGTCTCAGGCGCCTAAAGAACGGATTTTAGCGAGGATTCGCAAGAGTTACGCCTGATCATCCCGGCAGAAGCCGATGGGAGTGCAACCGGGTGGATGGTTTGCTGATGGCTTGCCTCCGAGAGACGCGCGGGTGGCGCCTGTGAGCTCGGACGGTTCGCGCCGCCGCTGTTCCCTGAGGGTGGTGGCCGTAAAAGCGAGAGAAAGGATGCGTGAAACACATGCCTCAAGTGGCGATTCTCGGGCCAAAAGACGCCGTTTTGGGTCTGAAAGCTTCGGGGGTGCGCGCTTTTGTCGCGGATAATCCGGCGGAAGCCCGGGAAGCTCTCTCTCGCATCCTCGAGGGTGGCTACGCAGTCCTTTTTGTAACCGAAGGCGTGTACCGTATGGTCGAAGAGGAGATTCGCCCCATCCAGGAAAGGAGCCTGCCCATTGTATCCATTCTGACCGACGTCAGGAATCCTCAGGGAATCGGCAGGTCCCTTCTGAAACGATATGTGGAGCGGGCAGTGGGGACCGAATTAGCTTTTAAGGGAGAGGAATGATGGCGATGGCTCGGGATACCGGTATCATCGGCAAAATTGTGCGAGTCTCCGGACCCCTTGTCGTGGCGTCGGGGATGTCCGGTGCCAGGATGTTCGACGTAGTGAGGGTTGGAGAAAAGCGGGTCATCGGGGAGATAATCGAACTCCGGGGAGATACCGCTTCCATACAGGTGTACGAAGAGACATCCGGGATCGGACCGGGCGAGCCCGTAGTTTCGACCGGGGCACCCCTGAGCGTTGAACTCGGACCCGGACTCATCAGCTCGATCTTTGACGGAATACAGAGGCCGTTGAACGTCATTCACTCCATCGCCGGTGACTATATTACGAGAGGCATCGATGTTCCCGGACTGGACAGGGAGAGGAAATGGCACTTCGTACCGGCTGTGAAACCCGGGGACGCCGTCGGGCCCGGGGATGTGCTCGGAACGGTCCAGGAAACCCCCCTCGTGCTGCACAAGATCATGGTACCCCCCGGAGTGGAGAACGCAAAGGTGGCGGAGATCAGAGAGGGTGACTTCACGGTCGAAGAGATCGTGGCTGTCCTCGAAGTGGGCGGGCAGAAAAAGCCTCTGACCATGATGCAGAAGTGGCCCGTTCGCGTCCCCAGGCCCGTCCGGGAGAAGCTTCCTCCGGAAGAACAGCTCGTTACAGGCCAGCGCGTCATCGACGCGTTTTTCCCGATAGCCAAGGGTGGGACAGCCTGCGTGCCCGGGCCGTTCGGGTCCGGAAAGACCGTGATTCAGCACCAACTGGCCAAATGGTCGGACGCTCAGATCATCGTGTTCGTCGGATGTGGTGAGCGGGGCAACGAGATGACCGACGTGCTTCTGGAATTCCCCGAACTCACCGACCCCAGAAGCGGAAGGCCCCTGATGGAGAGGACGGTCCTCGTGGCCAACACATCTAACATGCCGGTTGCCGCAAGGGAAGCTTCCATTTACACCGGTATAACCCTGGCTGAATATTTCCGGGACATGGGATACAGCGTCGCCCTCATGGCCGATTCGACTTCCCGGTGGGCCGAGGCGCTGAGGGAGATCTCCGGACGCCTGGAGGAAATGCCCGGAGAAGAAGGGTATCCCGCATATCTCGGCTCGCGATTAGCTGAGTTCTACGAGCGGGCCGGCAGAGTAGTTGCCCTCGGGAGCGATCGGAGGGAAGGTGCGCTGAGCGTCATCGGAGCAGTCTCGCCTCCCGGCGGCGACCTGTCCGAGCCTGTGACTCAGGCGACGTTGAGGATCGTCAAAGTGTTCTGGGGGTTGGACGACAGGCTGGCTGCGAGGAAGCATTTCCCCGCCATCAACTGGCTCACCAGCTATTCGCTGTACACGGACAGGCTTGACTCCTACTTCAGAAAGGTTCTGGGCGACGATTTTCCGGAAATGCGCGACGAAGCGATGGCCATTCTCCAGCAGGAGGAGGAACTTCGGGAAATAGTGCGCCTGGTCGGGATCGACGCCCTGGGCGGAAGAGACAGGATGATCCTGGAGACGGCTAAATCCCTTCGGGAAGACTTCCTGTACCAGAGCGCATTTCACGAGGTGGACACATACTGCTCGCAGCGGAAGATGTACGGGATTCTCGAGGTCATCTTGATGAGGCATCATAAGGCCATGGAAGCTATCGAGGCCGGCGCGGACCTCGAACCGATCCTCGAAGATCCCGTCAAGGAAAAGATCGCCCGGGCCAGGGTAACGCCGGAAGAGGAATGGCCCAAGCTTCACGATGAGATCGTCGCCGCGATTCGACACGGTTATTCGGCCAGGACCAGGGCTGTCTCGTAAGGAGTGATGGAACGTGCCGCTAGAGTACACAACCATCAGCCAGATTTCCGGTCCTCTCATCATGGTGGAGCAGGTGAGAGAGGTTCACTATGATGAGCTCGTGGAGGTTGAGACTCAGACGGGGGAGATCCGCAGAGGCCGGGTTCTGGAAGCGCAGGAGGGAAGGGCCCTCGTCCAGCTTTTCGAGGGCACCGCGGGACTGGATGTTTCCCGATCTAAAGTAAGATTCCTCGGGCGAGTCCTGGAGATTCCCGTCAGCCGGGATATGCTTGGCAGAATTTTCGACGGGGCGGGCAGACCCATAGACGGCGGTCCCCGCGTCGTGCCCGAGAAACGCCTTGACATAAACGGCAGCCCCATCAACCCTTACGCCAGGGCGTATCCGTCGGAGTTCATCCAGACCGGTATATCCGCTATCGACTGCATGAACCCGCTGGTTCGCGGTCAAAAGCTGCCCATCTTCTCGGGCGCCGGACTTCCCCACGCCGCGATGGCGGCGCAGATAGCCAGGCAAGCTACCGTGCTGGGTTCTCAGGAACCCTTTGCGGTGGTGTTCGCCGCCATGGGGATAACTTTCGAGGAGGCCGACTACTTTATCTCCGACTTCAGGAGGACCGGCGCTCTGGAGAGAGCGGTCCTGTTTGTGAACCTTGCGAACGACCCGGTTATCGAGAGGATTGCAACTCCGAGGATGGCCCTGACCGTTGCCGAGTACCTGGCCTTTGATCTTGATATGCACGTGCTGGTCATCATGACCGACATGACGAATTACGCGGAAGCTCTCAGAGAAGTTTCCGCCGCTCGAAAAGAAGTGCCGGGCCGGCGCGGCTATCCCGGTTACATGTATACCGACCTCGCAACCATGTACGAACGAGCCGGCAGAATAAAGGGCAAGAAGGGGTCTATAACCCAGATCCCCATCCTGACCATGCCAGAAGACGACAAAACCCATCCCATTCCGGACCTGACCGGATACATTACCGAGGGGCAAATCATCCTCTCCAGAGACCTTCATAAGAAGGGCATTTACCCCCCGGTGAATGTCTCGATTTCCCTGTCCAGGTTGAAAGACAAGGGAATTGGCAAGGGTAAAACCCGTGAAGACCACGCCGACGTGCTTAACCAGCTGTCCGATGCTTACGACAGAGGCAAAGAAGCGAGAGAACTGGCGGTAGTGCTGGGAGAAGCGGCGCTGACTCCCACGGACAGGCTGTTTTTGAAGTTCGCAGACGAGTTCGAACGGAGATTTATCAAGCAGGGGCCGAACGAAAACAGACCCATTGAGAAGACGCTGGACCTCGGCTGGGAGCTCCTGGCAATGCTACCCAGGTCCGAGTTGAAGCGCCTGTCCGAGAGAAACATCGAGAAGTATATGCCGAAAACGCAGGCAGCAGCCGGCGACTGATCTGGCGGCCACGGACGTCGAATCGACCTGCCCGGGGCAGGACCTGTGGTTCCGGTCCCGGGTAACGTCAAGAGGCCCGTGGGCCATGCCAAGGGGGATGCAATACCGTGGAGATAAGGGTGAACGCCACCCGCCAGGAGCTCACGAGGCTCAAGGCGAGGCTTAAGACGGCTCGAAGAGGCCATAAACTGTTGAAGGATAAACGAGACGAGCTCATGAGGGAATTTCTGGCCCTGATCGACGAGGCGCGAAAGCTCCGGGAGCAGGTGGACGCAAAGCTTTCTGCGGCGTACCGCGACTTCTCCATGGCCAGGGCTGTACTTTCTCCCGCAGTGCTCGAAGAAGCCCTGATGGCCGGCCGGAAGCCGGTAGAGGTTTCCGTGCGTTTCAGGCAAATCATGAATGTCCGGGTTCCGGAGATAGAGATAGACTCCTCCGGCGACATCCCCGGGGCTTCCGCGGTTCCCCCTTACGGTTTCGCCGCCACTTCCAGCGATCTCGACTCTGCCATCGAGGCTTTTTCGGAGGTCCTGGTGGATATGCTTAAAATGGCGGAGCTTGAGAAGAAATGCGAGCTCCTTGCGGGGGAGATCGAGAAGACCCGGCGCAGGGTCAACGCTCTGGAATACGTCCTCATCCCCGAGCTGGAGCGAGCGGCAAAAGATGTGCAGATGCGTCTGTCGGAGATGGAGCGCGCCAACGCCTCAAGGCTCATGAGGATCAAGGAGATAGTGAGAGCTCATTAGTCAGCCACGCCGACCGGCTCCCTACCGGTTCCTCCCATTCCAGCGGTATGCCCCTCTTTAAAGGTTCCCGAGAGGGAAAAGCCCCGGGAAATGTGAGCTCCGTCCCGCCCGCGTCAGAACGTCGCTGACTTGATGCTGCCCGGATACCCACGCACCGGCGGGAGCCTTCCGCGCCGGATATCTTCGCTTCATCCGGTCCGACAATATAAGGGAGCTTCGGCGAGGGGTAATGCATGGAGAAGATCGTCATCGAGGGGCAGGTACCGCTCAGGGGAAAGGTGCGTTGTGAGGGGGCCAAGAACGCGGCCCTCCCGATAATGGCGGCTACGCTGCTTTGCGAGGAGCCCTGCATTTTGTCGGGCGTGCCGCCCCTCAAGGACGTCGAGACCATGTCGAGGGTGCTTTGCTCCATCGGCCTCGATGTCAGAATCGAAGACGGTACCATCAGCGTTCGCCAGCGAGGCCCTCTCGGGCTCGAGCCTCCCTACGAAGCCGTCAGGGCAATGAGAGCCTCCTTCCTAGTCCTCGGTCCCCTCCTTTGCCGCCTGGGTGCGGCCAGGATCCCGCTGCCGGGAGGCTGTGATATCGGTCAAAGACCGGTGGACCTTCACTTAAAGGGACTTCAAGCCATGGGGGCCAGCATCGAATTGAAGGGCGGCTACGTCGAGGCCAAAGCCAGACGACTTTCCGGTGCCACAATATACCTGGACTTTCCCTCGGTCGGTGCCACGGAAAACCTGATGATGGCAGCCAGTCAAGCCTTCGGAGAGACCATCATAGAAAACGCCGCCCAGGAACCGGAAGTCGTTGACCTGGCTAATTTCCTCAATACCATAGGCGCCAACGTTCGGGGAGCGGGAACCTCGCGAATCCGCATCACAGGGCGGAGAGGGTTTGGAGGAGGTGAGTACACCATCATACCCGACAGGCTTGAAGCTGCTACTTACCTCCTCGCCGGAATCGCGACCGGTGGTTCCATCAGGGTAGAAAACGTCATACCGGAGCACCTCACCGCCTTTCTCGCCAAGATTCAGGAGGCCGGGGCCGAAGTCAGCACGGGCCTCAGGTACGTGGCGGCGTCCATGGAGGGGAGAGCCAATCCCGTAACCGTGAAAACTCTGCCGTATCCCGGCTTTCCCACTGACCTTCAGGCTCCGATAATGTCGTTTCTCGCAACCGCAAGAGGAACAAGCATCATTATCGAAAGCGTCTTCGAGAGGCGCTTTGCTCATGTGGAGGAGCTGAACAGGATGGGGGCCAAAATCCGGGCCGAGGGTTCTCACGCAGTCATCGAGGGTGTCGAGGAGCTCACGGGCGCCTCGGTGGAAGCTTCGGATTTGAGAGCGGGTGCTGCCCTGGTTCTGGCGGGTCTGCAGGCCAGAGGAAGAACCGAAGTATCCGGTGTTTCCCACATCAAGAGGGGCTATTATCAGCTGGTGGAAAAGCTCAAGCGCGTCGGGGCCCGGATTGAGGTCCGGTGTGAAGAAAACGCTTGAAGGCAGCCACAGCTTCCGGCTGCAGCTTTTGGCCAGGGACATGCCTCATCCCCGGCATCCCGCATACGCACGGGGCGTTTGCCGAACGTCCTTACCTTGTGGCGTTGCCCGAGACATACATCGTCCGCCGGTCCAATATCCATTGAAAGACTGGAGGACTTATCATGAAGAAGGCTGTTCTTTTCTTGTTGTTCATCGCCGGTTTGCTTGTCGGCCTCGGCACCGGCGGACAAATGACTGACGGTGGGGCGCTTTTGCCGCTGCCCCGCCCGTCAAAAGGCCTGCCGTTCCTCCGGATAGACGTGTATTACGTACCCCAGGGAAAAGTGATCAGCCTGGACCTAGAGGAATACGTAAAAGGGGTTGTGGCTTCAGAAATGCCTCCCACCTTCCACTACGAAGCCCTCAAAGCCCAGGCCATATTGGCCCGGACATACGCCATCAGGAAAATGAAAATCTTCGGGGGAACCCCTTCCCGACCTGACGCCGACGTCGTGTCCGACCCCAACGTAGACCAGGCCTGGGCCTCCGAGTCCGAAATAAAGAAGAAATGGGGCATACTCTTCGCCTGGAGATACTGGGCCAAAGTGTGCAGAGCCGTGGAGGAGACCAATGGGCTGGTCCTGGCATACAATGGGATGCCAGCTGAGGCCGTTTATCATTCCACATCCGCGGGTCCCACCGAGTCCGCGGTAGACGTCTGGGGCCGAGATGTGCCGTATCTCAAGAGCGTGCCATGCGACTTCTGCTCCCACTCGCCCTATTACAACCCCGTGACCGTGAAAATACCCGTCGCCACGGTGGCTAAAAACCTCAGTTCGGTCGGGATCGCTGTACCCGTGGCCCGGCTGGTCGACGCCAGTTTCATGGTGCCGACCGAGATTTCTCCTACCGGGCGGGTCAAAGAGGTCACCGTATCGGGTACAAAGATACGGGGTCTCGAGTTCAGAAAAGCCCTTGGACTTAAGTCTACCAAGATCTACTGGGAGCTAAGCGGCGAAGATCTGGTCGTTACCGTACGGGGTTACGGGCACGGAGTAGGCATGTGCCAGTACGGTGCGGATGGTTTAGCTCGACTCGGGAAAACCTATCTCGACATCCTCTCCTACTATTACCCTGGCACCCAGGTAGTCTACATTTTCGACGAGTAGGGTTCAGGCCCCCGGTCCTCCCGTTGTGGTTCCGTTACGCCAGGACTACAGGTGTCACGCGAATACCTCCGGCAAATTATGGCAATGCTTTAGCCGGAGGTGTCCATATGCGGGATCGACTGAGAAAAGCGTTTTCCCAATTCCTCGCGCTCGCGCAGAGCCGCCGCGCAATCGCGATGAGATGGGCAAAGGCGACAGCCGTCATTCTCACGTGCCTCACCATGTTTTGCACGGGGTTGTACCTGGGTCTGTGGTCTGCCCTTAAGGTGGCAGTCTTTCCGCGGCTCCCCGGAGCCGACAACGCCGCCCCGGGCGGCACGGGGGCCGCCCCGCCCGCCGGGACGACGGACGATCAGGCGCGCTCCGGTACCTCCTCGACGACCACGGCAACCGTGGGGAAAACGAGTTCCGGGCAATCAGGGGCAGGTCCTGCAGGGCAGGGCTCGAACCCGGGGGCGACCGGAACGCCTCCCGTGGAACCGGAAGCAAGTCAGGTGACCCTCAAAACGAAGACCCTGGCGGAGATCCTGAAGGGGTTATCTCTGCCGGTTGAGGGCCAAATACTCAGAAAGGAAGGCTGGTACTACCTGGAGGCCTTTTCCGAGTGGAGGTACCATAGGGGAATCGACTTTAAGGCTCCAGGCGGACACCCCGTCAAAGCGCCCCTCGAGGGAACCGTAAAGGACGTCTACCGGAACGTCCAGCTCGGAACAGTTGTCGTTCTTTCGCACGAAGGCGATGTAGAGACGCTTTACGGTTGCATTACCCCCGGCGAAGATATCGTTCCCGGCAGGAAAGTCGTCAAAGGAGAAGTGCTCGGGTACATTTCCGATTCCGGGCCCCGCGAAGGAGATGCTGCACCTCACCTTCATTTCGAGGTTCACTTTCGGGGTGAATTGGTTGCTTCCGACCGCTACCTTGGGACGCGCTGAGTCAACATCCCGGAAACCCGGCTTGAGAGCACCGGGGACGGGAGATCTGCAAATGGCCGGATACGCACCCCTTTGGGCTGCATATATATTTAGCGTAACTCTGACGAGGGAGGCCGGGCTATGAATGACGCGATATACAAACGCGCGGTCGACGTGGGTGAGTACATCTACGAGAACCGGGCAACGGTCCGGGATGCGGCCCGGGCATTCGGAGTCTCCAAGAGTACGGTGCACAAAGACGTGACGGATCGACTTCCAATCATCCGGCCAGCTCTGGCGAAGTTAGTCCGCCAAATCCTGGACGTGAATAAAGCGGAGCGACATATACGGGGCGGTGAAGCCACGCGGAGAAAATACAGGAAATGAGGGACGCCTGTTCCCCTGACGGTCCGGTGCTGCAACGACGGATGGAATTCGGAAGCGCACTTGAACCAGCTCGCGGGTGATACGCGAATCTTTGAGTCGCTTCGTCGAATATCGGCACGTTTACAGGAAATCCCCGGTCTTTGTAGAAAGATTGGCTTAGGTGAGCGAAGCGACTCCCACCGAAACCGGAGGAGGCCTCATCAATGTTTCCCATATTCGGACCGGGAGACGTAGCTATCGATCTCGGAACGTGTACCGTGCTTGTTTACATAAAAGGCCGCGGCGTGGTGTTGAACGAGCCATCCGTTATCGCAAGAGACCACCATACAGGGGCCGTTCTTGCAGTAGGCAATGAAGCGCGCAAAATGATCGGTCGCACACCTGGCACCATCGATGCGATTCGACCCCTCAGGGCGGGAGTCATTTCGGACTTCGAAGCTACGGAGATCATGTTGCGCTACTTCCTGAGAAAGGCCATAGGCGGCAGGATCTACCTGAAGCCCAGGGTGATCATATGCGTTCCCACCGCAGTCACTTCTGTAGAAAGACGGGCGGTCCTTCAGGCGGGCCTCAGCGCGGGCGCCAGGAAGGTTTACCTGGTTGAAGAGCCTCTCGCCGCTGCCCTGGGAGCCGGACTGGACATCAGCGGGGCTTCAGGGTACATGGTCGTGGATGTCGGAGGAGGTACCACCGACATCGCCGTCCTTTCCCTTAACGGCGTCGTCGTCAGCACCTCAACCCGTATAGGCGGAGATGCCCTGGACGAGGCCATAGTCAGGTACGTGAAGAAGACTTATCAGCTCGCCATCGGTGAGCCCACGGCTGAACTGGCTCGGATTACGGCGGGGACCCTTGTGCAAGGTAGCAGGAACGAGCAGTACGAAATCCGCGGAAGAGACCTGGTTACTGGGCTTCCCAGGAGCATCGTCGTAACTTCGGACGATCTGGCAAGAGCTATGGAGGAGCCGGCCGCCCTCATCGTCGAAGCCTGCCGGCAGGTCCTGGAGAAGACCCCTCCGGAAATTGCCTCCGACATCGTAGACCACGGTATCGTCTTAACGGGCGGAGGAGCGCTTACTCATGGCATGGACATGCTCCTGCAGAAAGGGACCGGATTAAAAGTCTCTGTCGCGGAAGACCCGGTCACCTGCGTGGTGAGAGGGGCGGGGCTCGTCCTGGAGAATATCCCCAAGTATGAGGAACACATCCGGAGTTTGACGGTGTAGAGCTAAACAATCGGCTTCCCTCTTTCGATAAGGAGTAAGAGGGGGGAACGCTTCATGTTTCGAGGCGTTTTAGCTGGCATCACGGGGATGCGCGCGCAGCTCTTGCGGCAGGACGTTATCGCCAATAACCTGGCAAATGCAGCCACACCCGGATACAGGCAGGACACGGTAGCGTTTTCTACTTATCTGGACACATACATGTACAGAGCTGACCAGCGAGGATTGACTTACCTCGGGAACTTCACTCCCGCCATGGTGCTTTACGAAACCAAGACCATTCACGTGCCAGGACCCATCGAGACCACCGGCAATCCTCTGGATATAACTTTGTCGCCCGGTGCCTACCTGGCAGTGGAGGCCCCCGGCGGAGTCCGGTACACGAGGAGGGGAGATCTCACCCTTTCGGCCGAAGGCTACCTGGAGGTCGGAGGGTACAGAGTCTTAGGGCGCTCAGGGCAGATCAGGATACCTGACCAGGCAGGCCCGGTTCACATCGGTCAAGACGGGACCGTTTTCTGCGGTGAAGAAGAAGTGGATAAGCTGGCGATAGTTGGTTTTGAGGACGAGTCGATGTTGCGGAAAGAAGGTTCTTGCCTGTTCGCAGCCGACGAAGGAGCCGCCCGCGAGGCAGAAGCCAGCGTGTTAAGCGGCTGCCTGGAGAAATCCTCGGTGGACGCGGTGATGGAGATGGTTCACCTCGTAGATGCGTTCAGGGCCTACGAAGCTTCCCAGCGGGCGATTCAGGCGCAGGACGAAGCTACTGCTGCAGCTGTGAACAGAGTTGGAAAGGTTTAAAACAGGAGGCGAAAGCAATGCTCAGAGCTTTGTGGACCGGTGCAACCGGCATGAATGCCCAACAGTTCATGATCGACACGATCGCTAACAACCTGGCCAACGTGAACACGACCGGGTATAAGCGGCAGCGGGTTAACTTTAAGGATCTCTACTATCAGGAACTTCGGATGGGTCAGAACGACGTCATTTCGATAGGTCACGGGTCCAGAGTTTCGGATTCCACGAGGAGCTTTGCCCCTGGTAACCTGGAGAAGACGGACGACCCGCTTTCTCTGGCCATTGAAGGTCTGGGGTTTTTCTGCGTCGAGCTTCCGGACGGCACCGCTTACACCAGGGATGGGAACTTCCGAGTGGACGGTGAAGGGGTGCTGGTCACGTCCGATGGATACCCGGTCGTCTCGGAAGGCGGCTATGGAGGAGAGATTACCATCCCTCAGGATGCCACCGAAGTCACGGTCTCGCCCGACGGAACGGTCCTTGCCAGGGTAGGTGACGAGCTCAGGAACGTGGGCCAAATACGATTGGCCATGTTTCCAAATCCGGCCGGGCTGGAAGCCATCGGGAGAAACCTTTTCAAGGCCACCGTGGCGTCGGGTGACCCCAGGACCGTTGTTCCGGGGGAAGAAGGGAGCGGAAGGATTCTGTCGGGCTTCCTTGAGACCTCCAATGTTCAAATAGTCACGGAAATGGTGAACCTGATAGTGGCTCAGCGCGCCTTCGAACTTAACTCCAAGGCAGTTGAAACGGCCGACCAGATGCTGGGTATAGCCAATAATCTCAAGCGGTGACCGTGGGAGGCGGAACGATAAATGGTGACGGACCCTTCGAGCCGGCTCCCAGGCGTTGCAGGTGCGCCGGGTAATCTGAGATCTGATGGCGCTCCGCGCAGGCTTCAGGAGGCCTCCAGTGATGCGGCGGCGCAGAAGAAAGACGACTTTCAGCTCATGAAAGCTTGTCGCGAGTTCGAGGGAATATTCCTTTCGATTCTCTTCAGAGCTATGATGAAGACGACCGGCGCGAAAGATCAGGGACCGTATGGGACCATTGCGGAACAGGCTTTCGGTCAGAAAATGGCCGAGGCGGGTGGCATAGGACTGGCGAAGGTGTTGTTCAATTCTCTGGCGAAATCATCTCCCGAGATTCAACGCAGGAGATGATCGTAACGGGAGATGATCGTAATGGAGGAGAGCTGCCTGCCTGACGGGAGCGGGCCGCCCGACGCCGACGAAGTTCTCTCTGGCGGACCGGAGTGGATCACCGAAATACTTCCGCACCGGGAGCCGTTTTTGTTTATATCCAGGGTGATTTCGGTTGTCCCGGGGAAGGAAGCTACGGCCGAGTACGACGTTCCCAAGGACTTTGACGTTTTCCGGGGGCACTTTCCCGGCCACCCCATCATGCCGGGGGTCCTCATCCTCGAGTTCATGGCCCAAACGGGAGCTTTAGCGCTGTTGTCTCTGCCTCAGTACAGAGGAAAAATAGCTTACCTGGCCGGCATAGACCGAGCGAGATTCAAGCGCCCGGTGTGGCCCGGCACCACTTTAAGGGCGCGGGTTAAAATAGGTGCGATGCGCAGGGGTATCGGAAGGGGCAGTGCCAGCGCGTTTGTGGGGGAGGACGAAATCGCCAGCGCCACAATGGTTTTTGCCGTCGTTCTCGAGGAGGCCGGGGTTTGACGAGCTTTTGCCATCCGTGCTAAGATGAAGCGACCCGCAATCCGTAGGCACATTGTGCCGCTCTTATCAAGAGAAGGGTGAGGGAACCGGCCCGATGAACCCTCGGCAACCGGCCCGATGGGCACGGTGCCAAGCCCGGCGGATGAATGGTGCGGTGTCGCGCCAAATCCGAAGGATAGGAGTTCACTTCCCTTCGGAAACGCACAAGCGCATCGTGAAAGGAACCTCTTCTTCGAAGGGAGGACGACATCTATGCCCACTATGGGTCCGGGTCGCAGGCTATTTACGTCAGAATCCGTGACGGAAGGACACCCCGACAAGATTGCGGACCAAATCGCTGACGCTGTCCTAGACGCCATTCTCGAGAAAGACCCCGTTGCCAGAGTCGCGTGTGAATGCCTGGTCAAGACCGGTTTCGTGCTGATCGCTGGCGAGATATCCACCGAGTGTTATGTGGATATGCCTCAAATCGCCAGATCCAAGATTAAAGAGATCGGTTATACCAGAGCTAAATACGGCTTCGACGGGGATACTTGCGCCGTGCTGACCGCCATCGAGGACCAGTCGCCCGACATTGCGCTGGGGGTGGACAGGGCGCTCGAGTCCAAGCAGGGGGAAATGGCGGATACGCTCGGTGCCGGTGACCAGGGCATGATGTTTGGGTACGCTTGCACCGAGACGGACGTTCTCATGCCTCTGCCCATTTTCCTGGCTCATCAGATGGCCAGAAGGCTGGCTAAAGTAAGGAAGGAGAAAGTGCTTCCGTACCTCCGTCCCGATGGGAAAACCCAGGTCACCGTGGAGTACGAGGACGGAATACCCAAGCGGATAGACAGCGTGATAGTGTCTGCGCAGCATGCCGGCGAAGTTCCCCTTGAGATAGTCCGCGCCGACATAGAAAAGCACGTTATCAGGCCGTCGATACCCGAAAACCTTCTGGACGAGAAGACCAAGTTCTTCGTTAACGCCACCGGCCGGTTCGTCATCGGCGGTCCCCAGGGAGATTCGGGCCTGAGCGGAAGGAAGATCATCGTGGACACCTACGGCGGATACGCGCGGCACGGTGGAGGTTCTTTCTCGGGGAAGGACCCCACGAAGGTTGACCGGAGCGCAAGTTACGCCGCAAGATACGTCGCCAAAAACATCGTCGCTGCGGGACTGGCCTCAGAGTGCGAGGTCATGGTTTCCTACGTCATCGGTGTGGCAAGGCCGACCGCGGTCGTAGTAGACACCAAAGGAACGGGCAAATACCCGGACGAAAAAATCCTCGACGCCGTTCTGGCATGCTTCGACTTCCGCCCGGCCGCCATAATAGAAAGGTTCGACCTGAGGAGACCCATATACTCCCAGGTGTCGGTGTACGGGCACTTCGGCAGGCCGGACCTGGACCTCCCCTGGGAAAAGACAGACCTTGCCGAGGAAATCCTGAGGAGGTTGTAAAACAGGATACGGTCGACGGCGGAAATAGAGGTGATCCCTTCTCCCCGTTTCACACATATACTGCGTCAGAAGCGGGGAGAGGGGGGACCCACGTGACGTCGGCAGAACATCTGGTCCTGATCGCATTAGCTATCGTCGCAGCATACGATGTCCTCATCTCGCTCAGAGCAAGATCGCAGAAAGGTTGGCAGCCCCTAATAGTGGTCCTTGTTACCAGCAACTCAGCTAACGTAGCCGAAGGAACCGTTCGACGTATCTTATGGGAGGACCTCAAGTCGAGGAGTCAGGGTCTGGAAATCCAGGCAATAGACTTGGGTTCGTGCGACGAAACGCCTGAGATTCTGGCTCTCCTTGAACGCGACGAAGTGCTGTCGATGCTGTCGCCGTCCGACCCGTTGGGTGCTGACGCCGTCGTCTTAAACCTACAGGACGTAGATGGAGGAGAGGGGAAAAACGTACCTCATTAAGGGGGTCTTCCCTTGGACCCGAAAGTATCCAAGACTTACGCCTGGGCCGTAGGTGCGGCCGGAGCTCTATTTTTAATCGTCGTGTTTTTGAACCACCCAGGCGACTACGAATTTCTCGGTACAAGCTCATTTATCCTGTTTTTCCTGCTGGAAATCGCGCTCACGATAGGCGCGATACCCGTGGGTAAGTTCCACGTGTCCCTGGATTTCTCGATTGTCTTGGCCACTTACATGATCCACGGATTCGTTGCGGCATGCTTAGTTAATCTAGCGGTAATTCCCGCCCTGATCCTTCGCAAACGTCCCATAAGGATAATCGCAATGGACGTGGGGGCTCTCATATCGTCCACCGCGATGGCGGGGTCGTTCGCATCTGCCCTTAACGGTCACATCGAAAAGTCGGCAGGCGACGGATTCACCCTCGCGTTCGTGCGAGAGGTGGTATTGTTCACGGTCATCAGCTACCTGGTCAATACCGCCTTGATCGTCCTTTACGCGCTGATATCGGCCAGGCCGTCCGACAGCGTGAGGAGCCGGGAGCTTATTCAGACATCTGGTTTCAACGCCGTCTGCACGATCCTGGGCGCGCTCCTGGGGATCGTCATTGCCTTGAACCTTCCCAAGTGGGGTAACGTCGAGCTATACCTGTTCTCGGTTTCCCTAGGAGGTCTTGTGTTCCTCACCGCCATTCTCGGTCGCATGGCGAGAACCCACGCCGACTTGGCTCGCCTTTACGAAGCTGCCTCCGCGATCAACGCTGTGATGCGACTGGAGGATGTATTTACCAAGTCATGTGATGCCGTGTCTCAGTTCGACAAGTGGGACTTCTGGTGGCTCACTCTTCAGGGCGCCGATGGCGAGGCGCGCATCTTCAAGACGAAGACCGGGCCGGGTCTGTCGGAGAAGGAAGCTTTAGAGTGGCTCGAACAAATGCAGGCGCGGCGGAAGATCGTGGAGGCAAGGACGAGGTACTACTGGAACAAAGAACGGTGTCCCTCCGAGCAGTCTTCGCTTTTTGGGGCAGCGCTGTTCATGCCGCTCACCAGGGGAGACAGGTTGATCGGAGAGTTCGGGGTTGCCAGGGTTTCCTCCGAGGAGATCGACGCGGACAACCTGCGGCTTTATGCGCTTCTTTCTGCGCAAATATCTCTCGCCGTGGATAACGCCACCCAATGGGAAAGAGTGACGGAGCTTGCGGCGCGGGATCCCTTAACGGGCCTTTATAACTACAGGGAGTTTTGCTCCCGGTTGGCATGGGCCATCGAAAAAGCTAAGGTTTCCGGTTCCAAGGTGTCGCTGATCTTCATCGACCTCGACCATTTCCGAAGGGTGAATAATCTCTACGGCCACATCGTCGGCGACGAAGCTCTCAAAGAAATCGCCGATAGCATACGACGAACGGTTCGAGACACCGACTACGCGTGCAGATATGGCGGAGACGAGTTCACCATCATCCTCCCGTCGGCGGGAAAGGACGGCGCACGAAAAGTAGCCGAGAGGATCATGAGGAATATCGCGGAGACGAGGATCTCTTACAAGGGAGAACCTCTCGACCTTACAGGAGTAATATCGGCGTCGTGGGGTATCGCTACGTTTCCGGAAGACGGGGAGACTCCGGAAGAGCTGGTGAACAAAGCCGATCTGGCCATGTACTCGGTTAAAAGAGAATCAGAGGAGAGTTCGGAGAAAGGATGATCCGGTGACCGCCTTGATAAGCGAGACCGCCAGACGCCTTATGGATTTTTTCATGGGAGTGACGTGTCGCTGCGCTCTTTGCGGAGACGTCCTATCCGGTGACGTACTGGACACGGGAATCTGTCGTGCCTGCCTGAACCATATGGCGGCGGAGATGAGGTGGACCTGTGGAACGTGCGGTGTGCCCGTGCGACCCGGTCAGGCCTACTGCCCGGTGTGCATTACCAGAGGCTACTGGTTCGATGCCGTAAAAGCCGCCGGAGTGTACCGTGGCAACCTCAAAGACGCAATAATCAGGATGAAGTACCGGGGAGAAAGGGATCTCAGGAGGCCCCTGGGGAAGCTGCTCGTAAACGTAGCTCAATGCCTTCCTCCGTGTGACGTGATAGTGCCGGTGCCAATAGACCCGGCTCGGAAGGGGTTGCGTGGGTTCGACCAGGCCTGCGATCTCGCCGAGGAGCTGTCGCAGGCTCTGGGACTGGACGTGGATAACGCGCTCAAGCGGCGGAGGTCCAACATATCCATGACCGCTCTTTCCAGACGGGATAGATGGGAGGAAGTCAAAAACACGATAGAGCTTGCTCGTTCGTCGCGGGCAGGCCGCTTTGTGGGGTCTAGAGTGCTTCTGGTGGATGACGTGGTGACGACCGGTGCTACCGTCAACGCTTGCAGTCGGGTGCTGAAAGAAGCAGGCGCAGCGGAGGTTTATGTCGTAGCTGTTGCCAGGACGGTACTGTAGAGGTGAGCCTCAGATGGATTCGATAAGGCCGGAAGTCCGGAACTGTCAGCGCTGCGGAAAGCTTTTCAGATACGTCGGAGTTCCGATTTGCCGGGAGTGTCAGGCCAAGGAAGAAGAGCAATATGCGGCCGTAAAAGCTTATCTCAAGGAGAATCCCGGCGCCACGGTTCCGGAGGTCAACAAAGCCACCGGAGTACCGGTTGAGGTCATCGTGGATTTCGTGAAAAAGGGATTGTTGGTCATCGCCGGCACCGGCGATCTGCAGCCGAGGTGCAGGATATGCGGGAAGCCCATACCAGCCGGGCAGGTTTGTTCCCAGTGCCTCGAAACCCTATCCTCTTTGAGCCGGGAGGGAAGCCCAAAGGCGGACGAACCCAGGACGGTTTCCGTGAAGGAGCAGGGCGAAAAAGTTTCTGGACAGGTATACATCATGGACATGATATCCAGACGCAGGAAGACCTGAGGCCCCGGCTGACCCGAAGAAAAAACGTGGTGTGGAAAAACAGCGCATTGTGACGGCCTTCTCAGAACAGACTCGCACAGGAAGCTAAACGACACCGTCCCGTTCTCCGATGAATGAAAGTGGACGGTGGCCTAG
The DNA here is from genome assembly GCA_014896535.1 of Candidatus Fermentithermobacillaceae bacterium. Taxonomy (GTDB): domain Bacteria; phylum Bacillota; class Sulfobacillia; order Fermentithermobacillales; family DUSS01; genus DUSS01. Next base: position 35,294 of record JADBKE010000011.1, read on the forward strand.
GCAGAGAAAGAGGTTGGAGTCGTATGATGATATCGCGTGCCCAGATCAATCAGATTCTCAAGGTGTACAGGACCTCTTCGGCGGGAAAGCTCAGCCCGAGTGCTCGTCCGGAAGAGTTACCCGCGGGAGGACCCTCCGACGCCTTGTCCATCTCAGTGTCACCTCAGGATGTGGAGATGGTAAAGAGCGTGGTAAAGGCCATCCCCGAAGTCCGCGAAGAGAAGGTGCGGGAGATATCCCGCCGCCTGCGGGAGGGGACCTATCACGTAAAGCCTGAGGAAGTTGCAGAAAAGCTTCTGGGCAGGTTGATGGCGGATAGACTTCGCTAACCAGGCCGCCGTCCCGGGAGGGACGGGAATGAGCGAGGTCTCGAAGATAATTCCGCTTCTTGAAGAAATTCTAGCTCTCCTTCAGAATCTCTTGTCCCTGGCCTCGCGGCAGATGAACGTGCTGGTCTACGGCAACGTCGTCGAGATCCAGGATATCAACGCAAAGCAAGAAGCGATTCTCGAACAGCTCAAGGAACTCGAAGAGAAGCGGCTTTCCATAATTTCTTCGTGCTTTGAAGGAGACCCGTCCAGCATCACGTTGTCCCGCCTTTACCCGCACCTCGACCCAGCGGAACAGGCCAGGCTGTCTGTTCTGGCCGACAGACTGAACACCACCAGCGCCTGCCTCAAAGTGTTAGGGAAGCGAAACCAGGAGCTTGCCCGGCGCAGCCTGGAGATCGTCCAGAAAGAACTGAGCCTCTTGCTGCCAGAGCAATCCTATCAGCCGACCGGAGAGAAAAAGGTCATGAAATCCCTGGTTCTAGACAGAAAAACCTGACTTGAGGGGTGCGAACCGGAGAGCCTGGTCGAAGCGACGAGGACAGGGGTTACTGTCCGCCATGGGACGGAGGCAATGAGTGGTACAAAAGGGGGAATATCGAGTGCCGTCGACCTTTGCCGCGCTGCAAATAGGCTTGACCGGACTGCGGGCTCACAGGCGAGCCATGGAGGTGACCGGACACAACGTGGCCAACGCCGCGACAGAAGGTTACTCCAGGCAGGAAGTACTTCTCGAGCCCATCATTCAAACCAACATGACGCCGGAAGCGGGCGTCGCCGGTCTGGGCGTACGCATAAGGGATGTGAGGCGCGTGAGAGACAGGTTCATCGACGCGATCCTCAGGGGAGAGCAGTCGCGCAAGACCGCGCTGGAATCAGAGAAAGTCGTCCTCGACCACCTGCAAGTACTCGTGGGCGAGCCTTCGGACTCGGGCATCCAATCGGCCTTAAACGACTTCTGGGCTTCCTGGCATGACCTCGCCTCGGAGCCGCACCTGGTGTCAGCCAGAGCCACGGTGATGGAGAGGGGCAGGAACCTGGTGAGCCTGTTCAAGAGCCTCGGAACCCAGATGGACTCGATGGCTCACGATATCGAGGTGGATATCAAAGCTGCCGTTGCGAGAGTGAACTACCTGTCCGGAGAGATAGCCAAGACCACCCTGGAGATCCAACGGGCCCTGGCCAGGCACGAGCCTCTGGGCGATCTCCTCGACAAGCGCGACCTCATGCTGGACGAATTAACCGCTCTCACAGGTGCAACCGTAACGCTAAAGGACGCTGAGTCGTTGCGCGTGACGGTGGGAGGTCTCCCTCTCGTCGATGGCCAGGTTGTTTACCAGCTGGATGTCGCATTTACCAGTTCCGGCACGGAATTCAGGTGGCGGCCGCTTTCTTCCCCCAGCGACCAGTACGAAAAGGTTACCGCCATGGGGGGCAAGCTGGGAGGGCTGAAAACCGCCAGGGACGAGACGGTTTACGGTTTTAAGGCTCAAATCGAGGGGCTCTTCAAGGACTTCGTAGACCAGGTCAACCGTCAACATGCCCAGGGCTACCACCTCTACTCGACCTCGGGGGAGCCGGCCCCGGATCCAAATGACCCCGCCAACTGGTTCTTCTCGGTGGGGGATCCTGCAGACTACCTGGATTCGGTTGAGGTGAATCCGTCGATAGCTGCGGATCCTGGGTACATACGAGCTTCTAGCGTGGCTGGGGATCCCCTGAACGGGCGCAACGCTCTGGAGATTGGGGACCTAATCGAGGGGGCGAATAATCCCTCTAACGTGCCGACGTTCAACGAAAGATGGCAGTCAGTGGTGGGGAGCCTGGGGGTTACGGCGCAGAAGGTTCAGTCAGGCATTACCACTCAAGAGCTGCTCGTCAAGGAGCTTGCGAATCGAAGGGATTCCATAAGCGGTGTGTCCACGGATGAAGAAATGGCCAACCTCATACGGTTCCAGCACGCGTACGAGGCGTGCGCCAGGGTCATAACGGTCGCCGATGAAATGCTGGATACCATCATCAATCGCATGGGCATCAGCGGGAGGTAGGCGAGGGCGATGAGGATAACGGACAACATGGTAGAGAGGAATGTCCTGTTCGAACTGAGTTATGCGGAGCGCCGGTTGCTGAGGCTTCAGGACATGGCTTCCTGCGGCAAGAGGATCTCGAGACCGGAAGACGATCCTGTGGGAACCGAGCGATCGATGTCCCTGAGGACTCACATGTCCCGCAATGACCAGTTCATGCGCAATCTGGTGCGGGCCAGAGGCTGGATGGAACAAATCGAAGAATCCCTTTCGGAGCTGAGCTCGGTGTTGACCAGGGCCAGGGAACTCGGAATCTACGGAGCTACCGACTCCACATCGCCTCAGGCGCGGCAGGCACTGGCAGCGGAAGTATCCCAACTGGCCGAAGAGGTGCTGAATATCGGCAACGCGGAAACGGAGGGACGCAAGCTCTTAACCGGCACTCGCCCCGAGTGGAAGCTCGGTCCGGGAGTCGTCGTCACAGTCGAGAATCACGGCCCGGTGGCCGAGGGAGGAACCGGGCTCCTAGATGAGATATACTCGGGCCTCAAAAACCTCGAGGCAGCTCTGGTGGCAGGTGGTACGGGCGATACGTCGCTCATCGCATCGGCCACGCAAGCTCTGGATGATTGCATAGATAGAGTATTGTCCTACCGCGTAATAAACGGGGCCCGATTGAGGAGGCTCGATATCCTCGATGCTCGCGGTAAGGAAACAAACATAGAGTACACCAAGCTCTTGTCGGACACGGAGGACGTGGACCTGTCTTACGTCCTTGTAGATTTGCAGGCGAAGGAGGCAGCTTACAGAGCTACTCTGGGTGTGGCAGCCAGGATCATCCAGCCCACCCTCCTCGACTTCCTCAAATGACCGCAGGATGAAGGGGACAAGGGATGGTTGGGGTTTGACTCAGAGGTGGTGTCGGGATGGAAGTGATAAACACGGCATTCGGGCCGCAATACGTGGAGCCTGAGAAGGTAATCACTTTTCCCTCAGGGCTCATAGGTTTCCCCCAATTTCACCGCTACGTCGTGATCGACCGGGAAGGCGGAGAGGGGGTGTTCAAGTACCTCCAGTGCCTGGACGAGCCCTCCCTGGGCTTCGTGACCCTCGATCCCCGACTCCTGTTTACGGATTACGCTCCGGAAATGCCCCGGGAAGACCTGGAATCCATCGGGGTTTCCTCCCTCGATGAAGCTCTCTTGCTTTGCGTAGTGGTGGTGCCTCCGGACGTCACGAAGATGACCTGCAACCTCCGGGCGCCCGTCGTGGTGAATCCCGAGACAAGGATGGCAAAGCAAATCATCAGTATATCGCCGGAGTACGAAACCAGGTATTACGTGTTTCCGGTCCTCGAGAGCTTCCTGCAAAGGACTGGATAGCCATGCTCGTTCTCACGAGGAAAGTAAACGAGGCGATAATCGTCGGAAACGATGTCATCATCAGAGTTCTCGAGGTGAAGGGCGCCGGGGCGAAGGCTTCGGTGAAACTGGGGATCCAAGCGCCCCGGGGGACGAAGGTTCTGAGAGAAGAAATAGAGAGAGAAGTTGCTCAGGAGATGTCCCGGGCAGCTTCGGCCGGCAAAGACATAGCCACGGTCATGACACGAGTTAAAGAAGAAGCGGAGAAACGAGAGAAGCGCGAAAACCCTCAAGACCAGAGGTGAAAGGTCATGTCGGAGCTGAGAGTGCTACCCACGTTGACCGGGCTGGACACGGAAGCCATAATTCAACAACTCATGAGCGTGGAGCGGCGCCCCATCGCGCTCCTAACCGAACGCCAGTCGTTGCTAAGCCAACAGAAGCAGGCGTGGGATGAGGTAAGATCCAGCCTCGAGGCCCTCGCCTCCAAGATCACGCCGCTGACCTACTCGTTTAACTTTTACAAGAAGACGGTGGAGGTGGGAGATCAGTCTGTCCTCACAGCTACAGCGTCAACGGATGCGGCCAATGCCTCGTACGAAATCAAAATAACGAGCCTCGCCCGGGCCCAGGTAATCCAGTCGCGGGCCTACGCCGATCCCGCCGCCTCCCTTGGGCTTGTAGGAACCATCAGCATCAATGGGAAAGACGTGGTTGTTGCCGCTGAGGACAGCCTCAACTTGCTGGCCCAGAAGATAAATGGGACGACCGGAGTAGGGGCTCAAGCATCTGTCGTTCAGGTAGCACCCGGCGACTACAGGCTCCTTATCACCTCGTCTCAGACAGGCACCGCCAACAAACTTTCCCTCGGAGGAGACATGGCCTTATGGCAGGAGCTGGGCTTTGTCGACACCACCGGAAAGGTTAACGAAGTGGTCGCCGCCGCTGACGCGGTGTTCACCATCAACGGGGTGCAGTTTACCAGACCCACCAACGTCGTCTCCGACGCCATACCCGGAGTCACGTTGAGCTTAAAGACGCAGGCGGATCCGGTGACGGGGGCGGGGGGCATTACGCTCCTGACGGTAACGTGGGACGATTCGTCCCTAATCCAACAGGTTAAAGACCTCATCGCCGCTTACAACTCCTTTATCGATACGGCGCGCAAGTACAGCGGCTGGGACCCGGCGACCCTGAAAGGCGGCATCCTGTTTGGCGACCCGCTCCTTCGACGACTTTTGGCGGAGATCAGGCGGCTCATATTTAACCAAGTTCCGGGATCGACTCCGGGTTACGAATCCGCGGTGATGGTGGGCATATCGACCGGGCCGCTTGGGGCGTTTTCTAAAGAAGGCAAGCTCAGCTTCGACGAGACCAAGTTTGCCGACAAGCTTAAAGCCAACCGGGATGCCGTAGCGTACCTTTTCACCTCCGCGGATGGTATCGCTTCATCTCTTTCAAAGGGTATTTCCGCCTACACCAAGAGCGACGGGTATCTCGAGGGGCGCATAACCCGGCTCACAGAAGAGGACAGGTCGATATCCCAGCGAATCGAGGACCTGGAAAGGCGGCTTGACATCCGCCTTGCTACCCTCCGGAGGCAATTCACGGCCCTTCAAACCATGCTGGTGAAGATGAACTCACTGGGCACGTGGTTAGCCCAGCAAGTTGCCAGCATGACGCAGGGAACCACGACAGCCTAAAGGTTGCGAGCAGGGTGACCGCAGCACGACCATGAGGCCTGAGAGGTGAGCACAATGGCATACCCAGCCGGTGCGGTGGAAAAGAAGGCGCTGGATGTTTACGCGCAATCCAGGGTGTCAACCGCTTCGCCTTCAGAACTGGTGCTTATGATGTACGATGCGGCCATTAAAAACATGAAAGCGGCGTCGGAATACATTGCCAAGAAGGATTTCTCGGCGGCCAACGTTGCCATTACCAGAGCCGAGGACATAGTGGAAGAGCTGCGGTCGTCGCTGAATGTGGACGCGGGGGAAGTGGCTCTGGCTCTCGATTCCATTTACGATTACGTGTACAGAAGTCTCATCATGTCCAACGTCAAGAAAGACGCGGAGATTCTCTCCGCATGTATCAAAGTGCTGGAGCAGATCAGAGGGGCCTGGGCCGAATTGGCGCGAACGGGCGCCCGTCCCGGACAAGCCAGGGGGTGACCCACCCGCCATGCTGGAGGCTTACTGCAGGATGCTGGACCTGGCAAAAGCCCAGCGCGATGCAGTGATGAAGGGTGATTTCGACGCGGGTCAGGCGCTTTTGGAGCGCCAGGAAGCTCTGGCCAAGTCCATGTCAACGGAGAACGGGGGAGGAATACCCGAAGAGGAAAAGGAGGAAATTCTCGAGACCATCCGCGAAATACAGCGAATTCACGAGGAAATCTGTTCGCGGCTCCGGGAAGAGCTGAGGGCGCGCAGCGAGGCGATTTTGTCCACCATCGGCCAGCAAAGGGCCCTGGAGGCTTACGGGCAGTCCGACGGGGAAGCGGATACGCGCTTCGACAGGAGAAAATGAAAGGTCCCGGCCGACCAACGGCCGGGACCACCCGTTTTCCGACGTCAGGAAATCTTTACGACGTTAGCTGCCTGAAGGCCGCGCGGCCCCTGAACGATCTCGAATTCCACGATGTCACCCTGGTTAAGGCTGCGAAAGCCCTGACTCTGGATGGCCGTGTAATGAACGAAAACGTCAGGTCCGTCCGCCCTCTCGATAAACCCGTAGCCCTTCTCCGCGTTAAACCACTTGACTTTACCTTGCATGTCGGGGCATTCCTCCTAATTCTCGACGACCGGTTCCCAGCCGAGTCGCCAGCGAGCCACTTTCAGGCCCGTGCTCGCACTATAGCATGCCCCGAAGTAATCGTCAACAGACGTTTAAATAATGCGTCTTGTGGATATTGTGAATAACTCTGTTGATAAGCAGCACAAGGCGTAAATGCGCTTGGGATTATATTGTGGACTGTCGAATCAACGCGGTATAGGATGAATTCTGTCGAAGCACCGGAGAATCTATCTACCGTCCGGGCTTCAAACTCGGCCCGTCTCGGGCCGCTTCTGCGCGGAGAGGGGGTGCTTTGGAAGGATTTAGCTAGGGCTGCGGGAATACTGATCTTTGAAGACGGGGAATCGGGAGGAGAGAGCTCATGAGAGTCATCGTAACCGGTAAAAACATGGATATCAGCCCGGCGTTACGAGATTATGCTGAAAAGAAGTTGAAGAAGCTTTCGAAGTACGTGAAGCAATCCGTCACGGCCCAGGCCACCTTCAGCACGGAACGAGGCCGGTACATACTCGAAGTTACCGCGCCTCTCGATGGATATCTCCTTCGCGGCGAGGAGCAAGCTGCCGACCCTATGGCGTGCGTAGACCAGGTTGTAGAGAAGCTCGAAAGGCAGCTGGAAAAGCATAAAACGAAATTGTTAAAACGGGGCAAATCCCCTGTTCAGGCGCCAGTTGAAGAGGGGCCCGAAGCGTCCGCCGAAAAGCCTGATGGAAACGGGATGATCGTTAAAGTGAAGAGGTTTGCCATGAAGCCGATGTCTCCTGAAGAAGCTGTTACCCAGATGGACCTCCTGGGTCATGACTTTTTCGTTTTCACCAACGCCGAAACGGGACTGGTAAGCGTCGTCTACAGGCGTAAGGACGGAAACTACGGACTGATCGAGCCCGAAACATAGGTTTTAATCGTCCAGGAAGGGGAGGGGGCGCGCTTTTTGAAGAAACCAACGGTCACGGCGGTTGTGTTCGAAGGTGGACAAGCCCATTCCGACATCGAAGAAGAGATCGCGCAGGTTCGGAAGGAAGTATGTTTGGATACCCTTGAAAAGCTCACGCACGTTCCCGAAATCGACGGCGTGATTCTGGTCACCAACCATCAGGACCTAGCCCGTCGCGCCGAGGATCTCGGCGTCCTGACCCGCCTGACCGGACGACGGAAGTTCCATTTCGGCAGCGAGCTCCGAGACGTAATAGTGGATCACGGCATCGAAAACGTCCTCTACTTGAGCGGCGGGGCCGTTCCGCTCCTCACGGAGAGCGAGTTTTTGCAGATCGCTCTCGAACTCAAGAGGCGAAAAAACGTAGTCGTGATGAACAATGTACAGTCTGCGGACCTCATCGCTTTTTCCCCGGCCAGAGCGGTGGACGAAATCCCTCTGCCGGACAGGGACAATCCTTTAGGCACGCTCCTCAAAGACATCGGGCTCAGGCGCGTTCTCATACCCAATTCGGGGCGGGTGAACTTCGACGTGGACACGCCCACCGATGTCCTCATCCTCGGCCTTCATCCGAGCTGCGGGAAAAGGGCGAAAAAAGCTATACAAAGCCTCTCGTGGAATCGAGAAAACATTATGAAGGCGTGGGATTTGCTCCGCGACGGTTGTAGGGAGATTGCGGTGTTGGGGAGGGTGGGACCGTCGGTCATCACTTATATCAATTCCAACATGGTTCACAGGATGCGGGTGTTTTCGGAAGAGCGCGGGATGAAAGCCCTGGGCAGGGAGGATCAGGGAACCGTCGTGTCACTCATCGGGCATGTCATCGAAGCTTTGGGCGCGAGACAGTTTTTCCGCTATCTCGGCTCGGTGGCGGATTGCGCCTTTTTCGATACGAGGGTGGTGTTCTCCCACCTGAAGAAGCGTTTTCCCGACCGGGACCGCTTTAACTCCGACCTCATGAGGTGGGATCTGATCGAGGATCCCTGGTTGAGGGATTTTACCAGGGCCGCTCAGGAGGCGCCCGTACCGATCGTGCTTGGAGGTCACAGCTTGGTGTCGGCGGGACTCTGGGTGATGGCGGAGACCGTTGTAGCGGAGCGAGGACAACCGGATTACCAGAGAGGAACCGAGATTATGCCCAGGGTGATCACATCATAGGTTCTTCTTACAGGGCTCCGGAGCGCGCTATGCACCAGCGGAGGCAAGCGAAGAGCCAGTTCTTACGCTCCATGGCGAGAGAGGTTGGTTCGATGAATGACAGATACGAGGACCGGGGGCGCCTGTACGAGGAGACTTTGAAGAAGATTCGGGGTGTGATCGGCTGCAGGGTTGTCCTGAACTCGAACGGCGAGATCGAAGAAATCCATATCCTGGCCCAGGACGTGCGGCCGGCAAAACGCCTTTTACGGGACGTGGAGTCGGCGTTGATGGCGGGGCACGGGGTCTCCTTTGACAGGCGCAAGGTATCTATAGCTCTGGTATCCCAGGAAAAGGTCGCAAGCTCCGGCCGAGTCCGCCTCACAAAGACAGAAATGATCGCCGAAGACAGAGTCTATCGGGTCAAAGTGACGCTGGTGCTTGGTTCAGACGAGGTGACGGGAGAAGCGTGGGAGGAGAAGAGCGAGCGGGGATGGATTAGAGCGGCCGTTCGCGCTTGCCTGGAAGCCCTGAGCTTGCTCATTTCCCGTCAGGCCCGGATTTCTCTGATTGACGCGCACGTGGTCAGGATGAAGGACAGGGACATCGCTCTGGTGGCGCTGTGGTGTGCCGTCGGGCGCGAGGAGCATCTTTTGACCGGGTCGTGTCCGGTGGGAACGGACGAACGCGAGGCGGCTATCAAGGCTACCCTCGACGCCATCAACCGGAAGCTGCCTCTGTTGCTCAAGGGGTGATTTTTCGAAGCTCCGTAAAAACGGTGAAGGAAACTCCTACGGCCCTATCGAATACTCGATTGGGCCGGTTACCCCCGGGTTTTCAGCGAAGAGTTACCCTGATAGCGGCTAGGGATTGCCTAGGGGAGGTCAAACCTTACAATGAGAAAGATCTGGAAGCTCATCTTGGCCCTTCTCGCCCTCATCCTCTCCGGCGCTGCAACCTGGCAGTACGGCTAATCCCCATCGCTAAATGAGCCGGCCCCCTTTTGACGGGCTGTCCGGGAGGAGTCACATGAAGCCGGATAATCCTGCGGAGAAGGTGTTTACATACGTAGTCGGCGCTGTAGGGGTTGCTTTTTTGGTGCTGCATTTCCCAAGTGTCGAGTTGCTGAAGAGATTTTGGCCGCAGGCTCTGTTCCTCGCGGGGCTTGTCGGTATTGTGGAAGCCTTTCCCGTGCAGGCCTCGGGGAGTCGCCTGTCTACCTCGGTTGGTGTTCCCTTGTTACACGCCTGCGTTGTGCTTTGCGGAAGGGAGATCGGAATGCTCGTCGCAGCCCTGGCTACGTTTAGAAAAAAAGATCTGTCCGGTCAGACACCATGGAACGTAGTTCTTTTCAACCGGGGCATGCTAGTACTGTCGAATTATGCGTTTGGCTTAACGTACTACGGGCTCGGGGGTACGGCGGGGGCATTCGCGTGCACACGGGACATGGCGTTTTTTGCGCTTGGGGCGCTGGCGGATGTTGTTGTTAACGGGTACCTGGTTTCCCAGGTCATCGCCCTCTACGAAGGGAGCTCCCTTATGAGCGCCTGGAGGAAAAACCTCCGGTGGACGCTCCCCAGTAAAATCGCCGTCATTCCGCTGGGGATTCTTGTGGTGGTGCTGTATCAGTCGTACGGGCTACTCAGCGTGGCGATGCTGCTGTTGCCTCTGGCGCTGGCCAGGTACTCGCTGGACCGATTCAGACTGCTGAGGGAGGTTTACGCGGAGCTTGGCGCCACCCTCTCCCAGGCCATAGAACACAGAGACGGTTACACCCACGGACACTCCCTGAGGGTCTCCCAGTATGCCGTGTTGCTGGGTAAAGAAATGGGACTGCCCGACGACGAGGTAGAGCTCCTCCATTACGCGGGGCTCCTCCACGATATCGGCAAGATAGGCATAAGGGACAGCATCATGAAAAAAGACGGGCGGTACACGGTGGATGAGTACGAAGAGATGAAGGGCCACGCAGCGATGGGTGCGGAGATGGTGAGGGGGATGAAGTTCCTCGGGAAGGCTGAGAAATGGATCAGGCATCACCATGAACGGTGGGACGGTACCGGGTATCCCCAGGGACTCAAGGGGCAAGATATTCCCCTTGGAGCGCGCATCATCGCGTGTGCGGACTCCTTCGACGCCATGACATCCGACAGGCCTTACAAAGACGCGATAACCTGGGAAGAAGCCAGAAGGGAACTGCTCGACAAGAGCGGAGCGCAGTTCGATCCGGAAGTGGTCAAGGCGATGCTCAAAGTCATCGATAAACTTTCCTCTCAAAAGGACAAGCCCGTCAAATTTCCGGGGCGTGTCTGGTGAAATGTTTCTTGTGGCAGCTGTCGTCGCCGTTGGTTTGGCTTTGGCGCTGGGTGGGAAGCTCTCCAATCTGGCTCGGGTCGAGGTGCGGGGATTGCCATATATCGTCGCCTCGCTAGGGGTGAGACTCGCCGGCGTTTTGCTAACAGGGAAAGTGCTCCCGTCGGTCGCGCTCTGCACCGGCATCCACGTGATATCGTACGGTCTTCTGCTCTACGGCCTTTATCTCAACTTCTCCATCCCCGAGTTCCGCCTTATTGCGCTGGGGAGCTTTCTTAACTTCCTGGTCATCGTGGTGAACGGTGGACGAATGCCCGTTTTGCCTCAAGCGATCGATCCGGTCGACCCATCCAACGCAGTCCTGTTTTCCAACATGAGTCTAACCCACCAGATCATCAATGAATCCACGCGCCTGGTATTTCTATGCGACATCTTCAAATTCTCGTTTCTCCAAAGGACTCCCAAAGCCTTCAGCCCGGGAGACGCGATAATGGTGGCAGGACTCGTCCCCTTTATCGTCCGGTCAATGAAGGGGAGGTTTTCGTCCCCGGGTCCGCATGGTACAATGGATGACTGACGGATGGCCGGCAGCGCCTTACAAGGCTACGGCCGGCTTTTTATTCCAGGCCATCCTGTCCCGTCGGATGCCTTTTAAACCGGACCCGGGTACGTGATCTTTCGGTTGCGACCCGTGATAGCTTTTGGCCTGATGCCCGAAGATGCCTGGAAGTGATACAACGACCTCAGAGGACGAGAGAACATGATCAAAGCCATAGCTGGTTTGTTCAACGCTAATGAGCGGGAATTGAGAAAACTCCGGCCCATCGTGGAAGCGGTTAACTCGTGGGAGCCGCAGGTGATGGGACTATCCGATGACCAGCTCAAAGCGAAGACGGCTGAATTCAGGGAAAGGATAGCCCGGGGTGAAAGCCCCGATTCCATCCTGCCGGAGGCTTTTGCGGTCGTGAGGGAGGCCGCCCGGCGGACTCTGGACATGCGCCCCTTCGACGTGCAGGTCATGGGAGCAATTGTGCTTCACCAGGGGCGCATCGCCGAAATGCAGACCGGCGAGGGTAAGACCCTGGTAGCCACAATGCCCGCGTATCTCAACGCCGTCTCCGGCAGGACGGTGCACGTGGTCACGGTCAACGACTATCTGGCCCGCCGCGACCGGGAATGGATGGGCCAGGTCTACAGATTCCTCGGCCTCGACGTCGGGCTGGTGATCCCGGGCATGAGCGCCGAGGCGAAAAAGGCATCGTACAGGTGTCCCATTATTTACGGAACCAACACCGAATTCGGCTTCGACTACCTCAGAGACCATATGTGCTGGCGCAAGGAGGACATGGTCCAGGGTGTCCTAGATTACGCCATCATCGACGAGGTGGATTCCATCCTCATCGATGAAGCCAGGACACCTCTCATCATTTCGGGAGAAGCTTCGGGAACAGAGGAGGTTTACAAGAAATTCGCGAGGCTTGCCTCGCTGATGAAAAGGGACCAGCACTACACCGTGGAGGAAAAAACCAGGGTGGTCGCCCTCACAGAAGAGGGAGTAGCTTTCGCCGAGCGGTGGCTGGGGATCGACAACCTCTATTCCCAAGAACACATGGACCTCTCTCATTACCTTATCCAGGCCATACGGGCCAAAGAGTTGATGAAGCGGGATGTGGACTACATCGTCAAAGACGGGGAGGTTCTGATAGTCGACGAATTCACCGGGAGGATCCTGTACGGCAGGCGCTTTTCCGATGGGCTCCATCAAGCTATCGAAGCTAAAGAGGGCGTACGGTGCCGGGTGGAAGCTCAAACCCTCGCCACCATCACCGTTCAGAACTTCTTCCGCATGTACAAAAAGCTTGCGGGCATGACCGGAACGGCGGCGACCGAAGAAGCCGAGTTCATAGAGATTTACGGGCTCGACGTCGTGTCGATACCCACAAACAAACCCCTCATAAGGACCAACTATCCCGATTCCATCTGGAAGACGGAGAGAGCGAAGTTCAAGGCAGTTGTAGAGGAAATCCGCCAGTGTTACGAAAAGGGCAGGCCGGTGCTGGTCGGGACGATTTCCATCGAAAAGTCCGAGAAGCTTTCGGAGCTTTTGAAGAAAGAGGGCATACCTCACCAGGTTCTCAACGCCAAACACCATGAACGCGAAGCCGAGATAGTGGCGCAAGCTGGAAGGATAGGCGCGGTCACCATAGCCACGAACATGGCCGGCCGCGGCACCGATATCCTCCTAGGCGGAAACCCGGCCTTTCTGGCCAAGGAGAAGCTCAGGCAAAAGGGCTATCCACCCGAGGTGATCCAGGTAGCGTCGGAATACGTTCTACCGGAGGAAGTGAGAAGGCAAATCGAGTCGGGTAATCCCGATGACTTCGCGAAGCAAGTAATGGAGGCGAGGGAACTTTACGCCCGGTACTACCAGGAAGCGAAAGAGATCACCGATGCTGAGCACGACCGGGTTGTAAGCCTTGGGGGACTCCACGTCATTGGTACCGAGCGACACGAAGCCCGAAGGATCGACAACCAGCTGCGCGGTCGCGCTGGTCGTCAGGGCGACCCGGGATCTTCCCGCTTTTATCTGTCCCTCGAAGACGATCTGATGAGGCTCTTTGGGGGAGACCAGATTTCCGCCCTGATGGAGCGGCTGGGTTTCACGGAAGACGAGCCAATCGAGCATCCGCTTGTTACCAAGGCGGTGGAGACGGCCCAGAAACGGCTCGAGTCCCATAACTTTTCGATCCGGAAGAGCGTTCTCGAATACGACAACGTTTTGAACAAACAAAGGGAAACGATTTACCGGGATAGGACGAAGGTCCTCGAGGCCGAGGATCTGTCCGAAATCGTCCTGGGAATGGCCAGAAGGTGTGTAGAGCGGGCCGCTACTACGTATCTCTCACCGCCAACCGGGGAGGAAGCTGATGTCCGGGGGTTCCTGGCCTACGTTTCCGAGCTGTGTCCCGACCTAGCCCCGGGCGATCCGCGGCTTTTCGCTGTCTTCGAGATCTCGGGGCGTAAGGGTAACAAAACCCTCGTTGAGGACGTCACCGAGCGCGTGTTTTCGGCTATTAAAGAGGTTTACCAGGAGAAATCCCGCGCCCTCGGGGAAAACATGAAACTCCTGGAGAGGCTGGTCCTCTTGCGGGTAATCGACTCCAAATGGGTGGACCACCTGTCGGCCATGGAGGACCTGAGGGAAGGCATAGGACTCCGCGCCTACGGGCAGAAGGATCCGCTAGTTGAGTACCAAATGGAGGCTTTCGAGCTGTTCAACCGCATGGTGCAGAGCATCGAAGAAGATGTAGTGAGATATATCTTCCGGATGACGGTCCGCGAGAGATCCGGCGGGCAGACGCCCGCTGCCGGCAGCCGGGGTGGCCGCCAGGAGGTGAGCCGGGCAGGGATCAGCGACATCGAAAACCGGGAAAGCCGGGAACAGGCAGGGGTTATATCGGGCAAAGGGTCGAAAAAAGGACGAGACCAAGTTGCTGCGGGACCGGTCGTACGGGGGACAAAAAAGGTGGGAAGAAATGATCCGTGCCCGTGCGGCAGCAAGAAGAAGTATAAGAACTGCTGCGGCAAGCTGTGAAAGGGGAGATTTGCAGTGTACGAAGATGTTTTGAGGAGACTCGAGTTGCTTTCCGAGAAAACTTCCAGCTTAAGGAGGTCTCTTTGACATCCCCGGGAGGGAAAAGGAGATCCGGGAGCTGAAAGCCCGTCTTGAAGACCCAGCTATCTGGTCGAGACCCGGGGAGGCCGCATCCATCGGGTCAAAGCTGAAGAGAGAGGAGACGCTGGTCAAAAGCTTTCTAGATCTCGAGTCCCAGATCCAGAACACCGCAGACCTCGCCAAAATGGCGGAGGAGGAAGGGGACCCTTCGCTTCTGGATGAGCTTGCGAACACCGCAGCGAACCTTGAGAGCCTTACCCGGGAGATGGAGCTCCGCGTGTATCTTTCGGGCAAGTACGACGCCTCCGATGCTATTTTGTCCCTTCACTCCGGGGCTGGCGGAACAGATGCGATGGACTGGGTGGAAATGCTCTACCGGATGTACACGCGCTGGGCCGACCAGCGGGGATACTCTGTGGAAACCCTCGATATGCTTCCCGGGGAAGAGGCGGGGCTGAAGAGCGTCAGCTTCCTCGTGAAAGGCGACTACGCTTACGGTTACCTTCGAGGCGAAAAAGGTGTTCACAGGCTCGTCAGGATTTCCCCCTTTGACGCTTCGGGCAGGCGCCATACGTCCTTCGCGTCCGTGGACGTTTTGCCCGATTTAGAGGAAGACCTCGAGGTTGAAATCAATCCCGACGACCTCAGGATCGATACTTTTCGTTCATCCGGCGCCGGGGGTCAGCACGTCAACAAGACCGATTCGGCGGTGAGGATAACCCACTTACCCACGGGCATCGTCGTTACCTGCCAAAACGAGAGATCGCAGCACGCCAACAGGCTCGTGGCGATGAGGATTCTCAAGGCGAAACTCCGGGCACTGAAGGAAGAGGAACGGAGAAAGGAAATTGAGAGTCTCCGCGGTCCCCACAAAGAAATCGCATGGGGAAACCAGATCCGCTCTTACGTTCTTCAGCCGTTTACGCTGGTGAAAGATCACCGGACCGACTACGAGACGAGTAACGTCCAAAAGGTGCTGGATGGAGACATCGACGATTTTATATACGCTTTTCTCAAGAAGGACCTGGAGAAGCGGGGGCTGCGGGAAACATCACCGGGGTAGAAGGGAGAGGGCGAGGTCCAGGTTCCGCCAGGCGCGGCTCCGGAATTCGGGGAGCTTTGCCTCCAGCGACCTTCTGATGTTCTCTTCCTTCGAGATGAGGTCTTCAAGAACGGCGGGAAGATCGCCCGGTCGGACTGCGGACGGAGCGGGTGCGGGGACAAGTCCCGCAGCCTTGAGGAACGAAGTTATTTTGGGGTCCAGCTCCACACCTGCTGCCGGAACCCCGCCCATCGCCGCCAGGATCAGAGAATGAAGCCTCATGCCGATGAGGAACCTCCCCTCGCTGATCAGAGCCAACGCGTCCTCGGGTCGGGATGCCTTCATCACCGGCACGGGCGGTTGGCCCGAGGTCCGGAGCAGCTCGTTTACCCGGGAAGCTTCCCTGCCGTCGCTTGATTCCTGCATGAGAAAGAAAACGGGTTCAAGACCGCGGTTCCTCGCGCTCAGGATGAGATCGATTACCGACAACGTCCAGGTTTCGCCTGAAGCGGGTCTCAGCGAAAGCCACAGTATGTTGTTTGCCCCGAGCAACCCGTGTGACCGGAGCGCAGCGAGAGCCACTTCCCTCGGACCGGGTTTGAGGAGGAAGACGGGATCTGCCGTAACGTGGATTTCCCGCCCGACCACGCCCATGGCCCGAAGCTCGGCCGCCGAATCCTCGTCTCTTACGGTTATGATGTCAGCTCTGGAAACCGCGTCCGCCACCATTTTCCTTCCGGTCGGCCACCGCACCGGACCGACCCCGTTGGCGTAAATCATCACGCGGCGCGCCAGGAACCGCGCGAGTTTGAGAACGGCGAGGTAATACAGCAGGGAGCGTTTGGAGGTCACGTCCTGCAACAGACTGCCGCCCCCGAAAAGGACCAGGTCAGCGTCGTGAAGAGCTTTAAAGACCCCCAAGGGTGACATCCGGTGAAAGGCTTCCAGACCATAAGCGCTGGCCGTCCCTTGAGGGTCGGCGGATAGCACGACCAGTCTGAGATCGTCCCTGGCGTGTCTCAAAACACTCACGGTGGCGGCAAGGATGGCCTCGTCTCCCGTGTTGTGCATGCCATAGTAACCGGCAAGGACGACCTTTTGCATAACAAAGCTCCTTCGTCACGAGCTCCCTTGGCGGTCTGGTTTCCTCGGGGGCAGATGTCGCCAAATCAAACAAGCGCCGCTAACACAGGCGATTTGAACGAATTTCTCGAGAACGAAATGGATTCTTCGAGAACGATGATAGCACCGGCCCCAGTTGTGTGTAAACTTGACCGCCCGCAGAAACCGGGCCAGGGTTCTCATGAGCCTGTCGGAGCTGGCGGTCGCGGAGTGCACGAATTAAGTCCCTGGCCTCCTGCAAGAAACCCGCCAGCATTTATCGCGAGCATAGTTTGGTCTATTATTGAAGTGATTTGTCGAAAGGAGACGGATTGCAGGAAGGTGGGTCCGTGTGCGGGGAACCGTCATACTCGGGGTCGAGTTTTATCCGCTAACCCTCAAGGGCGCGCTGAACGCCATCGACTGGATGCTGGAGCGAGATGATGGAATCACGAGGCTGGTGGTAACTGCCAACCCGATCATGCTCTGCCAATCCTTGAGAGACCCCGAGTTCCGGGCGCTCCTGGAGGAGGCCGACCTCATCACTCCGGACGGGCAGGGGATCCTTTGGGCGGCGAGGAAGCTCGGGGGTTTCTTGCCCGAACGAGTAACCGGAATCGACCTGGCCCACGCTTTGTTCCGGCACCGGCCAGACGCCGGGTACTTTTTCCTCGGGGGAAAGCCGGGTGTTGCCGAGAAGGCGGCCGAGCGAGTCAGATCGCAGAATCCGGCTGTAAAGATCCTCGGGACCCACCACGGTTACTTCAGGCCGGAGGAAGAGGAACGAGTCGTCTCCCGGATAAGGGAGTCCGGTGCCCGCGTCCTCTTTGCCTGCATGGGCAGTCCCGCTCAGGAGAAATTTATCTCGCGGAACTCCAGAAGGCTTGGCGCCAGGGTGGGTATAGGCCTTGGCGGCGTTCTAGACGTCCTGGCGGGGAAGGTGCCGAGAGCGCCTGAAAAGTTCCAGCGGTTGGGCATCGAGTGGTTGTATCGCCTCATCAGGGAGCCCAGGAGGTTACCGAAAGATCTGTTACTCCTGGAGTTCGTCCTGAGAGTGTTACGGGCATCCAAGGACTCCCGCAAGGTTCGAGGAAAGGTTGGCGAAGAGTGAATGGAACGGAAGGACAGATGCGAAGCTGTGACGCGGACGCAATTCTCGAAGAAAGCGGAGGAAATCCGGCGCGTGTGCCGGGAAGTGAGGAAAAACGTGCTGATCATGATAGGCACCGCCGGATCTGGTCATCCCGGGGGGTCACTGTCCTGCGTCGAAATCATCTCGACGCTTTACTTCGGCGTCATGCGGGTGAAGCCCGAGGACCCGAACTGGCCCGACAGGGATAGGTTCGTGCTGTCCAAGGGCCACGCTGCCCCCACCCTTTACGCCGTCCTCGCTGAAAAGGGATTCTTCTCCAAGGACTTGCTACCGACGCTGCGAAAATTCGGATCCCCTCTTCAGGGTCACCCTGACGCCAAGAAAACCCCGGGGGTGGAGGTGTCTACCGGTTCCCTGGGGCAGGGGCTCTCGATGGCGGTGGGGATGGCTTTGGCCGGGAAACTCGACCGGAAGACGTACCGAGTATGGGCGCTCCTTGGAGACGGGGAGTGCCAGGAGGGGCAGGTTTGGGAAGCGGCGATGGCAGCTTCGCACTATAAGCTCGACAATCTTGCGGCTTTCATCGATTTCAACGGTCTTCAAATCGATGGCCGTGTTGAAGAGATAATGAATCCGTCGCCCCTGGCCGACAAGTGGCGGGCGTTCGGCTGGCGCGTCCTCGAAGTCGACGGGCACGATGTGGAGGCCCTGCTCGAGGCCGCTTCCTATGCGTCGGAGTCTCTGGGGGCCCCTACTGCGATCATCGCCAGAACCGTGAAGGGAAAAGGCGTCTCCTTCATGGAGGGGCAGCGAGAGTGGCACGGAAAGGCTCCGAAAGGCGAGGAGCTGTCCCGGGCCTTGCAGGAGGTAGCGAAATCGTAATCGGGAGGATGCGGAGATGAAAGCGACGCGAGAAGCATACGGCGAAACCCTCGTTGAACTCGGCAGAGAACATCCCGAAATAGTGGTACTGGACGCAGACTTGTCGTCTTCGACCATGACATCAAAGTTTGCCAAGGAATTTCCCGAAAGATTCTTTAACTTCGGGATCGCCGAGGCCAACATGATGGGCGCTGCGGCGGGTCTGGCGAGGTCGGGAAAGGTGCCTTTTGCCTCCACTTTTGCGGTATTCGCGTCCGGAAGAGCTTATGACCAGGTGCGGCAGTCTATTGCCTATCCGGGCTTCAACGTCAAGATCGCCGCCTCTCACGGCGGATTGACAGTCGGTCCTGACGGCGCATCCCATCAAGCTCTGGAAGATGTAGCGTTAATGCGGGTCATACCCGGTATGACCGTGATAGTGCCGGCGGATGCCGAGGAAACGAGGCAGGTGGTGCGGTGGGCTGCCGCTCATGACGGGCCTGTCTACATCAGACTCGGAAGATCGCCCGTTCCCGATGTGTTTCCCCAGGGCGCGAAGATCCAGCCGGGAAAAGCTAGCGTCGTAAAGGACGCAAAGGGGCGCGGTTTTGGGGAAATGCGACCGGAGGGAGAACGGGATGGCCTTGATGCGGACGTGGCTATCCTGGCCAACGGGATCATGGTTTCGAAGTGTCTGGAGGCATGGGAGATCCTGACTGCCGAAGGGATTAAGTCAGTTGTGGTGGATGTGGCATTCGTGAAGCCGCTGGATGAGAAGACCCTCATCGAACTCGCCGAGCGGTGCGGGGCCTTCGTCACGGCCGAAGAGCACAGCGTGATAGGGGGATTGGGGGGTGCCGTGACGGAGTTCCTTTCGGAAAACCGCCCTTGTCCTGTGGTGCGTGTTGGAGTGCGGGACAGGTTCGGCCAGTCGGGAACGCCCGAGGAACTTCTGGTCGAATACGGTCTGACTCCAGGACACGTAGCCGAGGCGGCCCGCAAAGCTGTCCGTTTAAAATGGGCGGTATGAATTTCCACACTTCAAGTGCGCTTTGCGGAACAGGATCGTGTCGAGCGCTGTCGAAGAATATATAGAATCGGGACAAGCAGTTCTCCACCCGTTCGGGAGCGGGTTTGGTCGGAAGATTCGGGGGGAGAGGGTTTTTGATTCGCCTCACAAACGTCGAAAAGACGTATAACGGACACATCACCGCCCTTTCCGGCATCAACTTGCAGGTGGAGAAAGGCGAATTCGTATTTTTGGTCGGGCCCAGCGGAGCGGGAAAGTCCACCCTGATCAAGCTCCTTTACCGCGAGGAAGTTCCCACCAAAGGGCAGGTGTACGTTTTAGGGGAGGACCTGGGCCGCATGCGGAGGAGCCAGATTCCTTTCTTCAGGCGCAGGATAGGGGTGGTCTTTCAGGACTTCAAGCTCCTCGAGGACAGGACCGTGTATGAAAACGTGGCGTTTGCTTTGCGCGTGACCAACTGCCCTGCCCGGGAAATACAGAAACGGGTGATGAACGCCCTACATATCGTAAATCTTCGAGACAGACGCGACGCGTATCCGCAGGAACTTTCCGGGGGAGAGCAGCAACGAGTGGCCATCGCCAGGGCGCTGGTGAGAAAACCCGAGATACTTCTGGCGGACGAACCCACCGGCAATCTAGACCCCTCGACTTCGATGGAGATTTTCCAGTTGCTCGAGCGGGCCAACCTCTACGGTACCACCGTGGTGGTTGCAACGCACGCCCGAGCTTTTGTCGATGCGATGAAAAAACGGGTGGTCGAGCTGAGAGAGGGCAGAATCGTACGGGACGTCCGGCGCGGATCTTACTCTGAGTGAGGTCATTGTGATGTTTCACGCATTTGCCGAAGCATGGAAAGGCTTGAGGAGAAACGGCCTTTCTTCGTTCTTGTCCCTCTTGACCACATTCATCGCCTTGTCCCTTGTGGGCGCCACGTTTCTGGTGGAAGCGAACCTTAAATACATGTTCAAAACGGTCGAACAGGGGATGGACGTTCAGGCGTTCCTGAAAAAGGGCATCTCCCCCGCGGAGGTCGATGGAATACTCGCGGCCGTCAAGAAAATACCCGGGGTAAGAGATGTGACGTATGTGAGCCCTGAGGATGGCCTCAAAGAATTGCGGGAAATGTTTCAGGATATGGCGTCCGTACTGGATGGTCTCGAGGCAAACAACCCGCTTCCGCCGAAAATCGAAGTGAAAACCACCGGCGTTGAGCAGATAGTTTCCGTAGCTTCTGCACTGAGAGAGATAGCCGGCGTAGAGGATGTGATTTACCAGAAAGAAGCTCAGAAAAAGCTCGAGGCCATAGGAAGAGTTCTGCAAATGGCGGGTCTCGCAGGAGTCATTTCCATGGGTGCAGTTTCGGTCCTGGTCATCGGCAACAGCATCAGGCTTACCATCTTCGCCCGCCGACATGAGGTGGCAATCATGAAGCTGGTCGGTGCCACCGACGGATTCATCACGGCCCCCTTTTTCTGCGAAGGACTGCTACTGGGGTTTTTTGGAGCTCTTGCCGCTTCCGGAATGCTCATCGGGGTGTACTACTGGCTCTCGCGGTGGCTTGCGGCGACCTTACCTTACCTTCCCGTTCTTCCCCTGGACAGTGACTTGACCGCCGACATCCTGACTATCCTGGTGATCACCGGTCTTGCTGTGGGTGGGTTCGGGTCCGCTTTGTCGCTGAGAAAGTACCTCACCTAGGAGGGCGGTTCTGTTGAGGCTTCAAAAGGGAAAGACAGGTACGTTGAAAAACGGGGCCGGTTTCGTCCGCCCGGCTTGTTTCCTCCTTATGGCAGCGCTCCTTGTGGTGACGCTGGCGACCCCTGTTCGCCGGTGTCGCGCCACCGGTGATGTGCTCGATGAGAAGCTTCGGCAACTGGACGAACTTCAAAGGGAAATAGAACAATACAAAAAGGACATCGAATCGAAGAAGAAGACGGAGCGCTCGCTGGCGGCCGAAATCGCCCGTCTCGAACGGGAAATCGAGTTGACGAACAAAGAGATCGCTTACATAGAAGTGCGAACGGAATACCTGAATGCGAGGCTGGACAAGACGAGGAAAGAGATTGCCGCCACGGAAGCGAAGCTCCAGACTCAGCAGAAACTGTTTGAGGACCGCCTCGTCGCAATGTACAAGGTCGGAAGCGTTTCCTATGTGGAACTGCTTCTCAGCGCCAAAAGTCTCACGGATCTCATGACCCGTGCCAGATACCTCAAGGAAATTGCGCGCCAGGACGCGTCCATCATCGAAGAGTACAAGAAAACGAAAGACCAGCTAAATGCTTTGAAACAGAGTCTCGAGGGCGACATTCGGGAGCTGGCAAACCTCAGGATCGACCGGGAGAGAAAGGTCCATCAGGTGGCTTCAAGAGCCAAGGAGAGAGAGACATATCTCGCCCAGATCCAGTCGGACCGAAAGAAACTCGAGGAGGCCCTGGATGAGCTCGAGAGAGAGTCCCAGCTCCTCGCCGAGGAAATCGAGAGACTACAGGCCCAGTCGTCCAGACCGGGCAAGGCGAACCTTTCCATGATCTGGCCGGTCCAGGGAACGATCACATCGTACTTCGGCAACCGCATCCATCCGATTCTCGGAGACGCCCGTTTCCACGCGGGGATCGACATAGCGGCGGGGTACGGAACCCCCATACGGGCAGCGGAGGACGGCAGGGTTTTGGTAGCGAGGTACGAAGGCGGATACGGAAACTACGTAGTCCTGGACCACGGAGGCGGGATATCCACGGTGTACGCCCATTGTCAGAGCCTTCTCGTCAAGGTGGGTCAGGAGGTCACCCGCGGGCAGGTGATTGCCAAGGTTGGTAGCACCGGGCTGAGTACCGGGCCACACCTTCACTTCGAAGTCCGGGTGCAGGGCCAACCCACGAATCCCCTGAACTATTTGCCTTGACCAGGACGATCTCAAAACCCGTTTTAGCGTTCTTCCCGAGACGGACCAGGAAAACCGGCCCGTAGTCCCTCCGGTTGAGGTATGCTACACTAGCATTGTCGCAAAAACAGGCCGAAGATGACAGTTTGCGTCAACATCCGGCACGGCAGTCCCGGATGAAGCGTCAGGCGTTTGTTGGTCGTGCGTCGGCCCATCGAAATGCTGTGGCCATCGGAGTGGTGACGAACTGTATGCCCAAGAAGAGAGTTTTCTTACTTTGCGCCGTGACGGCCATCGTCGCGCTGGCCGTCGGCGCCGCTGGAACGGCCATCGGAATCCTCATGTGGAGCCCCTGGGGAAAACTCGTCCGCATTTCCCGACTGGTGGAGGCTACTTATTACAAGCCGATTGATCCGGCTATTTTACCGGAGGGAGCGGCACGCGGCATCCTTCAGTCGCTGGAGGACCCGTATTCCGAGTATCTGACCGCGGCCGAATGGCGGGAGTTCAAAGTGAGAAGCGCCGGAGAGTACTCCGGGGTGGGTATCACCATCCAGGAAGACAAGGATGGCAGGGTAATAGTGGTTTCACCGATGAAGGGGAGCCCCGCTGAAAAAGCCGGTGTCCTTCCCAAAGACGTAATTATCGAGGTGGACGGCGTTCCGGTGAAATCCAGCGACGATGCGGCGGTGCGCATAAGAGGGCCGCAAGGGACCCAGGTTAACATCACCGTGCTGCGCGGTGAAGAAAAGATAACCTTCACGTTGACCAGAGCGGTCATCGTCGTCCCGGCTGCGGAATGGCGGATGGCGGAGCCGGAGATAGGGTACGTGAAACTCATCAGCTTTACCGAGCGGGCATATCATGACACGGCCGAAGCTATCCAGGATCTCCGGGCGAAAGGAGCCAAAGCTATTATCCTCGACCTCCGGGATAACGGAGGAGGGGACCTCGATCAATGCGTGAAGGTGGCGGGCCTTTTTATCCCCAAAGGTCCGGTGGTTACTCTCAAGGGAAGAGCTTATCCCCCCAAGACTTACCAAACCGAGGGCGAAGGATTGGGAATGCCTCTGGTGGTGCTGGTGAACGACCTTACGGCTAGCGCTTCGGAGATCCTGGCCGGGGCCATACAGGACACCAAGAGCGGGACGATTGTGGGCGTCACCACTTTCGGGAAAGGGGTTGTCCAACAACTATTCCCCCAGCCGGACGGATCGTGCGTTAAAGTGACGACCTTTGAGTATTTTACGCCTTCTGGCCGGTCAATCCATGAAAAAGGGATTGTTCCCGACGTGATAGTGGAGAACCCCGAGCCCGGTGCGGAAACGGATAGGCAGCTGGAGAAGGCGCTGGAGCTGGCGAGGGAAGCTTTGCGGCATCCTTCTTAGGCAGGTGCCTGATTTAAGAGGTCCCCGGGCGGAGGGAGGTTGTGCTGGTGTGGGAGCTTTTTCCGATCTCGTCAAGGCGGTCATCCGGTCCTACGGACAGTTGTTGCTTGACCCTGTTACGGGGCTCTTGTTCCTCATCGTAGTGACGATTGTAGGGACCCAGTACGTACGAATTGAAGTCAGCGAGAAAAAGTCGTTCGGTTACGCCTTTAACAAGGCCCTTCCCCAGATGGTGAAATCCATGGCTTTCGGACTGTTGGGAGGGCTTCTGTCTTCGGTCTTGGTGGTACTCATTGGAGTGTCGCTAACCGACAGCGGCGTCCAGTACGTTCTCCCCACTGCCCTGGCGTTGTACCTAATAAACCCCAGGTTTCTGTGTTTCTCATACGCCGGCGGAATCCTCAGCGTTCTCCACCTTGTCACAGGGTGGCCCCGGGTGAACGTGCCTGTCATCACCGGTCTCGTAGCTTGCCTGCACGCCGTGGAATCCCTTTTGATAAGACTAAGCGGGGCTACCTGCGCAAGTCCCGTGGTCTTGAAACGGAAAGAGGGCGACGTCGTAGGAGGCTTTGTTTTGCAGCGCTTTTGGCCGGTTCCCCTGATACTGCTCGCTCTCACTACGGTGCCGGAGGGCTCGGTCCTTCCCGGAGACGTAATAACCCTTCCCGACTGGTGGCCTCTCTTACGTGCTCCGATACCCGAGGGTCCGGGTGTGCCCATCTTCGTGATGACCCCGATCATGGCGGGCCTCGGGTATTCCGATCTCGCCCTCACCACCACTCCGGAAAAGCGCTCGCGGGAGACTTCCCGCGCGCTGGCCGTGTATAGCGTAACCCTCCTGGGGCTTTCGATTTTGTCTTCGCGCCTGGCCCCGCTCCGGTGGGTCGCGGCGCTGTTCGCTCCGGCCGCCCACGAGTTCGTGATATGGATGGGCGTCAGAAAGGAACGAGAAGGCAAACCCTATTACGTGTCCGCCGAAGGTGTGGGCGCCACCATCCTCGAGGTTGTACCCGGCTCCGAGGCGTCCAGAGCTGGGCTCAAGCGAGGCAATGTCATAACCTCGATATCCGGCGCGGTGGTCACTCGAGAAAGTCTGGCGAGCTTGAGACAGATAAACGAGGTGGTCCTCGAGGTCGCCACTTCACCGGAAGACCCGCGGCGAACCACGGTGCACCTGACCAGACAGGGAGATGCGCCGTTCGGATTCTTCACGGCGCCGATGCCTGGAGACCAACCCCTGGTGGAACTGGGACGCCAGAGCCCCCTCGTCGGCTTCATAAAGAGGATTCTGAGGAGAAGTCGTTGACCGAGCGCCGGCAAACTTCCCCGGGAGAACTTCCTGCGTTGGAACAGGGTGATAACGTCTGTGCCCATACGATACCTGCTGCCGGGTTGGTCGAGTGGTCGCCCTGGCCGCGCTCCCCTCATTTCCGGCCCCGCGCAGCAAGGACATGGGAAGGAGAAGGCCAGGGTACGAACATCTGTTGGGTGGCCCCCCGGGGTGTATAATACTAAATCGAGGGATGAGGCTTGTCTCGCTTCGAGCTGAGATCAGAGTTTGTTCCCAGAGGAGACCAGCCGCAGGCAATAGAAGCCCTGGTTGACGGCATCCAGAAGGGCCTCAAGCATCAGGTTCTTTTGGGCGTCACCGGGTCGGGCAAGACTTTCACCATAGCCAACGTCGTGGCCAGGGTGAACAGACCGACGCTGGTCATTTCCCACAACAAAACTCTGGCGGCGCAGCTGTCCGGAGAATTCAAGAGCTTTTTCCCCTTCAACGCCGTGGAATACTTCGTCAGCTACTACGATTACTACCAGCCCGAGGCCTACATCCCCGAGACGGACACCTACATCGAGAAAGATTCCCTGATCAATGACGATATCGACAAGTTGCGGCACTCGGCCACGTGCGCGCTGCTCGAACGCAGGGATGTTCTCATAGTGTCAAGCGTGTCGTGCATCTACGGGTTGGGGTCTCCCGAGGACTACCGGGACATGATGGTCTCTCTCCGGCGCGGGCAGGAGATATCCCGGGACGAAATCCTCCGCAAGCTCGTGGACATCCAGTACACCAGAAACGATGTGGACTTTTCCCGGGGCACCTTCCGCGCCAGGGGTGATGTCGTGGAGATATTCCCTGCGTCCTACCAGGATCGCGCCATAAGGGTATCGATGTGGGGTGACGAAATCGAAAGGATAACCGAGTTCGACGTTCTGAACGGAAACGACCTGTTTGAGCGGGACCACGTAGCCATTTACCCGGCAAAGCACTACGTCACTCCTTACCCGCGGCTGGAAGCTGCGATAGCTTCCATCGAAGCCGAGCTCGAGGAGCGATTGAAGTATCTCAGGGACCGGGGAAAGATCCTCGAAGCGTACAGACTTGAGCAGCGGACCAGATACGACCTGGACATGCTGCGGGAAGTGGGCTACTGCCCGGGAATAGAGAACTACTCGAGGCACCTTACGGGAAGGGCACCCGGAGAACCTCCGTATACTTTGCTGGACTTCTTCCCGGAGGATTTCCTAGTGGTAATCGACGAGTCTCACGTGACGATTCCGCAGATTCGGGGCATGTACGAGGGGGATCACTCGAGAAAAGTGTCGCTCGTGGAGTACGGGTTCCGGCTTCCGTCCGCCTTCGATAACAGACCACTAAAGTTCGAAGAGTTCGAGAAAAAGGTGGGCCAGGTGATTTACGTATCCGCCACCCCGGGCCCTTACGAGTTGTCCAAGGCGGAACGGGTGGTTGAACAGGTCGTCAGGCCTACCGGGCTGCTGGACCCGGAGGTGGAAGTTCGGCCTACGAAGGGGCAGATTGATGATCTTCTCTCGGAAATCGAAAGAGTCGTCGCCAGAGGCGAAAGGGTTTTGATAACCACCCTGACCAAACGGATGGCGGAAGACCTGGCGGATTACCTGCGGGATGCCGGAGTGAAGGTCCGTTACCTCCATTCCGAAATCGATACGCTCGAACGCATGGAAATAGTAAGGGACCTGCGTCTTGGCGTGTTCGACGTTTTGGTCGGGATCAACCTCCTCCGGGAGGGATTGGACCTCCCCGAGGTTTCCCTGGTAGCGATCTTGGATGCCGACAAAGAGGGATATCTGCGTTCAACCACAGCGCTTATTCAGACGATAGGTAGAGCGGCCCGGAACGTCCACGGTCGCGTGATCATGTACGCGGATACGATCACCGACAGCATGCGCCAGGCAATAGACGAGACTAACCGGCGCAGGAAGAAACAGATGGAGTACAATCTGAGGCACAATATCACCCCGGCCACTGTGGAGAAGGCGGTAAGAGACGTGATAGAAGCTGCCCATCCCATCAAGAGTCGTTCCACATACTGGGAGGGGCGCGACATATCCAGCATTTCAAAGAGAGATGCGCCGGCTCTGGTCAAGAAGCTAGCCAGGGAGATGAAGGAGGCTTCGAAAAACCTGGAGTTCGAGAGAGCAGCTCTTTTAAGGGACATGATATTCGAGCTTCAGGAGAAGTTCGGAATTAGGGCGATATAGCGTGTCTCACTGGCCAGGATGTTCGGGCCGAGCTGCGCGGTCGGAGCTCAAATGTACCGGCGCGATGCGGGATGGTGGCGCGGATGACAGCTGGCAAGATAGTGATAAAGGGCGCACGCCAGCACAACCTCAAAAACATCGATCTCGAAGTCCCCAGGAACACCCTGACGGTGATCACTGGCATATCCGGGTCGGGGAAGAGCTCGCTTGCCTTCGATACCATCTACGCCGAGGGACAGAGGCGGTACGTCGAGTCTCTTTCCGCCTACGCAAGGCAGTTCCTGGGGCTGATGGATAAGCCCGACGTTGACTACATCGAGGGTCTTTCTCCCGCGATATCCATCGACCAGAAAGCGGGCTCTCGAAACCCCAGGTCCACGGTGGCGACGGTTACGGAAATCTACGATTACCTGCGGCTTTTGTTCGCAAGGATAGGACATCCCCACTGTCCTTCGTGCGGCAAACCGATTTCCAGGCAGACGGTGGACCAGATAGCCGACCAGATTATGTCGCTGCCGGAGGGGACCAGGTTTTCGGTCCTGGCCCCGCTGGTGAGAGGAAGGAAAGGCGAATACGAGAAAGTCTTTCAGGATGTGCAGCGGGCCGGGTACCTCAGGGTGAGGGTGGATGGAGTCACCGCAGAGGTATCCCAGTTCGTCGGCAAGCGCTTGGAGAAGCAGAAGAAGCACAACATAGACGTCGTGGTCGACAGGCTCGTGGTCAAACCGGGTATCCGGGAGCGGCTTGTAGACTCGCTTGAGGCTGCCTTGTCCCTGTCGGGCAAACTCGTGGGGATAGAAATACCCGGACAGGAAGATATGCTCTGGAGTCCCGAACTTTACTGCCCCGAGTGTGGCGTCAGCATAGCCGAGCTCGAGCCGAGGCTCTTCTCCTTTAACAATCCGTTTGGAGCCTGCAAAGTGTGCAACGGTCTCGGCGTTAACATGGAAATCGATCCCGACCTGGTTATTCCCGATAAGCGGAAGTCCATAGCCGACGGAGCCATTGCTCCGTGGAGCAGCTCGCCGGACGGGTATTACGCTCAGTTGCTCGAGGCAGTAGCGAATCACTTCGGGTTTTCCACAGAGGTGCCGGTGAGCGAGCTTACCGACGAGCAGCTCAACATCATCTTGTACGGGGCTCCCGGGGAGCGCATCCTCTTCAGGTACGAAAACGCCTACGGAAGGGTCAGGGAAAGCTGGATCGAATTCGAGGGGGTCGTGCACAACCTGGAACGCAGGTACAAGCAGGCTGATTCGGACTGGGCGCGGATGGAGATAGAAGAGTATATGGCCTTCAAGCCGTGTCCCGCCTGTCATGGAACGCGCCTGCGCCCCGAAGCTCTCGCGGTCACCGTGGGGGATAAGAACATAGCGGAAGTCACCGACATGTCCGTGGACGAAGCGCTGTCCTTCGTGAACTCCCTCCGCCTCACACCGAGAGAGGAAGCCATCGCCGGACAAGTGCTCAAAGAAATCCGGGCGAGGCTTACGTTTCTCAGGGATGTGGGTCTCGGCTACCTCACCCTTTCCCGGACCGCCGGTAGTCTCGCCGGCGGCGAAGCTCAGAGGATCAGGCTGGCGACTCAGATCGGTTCCGGGCTGGTGGGGGTACTTTACGTGCTCGACGAGCCCACCGTGGGTCTGCATCCTAGAGACGCCGGACGTCTCCTCGATACCTTGGAAAAGCTCAGGGATCTGGGTAACACCCTGCTCGTGGTGGAGCACGATGAAGAGACTATCAGGCGGGCAGACCACATAATAGACATCGGCCCCGGAGCCGGGGAGCACGGAGGCAGAGTAGTGGCCCAGGGCACCATCGAGGAAATCATGGCGAGCCCGGCGTCCATTACCGGAAAGTACCTGAGCGGCAAAATAAAGATTGAAGTGCCACCACGCAGGAAGCCGGACGGAAGATACATCGAGATCAAGGGTGCCAGGGAGCATAATCTCAAAAACATAGACGTGAAGATCCCTCTGGGCCTCTTCGTATGCGTTACGGGAGTGTCCGGATCGGGCAAGAGCACGCTCGTAGACGACATCCTGTATCGCAAGGCTGCGCTTGTTTTACACGGCGCGCACGTGAAGCCCGGGGCCCACGACCGCATAGACGGTCTCGAGTACCTGGACAAAGTCATTAAGATAGATCAGTCCCCCATAGGACGGACTCCCAGATCGAACCCGGCTACTTACACCGGAGTGTTTACAGACATAAGGGAGCTCTTTGCGATGACCCCGGAGGCGAGAATGAGGGGTTACAAGCAGGGCAGGTTCAGCTTCAATCTGCGGGGAGGACGGTGCGAGGCTTGCCGCGGTGAGGGCATCATCAGAATCGAAATGCAGTTTCTTCCAGATGTGTACGTCCCGTGCGAGGTGTGCGGAGGCAAGCGCTACAACAGTCAGACCCTGGAAGTCCGGTACCGCGGAAAGAACATCGCCGATGTTCTAGACATGACGGTCGAAGAGGCGATGGAGTTATTCTCCAACGTGCCCCGGATACGTCAGAAGCTGGCCACCCTCTACGACGTGGGGCTCGGCTACATCAAACTGGGTCAACCTGCCACAACCCTTTCGGGAGGGGAAGCTCAGCGGGTGAAACTCGCTACCGAGCTTTCGAGAAGGGGCAACGAAAGGACCCTTTACATCCTGGATGAGCCGACTACCGGGCTTCACTTCCAGGATGTCCACAGACTCATCGAGGTCCTTCAGAGACTGGTGGATGCCGGGTCAACGGTTCTGGTGATCGAGCACAACCTGGACGTGGTGAAGTGCGCAGACTACATCATCGACCTTGGTCCCGAGGGCGGCGACGCCGGGGGATATCTGGTCGCCCAGGGCACGCCGGAAGAAATCGCCGCTACCAGCGGCTCTTATACGGGACTTTACCTCAGAAAAGTGCTGGCTTCCCGCGGTCCCGTTCGAGAGGTGATCTCCTCCGGTGATTGAGGAGCTCGGCACCAAACGCGCGGTCGTCCGGGACTCTTCCCGGGAAGACCTGCGGCGAAAGGCCCTGGAAGCTCCCGAAGGCCCCGGAGTGTACATCTTTAAGGGGGCGGACGGGGAAATCCTGTACATCGGAAAAGCTCGTCTTCTCAGAAACAGGGTTCGCTCCTATTTCGGTCCGGACCTGCCTCCGAAAACCCGGGCGATGATGGAACGAGCGGCCGACGTCGAATTCATCACCGCTGACTCGGAAGCGGAAGCCTTGATACTCGAGTCCAACCTCGTCAAAAAGCATAAGCCTCGCTACAACATCCTGCTCAAAGACGACAAGCATTATCCGTACCTTCGGGTGGGGTTGGCTGACGAGTGGCCCGGGGTTACCATCGCGAGGCGGATGAAAAAGGACGGTGCCAGATACTTCGGACCATACACCAGGGCCGGTGCGGTGCGGGAGACTTTAAGACTCCTGCGGAAAATTTTCCCGTACAGGACGTGCAAGGATACGACGTTCAAGACCCAGACCAGGCCGTGCCTGGAGTATCACCTCGGCAGATGCCCCGCTCCGTGCGCGGGACTGTGTTCTCGCGAGGCTTACATGGAAACCATACAAGAGGTAGTCAGGTTCCTCGAAGGAAAGCGCCAGGAAGTCCGGGACAGTCTCGAACGCAGGATGAAGGCCCGTGCTGAGGCCCTCGATTTTGAAGGGGCGGCGAAGCTTCGGGACCAGATTCGCGCCCTTGACCAGATCATGTCGGCTCAGAAGGCCATCACAGCGGATATGAAAGACAGGGACGTCCTTGGATTTCATCCTTACGGAGAGGATGGGTACGTGGCCGTCCTAGTGGTGCGGGAAGGGCGTTTGCTGGGGAGGGAGGGCTTCAGGCTGGCAGGCACCCGCGACGAGCCCCTCTCGGAAGTGCTTGCAGCTTTCATTGTGCAGTACTACGGCTCTCGAGCCGCGGCGGTTCCCGAGGAGATCTTGGTCCCGGATGCCGGTGCCGACACCGCTCTCCTGGAAGATCTCCTTCGACGGGTTTCCGGCCACAGCGTGAAAGTGCTGGCACCTAAACGGGGCTTCAAAAAGGACCTCGTGGACATGGCCATGGACAATGCGCGGGTCCTGGTGTCGGAACTCGTACCCCTCGAGGAGCGGAAGAAAGCCGAAAACGAAAAAGCCATGGAAGATCTGGCCAGGGAGCTTGGTTTGCCCGTCCTGCCCAGGAGGATAGAGGGGTATGACGTCTCCAACATAGGAGGCAAAGACGCTTCAGCTTCTCTCGTGGTGCTACAGGACGGCAAGCCCGACAAGTCCTCGTACAGGCGATTCAAGATCAGTCTGGACGAACCCAACGATTACGCGATGATGGAAGAAGTCCTCCGAAGACGGTTTTCCCGCGGACTCCAAGAAAGGCGCGAAGGCAAATCCGGAAAGTTCTCCGTTTTCCCCGACCTGATTCTGGTCGACGGCGGCAAGGGACAGGTATCGGTTGCCGCAAAGGTGCTGAAGGATTTCGGCCTCGACATTCCCGTGGCGGGGCTGGCCAAGAAAAACGAGGAGATATACCTTCCCGGCCGGGAAGATCCCGTGGTTTTGCCGCGGGATTCAGGCGCCCTTTTCCTAGTGATGCGCTTGAGAAATGAAGCCCACCGGTTCGCCGTAAGTTACCACAGAAAGCTGAGAAGCGCGAAGTCTCGCGAGTCTGCCCTGAACGATGTGCCGGGTTTAGGCGAAGAAAGGAAAAAGGCGCTCCTGGCTCACTTCGAAAGCATCGAGAAAATCGCGACGGCCTCTCCGGAAGAGATCCAGAACGTGCCGGGGATAGGACCGGTGCTGGCTGCGAGGATACTGGAGGCGCTTTCTGCGAGAGGGGCGGAAAAGGGGCCAGGGGAGAAAGATAGTTAAAATCCGAGATTAAATATTTTAAGTGTCTGATTGACATCGATTAGGTTTCAGCCTTATATTTCTATCCAGGGAGGGGCCCCCATGTCTAAAGAGGTGATCGGAACCTGCCCGGTCTGCGGCGGGACCATGGAAGTAACGGAGATCCGTTGCCCGTCTTGCAACACCAGGATATCCGGTTGCTTCCATATGGACAAGTTCTCCAAGCTTACTCCGGAGCAGAGGGCCTTCACCGAAATCTTCATCAAGTGCCGGGGCAATATAAAGGAAGTAGAAAGGGAGCTGGGAGTCTCGTATCCCACTGTCAGGTCGCGCCTGGAAGCGGTGATACAAGCTCTAGGCTATCCCGTGTCTGGAGATTCCGAATCCCAGTCGGATGAAGACTGGAAGGCGTCCCGGCGGAAGGAGATCCTCGAGAAGCTTGGGACCGGCGAGATCACAGCAAAAGAAGCTGTGAAGATGCTCAGAGCCCTGCGATGAGGAGATCCGGCGACATCGGGGAGACCCGCTCCTCAAAAACAGGCAACCCGGCCGGGGGATAAAGGCATGACGGGGTTGCAGGAGGAGGAAGAAGGACAATGGCAGGGGACGAAAAACTCGAGATTCTGCGGATGGTGGCGGAGGGTAAGATCACGCCGGAACAGGGAGTGGAACTTTTGAAAGCCCTGTCTCCGGAAGGAGACGAAACTCGAGCAGGAGCGGGGAGAGCGGAAAGGCCTGAGCGAAGAGAGGTTTTGTTCGAAGATACCTGGGAAGAGAGAGTAAGGCGAGCGCAGGAAATTGCGGAGCAAGCGGCCAGGGCGGCTGCGGAGAGGGCCGAACGGCTCGCCGAAGAGGCTGGGAAAAGAGCCGAGTACATCGGCAAAGCGGTGTCGGAGACGGTGGGCGAAAGCCTCAGGGGTATCTTCGAAGGGCTGTTCCGGGGAGGAGTGGGCTGGTTTGAAGGGATCGGGTCTCCTGCGGACGAGTACGAATTCATTGACACCATCAACGGCGAGTTTCCGCCGGACGGAGAAATCCAGGTTAACCTCCGTACCACCAACGGGAGAATCGAAGTAGACGTGACCGACCAGCCCGGATACACTCTCGAGGTCATCAAGAGGGTGAGGGCCTCCACCGAAGAAGAGGCCCGGGAGAAGTGCGAAGATATCTACGAATTCGCTCAGGAAGGGCTCATTCTCCGGGGAAAGAGCAAGGATTCCTTCGCGTGGCGAACGGGGGCCTCTTGCGCCTTCCGGCTCAAGCTGCCCCGGGGAAGGAGGGCTTCTCTAAACCTCGATACAGCTAACGGCAGGATCGAAGTAAGCGGAGTGCAAGGAACACGTCTCGTAGCTGACACGGCCAACGGCAGAGTGGACGTGGACACCTCGTCTTTTGATGAGGTTTCCATCGGCACTGCCAATGGCAGGATCGAATACCGGGGTGAATCCAGGCGCCTGAAAGCCGACACGGCCAACGGCCGGATCGAGGCGAGGCTGAAGGGCGCCGGCGACTGGCAGTTCGAGACGGCGAACGGCAGGATCGAAGTAGTGGTGGAAAAGGCACCGGGCGTGGCCTACGAGGTGGACGCCTCCACCAACATGGGGTCTATAGCGGTAGGCGGGCTGGACGACGTTCAGGTTCTTTACGACGACCGAGGGCGGCGCTGGGGTCCTAAAAGGTACCACGTGAGGAGCGGTGGTTTTGACGAGGCTGCCCAGAAGGCAACTCTTAAGGCTTCCACTTCCGTGGGCAGAATCGAAATTTCGTTCTGAGCTCAGTACAAAGAGCGGGGGAGCTCAGTCCAGGAGAGCTCCCCCGCTTCCCGTCGAATAGCTATACCCGGCGAATTTGCTGCGACGTTTCCAAAAGCCGTTTCGCCAGTTTGGAAAGACGCCGTAACCTGTGGTTTACCGCCGACTTGGAAACAGGTCTCGCCAGTACCGTCCCCAACTCTTCGATGGTGAGCTCGGGATTGTCCAGACGCGCCCTGGCGATTTCCCGGAGAGCTGTCGGAAGGCGATCTATTCCCAGAAGCTCGTCGATGATGCGTATCTCGTCTATCTGCCTGAGAGACGCCTCCACGGAGCGGCTGAGATTAGCCCCGTCCATGTTAACGAGCCGGTTTACCGTGCCACGGAGATTTCTTCTGGCCCGCCGGTCTTCGTACTCCATCACGCCCCGGTAAGCTCCCACGAGCTTCAGGAACTCGGCGATTTCGTCGCCCTTTTTGAGGTAAACTACCCATTCCCCGCGCCTGTTCAGAACCCCCGGCGACAATCCCTCCATTCGTATCAGAGAAAAAGCTCTGTCTGCCTGTTTCCTGGAATCGAACACTATTTCCAGATGGGGCCCCGAAAACGGGTCACACATGGAACCCCGCGCGAGGAAAGCTCCGCGCAGGAAAGCCCGGCGGGTTTCCCGGCTGCGTAGGTCGGGCTCCTCAAGACCGGACCGGATGGTGACCGACACCGATACCCTGGGCGGTCGCCCCCGATTTCCCGAGGGCCGCGAGAAATAGACTCTGTTCTCCCGGGAACCACCCGCAATGAGTTTCGACAAATAGAGAAAACGCCGGGCGAGATGAGGCTCGCCGGTGACCGTAACCGTCCCGCCGGTTGACTCGCCCGACCATCGACAAGCGGTGATACCCGCAAGCTCTGCCCGTGCTACGACACCGTCTTTGACCCGAATGGCAGAAAGTTCCTCTTTAACCGATTGGGAGAACGTGAGATCCCTTTTCACCTCGACGGTGTACCTCCTCCCACGTACTCAAGATGACGCCCGCCAGTTTATCCGGGTCGTGCCTGGCAAGTTCTCCTCCGGCCCCGAAGTCGCCTGCGATGACCGAAAGTCCGAGCTCCCTTATGGCATCCAGAGAGGGATCGACGAGATACCGTCCTTCCTCCACGTAGCGCTGCTCGACTTCGGGCGGAACCCGGCCCACGTTTACGACCACCGTCTCTATGAGCTCCGGGCCTCCCACCTTGAGAATGGCCCTTACGTGGTCCGCAGCGGAGTAACCGTCGGTTTCCCCTGGCTGGGTCATGAGGTTGACGACGTAGAACTTCAGAGCCTTGGAGGATGCTATTGCGCCAGCGATACCCTTGACCAGCAAGTTCGGTATGATGGACGTGTAGAGACTCCCCGGTCCAAGGATGATGATGTCCGCCGACTCGATCTCGGTCAACGCTTCCTCCAGGGCCGGGGCATCGGGAGGTATCAGTCTCACGTCGCGGATCTTGCCCTTCGCCTGGGGTATGAGATGTTCTCCCCGGATGACCCGCCCGTCTTCCAGCGACGCCTCAAGGACCACGTCTTCGAGAGTGGCTGGAAGGACCTTGCCTTTTACCGCGAGAATCCTGGACATAGTCCGGACCGCCAGCTGAAAGTCCCCGGTCATCTCGGTCATCGCTGCGAGGAAGAGGTTTCCGAAGTTGTGCCCTTCAAACTCGCCCCTGGAAAACCGGTGATTGAAGAGCTGTCTCATCTCCGGTTCGGCTTCGGCCAGAGCTAAAAGACAGTTCCTTATGTCTCCGGGAGGGAGTATGCCCATGTCCCGTCTGAGTCTTCCCGAACTGCCGCCGTCGTCCGCCACGGTGACGATGGCCGTAACCTGGCACGGAAGCTTCTTCAGCCCTCTCAACAACGTCGACAGGCCCGTTCCGCCTCCCACGGCTACAACTCTCGGGATCTCGTGCGCCGGCTTCACCAGTTACCCTCCCGTCTCCGCTCTGTCTATGTCACGGTGTTCCACAACAACGGTACGTCCCTGCGTCTTGAAGTGTTCCTTGAGATATTCCCCCACCACAACCGATCTGTGACGCCCTCCGGTACACCCTATAGCTATCGTAAGGTGACTCTTTCCCTCGGTAACGTATTGGGGCAGGAGAAAATCCAGAAACGATTTCAGCCGGCTGAGGAAACGACCGGTCACGGGGGAACTCATGACATACTTGATTACCGGAGCATCCAGCCCCGAGAGAGGCTTGAGCTCGTCTACGTAATGGGGATTTGGCAGAAATCTTACATCGAAAACCAGATCGGCGTCCATCGGGAGCCCGTGCTTATAGCCGAAAGTGATGACGGTGATGACCAACGTCTCAAGGCCCGCCCCGAAAGATAGCTTGTCCGCAAGGTATTTACGGAAGTTTTGTGGACTTAAGTTCGAAGTGTCTATCACTACATGAGCTCGGCTTCTGATCTCTTTAAGCATCTGGCGCTCCATGCGGATTCCTTCGAGGACTCCCTCGCGGGGACTCAGCGGGTGCCTGCGGCGGGTTTCCTTGAAGCGCCTGATCAGAGTTTCGTCGTCCGCGTCCAGAAAGACGATTACGGGCTTGATGCCCATTTCGTCCAAGTCCTCAAGGGATTCAGACAGCGTTCCGAAGAACTCGCCTCCCCTCACGTCCACGACCATGGCTATTCTGGTTATCTTTTCCCTGGCCTGAGCACAAAGCTCCGCGAACTTGGGTATTAAGCTCGGCGGAAGATTGTCAACGCAAAAGAACCCCATGTCCTCCAGAGCCCGCAACGCGGAGCTCTTACCGGCCCCCGACATCCCTGTGATGATGATCAGCCTGGTTTCCTGCGCCGTTTCCGGTTTCACAGCGGGCGTATCCCCTCTCGCTCCCACACTTCCCGGTAACGGGCGGGGTCCGTCAGGAAGTCCATCCGGGCCAGACCGCTTTTCCACTGAGAGTACATGCTGGTCCTCTGCTTCAATCCGAACTCGCCCCAGTCCCGGGGCTTGACGAGCCTGGGTCGCGGATGACGGGAGTAATTGTCGTTGGGAATGAAGATGGATTGGTCCTTGTGCTCTACGCTGTAGTAGGCGAGCCCCTTGCGCTGTCTCACCGGGTCGTAGATGGACTTAAAGTTTCTCGCAACGAAGTTGGCCATCACCAGATACGAATCTCCCGGGTTTACGGTGACGTGTCCGTAGTTAGGCCACACTACGAGAATATCCCCGGCTTCGAAATCGGCAACGGCGAAATCCTCTACCTCCCCGGAAAGCTCTCCTCCGCGCTGGAGGAGGAAATAGGCTTTACCGTAAAGGACCTGGTACACCTCGGGATAGGTCCACATTCCGCCGGGGGCGACCGGATGGATGTGACCCACGGTCTTAACATACTCCGAGCCGATCTTTCCCGGCGCGAGAACCGTGATGTCGTACCTGATGCCCTCCCGCTCCATGATCCGCTGAATCGAAGCTTCGCCGGTTCCTCTGTACATCCGGTATAAAACCGCGGGCCCATCGCCATGCGGGTAAAGGCAAACGTCCCGGGCATCGTCCTTCGTTCTCAAATCCGGCAGGGGTGCCACCACTCCCTCTCCGAATCTGAGCTCCCCGTCGGGCTTGAGGTAAACTTCAAACCCGGCCAGGTCCAGTCGAATTTCGAAGCTTTCTTCTGCCCGCCCGATCTCCCTCGTTTCTTTTACCGGTTCCGATTCGGGGTTTTCCGCCATCTTCCGTCGTCTGTCGGACACGTTTCGTACCACCTCTAGACGTTATTCTTCTCCTTCGGACTTCTCGGCTTTGCGATTATCTCCAAGATCTCGGTGTCAAAAATGGTCTTGGCGTGAGAGGGCTTGAGGACCAAAGCTGTGTCTGCTCCCCTGGATGTTCCGCCCACGGAGATCACCGGCTCCCCATATGGGATAAGGCCGGCATCCAGGGCCATGACCGCTATTTCCACCGCGACCTTGGTTCCTTGTGAGAACATCCTGAGCGCGTTGGCGATTATCCCTCCCGGATACAATCCTCCGTACTTTGAAGTCACGGCTCTCTCCACGTTCCCGAAGAGATGGGTCTGAGTGAGCAGATCCATTCCCTCCCGGCGAAGCTCTTCTCTGACCTCGGGACCCATCTCATCGATACCGGGCTCTTTGAACCCGACGTGGTGGGTCACTACGACGACGTGAAAGCCTTTTCCCTTGAAGTGCCTGGCCGTAAAGCCAGTGTTGGAGGCCACGACTACGTGGCGAATTCCCAGCTCGCGAGCTTTTGCCTCTACGAGTTCAGCTACTTTCGCTGTGTTCTCAGGTCCTGGCTTCTCAAAGTAAACCGTCATACCCAGGGCGGGTTGAAAGACACCCGCCGCCCCGTGCCTCCCTTCCGACCAATTCAACTTGCTGTTGGATTAGTTCCGCCTTTCAGGACAGTATTCGATTTCCCGAGACCCTATCCTCCTTCCAGCGAGATCCAATCTACGGGTACCCGGGCATTATCTGGCTTAAAAACCCGGAAAGGGTTTTACATCGTGCTCTCGAATGATATTCTTGAATGAGACCTTTTCAGTTTGAGGAAAGGCGGGCTCGGCCACGATCTCCGATCTCATTCAATATTTTACCTGGTACGATATAATCCTGGCTGTCGTAGACATAACCGTTGTTGCGTACCTGTTTTACCGCGTTTTCGTTTTAATCAGGGGCACCAGGGCGGTAGAGCTCCTGAAGGGCATCGCCATTCTTTTGGTCCTGGTTTCCGTCACCCAGTGGCTCAGGCTTTACACGATACACTGGATCCTATCTCAGCTCAGAACCATGCTGGTGATAGCCATTCCGGTGGTATTTCAACCGGAGTTGAGAAGGGCCCTGGAACAAATCGGGCGAGGGAAGATCTTCGCCCGGGGTAGTTTGTGGGCTCCGGCTATGACTTCGACTAAGGTCATCTCGGAAGTGGTGGAAGCGGTGTCCAGCTTATCGAGCTCGAAAATCGGCGCCCTCGTGGTCCTCGAGCGGGAAAGCGGTCTTGGCGAGTATGTCGAGGAGTCGGTGAAGCTGGATGCTATCGTGTCATCGGAACTCCTTCAAAACATATTCGTCCCTGGAACCCCTCTGCACGATGGGGCCGTCATAATCAGGGGCGACAGGAT
This sequence comes from Candidatus Fermentithermobacillaceae bacterium, assembly GCA_014896535.1. GTDB lineage: Bacteria > Bacillota > Sulfobacillia > Fermentithermobacillales > DUSS01 > DUSS01. The sequence goes on from JADBKE010000011.1 coordinate 74,481, forward strand.
CGTAGCGGCCGCTTCCTTTCTCCCGTTTACGCAGGAGAGAGTCAGCGTCGAGCTGGGCTCCAGACACCGAGCGGCTATCGGGATAACCGAAGTGTCCGACGCCGTTTCAGTGGTGGTTTCGGAAGAAACCGGGACCATATCGCTGGCGTGCGGCGGCAGGCTCATAAGGGGTCTTGACAAAAAAACGTTGAAGGAAAAGCTGGAGGAGCTCATGATTCCGTCCGTCCCCTCGCTGCTTCAAAAGATAGGTCGCTAGGACGCCTCACCGGCGGGTCACCGTTCGACGGCCAGACGGTCGGCAGAACCGCCCGGCTGTCCGGAATGAGCGATCGGGATAGAGCGGGGAGAGTGATCCGGAGAGCATGAAAAAAAGCTGGTTCGAGAACAAAGAAATAATCCCCAAAGTAGTAGCCGTTGTCCTGGCGGCCTTCGTATGGTTGCAGGTAATAAACGAGCAAAACCCCTTTACCAGACAGGTCACGGAAATGCCGGTGAGGGTCGTGAATTTGGCGGAGGGGTGGCGGGTCATTTCGGTGTCGCCCGAGCGAATCAGGGTCACGCTCGGCGGCCGCGTCAGGACTTTCCAAAGGTCTGACCTGGGAAAGATCGAGGCTCTCGTTGATCTGTCCCCGGTGCAACTTTCGCCGGGACCAGTTGAGATAAAGCCGGTGGTCACCCCGCCCGGCGGGCTCCGGGTCCTCGAAATGTCGCCGGCCACCGTGCAGGTGGACGTGGACCCGGTGGTCTCGAGGCAAGTACCCGTCAGAGTACAGGTTACCGGAAAGCCTCACGAGGACTACCAGCAGGGGGCCTTACTATACACGGTGACCGAGGTCACCGTATCGGGACCGAAGAGGTTCGTGGAAAGGGTGGAGATTGCATCCGCCCAGCTGGACATCACCGGGGCGCAGAGTGAGGTTGTAAGGAGAGTCAAGCTGGTACCCCGGGATTCCGCGGGCGAGGAAGTCCCGGGTCTTTCCGTTACGCCGGGGGAAATCGAGGCAAGGGTCCCCATGATTCCACTTCCGCCTTCCAGGTCCGTCCCGGTCCAGGTAACGCAGGATGGTTCGCCTGCCCCAGGCTACCGGGTAAAATCGATTACGGTTAGCCCGTCCTTGGTGAAGGTCCGGCTTTCATCGGCTTGGTCCTCACCGTCGGTGATCCCGACCAAGCCCGTCAAGCTTACAGGACAATCCAGTTCCTTTACGACCGTGGTCGAACTGGCCCTGCCGCCGGGGGTAACCCCTGTCCAGGATACGTCGGTGAAGGTTTCCGTGGAGATAGTTGAGGACATCGTCACGAAGACCTTTTCCAACATTCCGGTGATCGTTAAGAACAAATCGCCCGGTCTGGGCTTTGATGTGTCCCCAGCCGAAGTCCAGGTGGTCATCGAGGGGAGGCGCGACCTGGTGGACAAAGTGACCAGACCGGATATCAGCGCATACGTTGATGCGCAGGGTCTACCCGAGGGGGAGTACAACGTAGTCGTGAGAGCGGAAATCGAGGGGGCCGAAGGGGTCAGCGTGAAAACTATAGAACCCTCGAGTGTGACCCTCCGGCTCAGGCGCTGGTAAGAGCAAAGGACGCTGAAAGGAGAACGGGCGAAGAGTGAATTTGTTCGGCACCGATGGAATCAGAGGCGTGGCCAACGACGATCTGACTCCGGAGATGGCCTTCAAACTAGGTCTTGCGCTCGGTCTTTATGTCGTGCCGGGGGGTAGAGTGGGGGTTGCGAAGGACACCAGAACTTCCGGGGACATGCTGGAAGCTGCGGTCGTCGCGGGGCTGTGCGCTTCCGGATGCCGGGCGGTCACCTTCGGGGTACTCACCACACCTGGTCTTTCCTACTTGATAAGGGAACTGGGTCTTGATGGGGGAGTGATGATATCCGCCTCCCATAACCCGGGTGAGTTCAACGGGCTCAAGGTTTTCGGTTCTACCGGAAGGAAAATCGACGACTCCCTGGAGGAAAAGATTTCCGCCTTCATTTTGAGCGATGGTAAGTGCGGCGGACGGCCCACCGGTAACAGCGTGGGAAGAGTGACCCGCGCCGAAGGCGAGGTCTCCAGATACGTGGAATTCCTCGCCGGTATCCCTAGCGTCTCCTTTTCGGGGCTGAAGGTAATCGTGGATTGCGCCAACGGTGCAACTGGTCAGGTGGCGCGGCAAGTATGGGAAAAGCTTGGCGCTCACGTGAAGACCATAAACTCCGACGGCGACGGCGAAAAGATCAACTGTCGCTGCGGCTCTACACACCCCGAAACCCTTGCCGCGAAAATGAAAGATGAAAGTTTCGACGTTGGGTTCGCCCACGACGGCGATGGCGACCGGTGCATCGCGGTGAACCCCAGCGGGGGTGTGGAGGACGGCGACCGGATTCTGGGAGTCATGGCGAAGGACATGAAAGAGCGCGGCCGCCTGAAGGGAAACACGGTCGTCGGGACCGTCATGTCTAACCTGGGTCTCGAGCTCTACCTGACCTCCCTTGGAATCAGATTTGTGAGAACGGCGGTGGGCGATAGGTACGTTCTGGATGAAATGGACCGTGGAGGGTATTCCCTCGGTGGAGAACAATCCGGACACATCATTTTCAGGGATATCGCACCCGCCGGGGACGGCATTATGACCTCGTTGCTTTTGACCGAAGTCCTGGTCCGCAAGGGTGCCATGCTTCAAGATCTCACCGCCGGTATACCTTCCATTCCCCAGGTGCTGGTGAACGTCCCCGTGCGGGATAAGAATCGGGCGATGGAGTCGGCAGCCTTAAAGATGGAACTGGGGAAAGCCCGGAGCCAATTCGGCGGAAGGGGAAGGGTGTTCGTGCGTCCATCAGGCACGGAACCGGTTATCCGGGTGATGGTGGAAGCTCCCGAAGTCGAAATGGCTCACGAATGGGCCAGGCGCATCGCGGAGGTGATACGGAGCACCGAAACCAGGGAAAACGTGGGCGAGAGGACGGAATGAACAAGCGCCAGGACTTGCCGCATGGGGTGCGGCAAGTTGACGAGGTTGGGGTTGATCGAAAGATTCGGCGGGTGCCCCACGGCTGGCCACGGCCGTAAAAGCGCCACAAAACCTCCGGGTGACCGGAGAACAAATGGCAGCGGGTGGCCCGGGGGCTAAGGACTCACCCCGGTGAATCCCTCGCGCACGAAACCCTCCAATAGCACCGCTTTTTCATCTCGATGCGAGCGCGTCCCGGACAAGACACGGTCGCCAAAAGGGGTGTTTGTCGTGTGCGGCATCGTTGGATACGTTGGGGAGAGACAGGCAGTACCCATCCTCTACCAGGGGCTATCCGACCTGGAGTACCGCGGGTACGATTCGTGCGGCATCGCAGTTCTCGATGGCCATGGAATTCTCACCGCCAAAGTTGAGGGGAGGCTTTCCAAGCTTCGAGAGCTTCTCAAGGACTTGCCGCCGGCGACGACGGGGATCGGACATACTAGGTGGGCCACACACGGCAGGCCCAGCCAGCAAAACGCCCATCCTCACGTCGATTGCAGGCGCGAAATCGCTCTCGTTCATAACGGGATCATCGAAAACCACCGGGAGCTCCGGGAAGAGCTGATTTCCAGAGGTCATACCTTTGCGTCTGAGACGGATACAGAAGTCATCGTCCATCTGATCGAAGAGGCGTACGATGGAGACCTGGCTTCCGCGGTGAGAAAAGCTTGCCGGCAACTCAAGGGCTCTTACGCCCTCGCCGTGATCAGCGCGAGAGAACCCGGACGCATAGTGGCGTTCCGCCAATCAAGTCCCCTTGTAGTTGGGCTAGGTGATGGCGAGAAGATCTTGGCTTCCGATATCCCTGCTGTGCTGTCTCATACCCGGAAGATCGCGGTCCTGGCCGACGGCCAATGTGCAAGCATAACCAGGGACGGTCTGGAGGTTTTCGACGCTTCCGGGAATCTTACCGACCCCGATGTACGTGTAGTAAGCACCGATATCGATGTGGCGATGAAAGAAAACTTCCCCCATTTCATGCTGAAAGAGATCCACGAGCAGCCCGAGGCTCTGGCGAGGGTGCTCTCCGGTCGGGTCAAGGGGGGACTGCCCCACTTCGAACCGGAAGAGTTTCGATTGAGCGCGGAGGATGTAGGAAAGCTCCAGAGGATATTCATCGTCGCTTGCGGGACGGCCTACCACGCCTCTCTCACAGGCAAAGCCCTTTTCGAGCGCCTCGCGGGTATTTCAACGGAGGTGGACCTTGCATCCGAATTCAGGTACAGGGAGCCTCTCGTGCCCCCTGGCTCTCTGGTGATAGCTGTAAGCCAGTCGGGAGAAACCGCGGACACTCTGGCGGCCATGAGAGAAGCCAGGGCTAGAGGGGCGAGGGTTGTCGCCGTCACGAACTCGCCCGTGAGTTCGCTGGCCCGCGAGGCTGAAAGCGTCGTCTACCAGAGGGCTGGGGTCGAAATAGCCGTGGCTTCCACCAAAGCTTACGTAACGCAGGTCCTGTGCCTTGCGCTTCTTGCGCTGCATATGGGGCTTTGCACGGGGCGCCTGGCTTGCGACGAAGCCAGGAAGATAATGAGCTCGCTTGAGAAGCTGCCGGAGGAAGCCCGGAGGGCCCTGGAACTCGAAGCTCGCGTCAAGGAGATAGCTTCTGACGTGAGCCGGTTTGATGATGTGTTTTTCATCGGACGAGGCGTGGATTACCACACGGCTATGGAGGGCCAGCTGAAGCTCAAGGAGGTCTCCTACATTCACGCCGAAGCGTACGCCGCCGGCGAACTCAAGCACGGGACTCTGGCCCTGATCGAACAGGGGACCCCGGTTGTCGCGGTGCTCACCGACCCTTCCGTGGCAGCAAAGACCGCTTCCAACGTCATGGAGGTAAAAGCCAGGGGAGGTCGAATCATATCGGTGACCACCCCGCTTACGAGCGGTGTGTTTGCACCGGGTCCGTTGGATGTGGAGATGCAGGTGCCCGCCAGCTATCCGCTGGTATCGCCGGCGGTCGCCGTGATCCCGCTGCAGCTCCTGGCGTACTACGCGGCTTTACAGCGGGGTACTGATATCGATAAGCCGCGAAACCTGGCTAAATCAGTGACGGTGGAGTAAACGCGTGGCGACGTTCAAGGTAGGCATAGACTTGGTCCCTGTGAGCCGGGTTGAAAGAAGTCTGCGGCTCTTCGGAGATGTGTTTGTCCGGAGGTTTTTCACCGACCGGGAGCTCCGCGCCATGCCGAGAAAGGACGCTCTCCACATGGCCGGTAGGATCGCGGCTAAGGAAGCGTGCATGAAGGTCCTGGGTGCCGGCTGGCCTAAAATACCGTGGACCAGCTTGGAGATTCTGCGGGACGCTGCGGGGCGCCCAGTAGTCAGGGCGAGCGGGCACGCGCTGGCCGCGATGGACAGATTACAGATCAAGGAGATATCGATATCTTTAAGCCACGATGGTGGCTTGGCTCTGGCGGTGGCCCTGGGGGTCTGGGAGGAGGCGGGGCAATGATCCTGGTCACGAGAGATGAGATGAGAGCGGTAGACGAAGCCGCCCAGGCGAAAGGCATTCCCGCCCAGATCCTCATGGAAAACGCGGGCAGGGCTGTGGCAGACGTGGCGGTCCAAATGCTTTCCCGGGCGGGTAAAGGGCCCGGCTCCCGGTCGGGAAAGGGACCAACGGTGGTGGTACTGTGCGGTCCCGGACAAAACGGGGGGGACGGCCTGGCTGCGTCTAGACATCTTGCGGCAAGAGGCTATGATGTAACAGTGGCTATATTCGCAAAAAGATCGTCGCTTCCGCCCGAGGCCGCACGTTGCCGGCTCATGCTGGACGCATTTGACGTCCCGTGCCTTGAAACGGATACTCTCACCGTAGGACAAATACTGGAGAATCTCCCGTCTCCGGACTTGATTATCGACGCTCTGCTCGGGATCGGCGCGGTGGGGGATCCGAGGAGCCCCATTCGGGAAGCAATTGAATGGGCCAACTCCGCCGGTTGCCCCATCCTGGCTTGCGACATCCCCTCGGGGCTCGATGCGGACACGGGTACCCCGGGAACGCCGGTGATCCGGGCATCCGTTACGGTTACAATGGGATTTGCCAAGGCAGGACTCGTCAGCTATCCTGGCCGGAAATACGCAGGCGAATTAATAGTGGCTAATCTCGGCTTTCCCCCGTCTGCATTTCCCCCGTCGTGGACTGGAAAGACACCGGAGATGGACGAAGCTCGGGAACTCATGCCGAAAAGGGACCCCGACCACCACAAAGGGCTTTCCGGGCATGTTTGCGTGGTGGCCGGCTCCGTCGGCATGGTGGGAGCGGCGTGCCTCGCGGCGTCCAGTTCGCTGAGGGCCGGCGCGGGGACGGTGACCCTCGTGGTTCCCGGGGGTGCCTATGTTCCAGCCGCGTCAATGGTCAAGGAAGTGATGGTCGTACCCGCGGGGGACGGTCCCACCTTCAACGTATCCTGCGTGCCGGTCGTCCGACGGGAACTGGAGCGAGCCGACGCCGCGGTACTCGGGCCCGGGTGGGGTAGGGGCGCGGATCAAACGTCCTTCTTGCAGGAAATATTAAAGGATGTGGCGAAACTCCCTTGCGTTGTAGACGCCGACGCTCTCGCCGCACTCAAGGAGATCACGGGAAGCCTTCGCAGGTGGAAAGAGGAGGTTAAACTGAGTGTGCTGACTCCTCACCCTGGAGAAATGGCGAGACTGCTGGGCGTATCGACGACGGAAATTCAGTCCTCCAGGGTGAAGTGGGCGCTGCGGGCTGCGGCGGAATGCGGAGCCGTGGTGGCTCTGAAAGGTGCGGGAACGGTGACGGCTCATCCGCAGGGGAAGTACGTGGTGAATACCTCGGGTCACCCCGCGATGGCGACGGCTGGTGCCGGCGACGTGCTTTCGGGAATGATCGGCGCTTTGCTGGCTCAGGGCCTCGAACCGTTCGATGCAACCTGGCTTGGAGTTTATTGGCACGGGCTCGCAGGCGAAGTGTGCGCTGCGAAGGTGGGACGGGTCGGTGTGCTGTCTGGAGATATCGTGCGGGCCATACCTCGAGCCCGGCGCATGATCGTGGACGGGGAGGTGAGGGTGGCTCCGCGTCTGGAAGGCGGAGCTGCCGCAAAGTGCCTAAGATGAAGAAAATCGTGGTGGGCTTGCCCGAGGATGTGCTGGAAGATCTGGACCTCCTGGCTTCCGGGATTTCCGGACGCCGCTCCGAACTTATCAGGGAAGCGTGTGTAAGGTACGTTGATGAATTGAAGCGCATAAAACTCAGGGAACAAATGAAACTGGGATATCAGGAAATGGGCGAGCTGAACGTACTGCTGGCTGAAGAGATGAGTCGTCTTGTGATGGATGAGCTCGCACCTGGGCAGCTAACCCGGGGGACTCCGGAGGAGCCCGCCGGTGGTGTTGGTGAAGGGGGCGGGAACGAACGGTGATCCCTTCGCGAGGCGACATATTTTACGCCGATCTCTCGCCAGTTATTGGGTCTGAGCAGGGCGGGTTTAGGCCCGTGCTCATCATTCAAAACGATATCGGAAACAGGTACAGTCCGACGACGATCGTCTCGGCCATTACCTCTCAAATAGACAAGGCGAGACTTCCGACCCACGTGGAAATCCCCGCTCACGTTTCGGGACTTGAGAAAAACTCCGTAATCCTTCTGGAGCAAATCAGGACCATTGACAAACGAAGGTTGAGGCGGCATGTGTCCAAGCTGGATGAGGAGATCATGGCGAAAGTTGACGAAGCTCTAGCCATTTCCGTCGGCCTCAAGCCTATCTAGCCCGCACGAGAATGGCGAAAGCCCCGCACCAGGTACTGGGTATTTTTCGCCGCCACAACGTGGACGAGGGAGGAACCGCGATGCGACCGTTGATAGGCATCACCTCGAGCGTAGACGAAGAAAAAGGAGAAGCCAAGCTTTCCCTGGACTACAGCAATGCGATCTTGGAAGCGGGAGGAATGCCGCTTCTGATCCCCCCGGGTATCGAAGATATCGCTGGTATCCTCTCATCGGTGGAAGGCCTGCTTTTCACCGGCGGAGTCGATATCGACCCGGCGTTTTACGATGAAAGACCTCATCCAAAGATGGGGCGAGTGAGCCCGGCCAGAGACGCACTGGAAATCCCGTTGGCGCGGGAAGCTCTCGCACGCGGAATTCCGATACTGGGGATATGTAGAGGTGCGCAGGTTGTGGCCGTGGCCGCCGGCGGTACGCTCGTTCAAGACATACCGTCTCAAGTGGGGGGCGCCATGAAGCATTACCAGGAGGCACCCAGGTGGTACGGCACTCACAAGGTGATTTTGGACGAGGAATCACTGGCGCTCGAGGTGTTCGGACAGCGACAGTTGGTCGTTAACTCGTTTCACCATCAATCCGTGAGAACGCCGGGAGATGGACTGAAAATCACCGGGCGCGCTCTGGATGGGGTGGTCGAAGCTCTGGAGTCAAAGACAGGCAGCTTTTGTTTGTGCCTCCAGTTTCATCCCGAATGTATGTGGCAGAAGGACAAGCTGTTCTTGAGACCTTTCGAAGCCTTGGTAAAGGCGGCGAGAAAAGCGTGAGCACTAGGCCTCGTGCGAGGGATGTAGGGATAGTGGTCGGGAAGATGTGTCCCGGTCCGCTGAATGCCATCACCGATGTGCCCGGAGTGGCAGTGGGGCACGTTACGCTCGTCCGGGGGGAGGGACCTCTCGTTCCGGGTAAGGGCCCGGTCAGGACGGGCGTTACTGCGATCTTCCCGCACCGCGATAACGTGTTCGAACAGAAAGTACCGGCCGCCGTCTTCGTTATAAACGGTTTCGGCAAAGCCACGGGACTGGCCCAGATAATGGAATTGGGCGTAATCGAGACTCCTATAGTCCTCACCAACACTTTAAGCGTAGGAACCGCCTGGGACGCTCTGTGTGAGTACATGTTGGAAGAAAACCCCGACATCGGAGTGGGCACGGGTACGGTAAACCCCGTGGTGCTGGAGTGTAACGACGGGTTCCTCAATGACATCCGGGGAAGACACGTAAAACCCGAGCACGTCCGCGAGGCTTTGCGGTCCGCATCAGGGGGGCCGGTACCGGAGGGCAGCGTCGGGGCAGGTACGGGCATGTCGTGTCTGGGTTTCAAGGGCGGAATCGGGACGGCTTCGAGAGTCCTGGAAGGGGAACTTGAAGGGAAAACCCTGGGAGTACTGGTGCTGGCCAACTTCGGCTCCAAAGAGGATTTGACGATAGCAGGCGTGCCGGTAGGCCTGGAGATCTCCACCGAGGTGCGGGGGAATGCTCCGGCCGGGTCCGTCGTGGTCATCGTAGCCACGGATGCCCCTCTTTCTTCGCGGCAACTGGCGAGGGTGGCCAAACGGTGTACCGCCGGGCTCGCCCGGGTGGGATCAACCTTCTCCAACTCCAGCGGAGACTTTGTTGTGGCGTTTTCGACGGCGTATCGAATTCCCCACCGGGGGCGCGGGTTTGTCACCGTAAGCGTGGTTCGAGATGACTCTCCGGAGTTTGCCGGCTTGTTTCGGGCGGCTTCCGAAGCAACGGAAGAAGCGGTGTTAAACGCTCTCTTTAGAGCCGAAACCATGGTTGGCCGGGACGGGAACGTCAGAGAAGCTTTACCGGTGGCGGAGGTTCTCGAAGTCCTCGAGAAATACGGCAGGAAAAATGCAAACCCACGCGTGGGAGGTTTCTGAAGGCCGGGACAAGTCAAGTATCCCGCGAATCCGCCGGGCGCCCGAGAAGGATATTGGGGGATTTCGTCGAACTACCTAAAAATCGTGACTCTCGGGCACAAAAGCGTCTGGGGAGGAAGGATATGCAGGAAAAAGAGGGTTCTAGCGAAGGCCGGTCAGGCCACGTCTCGCGTCGGCCAGCCTACCTTCGCGGTACGGTTCCGCGCCGCGATGTAGAAACACCGCTGCGGGCAAAAGAGGCGGTTGTCGAGACCGGAGAAGGAGCGGGCCGGGTCGCCGCTGACAAGGTCGACGAAAAAGACGAGATCCTGTTGAGTTGGCGCGTGTGGCTGCTTCCCAGGAATCCTCTTAAATCCGTACTGGTAGTGTCCTCTTTCGTCGGCATGCTAGCTTTAGCTTACTGGGCGGTCCCACAAGTGGTGTTCACGATACTGATAGCCATCCTGATATTGAACAGAATAGGTCCCTATATATTTCCAATGAAATATGAACTCAAAGATGCTACAGTAAGTTTTAAAACATATCTCGCCTCTAACACGAAACGGTGGGATGAGCTCTTTTGCTACAGCGAGTATCCCGATGGAGTAATGTTGATGCACGATCCGAGAACCATAACGGGGCGGATGCGCGAGGGAATTTTCCTTTACTACGACGAAAAGCTCGAGCACAAAGATGAGATCTTAAGGATCGTTTCGTCCAAACTGAAACCAGCCAAGGAAGCCCTTTCGGGACGACCAAAAGCGGGCGAAGTGAGTTCCACAGGCGGACTCCTCAGTGCGATCTCGAGGGTTCGCAGGCTAAGGCAGAAAAACCCCCCTGGAGAGTCATCTCCGGATTAACCGGGCCGGTCAAAGAACCGGAACCCGTACCGGTCCCCATCGCCACGAGGGCCGGGCGTATGGTGGTTATGTGTTTGTTAATAGAAGGCAGGGGTGAGGAGGTAGTCGGATGGGAGATCGAGGCAAGCCAGTTGAGTCTATCCTCGCAACAGATGTGGGTTCCACCACGACCAAGGCCATTCTCATAGAGAAGCGGGGAGACGAGTACCGGCTCGTAACCAGAGGCGAGATGCCGACGACCGTGGAGGCGCCCTGGGAGAATGTCATGATCGGGGTCAGGAAAGCGGTGAGGCGGGTCGAAGAGCTAATCGACCGCCCCCTCCTCGACGAGAAGGGCCACCTCATCAGACCAAAACAGGGCAACAAAGGAGTTGACTATTACGTTTCCACCTCGTCGGCCGGCGGCGGGCTTCAGATGATGGTGGCGGGGCTCGTCAAGAGCATCAGCGCGAGTTCTGCCCACAGGGCAGCGCTAGGGGCCGGTGCCGTGGTGCTGGACGTGATCGCGGTGGACGACGGCAGAACCCAGTCTGAACAGATCACCAGGATCACGGAGCTGCGACCGGACATCATACTTATGTCCGGTGGAGTGGACGGAGGATCGGTGGCGTACATCGCCGCGATAGCGGAAATCGTGAAACAGGCCAACCCGCAGCCGCGTTTCGGCGCCACTTACAAGATGCCCCTGATATACGCCGGAAACGTTGACGCTCAGGATATCGTCCAGGCCGTTTGCGGAAACGACTTTGACGTCCACCTGGTGGAGAACCTCCGGCCCAGGCACGATGTGGAGAATCTCGGGCCGGCCAGGGAAGCTATCCACGAAATTTTCATGAACCACGTGATGGCCCAGGCACCCGGTTACGGCGAGCTCATGCAGTGGGTTGACACGACGATCATGCCCACGCCGGGCGCGGTCGGGAAAATCATCAGCTTGATGGCGGAACAGTACAAGGCGAACATCATAGGTGTGGATATCGGCGGTGCCACAACCGACGTTTTCTCCAGTTTTGAAGATACATTTACGCGAACGGTGTCGGCGAACCTCGGGATGAGCTACTCCATATGCAACGTGCTGGAGGAAGCAGGGTTCCAGAACATTTTGCGGTGGATACCTTTCGGGATGGATGAAGCCAAGATATCCGACTGGATAGCAAACAAAATGGTTCGTCCGACTACCATCCCGCAGACTCTCTACCATCTTGTGCTCGAGCAGGCCCTTGCCAGGGAAGCTTTAAGGCTCTCCTTCGAGCATCACAAGAGCCTGGCGCGGAAGGTGGAAAAAGAGGAAATCTCCATGCTGTGGAGAGCCAGAACGGAGATGTTGAAAGCTTCCGGCCGCGAGGTAATCCAGATGATGAAGCTGGATATCCTGGTGGGTTCGGGAGGAGTGCTGTCCCACGCACCCAGGAGAGAGCAGGCGGCCCTCATGTTGCTGGACGCTTTCCAGCCCGAAGGAGTTACGCAACTGGCCGTAGACTCCATCTTCATGATGCCTCACCTGGGCGTCCTTTCGACCTTGTATCCGGAAATTGCGGCGGAGGTTTTCGATAAGGACTGTCTCGTGCGGCTGGGGACGGCGATCTGCCCCGTGGGACAGGTCAGGCGCGGCGCCCCCATGGCGACGGTGAAGATCACGTTCCCGGATGGAAGCACGGTGGAAGAAAAGATAATCGCGGGCGAACTCAAGCGCATCCCGCTGGGCGTGGGGCAGGAAGCGGTTTGCAAGATCCACCCGGCCGGTGGCGTGGACGTGGGAGCGGGCAAAGGACACACCTTCGAGACACGCCTGCACGGGGGACTGGTGGGTATCATATTCGACGGGCGCGGGCGTCCCATCGAAATACCTGAAGACCCAAGGGAAAGGGTCAAAGCTCTCACCTCGTGGATCCAGGCTATGAACGCCTATCCGATGGATGCAATTCTCCGGTTCCAAAACGAATTCCCCGTCAAAGTTGCGGAGGTCCAGGGAGGGAAGAAACGTGGCGGTCTCTTCGGCAGAATTCTCGGCTAGGATTCGAGATAACATCACCCTCATCAGGAAGGTCAGAAAACTGCCGCTTCCTGGTGAGGTGCTGGTTAAAAAGGGACAGATGGTGGAACCGGACGATCCCGTCGCTCGCCTGGCTGTTCGCCCCGGCATTCCCTGGGTGATACCCGCGGCCAGGTTGCTTGGCATCGAGCCCGAGGAACTTCCCGCAGCTATGCTCGTGAAGGTAGGAGACCGGGTAAGGACACAAGATGTCATAGCCAGGACGGAGCGGGGCCTTTACGGCCGGAAGGAAATAACTTCACCCACGGATGGGACGATTGAGGATATATCAGGTCGTTCTGGGCGGGTGACCATTCGCGAGGAGTTTCGAAAGGAAGATCCTCCGGTCACTTTCGACCTCGCCTTTGAACTGGGTTGCAAGCCCGAGGACCTTCCTAAGTACATGATCAGACAAGTGGGCCAGGAAGTTAAAAAAGGCCAAATGATCGCCAAGAAAGGCGAGTCCCAGGCCTTTTTCACCAAGACCGCGGTGGCGCCTGTTTCGGGTGTCATTTCTCACATCGACACGAAGACGGGAAAAGTCACCATATCCAGGCCGTTCAAGGAAGTAATAGTGACGGCGTACATCCGCGGAAGGGTAGTCGATATCATTCCCGAGAGAGGCTGCGTTGTGGAAACCCCGGGTGTCAAAGTGAACGGCATTTTCGGCCTTGGCCGGGAAACCCATGGTGAGCTCAAGGTTCTCACCAAAGGGCCCGATGAAATACTGACGCCCGACATGATCCCGGATGACGCGGCCGGGAAAATCATCGTGGGAGGTTCATTTGCCACCAACGAAGCTTTAGCCCGGGCGCTGGAAATTGGGGTGAAAGGCGTCATTACCGGAACTGTAAACTACCTCAATTTGACCCAGTCGCTCGGCGTGAAACTCGGCGTGGGGATAACGGGCCAGGAAGATGTCAATATCACAGTGATTCTTATGGAAGGCTTCGGCCAGCTGTCCATGCGGAGGGAAGTGTGGGAGCTCCTGAAGGAACTCGAAGGATACACCGTTTCGATGAACGGTGCCACACAAATCCGCGCCGGTGCGATCCGTCCGGAAGTCATCGTGAGCTTCCCCGAGTGGGACGGGGAAATCAAAGAGGCCGCGGTTGTTGACGAGGACCTGAAAGTGGGTATGCGGGTGAGGATCGTGAACGAGCCTTATTTCGGCGCAATCGGAACCATTCAGGAAATCATCAAACAGCCGCAGGTTATCGAAACCGAAGCCAGGGTACCGACGGTGAGAGTTTTGCTGAATTCGGGCGAGTCGGTGATCGTACCCAGGCCAAATGTGGAGATCTTTTGAACGGGTCCAAGCGCGGGGTGCGTATGCTCGCGCCCCGCGCTCTAGCGTTGTGCCCTGAACCGGAGAGAAGGAGGTGGTACGCATGTTCAGGCTGCCTAAGCCCGAGTTCCCTCAGCCCATCGACGAAAAGCGGAGGGATGAATTGATCGAGGCCATCGCCAAACGGGTCAAGCAGTTCGGTATGATCGTCCCGGCCATCTTCTTCCTGGAGATGAACAAGCCCCTCTCGTACCTTGGTTCTCAGGCCATGCACTTTTTCGCTCCACTGGTCGGGGTATTCTTTAACACCTTTGACGATTACGCCTACTTTTTCGAGGACAGAAGGAACGTCGAGCTTCTTATACAGAGGCTGGAAGCGATGGCTCTGGAAGAGCAGGAGGAGGAGCGGAGGGCCAAAGAGTTGCGGAAGCAGGAGAAGGAGAGGCGTCGGAAGATGTTGGAAGAAGCTCGGCGTATGCGGGAACACGCTCAGGGGGGAACCGGCGAGGAGAAGGAGTGATTCACTCTTCTTATCCTGACCGTAGCTGGGAAACAGGATATTCCGGTATGGTTGTCGTAATCTCCATGTATTCGTTTCCGGTTTCAAACACGAAGAAAGTCTAATGGTGTTTTAGAGGGGGAGGGAGATCGTCAGTGGCCAAGGAAAAGCCGGGCCTCCAGCTTCCCGAAGAAATCAACTCGATCCTGGCGACGGACTGCGGTTCGACCACCACCAAAGCTATCCTCATCGAAAAAGTGGGAGACGAATACAGGCTGATCGTCAGAGGGGAAGCTCCGACTACCGTTGAAGCCCCGTTTGAAGACGTCACGATGGGGGCCAGGAACGCCATCCGTGAGGTGGAAGAGCTCACGGGAAGGAAACTACTGAACGAGCAAGGGATCATCACTCCCAGGCAAAAGGACGGCTCAGGTGTGGATATTTATATGTCCACCTCGTCCGCTGGCGGCGGCCTCCAGATGATGGTGGCGGGCGTTGTGAAGACGATGACGGCCGAGTCGGCGACCCGCGCGGCACTGGGGGCTGGCGCAATCGTCATGGACGTCATCGCGGTGGACGACGGCAGAAAGCCTCACGAGAAGATCAATCGCATCCGAAACCTGCGGCCGGACATGATTCTCCTGTCGGGAGGGGTGGACGGAGGAACCATCACCCACGTTGCCCAGATAGCCGAGCTCATAGCTGCGGCGGAACCCAAGCCCAGGCTGGGGACGGGCTTCAAACTCCCCGTCATTTTCGCAGGAAACAAAGATGCCAGAGTCCACGTGCGGAATGTGCTGGGTGAAAAGACCGATCTCCGCATCGTAGACAACTTGAGACCTGTTCTGGAGAAGGAAGTGCTCGGCCCGGCCAGGGAGGAAATCCATAACCTGTTCATGGAACACGTCATGGCCCAGGCGCCGGGATATAACAAGCTGATGCAGTGGACACCCGTGCCGATCATGCCAACGCCCGGAGCCGTCGGGCTTGCCATGCAGACGGCGGCGAAGGAATACAACACGAGCGTGATCGGCGTAGACATAGGCGGCGCTACCACGGACGTGTTTTCGGTGTTCGGCGAATACTTCAACAGGACCGTTTCGGCCAACCTCGGCATGAGCTACTCCATCTGCAACGTGCTTCTGGAGGCCGGTATCAAGAACATCATGAGGTGGATTCCCTTTGCCATAGATGAGGCGGACCTCAGGAACAGGATACGAAATAAGATGATCCGGCCCACGACCATCCCTCAAACACTGGATGAGCTCGTGATCGAGCAGGCCATCGCCAGGGAAGCTCTCCGGTTGGCCTTTATCCACCACAAATCGCTTGCCGTAGGCCTGAAGGGGATCAAAATCGAGAGGACTATCGCCGATACCTTCGAGCAAACTGGAACCGGGCAGACCTATATAAACATGATGGAACTGGGGATGCTCATCGGGTCCGGCGGCGTCCTGTCTCACGCTCCTCGTCGGGTGCAGGCGGCGATGATGCTGCTGGACGCGTTCCAGCCCGAGGGCATGACGATGTTGGCCGTTGACTCGATATTCATGATGCCGCAGCTGGGGATTCTTTCGACGATTCATCCCAAGGCAGCCATGCAGGTATTTGACAGAGACTGCCTCATCAAACTCGGGACTTCGATATCGCCTAAAGGTCCTTCGGGCGCGGCAAAACCGGGCGACCCCTGCGTCACCGTAAAGATCAAGAGAGGGACCGGCGAGGAGGTTCATCAGGTGCCTTTTGGCGCCATAAAACGAGTTCCCCTTGGTGTGGACGAGAAGGTCAAAGCGGAGATCCACCCGTCCAGGCAGTTCGACGTAGGAAAGGGAAACGGCCATACGGTCGAGACGGAACTTCAGGGCGGCGTGGTCGGCGTGCTGATCGATTGCCGCGGTAGGCCGTTGGAATTGCCGCAAAACGACAGAGAAAGACGGGCGAAGCTCCTCGAGTGGTTTAAGTCTGTGGACATGTATCCGGAAGAAGCTCTCGCCAAGTATGCCAGGGTGGGTTAAGGAGGGAAGGCTGAAATGGCACATGCATACACTCCTGGTCTAAAGGTAACCGAGAAAGCGGTAATACGTAAAACCAGGCGCCTTCCCATTCCCGGCGAAGTCCTGGTTGCCGAAGGGGATGCGGTGTCACCCGACACCATCGTGGCGCGTACGAAGATCCCCGGTAACCCGCAAACCCTCAGCATCGCCAATCTGCTCGGGGTTGAACCCGGCGATATCAAGTACTTTATGGTTAAAAACGAGGGCGATCGGGTCAAGAAGGGCGAAGTTATTGCGGAGTACAAGGCCTTTTTCGGGCTCGTGCGCAAGACGGTGGAATCTCCCGTCGACGGTACGCTGGAGATGATATCTACCGTTACGGGTCAGGTCACGGTGAGGGAGGACCCGATTCCCATCGAAGTGACGGGTTACGTCGAGGGAACCGTTGAGTCGGTCCTGCCCCGAGAAGGGGTGGTCGTGAAGACGGAGGGTGCCTTCATACAGGGCATTTTCGGCGTAGGCGGGGAGACGACGGGAGAAATCGCCGTCCTTGCGTCGGACCCCGATGAGGTTCTGGACGCAGGGAGCATCGGGCCGGAGCACAAGGGAAAGGTGCTAGTGGGCGGTTCGCTTGTGACCGCGGGGGCGATTAAGAAAGCTGCGGAAGTGGGCGCAGTAGGGGTCGTTGCCGGTGGGATCATCGACACGGACCTCATCGCTTACCTGGGACACGACATCGGCGTGGCCATCACCGGTCACGAAGACGTGCCGGTAACGGTGATCGTCACCGAAGGATTTGGCAGGATGCGCATGGCCGAGAGAACTTTCGGGCTCCTCAAGGACCTTTCGGGGATGAAAGCTTCGATAAACGGTGCGACGCAGATAAGAGCCGGTGTGATGAGGCCGGAAGTGATCGTGCCCGGCTACAAACCCAAGAAAACCCTGCGAGATCAGGACCTTTCGCTCGGACTTGTCCCCGGCACGCCGGTGCGGATCATCAGGCAACCCTATTTCGGAAGGTTGGCCGTAGTGGTGGACCTTCCTCCGGAGTTGCAGGTGATAGAAACCGAAGCTAAGGTGCGCATCCTCCGGGCAAGGTTGGAGGATGGAACGATTGTCACGATACCTCGGGCCAACGTCGAAATCATCGAAGAGTAGGCGGACGGGGTCCCGAATGATGGGTCTACGGGACCAAGAGAGGTCTACAACGGCAACGGGCGCCTGTGCGGGGCGCCCGTTTGGATTCCAGCTCCCCGCATTCCCGGTCCCCGCGGCGCCACCGGCACCGGACACCGTGGAGGGATTTCATAGGAATTCCTCGAAAAGCTAAGACCTTAAGTGAAAGGGGGTGGCTTCCTTGGAAAGGGACGCGATCGTCGATTTCATGAAAGAGCCCCTGATTCCGGTGGGAACGAAAATCGAAGATTACCTCGCGGTCGCTCTCGGAGTGAGGCAAGCTTCGATGATGGTATTCCCTTACGACCTCCCGGACGCGTCTATACTGGGTGCCACCATCGACGAGAGGTTCCGTCAAAAGATCCAGGGGAAGTGGGTGCCCGGTGATTCGATAGGCGATTACCTGTACCGCAAGGCGAGGAAGCTCCTGGACAGGTCGCCTGCGGCACAAGCGCGCTATAAGGCCAATTTGCTGTCGGATATCTACGACGACGTAGTCAAAAGTTCTCCCTCCTACGAAAGTTTCATGTCGTGGGCTGCCAGGCTCGGGCTGAAGAATCGCCAGCTACAATCGAGGCCTACCATTCGCGAAGTCTTTCTGTTCAAGTCACCTGACATTTCTTCGAGCTTGGATGCGCTCCAGGACCTTAGAAAAGACCTGCGTTACGAGGCGTCGAAGAGAGCTCCTCAAGGGATCCCGCCGATGGAAATGGCTTTTCCCGAGCAGTTTGACCCGGAGTTCGTCCGAACGCTGGGCAAACTCCTGGGGTACCCTTCGTGTTGTGTTGAGCGGTACGTCTTCGACAGGAAATCCCGGATACTCAGTCCGGAAGAGCGGGCGGCCAACCAGATCAAGGAAATGGGAGAAAACGAGAAACCCGACGTTTTCGCTTACTTCGTGAGGGATTTTCTCCCCTGCACCCCCTGGTGCGAGGAAGCTTCTGCGCTCGGCAGGAAGCTCATGCACGAACTTGAGCAGATAGATTCGGAACTCCCCGCGCTGTACGAAAAACGCCTGCACGAAAACGTTTCCTTCGTACTCGAATATCCGGATATGGCCAGGCAACGAGCCCGCGAACTCGAGAGATTACGAGACGAACTGACGAAGCAAGACAAGAAAGGCTACGATGTGCCCGCGAGAGGAGACGGGAGCCACGGGGAGGCGGGCCGGATATGAAACAGGGACGAAGGTCTCCCCTTCTCGTGCCGCTCTTTTCCGAAGAAGGCTTTACCCCCGCAGCCGAACCGGCGCTTTTTCCGCGCGAAGCTCAACCTTGCAGGGAAAACGCCTGGGAAGGCGTGGACGACCTCGAGACCCTGAGGGAGAAAGTCCTCCTCTGTCGCGATTGCCGGCTCAGGGAGGGGGCTCGAGGAGTGGTTTTCGGGGAGGGGAATCCCCAGGCCCACGTCATGCTCGTGGGGGAAGGTCCGGGCGCCACCGAGGACGAGATGGGCAGGCCCTTTGTGGGTAAAGCCGGGCGCCTCCTCGATGCCATGCTCAGATCCGCGGGTTTTGAGAGGGATAGCGTCTTCATCGCTAACATCGTTAAATGCAGGCCTCCTGACAACCGGCTACCTCTTCCCGATGAAGTGGTTGCTTGCTTTCCACACCTGAAGGCTCAAATACGCATAATAAACCCGAGGATCGTGGTGTGTCTGGGCGCTCTTTCCGCTCAGACGCTGGTCGATCCCTCGATCCGCGTCACCCGGGACAGGGGCAGGTGGTGGATAAAGGACTCCCGCAGGTATCTCGTAACCTACCATCCCGCAGCTGTGCTGCGTGACGAAAACAAGAAGAAGCCGATGCTCGAAGACTTTCAGGCGCTTAAGAAAGTCTACATCGAAATGCTTTCCAGTGAGAAAGAGGGCAAGATTCCCCTGTTAAAGGAAACGTGAGGAGCGCTGATCGCGGGTGGCCGCAAGACCGGAAGGGGAAAACTCCATCGCGGTTGTGTCCAATTCCCCCGAGGACACCATGAAACTCGGTTTTGAACTGGGTCGGTCCTTCGAAGGCGGTGAGGTCCTGTTTCTGGAAGGTCCCTTGGGATCGGGTAAAACCACGCTGGTAAAAGGCTTGGCGAAGGGCCTTGGCGTTGTGCGGGATGTGACGAGCCCCAGTTTTGTCCTGGAAAAGACCTACACGGGTCGCACGACGTTGAGACACGTCGATCTCTACAGGTTAGATCCGGGCGAGGCGGCCGAATTCTGGCACTCTCTGGAGGCCGGGCCGGAAGAGGTCCTGGCAGTGGAGTGGGGGGAGCGGATTGCAGAGCTTGTGCCTGGCGGAATACGCGTGGATATGGAATACTGTGAAGACCCGAATGCCCGTAAAGTGACGATATCCTGGGAAACCCCGTCCCAGGGTCAGACAATCCGAAAAGCCGTCGAAAGATGGCGGGAGGAGAAATCCCGATGATGTCCGAGTGCGACTTCCGGACGTGTCCCGAGAAAGGCCGGGAACTCTCCTGCCGGTCAAGCTCTCCGGAAACCCCGAATTCGGAACGCCGTGACACCGGGACCGTCCTGGCTATCGAATCATCCACAGTCCGCGCCGGCGTAGCTCTGATGTGCGGCGAGACGGTGGTTGTGGAACTCACGGTGGAAAAACCCAGAATCCATTCCACCTGGCTTCTGCCGGCAGCCCTGGAAGCCATGAAGCTTGCGGAGGTAGGACCCGGAGATATCCTGTGCCTTGTGGTGTCGGAAGGTCCCGGGTCGTTCACGGGTCTCCGAATTGGCTTTGCAACCGCCCAGGGGCTTGCGGTGGCCTGGTCGAAGCCAGTGGTGCCCGTGCCAAGCTTTCTCGTATTGTCCACCGGGATATCAACGGCGGGTTGGAAAGGGGCCGTTTTTCTCGCAGCCGGTTTGTCCAAAGACTCAGCCATCACGGCGGTCTACCTTACGGACGGACGCGGCGGGGCGACGGAGTTTTTGGAAACCAGGGACAGGAGTCTCGGGCGCTTCCTGGATGAGGCGGTACAACGAGTCCCGGAGTTTCAAGGGGAACGGGGATCACCGGCGAAGATGTTATGCCTGGGAGACGCCGCGCACGCGGTTCTGGAGGAGTGGGAGCGTCGAAGGGAAATCTCGGGTGACGACCGGGCCAAGCAGTTTATCCTCGTATTGGCCGACCCGTATCTGGCGCTTCCCCGTCCGGGAGTGCTGGCCAGGCTCGGGCGGGCGCTGTTCCTTCAGGGAAAGGCGGTTCCTCCGGAAAGAGCTCTTCCCAGGTATTACCGGAAGTCTCCCGCGCGCAGAGGAGTTACGGAAAGTCGTGTCTGGTTCAACGGAGGAGAGTGGAAGCATGGATGAAGTACGTGCGCAGGACGTGACCATTGAACCGATGACCGTGGACGACCTGGACGAAGTCCTCAGCATCGAAAACGTTTCGTATCCGACACCATGGTCCAGGAGGGCCTTTGAGTCGGAACTCACCGGGAATGCTTACGCCAGATACTTTGTGGCCAGAAAAGGGCGCACGATCGTAGGCTACATCGGGATGTGGGTGATCCTGGAAGAGGCTCATATTACCAATGTGGCCGTCCACCCCGATCACAGAAGGCAGGGAATAGGCCAAAAGCTCATTACTTACTGCTTCGAGGAAGCCCGCAAGATGGGTGCGACCCGGATGACGCTCGAGGTGAGGGTATCCAACACGGCTGCTCAGAACCTGTACCGCAAACTCGGATTTGAGGCCAAGGGTATAAGAAAGGGGTACTACAGCGACACGAACGAGGACGCCATCATCATGTGGAAGTACGACCTCGGCCCCGAATCCCCCATGCAGAACCGGCTCAAGTGGATGATCTGAGAGCCGCGCGATTTATCTCCTCACGGGCGCGGATAGCTCTGGTCCTCATGTCCTCGGCCACCTGCTCGCGAGAAAGGAGTTCCCCGTCTTGTGCCCGGAGAAAGCTCAAGGTGATGCTCCTGGATGCCGAAACGAGAGCTCCCTTCCCTCCGGGGTGAAAGGCACAAGATGCATCCTCCGCGCGGCCGCCCTGGGCACCGAACCCCGGAAGCAAGAGCAAAGAACGGGGCATAAGGTTCCTGAGTCTCAGCACGTCTTCGGGGTGGGTGAGTCCCACTACGGCACCCACCGGAGAGTATCCCGACGGTCCGATCAGGCCTTCGGCCAGACGGTTGACCAGCGTCGCGACGCTCTCCGCCACCGTACCCCCGTTTTTAAGCGGAAGAGACTGGACCGTCCCGCTGGCGGGATTGGAGGTCCTTACCAGCACGAACAGACCGCACCCGTTTTTCGAAGCCGCCTCCACGAAGGGCCAGAGGGCATCTTCGCCCAGATACGGGTTGACGGTGAGCGCGTCGGAGAAAAAGGGCGAACCGGGATCGAGATAGGCCCTGGCGTAAGCTCTTGCCGTGTTTCCCACGTCGCCGCGTTTGGCGTCGAGGATGACGGGCACTCCAGCGCGCCTGGCTTCTCCGATACAATCTGCCAGCGCCCTCATACCGGGCAGTCCCCATGCCTCGAAGAAAGCCGCCTGTGGCTTCACACAGACGGCCTGATCTGCCACGGCCTCCAGCACCGTCCGGCAAAACCGCCTCAGGATATCCTCGGGATCGCCTCCAAAGGCCGCTCGTATCCCGGGCACGAGTGGGTTTAAGAAATCGGGGTCCGGGTCTATTCCCACCACAAGCCTGGAATCAAGCTCGGCCACGCGCTGTAAGATCTTTTCTGCGAAACCTCCGAAATCCCGAGACATCTCCGAAAATCCCACCTCGAAGGAATAAGTTGCCCCGGAGAGAACAATATACCCCGTGGCAAGCGTAGCCTTCTATGTGGCATGGCGAAGATCCTGCGGGTACGCGTCCACCCGCGTCCAACGTCCGGCAAGATCACATCGACGGACCTGAGAGGTGCCGTGTGCCTGCGGCTGCCGGGGCGGAACGACGGCAGCCGGACTGCGCTTGACGGAAGGGGAGACAGGCTTGCTCATACTCGGTATAGACACTTCTTGCGATGACACCTCCGTCGGAGTCGTCAGGGATGGGGTCGGAGTATTGTCCAGTGTGGTATCTTCCCAGGAGGATCTGCATTCGAGATACGGCGGCGTGGTTCCGGAGATAGCCTCCAGGAATCATCTGGCCATGATGATACCAGTTCTCAGCGAAGCTCTCCAGAAGGCCGGCGTGACGCTGGGGGAAATTGCTGCGGTGGCTGTCACGCAGGGGCCGGGTCTCATGGGTTCGCTTCTCGTCGGCGTAACCTTCGGAAAGAGCCTCGCGGCGGGGCTCGGCGTTCCCATCATCGGCGTAAATCATCTGGAAGCCCACGTGTACTCGTCTTTCCTGGACCGGGGCATCCCGGAGTTTCCCCTCCTATGTCTCGTGGTTTCGGGGGGACACTCCGACCTCATCCTTATGGAGGGGCATGGCAAGTACGCCGTCCTCGGGGTTACCAAGGACGACGCCCCCGGTGAGGTCTTCGATAAAGTCGGGCGCGAACTGGGGCTGGATTATCCCGGCGGCCCTCACATGGATGTGGTCGCCGAAGAGGGGGATCCTAGAGCTTTCCAGTTCCCCGTACCGAAGGTCAGCGGCGGCCCCTACGACATGAGCTTCTCCGGCCTGAAGACCCGGGCTCTTTTAGCCATCCGGTCTTTGGGGAAGAGCGAAGAAATCGTCAGGAACCTGTCCGCCAGTTTCAGGGAGGCTGTCGTACAGGTGCTCGAGTTGAAACTGGAGGAAGCTCTTAGGGAATTTCGTCCCAGGGGCGTAGCGGTGACGGGAGGGGTTTCCAGAAACAGGCTTCTGAGGGAGCGGGTCGAACAGCTCGGGGCGAAGTACGGGGTCCCCGTGCTGCTGCCCCAGCCACAGTATTGCACCGATAACGGTGCGATGGTGGCCTCATGCGGCTACTTTCGTCTGCAGCGAGGCCGGGTGGCAGGCTACGATATAAACGCCATCGCCGACCTCGAACTCAGAAGCTGGGAGGACGATGAAAGATGAGGCCCGGGCACCCAGGTGATCGAGGAGGGGCCGGGACCGACCTTCCTAAAATCCCTCCGCCCCACATCGAAGCTCTGCTCTACCAGGCCGAGAAGAATGGGATACTGCCGCTAACCTCGCGGTGCAATCTGGCGTGCGCCTTTTGTTCCGCGGCAGGCAACCCTCCCGGACTGGAGACCTTCTCCATTCCCCCGAGAACGATGGAGGATATCCAGGAACACCTGGTGTACCTGGGCGAATCCAGAGGCCCGATCACCATCGGGGAATCCGTTACCCGGGTGACCGAAGGGGAGCCTCTCACCCACGAAGGTCTCCCCGCTATCTTGAGGCTCCTCAGGGAGAGCTTTCCTCAGCGGGAGATTCGACTCACCACCAACGGCACCCTGCTCACCGGGGAACTGTCCAGGTTGTTTCGGGAGCTCGATGTCACCGTGCTTCTCTCACTCAACACGGCGGATCCCCGCCTGAGATCTGAGTGGATGAAAGACCCGGATCCGCTTAACACGTTGAAACAAGTGGAAACAATGGCGGCTGCAGGAGTGGCATTCGAAGGATCGGTTGTGGCTCTTCCCGGTCTCTTTGGCATGGAAGACATCGAGAAGACCATCAGCTACCTGGCCGAACTGGGTGCTCGGTCGGTGAGGGTTCTCCTTCCCGGATTTTCCCGGTACCACCCGTTGTGGCAAGCCGACATTATGGCTGCGTGGGGTGAAATACGCAACCTCGCCCGGGCGATGACGGTGAAAACCGGTATCCCCGTCCTGGCCGACCCGCCGGAGCTGACCGGCCTCGAAGCCAGGGTGGAGGGATGCCTGAAAGGTTCCCCGGCGCAAAAAGCCGGGCTCAGAGCGGGCGACGTCATACTGAGAGTCAACAAGACCACCGTCTTTTCGCGAAGACATGCGCTGGAACTTGCGAGAAACGCCCAGAATCCCATGCTCACCGTATACAGGGAAGGGAGGATGTTTGAGGTCACGCTGGAAAAGCGCAGGTTCCAGTCGCCGGGATTCGTAGTGTATGATGACCTGGACCTTTACGAGGTGGAAGAATGGGAAGCGAAAGTTCGCCAGGCCGGCGCGGGGAAGGTGCTGATCTTGACCTCGGCCCTGGCAGGAGCATTAATCCGGGATGTGGTGGCTCGCCTGGATTTCGACGCCGGGGTGGTGGAAGTCCGCTCGGATTTCTTCGGAGGAAACATAATGGCAGCGGGGCTTCTGGTGCTGTCCGACTTTCTTCAGGCATTTGGAGAATCCACAAGAGGCTGGCGCCCGGACCTGGTGGTCCTACCCGCCAGAGCTTTCGATGTCTGGGGTAGAGACCTCACAGGGGTTTCTTACAAGACCTTCACCGCCGTGACCGGTGTTCCGGCGATTCTGGTGGGGTGAATTGCCCACCGTCTGGTTGGGGGCCGCGAAGGGGACCGCCGTGTGCAGGATAATTCCGAAAGGCGAAGAATAACCGGTAGTGACCTCCTATAACGAGAAAGCGAGGTGCGAGTACCTGGTGGATGTCAAAGCGTTCTTGAAGAAGGTTTCAGAAGCACCGGGGGTTTCCGGCTTCGAGTACCGGACCGTGGCCCCGATAATCCAGGAGTTCATGGCCCCTCTCGTAGATGAGATCAGGACCGATGCCCTCGGGAACCTGATAGGTTTCAAGCGCGGTGAGGCCGGGCGCCGAAACCCCAAGGTGATGCTGGCCGGCCACATGGATGAAGTAGGCCTGATCGTTACCAAGATAGACGACCGGGGCTTCCTCCGGTTTACCGACATGGGGGGCGTGGACCCGCGGATTCTCCCGGGACACGAGGTTGTCGTGCACGGAAAGATGCCGCTCCGCGGAATCGTTGGGGTCAAGCCTCCTCACGTCATGACCGCGGACGAGATGTCCAAAACCTACAAGATGGAAGATCTCTTCATCGATGTGGGGCTCCCCGCGGAGAAAGTGAGGGAACTCGTATCCGTCGGTGACCTCGTAACCTACCACAGGCAGTTTACGGAGCTCATGGGAGACCTAGTTGCGGGAAAGTCCTTCGACGACCGAGCGGGAGTTGCCGTGATCCTTGTGGCGTTGGAGGAGCTTCGGAAGTACCGGTATACCGCCGACGTGTATGCGGTAGCCACAACTCAGGAAGAAGCGGGGCTGCGGGGTGCTACCGTTTCCTCGTACGGCATTTTCCCGGACGTGGCCATCGCGATAGATGTCTGCCAAGGGGATACCCCCGGGGTGCCCGAATGGCGGACGCAGTCCGTGGGCAAGGGTCCGGCTCTGTGCGTGGGCGGGAATATCCACCCGAAAGTGTACGAGGGGCTTACGAAAGCCGCAGCGGACCTGGGGATTTCCGTGCAACAGGAGGTGGCACCCGGGCCAACGGGGACGGATGCCTGGGCCATGCAGATGGCCAGAGAAGGTGTGGCCACGGGGCTCATATCGATACCTCTCCGCTATATGCACACCTCTGTGGAAACCCTGTCCGTGGGCGATATAGAGAAGGCCGGCAAGATCCTGGCCAGGTTCATAGCTTCGGTGGATGCCGGCTTCGTGGAGGGATTGACCAAATGGATCTAAGAGAACTCGCCTCTTTGCCCGGGGTATCCGGCCACGAAGGAAAGGTGAGAGAGGCTCTGGTCTCCCGGCTCAGAGAAATGGGATATGAACCGCGGACCGACGTGTTGGGCAACGTGATAGTGAGGACGGGGGGCGGCGGTCCCAAGGTTATGGTGGACGCCCACATGGACGAAGTGGGCCTGGTGGTGACCGCCATCGAAAAGAACGGATTCGTCAAATTCCAGAAGGTTGGCGGTATCGACGACAGGGTTCTCCTGTCCAAACGCGTTTTCATCGGCGAGCAAAGAGTACCGGGAGTCATAGGTGTGAAGGCCATACACATGCAGGAACCGAAGGAGCGGGAACAGATTATCCCGTGGCACGCCCTGACCATCGATATCGGCGCGAAATCCAAGGAAGAGGCCGAGAAAAAGGTCAAGGTGGGCGACTACATAGTTTTCGATACGGAGTACGAAGAGATCGGGGACGACCTGATCAAGTCCAAGGCTCTGGACGACAGAGTGGGTTGCGCAGTCCTCCTGGAGCTTCTCAAGGAAAAATGGGAGAAGATCGAGTTGTACTGCGTTTTCGCGGTGCAGGAGGAAGTGGGTACTCGAGGGGCGAGGGTAGCTGCCTACCAAATAGCGCCGGACATGGGTATAGCTGTCGAAGGCACCATTTGTTCGGATCTCCCAGGTTGTGAGGAACACCAGTGGGTCACCAAGCTGGGGGGAGGGGCGGCTCTCTCGGTTATCGACCGCGGTTCCATCCCGTCCCGGAGAATGCTTGAAGAATTGCTCAGACTCGCCAGGGAGAACGGGATACCCGTGCAGTTCAGAGAATCGGGAGCGGGGGGCAATGATGCAGCTGCTATTCAGCTCGCGCGGAGCGGCTGCCCAGTGGCCTCGGTATCCGTTCCCTGCCGTTATATCCACTCTCCGGTCTCACTGGCGTCCAAAAAGGACATCCAGAGCGTGGTTAAGCTCTTGATCCTGTTCCTGAAAAGCGTAGAAGGAGGGTTCAGGCCGTGACCGAAGAAATGTTCCAGCTGATCAAGGGAGCGACCGAAGCTTTCGGACCTTCTGGCTCAGAGGAGCCCATCAGGGAGTTCATTGAAGCCAGGGTCAAAGACTACGTAGACGAAGTCAGAACGGATGCCCTCGGCAACCTCATATGCATAAAGAGAGGTCCCGCCGACGGTAAGAAAGTCCTTTTAGATGCCCACATGGATGAAATCGGGCTCATCGTAACCCACATCGATGACAAGGGTTTCCTCAGGTTCTCTAACATTGGCGGAGTGAATCCCTACATCGCCCTCGGAGAAAGGGTGTATTTTGCCAACGGCACGACGGGCGTCGTGGGTATTGAGAAGATCGACGACCCGAAAGAGGTCAAGTTGGAAAAGCTCTTCATAGACATTGGAGCGAAAGATAAGGCCGAGGCTGAGTCAAGGGTACGCGTTGGAGACATGGCTGCCTTTCAGAGGCATGCGGAGAGGATGGGCTCCCGCATAGTTTCAAAAGCTATGGACGACCGGATCGGTTGCGTGGTCGTAATGGAAACTCTCAGGAGGACAAAATCGCCCAGGCACACGATCTACGCGGTCTTTGCCGTTCAGGAAGAAGTGGGTTTGAGAGGCGCGAGGGTGGCGGCGTTCGGAATTGAACCCGATGTCGGCATCGCGGTGGACGTGACGCGCACGGGTGATACTCCCAAAGGCATCACGATGGACGTTTGCCTTGGTAAGGGCGCGGCCATTAAGGTCAAGGACTCGAGCCTGATTTGCCACCCCGGACTGAGAAAGTATCTGGAAAGACTGGCCGCCGAAAGGAACATCCCTTATCAGCTCGAAGTCCTCGAGGCTGGGGGGACCGACTCCGGAGCAATCCAGATGACGAAGGCGGGGGTTCCGGCCGCGGTTATCTCGGTTCCATGCAGGTACATCCATACTCCTTCGGAAGTCGTGGACGAGAACGATGTGGAGGCCTGCATAAACTTGCTTGTCGCGGCGGTGGAAAGCCCCCTTGACTTTTAGGCAAGGGAAATTTGTCCGAGAACGGTTATCCGGGCCCGGGATTCCCGGTGCCCGGACTGTTTTTAGGGAAGACTCAATCGATGCGTCGTCCCGAACGATGATCATTTGAGAGGAGCGAAGGGGGGCGTGTCAGTTGGCTGCCGTATCTCAAGCCGGTGAAAGCGAGAGGCAAATAGTGGTCTTTACCCTGGGGACCGAGGCTTACGGTGTGGATATCGCATCTGTCCGCGAGATCATCGTCATGCAGAAGATAACCCCGGTCCCGAGAACTCCCGAGTTCGTCCAAGGTATCATCAACCTGAGAGGCCGGGTCATCCCCGTCTTGGACCTGAGAAAGCACTTCGGTTTTGACGTAAAACCCCCCGATAAGGACCAGCGCATCGTCGTGACGGATGTGGACGGAGAAATCGTCGGCGTCATTGTGGATTCGGTGTTCTCCGTGATGAGAGTGCCCCAGTCCGCAATTGAACCTCCGTCGCCCATGGTCACGGGGCCCGAGGCGCAGTATCTCACGGGCATCGCCAAGACCGAAGACAAGCTCATCATCCTTCTGGACATATCCAAGATCATCACCGATGCGGAAAAGAGGATGCTCAAGGAAATCGACCTCGCTCACGCGGTTCTGGACGAGGGTGATAGCTGATGCCACCGGCGCCCATTGAGGATTCCGAGGAATTCCGGATATTCCTGGACGAGCTGGGGGAAATGGTAGAGCTCACCGAAGCGAATCTGGTCGAGCTGGAAAAGTCCCCGGGAGACCCCGGTCTCATTTCCGAGGTCTTCCGGGCCATGCACACGATTAAAGGCGGTGCAGCGACCCTCGGACTGGAGGACGGCGTGAAGGTCACGCATGCCATGGAAACTCTCCTCGACGAGGTGCGGTCCGGGTCGAGGCAGCTCGATTCCTCCATGGTCGACCTCCTGTTCTCAGTGCTGGACTGGCTCAAGGTTTGGCGGGATGCTCTGTCGGCTGGCCTTTCCCATCCGTCCCCCGTGAGTCTTCTCGAATCGATAGAGGAATTTTCATCGTCCGGAGCACTCGGGCCGGGGCCGAAACGGACGGCCGCTGTCTCGGGCGCCTGGGAAAGCGAAACGAGCTTGCCGCCTCCTCTCAAAGAAGCGATTGAAAGCGCACTTGCACGGGGTAAGACCCCTGCGGTACTGAAGGTTAGGTTCCGGCGGGGAGCGCCGCTTTTGTCGGTCAGGGCCTACCAGGTCATCACGTATGCTGACGAAATAGCCGATGTCCTGGGATCCGTCCCTTCCGCCGAGGACATCGAGAAGGATGCGGTAGGTGAGGAACTCTCGGTTTACTTCGTTCCCGCCGAGAAAGGCGATGCGCTTGTAGGGGCCGTTTCTTCTGTGACCGACGTGAGCTCCGCTTCAGTCGAACCGGTGGGCCTGCAAGGTTCCACGGAAGCCGGCGCGAGTCACCGGTCACCGGAAGAGCTCCAATCTCTGGCACACCACACAGGCGGCGGAGGTCGCCCGGTGCCGGAGGAACCAGCTACCGCTCTTGAGATTTCCGCAGGGTCTTCTGGCGGAGGCCGGGGCTCCGTTGCGCAGGGCGGACCCCAGACCCAGCGACAAGGCGAAGCGGCTCCCGGACATAGCGGCGACGCGAGTACGGGCACAGGGGAAGGTTCGAAGCAGGCGGGAACTCCAACGCCGGCGAACGATGCGCCTGTCGTCAGGAAGACCGATTTGGGCAGGACCGTCAGGGTGGATGTTTCTCTTCTGGATTTCCTCATGGATACGGTCGGAGAACTTGTGATACAGAGGACCAGGCTCACGCAGATCGCTTCGAAACTACAGGCTGAGGATGAAACGGCCGCCGCGGGTCAGGATATCGGTACGCTGGCGGCCCACCTTCAGAGAATCAGTCAGGAACTGCAGGAAGGCATAATGCGAGCCAGGCTGCTGCCCCTCAAGAACATCTTCGCCAAGTTCCCGCGGCTCATACGGGATCTCAGCGCAAAGTGCGGAAAACAGGTCAGATTCGAGATGACCGGGGAAGACACCGAGCTGGACAGAACCGTAATTGAAGCCATAGATGATCCCCTCATCCACATCCTGAGGAACGCGGTGGACCACGGTATCGAAACCCCGGAGGAGCGACGAAAGAAGGGTAAGCCGCCCGAAGGTCTGATTCGCTTGTCCGCTTGGCACCAGGAGAACCACGTTTTGATTCAGGTGGAGGACGACGGCGCGGGGGTGGACGTGGAAAAGGTCAAGGAGGCCGCCGTGAAGAAAGGCCTCATGTCGAGGGAAGCCGTCTCCAATCTCGACGAAAAACAGGCCCTCGAGCTCATATTTCTCCCCGGCTTTTCCACGGCTGAAAAGCCTACCGAAGTCTCAGGTCGCGGAGTCGGCATGGATGTGGTTAGGGAAAACCTTCAGCGGGTGAACGGCACCGTAGAGGTGAGGACCAGGAGAGGCCATGGAACCACGGTGTCGCTGCGGCTTCCTCTCACTGTGGCGATAATGCGAGCTCTCCTGGTCCTGGCCGGGGGGTGGGTCTACGCCGTTCCCACCTCTTCCGTGGAGGAGGTCGTGGACTTCTCCGGTAAGACTCTCCAGACCATACAGGGCAAACCCACCATCGTAGTGAGGGGAAGGGTGTTCCCCCTCGTATCCCTTCAGGGCGTCCTCGAGGGCGACATGTGGAACGTGGGCAAGTCCTGCCAATATGCCCTTCTTACGAGAAACGGGAAGAACCTGATGGCCCTGGCGGTGGATGACCTCATTGGCGAGGAGGAAATCGTGGTCAAAGAAATGGGTCGCTTGCTTTCGCGGGTGCGGGGGGTCGCCGGAGCTACCATCCTGGCCGACGGAGACCCCGCCATCATCCTGGACGTGAATTACCTGGTATAGCCCTACCCCGCCCGGAGAGGGGAGCAAAAACGGTGTGAAATACGATGATGTTATAAGACACATTGGCAAGGGCCTTGAGTCGGCTAGGAAAGCCCTGGGTGCCTTGACCGGAAAGGACGTACAGGTGGCATCGGTGAAAAGCTCCCAGATGAGTCTGGCAGAGGTTCCCTTTCTCGCAGGGGCGCCCGACTCGGTAGTGCTTGCGTCCTACATCCGGTTTTC